>JAXDOD010000087.1:0-36867 GCA_034669045.1 Alphaproteobacteria bacterium
CGCCCGAACAAGAGACTCACTTTGGGACGCCATCGCCAACGTCCTCACCGCCTTCACACCCAACGAATGCGCCAACTACCTCGCTCACGCAGGATATGCTTCATCATGACCGGGGAATGCTCTAGATCAATAAGTTGCTAGTGTCCTTCGATTCCGAAGTTCGCAAACGACGGTGCCGCACAATGATGCGAACTTCGGAATCGGGACACTAGAGCACGTTCAGTTTCAAGGAAACTGAATGTGCTCTAGCCGCTGCGGTTGAATGGGGGGACGATGGCCAATCTCACGCTGACGCTCGCGTGCTGGGACTACGACCGCACCCGCCCGCTGATGGACGGCCGGGTCAAGCCCGACGGCATCGATCTCGACATCAAGGTGCTGCGCCCGCGCCAGAGTTTCCAGCGCATGCTGGACCACAAGGAGTTCCAGGTCTCCGAGCTCTCGCTGGCCTCCTACACGACGCTCAAGGCGCGCGGCGACTGCCCGTTCGTGGCGGTGCCCGTCGCGCTGTCGAAAATCTTCCGCCATTCCTGCATCTACGTGCGCGCCGGCGCCGGCATCAACAAGCCCGAGGATTTGCGCGGCAAGCGCGTCGGCACCTCGCAGTGGAGCTCGACCGGGCTCTGCTTCATGCGCGGCTTCCTGCAGCACGACTACGGCGTCAAGTCGGAGGACATGCACTGGTTCATGGGCGGGCTCAACACCTTCGTCGAGCCGCCGCTCATCCCGCTCAACCTGCCCGACACGATCAAGCTCGATTTCCTCTCCGGCGGCCAGACCCTGGAAAAGATGTTCGCGGCGGGCGAGCTCGACGCGCTGCTCTCGCTCTATATCCCGAACCTGTTTCTCGACGGGTCGCCCAAGATCACCCGGCTGTTTCCCAACTTCAAAGAAATCGAGCGCGACTACTACGAGCGCACAAAAATCCTGCCGATCATGCACACGGTGGTCGTGCGCGAGGATGTGCATCGCGAGCACCCGTGGGTGGCGAACAGCATCTACAAGGCGTTCGCGGAAGCCAAGGCGATCGCGGTCGACGGTCTCTACGACACCGACGCGCTGCATCTCGCGCTGCCTTGGCTGATCGACCATGTCGAGGAGGCATGGCGCGTGTTCGGCAAGGATTTCTGGGCCTACGGCCTCGAGCCCAACCGTCCGACCTGGGAGGCGATCGGCCGCTTCGTGCACGAACAGGGCCTGGCGCCGCGCGTGGTGACGCCAGCGGAGCTGTTCGAAGTCAACGTCGAGTGACAGGAGGTGGGCCGATCTCGCTCGCCTGTATTGCAACCCTGGCGGCCATGCGTCACCATTTCCCGTCCATTCTCAGGGAGGGCAGTGCATGCCGAACGAATCCGCCAATATCACCGTACTCAAGGACGCCTACCGCCGTTGGCATGACAGCCGCGGCGGCAGCGTCGACCACTGGATGACGATTTGCGACGACAACATCAAGTTCGGCTCGATCGCCCAGGGCGCGCCCGCGATGACGTTCGCGGCAAATTACAACAATCGCCAGGCGCTCCGTGGCTATTTCGACGGCCTGCTCGCAGACTGGGAGATGATCCACTACACGGTCGACGAGTTCGTGGCGCAGGGCGATGCGGTGTTCATGCGTGGATCGACCGCGTGGCGCAATAAGCGAACGGGCCTGGTGGCGGAGACGCCGAAGGTGGACTACTGGCGTTTTCGCGACGGAAAGGCGGTCGAGTATTACGAATATTACGATACGGCGCGGGTTTTTGCCGCGGCGGGTGCGTGATCTCCCATCGCCCGCGCGGGCCCGCGCGGAGGGCGGGACCGTGACGCGCACCGTCGCGACCGCGGCGGGCTGCGAGTTCGTCATCTCCTATCAGTGATCGTCACGGCTTGAACGGCTTGCTGAGGAACCGCGAGCCCTTGAGCCCATAACGCCAGGGCAGCTCCGCCGCCTTGGTGATCCCGATGCGCGGGCCGACCGCCACCTCCACAGGCTGCGTGCGCGCCGCTAGCGCAAACGGTGGCCGGTCGAGGGCGAGGCCGTTGTGCGCGCCGGTGATGCCGAGCGCCTGGCACAGCCGCCCCGGCCCCGAACACAACAGCCGTTCGTCCGCGATGGCGCGGCGCCGGCGCATCGCCGCCAGTCCCGTCGTCGGCGCGAGCGCGCGGATCAGGACCGCGCTGGCCGAGCCTTCGCGCTCGCACACGACATTGAGGCACCAGTGGATGCCGTAGGAGCGGTAGACATAGGCGAAGCCCGGCGGGCCGAACATCACGGCGTTGCGCGCGGTCTGCCCGCCGAAACTGTGCGCGGCCGGGTCGGTGTGGTGATAGGCCTCGACCTCGACGATGACGCCGCCGATGCCGCGGAACGCCAGCGTCGCGCCGATCAGATCGGGCGCCACCTGGTGGACGCTGCGGGCAAAGAAATCGCCGTGGAGGAGGGGAGCTTTCGGCATCGGTCTTGTTTAAGCAAATGCTAGCAAAATTGCTCGGGTCCCATCGTTTCGTTTCACGTTGGCTACAGCCCGGCCGGCTATGGTCGCGGACCCGCCGCAACGGTTCGCTCGCACCCATGCTGGAATGGCGCACGCTCGCCCTTGGCCTCGCGGTTTTCACCGCGACCTTCATGATGGGCTGGTGGTTCGGCCTCGGCAATCTGGCGTCGCGGCTCCGTGCGTCGCCGGCACGGGCGGTCGCGATCGCGGCCGCTCCCGCGCAAGCGCCCGCCGCGGAGGCGCCGCCGGCGGCTCCCGTGCCGGCCGTCGCCACGCCGCCCGAGCGCCCAGGTCTCACCGACGACGACGGGCTTCGCCGGCAGGTGATCCTGCGGGCGCGGGGCTATCAAGAGCCGGCCTGCAACCAGGACGCCAAGGCTCTCTATGTCCGCGCCGCTACCAGCTATGCCGAGGTCCTGATGCGCGCGGCCGGCTGCCAGGCGTTTCCCAAATGCGGGCTCGGGATGCACGCGCTCGACCGGGTCTGGCAATCGAGCCGTTCCGCGGCCGACCTGGCCGTGGCGGAGGCGATGGCCGCCGTGCACAAGGCCGGCGGGCTGTCGAAAAGGAGCTTCCGCGGCGACGTCGGCCGCGCCGTCCAGGTCATCGCCGCAGTCGAATTCGAGCCGGGACCGGCGCCGTCCTGCGCCGTCGCGAGTGCCGGTTCACGACCCGCCGTTCGGGACCGCATCCGTCGGTGATTGAGCGGGCGATCAGGCGCCGCTCTTGGGCGCGCGCCCGAGCTTGTAGATGGTCCGGACCGCGCCCCAGTGCTTGCCGAAGACGCGGATCGGGGCAGAGACCGAGCGGATCAGAAACGTCTCGTCCTCGAGCTGGCGCGGGTAATGCTGGATCAGGTAGGGCCGCGTGTTGCGCGCGGCTGCAAGCCGCGCCGTATCGTCGAAGATGCGGCGGTTGCGGCAGTTCTTGTTGTTCCAGTCGGTCTCGCCGGGACGCTGCGGTTGCGAATGGCCGGGGCGGTGGACCGGCAGGTAGCCATTGCGATCGATCGCCGCACACAACGTCATGCGCCTGTCGCTGTCGCGCGCCGGGTTCTGGATCGCCGGCAGGGTGCGTTCGAGCACGTCGAGGAAGCGGGTGCGGTACTGCACCGGGTTGGTGCCCGCGATCGGAACATAGTTGTTGTCGAACAGCGCATCGAAGGCCAGCTTGCCGCTGGACACGATGTCCTCGAACGTGCCCGAGACTCGCGACGCGATCTCGATGGCGCGGGCGATGAACTCCTTGCTCTCATCGCGGATGGCGGCGAGCTTGGCGTCGAGCGCCGCGCGCGCGCCGGCGTCGAGGCGCACGAACTCGAGATGCAGCCCTTGCGCGGACGAATTCGCCACCCGCGCGCCGAACGTCCCGACGCCGGCGATGGCGGCCTCGACCACGGCGTCCTTGGGGAACTGGTGGGCGTCGCGCGGACGCACCAGCGTTCCGCCTTCGGAGAGGTCGACGGTCTCTCCCCACAGCGTGGCGCCGGCATGACGCAGCGTCACGGCCACCTCGCAGGGCACCCGGTCGTAACGGCGCCGGTCGCCGATCTCGGTGTGGCGCAGGAACATCACGAAGCGCGCCTTGAGCTCCGAGGTGAGCTGCACCGCCGACATGCTCGAATGATCGACCGTGTTGCTGTTGGCGCTCGCGGCCACCGCCGCGCGTTCGATCTCGCCGGCGCCGTCGGCCACCGTGGTGACGAATTGCGAGGAGACCGAAGCGTTGCGCGCGAGCTCGTTGGTGGTGGCGGTCTGCTCGACCGCGGCGGCGGCGACCGCGCCGAATACCGGCTGGATGGTCTCGACCACCTCGGAAATGCGTCGCATGGCCGAGACCGAGCCGGCCGCATCGTGCTGCAGCTTGCCGATCTTGCGCGCGATCTCCTCGGTCGCCCGCTGGGTCTCGACCGAGAGCGCCTTGACCTCGTCGGCGACCACCGCGAAGCCGCGGCCGGCGTCTCCGGCGCGGGCGGCTTCGATCTTGGCGTTGAGCGCCAGCAGGTTGGTCTGCTTGGCGATGGCCGCGATCAGGTTCACCACATTGCCGATCTCGTCCGAGGACTGTTTGAGACCGTCGAGGCTGCGGCCGGCGGCGCACGCCACCTGGTGGATCTCGTCGGTCAGGGAACTGGCATCGTTGACTTGGCGGCTGATCTCGGTCGACGAGTTCGCCAGCTCCTCGGTGGCGGCGGCGAGCTGGGCGGCGTCGCACTTGGCGCTGTTGGATTGCTTGGCGAGCGATTCGCTGCGCTCGCGGATCGCCCCGAGCGCGGCGGCGGCTGACTGGGTGCCCTGGTGCACCGCGTTGGCGGCGCCCTGCACGCCACGGATCATGGCGCTGAGGTCGGCCTCCAGCAGGTCCATCGTCTCGCGGATGGCCTCGAGCCGGGCCCCGGTGGCCTGCTGTGCCTGCTCGGCCGCCGGCGTCACCGGCGGCGCAGCGACGACCGGCAGCTTATCGGCCGCCGGCACCTGGCGATGGAGCAGACGATCGAGCAGGTGCGGCATGGCGTGTCCTGGCTGCGTGATCAGCGGTGTTGCATGGCCGCAAGATCGATCACGGACCCTATGACGGCGGCGATGCGGCGGCCGCGGGGCCCCTGCCAGGTCCAGGCTGACAGCGATTCCTTTCAAGAAAATAAAGGGATGGCGCGCGTCCTGCGGAGATCGGAGGCTGCCCCAACTTGGCCGTCTATCCTAACCGAATCTTACTCTGTGGCGCATCCGCAACAGGTCTAGAACATTTCTGCCACACACGCTCCGGCGTCACTTCGCGCCGCGTTTTGGCCATACCATTCTCTGAGACGGACGTTGTCGCAAAACGTTGCGCCACGTCCGTTTTCTGCGCCGGCCGGCGCACGCAAGCCGGGCGCGGGGACCAGGGTTGGAATCAAGACCGCGATGGATGCCAAGACCACGCTCAAGGCGAGGCTGCCCAGCCGGCACGTGACCGAGGGTCCCGAGCGCGCGCCGCACCGCTCCTACTATTACGCCATGGGACTGACGCGCGAGCAGATCCACGCGCCCTTCGTCGGGGTCGCGACCTGCTGGAACGAGGCCGCGCCCTGCAACATCTCGCTGATGCGCCAGGCCCAGGCGGTCAAGAAAGGCGTCGCCGCGGGTGGCGCCACGCCGCGCGAGTTCTGCACCATCACGGTCACCGACGGCATCGCCATGGGTCACGAGGGGATGAAGTCGTCCTTGCCCTCGCGCGAGGTCATCGCCGATTCGGTCGAGCTCACGATCCGCGGCCACTCCTATGACGCGCTGGTGGGGCTTGCCGGCTGCGACAAGTCGCTGCCCGGCATGATGATGGCGATGTGCCGGCTCAACGTGCCGTCAATCTTCATCTACGGCGGCTCGATCCTTCCGGGCACCTTCAAGGGCCAGCCGGTCACCGTGCAGGACGTGTTCGAGGCGGTGGGCAAACACTCGGTCGGCGAAATGTCGAGCGCCGATCTCGACACCCTCGAGCGCAACGCCTGTCCGTCCGCCGGCGCCTGCGGCGCCCAGTTCACGGCCAACACCATGGCCACGGTGTCGGAGGCGATCGGGCTCGCTCTACCCTATTCGGCCGGAGCGCCCGCGCCCTATGAGATCCGCGACGCGTTCTGCATGACGGCCGGCGAAAAAATCGTCGACCTGATCAAGGCCGGACTTCGCCCGCGCGACATCGTCACCCGCGAGGCTCTGGAAAACGCCGCCGCGGTCGTCGCCGCCTCCGGCGGCTCCACCAACGCGGCCCTGCACTTGCCCGCGATCGCGCACGAATGCGGCATCAAATTCGATCTGTTCGATGTGGCGGAAATCTTCAAAAGGACACCATATATCGCGGATTTGAAGCCTGCCGGCCGTTATGTTGCCAAAGACTTGTTCGAAGCTGGCGGGGTCCCGCTGTTGATGAAGACTTTGCTCGACCACGGCTTCCTGCACGGCGACTGCATGACCGTGACGGGCCGCAGCCAGGCCGAGAACCTCAAGCGGGTCAGATGGAATAAGGACCAGGACGTGGTCCGTCCCGCCGACAAGCCGCTCTCCGCCACCGGCGGCGTCGTCGGGCTCAAAGGCAACCTCGCGCCGGGGGGCGCGATCGTTAAGGTTGCCGGGATGGCGGACTTGAAATTTACCGGCCCGGCGCGCTGCTTTGATGGGGAGGAAGCGTGCTTCGAGACGGTGAAGAAAAAAAAGTACAAGGAAGGCGACGTGCTCGTGATCCGTTACGAAGGGCCCATCGGCGGCCCCGGAATGCGCGAGATGCTGGCGACCACCGCCGCGCTCTATGGTCAGGGCATGGGCGGCAAGGTCGCGTTGATCACCGACGGTCGTTTCTCGGGTGCCACCCGCGGGTTCTGCGTCGGTCACGTCGGGCCTGAGGCTGCGGTCGGCGGTCCGATCGCGCTGCTCCGGGATGGCGATGTGATCGTCCTCGACGCCGACAAGGGCATCCTCGAGGTCAAGCTGTCGAAGGCGGAACTCGAGAGCCGGGCAAAAGCCTGGAAGCCGAGGGCGCCCCAGTTCACCTCCGGATATTTGTGGAAGTACGCCCAGCAGGTGGGACCGGCGCGCGATGGCGCCGTCACCCATCCCGGCGGAGCGGCCGAGAAGGCGTGTTATGCGGATATTTGACGTTGCCGTGCGTATCGGACTGATCGGGCTTGCGCTCGGCTTGTCGTCGGCGTGGAGCTTCGACGGCAAGCCCAGCGATGCGCCGCCTGCGGTCCCCGCGCCCGGGCCGTCCCTGCAATCCCTAGACGTCGGGCGCCCGACCCCGCCGCTGGCGGCGGTGCCGCCATCCGCCGTCGCGCCGCGGCCGCCGGGCGCCATCCCGCAGGCCGCGCTGCCGCCGGCCGCCATGCCACGCTCGCTGCCGACGCCGATCGAAGCCTTGCGCTCCGGAACCCAGGCGTTGCGCGACGGCAAGACCGACCAGGCGGTGACCGCGCTCGAATACGCCGCCGAGCAGGGCATGCCGGGCGCCATGTGGAAGCTCGGCCGCATGTACGCGGACGGCGACGGCGTCGATCAGAACAAGCTGCGGGCCTTCGAATATTTCCGCAACCTGACCAAGGCGCATGCCTACGATCCGCCCGGGACGCCGCAGGCACGTTTCGTCGCCAGCGCCTTCGTGGCCCTGGGAAGCTTTTATCTGCAGGGGATTCCGGATTCGGCGGTGAAGGCCGACCCGATCGTCGCGCACGAGATGTTTCGCTATGCGGCCTCGTATTTTGCCGATCCGGAGGCGCAGTATCATCTCGGCCGGCTCTACCTGCAGGGACAAGGCACGCCCAAGGACGGCATTCAGGCGGCGCGCTGGCTGCGGCTGGCCGCGCTCAAAGGCCAGCGCAGCGCGCAAGCGCTGCTCGGCTCGATGCTGTTCAAGGGCCAGGACATTTCGCGCCAGGCCGCGATGGGGCTGTTCTGGCTCACCGTCGCCAAGCAGAACGCCGGACCGGAAGACGCTTGGATCACGGAAACTTATAACGGCGCGTTCGCGCAGGCGAGCGGCGACGAGCGTGCGCTGGCCCACCGGTATTTGGAAGACTGGGGCAAGACCCGGCGCGAATAGCCGCCGCCCGCTTCGGTGCCGCGGCTCACGCCCGCCCGATGGCAAGATCGACCACCACGGGGACGTGGTCGGACGGCTTTTCCCAGGCCCGCACGTGCCGGTCGATCTCCGCGCCCACCAGCCGGTCGGCGGCCTGCGGCGACAGCAGGACGTGATCGATGCGGATGCCGTTGTTCTTCTGCCAGGCCCCGGCCTGGTAGTCCCAGAACGTGTAGAGTCCCGCCTCGTCGCTTCCCGCGCGTACCGCATCCGTCAGCCCGAGATTGCAGAGCGCGCGGAACTTCTCCCGCGTGCGCGGCAGGAACAGCGCGTCCCCGGCCCAGGCCGCCGCATTGCGGGCATCCGCGGCCGTCGGGATGACATTGTAATCGCCCGCCATGACCAACGGCTCTTCCAGCGCCAGCCGTTCACGCGCGTAGTGAATGAGTCTGTCCATCCACCTGAGTTTGAAAGAATATTTGTCGCCCTCCGGAGGGTTGCCGTTGGGTAGGTAAATGGACGCGATGCGCAGCGGCGCCGCGTCGGTGGAGATCACGGCCTCGATGAAGCGGGCGTGCTCGTCCTGGTCGTCGCCCGGCAGCCGCGCGGTGACCTCGTCGAACGGGAGCTTGGAGAGGATGGCGACGCCATTGAAGGCTTTCTGCCCGTGCACCGCCACATTGTAGCCGGCCGTCTCGAAGGCCTCGCGCGGGAAGGCCGCGTCCACGCACTTGGTCTCCTGCAGGCACACCACGTCCGGCTGACGCTCGGCCAGCCAGGTCAGGATGTTTTCCATTCTTTGCTTGATGGAATTGACGTTCCAGGTGGCGATGCGCATGGGCTGCTGTGGGTCTGAAGGGGCCGATGGGGCGCAAGTTCAATCTGTCGTGAAGGCACGAGGTATGGCCCGTCCGCGGTATTTACCTTGAACAGGGCCGCCGAAACGAGACGTGCACGTGGCGACGACATATGCTATAACTTCGGCCAATAACCCAAAAAGAATTTCGTTGGCGGGGGTAGAGGACAAAGGGAGTTCGGGCCGGGCCATGAAGGCCGGTCCAACACACGCATGAAGAAACGGGCTCTGGCGTTCGGGCTGGCTGCGGCGCTGGCTCTGGCGGGTGTGGTCGCCGTGAAGTCGGGTTATTGGCATCTGGAGGGCGCGGTCGCCCAAGCGCCGCGGCCGCCTGCCCAGCGCAGCATCCCCGTCGACGTGGCGTCCGCGATCAAAAAGAAGGTGCCGGTGCGGGTCGACCTGCTCGGCACCGTGACGCCGATCGCGAGCGTGGCGGTCAAGACGCGCATCGACAGCGAGATCGTCGGCGTCCACTTCCGGGATGGGACCACCGTCAAGCGCGGCGATCTGCTGTTCACCCTGGACAGCCGTTCGATCGAGGCACAGATCCATCAGGCTGAAGGCCAGCAGGCGCGCGACCGGGCGCAGCTCGAAGGGGCCGAGCGCGACGTGCGCCGCTACACCGAACTGGTCGCCAAGGGCGCCACGCCGATCACCAACCTGGACAATGCCAAGACCCAGGTCGGCATCTTCACGGCTGCCACCAGGGCCGACGAGGGCACGCTCGAAAACCTCAAGGTCCAGCTCAGCTACACATCGCTGCGCGCGCCGATCGACGGACGCGTGAGTATGGCGGCAGTGAAGGTGGGCAACTACGCGCGTCAAGCCGACCCGATCCCGCTCGCCACCATCATCCAGGCGGCGCCGGTCTACATCACGTTCTCGCTGCCGCAGCGCAATCTTCCGGATTTGCGCCAGGCGCTCACCAACGAGACCGCATCCATCCAGGCGGTGGTCCCGGGCGATCAGCGGCGCGCCACCGGGCAGGTCACCATGATCGAGAATACCGTGGACATCGCCACCGGCACGGTGCCGGTGCGTGCCACCATGCCGAACAAGGACGACCTGCTCTGGCCCGGCACGCTGGTGACGGTGCAGTTGACGTTCCGCGAGGAAGAGGCCGTGGTGGTTCCGCCGGCCGCCGTTCAGGTCGGCCAGGCCGGGTCCTATGTGTTCGTCGTCAAGGACGGCGTCGCCAAGGTGCGCCCGGTCAAGGTGGCGCGGGTGATCGATGCGGAGACCGTGCTCGAGAGCGGCGTCGAAGACGGCGAGGTCGTGGTGACGGAGGGCCAGCTCCAGATCACCGACGGCTCGCGCGTCACGGCGCGCGCCGCCAAGCCGGGGGCCTGACATGGGTCTTTCCGAACTCTGCATCCGCCGCCCGGTGTTCACGACGCTCGTGACGGCGACTTTTATCGTCTTCGGCGCCTTCGCCTACCGGCTGCTCTCGGTCGCCGCGCTTCCGGCGGTCGACTTCCCGACCATCTCGATCACCGCGACCTTGCCCGGCGCCAGCGCCGAATCCATGGCCTCGTCGGTGGCGGCGCCGATCGAGCGCCAGTTGTCCACGATCTCGGGCGTCAGCTCGATCACCTCGTCGTCGTCGCTCGGCCGCAGCAACATCATCATCCAGTTCGTCCTCAACCGCAGCATCGACGGCGCCGCGCTCGACGTGCAGTCCGCGCTCACGGTGGCGCAGCGCCGGCTCCCGGTCGAGATGACCACGCCGCCGAGCTTCCGGAAGGTCAATCCGGGCGATTTCCCCGTGCTGTCGGTGAGCGCCAACTCGCAGACGCTGCCGCTGTCGAAGGTCAACGAATACGCGGAATCGATCATCGCGCCGCAGATATCCCAGCTCCAGGGCGTGGCGCAGGTCGAGGTCTACGGCTCGCAGAAATTCGCCATCCGTGTCCAGGTCGATCCGCAGGCGGCGGCCGCGCGCAACGTGTCGCTCGACGAGATCCGCCGCGTGATCGCGCAGACCAACTCCAATTCGCCGGTCGGCACCATCTTCGGCCCGCGCCAGAACGTGACCTTGCTGGCCACCCAGGCGATGCGGACCGCCGAAGAATACCGCAAGGTCGTGATCGCCTATCGCAACGGCGCGCCGGTCAAGCTCGAGGAGGTGGCCGACGTCGTCGAAGGCGTCGAAAACAACCGGGTGGCGAGCTGGCTCAATGACAGTCGTTCGGTCGTGCTCGCGATTCAGCGGCAGCCCTCCGCCAACACGGTGGCGGTGGTGGATGCGGTCAGGGACCGGTTGCCGAGCTATCGCGAAAGCGTTCCGGCCGCCGTCAACCTGCAGGTCCTGAACGACCGCTCGATCTCGATTCGCGAGTCGGTGGAGGACGTCCAGGTCACCCTCATGATCGCCATCGGCCTGGTGATCCTGGTGATCTTCCTGTTCCTGCGCTCGGTGTCGGCGACCATGATCCCGGCGCTGGCGGTGCCGGTATCGCTCGTCGGCACCTGCGCGATGATGTACGTGTTCAATTTCTCCATCAACAACATGACGCTGCTGGCACTGACCTTGTCGGTCGGCTTCGTGGTCGACGACGCCATCGTCATGCTCGAGAACATCGTGCGCCACGTCGAAGGCGGCATGCGGCCGTTCGAGGCCGCGCTGAAAGGCGCCAAGGAGATCGGCTTCACCATCGTGGCGATCACGTTCTCGCTGATCGCGGTGTTCATTCCGGTGCTGCTGATGGGCGGGATGGTGGGCCGCGTCTTCCGCGAGTTTGCCGTCACCATCGCGGTTGCGATCATCATATCGGGTTTCGTCTCGCTGACGCTCACGCCGATGCTGTGCGCGCGCGTCTTGAAAGGCCACCACCACGGCGAAAACCAGTTCTTCCTGCTGCGGATATTCGAGGCGATGTTCAAGGGCTGGCTGCGGGCCTACGAATGGAGCCTGGACCGGGTCCTGAAGTACAAATCGGTGACCCTCGCGGTCACCCTCGCGACGCTCGTCGCCACCGTCTATCTCTACATCATCGTGCCCAAGGGCTTCTTCCCGGTCGAGGATACCGGCTTCATCTCGGCCTCGACCGAGGCGTCGCCGGACGTGTCGATCCAGGCGATCTCCGAGCTGCAGGGCAAGGTCGCGGCGATCATCCGCGCCGACAAGGCGGTCGATTACATCAATTCGACGGTCGGTCCGGGCGGGCCCAATCCGACCACCAATACCGGCCGGATGTTCGTTGCGCTCAAGTCGCGCGCGGAGCGCGGCGAGAATTCGACCGCGGTCATTCAGCGGCTGCGCGGGACCGCCAACTCCGTTCCGGGCATGAAGGTCACGTTCCAGAACGTCCAGAACATCAACATCAGCGGGCGGGCCTCCAAGAGCGAATTCCAGTATTCGCTGACGTCGAGCTCGACCGAGACGCTCTACCGGATCGCGCCGGAGATGCGCGCCAAGATTGCCCAGGTCGCGGGCCTGCGCGACGTCGAGATGGACCTCTACATCAAGAACCCGCAGATGAACGTCGAGATCGACCGCGAGAAGGCGGCGGTCTACGGCATCACCATCGAGCAGGTGCGCCAGGAGCTGTTCAACGCCTTCGGCAGCCGCCAGGTGGCGACGATCTACACCTCGGACGACGACTACCAGGTGATCCTGGAGAGCAAGCCGGAATTCCAGACCGACGCCTCCGCGCTTTCGCGCCTCTATCTCAAGACCGCAAGCGGGACCCCGATTCCGATCGAGGCGGTGACCAGGCTGGTGCCGGCGGTCGGGCCTTTGCTGGTGAACCACCAGGCCAACCAGCCCGCGGTCACGATCTCGTTCAACCTGGCGCCCGGCTTCTCGCTCGGCGCCGCCGTCGACGCGATCAAGGACATCGAGCGCGACGCCCACCTGCCGGCGACCGTCAATACCGGCTTCCAGGGCTCGGCGGCGGTGTTCCAGGAATCGCTCAAGGGCCAGGGCGTGCTGGTTTTGGCGGCGATCTTCGCGGCCTATGTCCTGCTCGGCATCCTCTACGAAAGCTTCATCCACCCGATCACGATCATTTCCGGGCTGCCCTCGGCGGGAGTGGGCGCGCTCATCACCCTCATCTTCTTCAAGATGGACCTCTCGGTGATCGCCATGATCGGCATCGTCATGCTGGTCGGCATCGTCAAGAAGAACGCCATCATGATGATCGACTTCGCGATCGAGCGGCGGCGTGTCGGCATGGGCGCCGAGGCGGCGATCCGCGAGGCCTGCCTGCTGCGGTTCCGGCCGATCATGATGACGACCTTCGCGGCGATCTTCGGGGCCCTGCCGATCGCGCTCGGGCAGGGCGCCGGCGCCGAGCTGCGCCAGCCGCTCGGCCTCGCGGTGGTCGGCGGCCTGGTCTTGTCGCAGTTGCTCACGCTCTTCATCACGCCGGTGATCTACGTCTACCTCGACAAGGTCGATCGCATGCTCAAGCGGCGTCTGGAGCCGCAACTGGAAGAGGTGCCGGAGCATCCGGTGCCGGAGCGGCCGAAGGTGATCGCGGCGGAGTGACGGTTCAGAGCGTGAAGCTCGTGCCGCAGCCGCAGGACGCCTTGGCCTGCGGATTGTTGACGCGGAACGAGGCGCCGATGAGATCGTCGACGAAGTCGATCTCGGACCCGGCCAGATAGCCGAGCGAGACCTGGTCGATCAGCACCACGGCGCCGTCGCGGCGCACCAGCACGTCGTCGTCGGCCTGCGCGCGGTCCATGTCGAACTTGTATTGGAACCCGGAGCAGCCGCCGCCTTCCACGCTCAATCGCAGCATGGTGCCCGGCGGCTCGCGGCGCAGGATTTCGCCGATCTGCCGCGCCGCCCGTTCGCTCACCGTCACGTTGTCCATGGCATCCGACCTGCGGGCGCCCGGCCGCGCGGAGGGTCGCGCGATTGCCAGGGCGCCTCACCGATAGTTAAGTGCGCGGGAGGGTGCGGTCAACCGGCACGGGCAGGCAGCAATGGTGGTGGAAACGCCGCGCGCACGCGCGCCCTATGCGTCCGATCCGGGCCGCAGCCGCGGGCGGCTGCACCGCGAGCCGCCCAGCCCCACGCGCAACGACTTCCGCCGCGATTGCGACCGCATCATCCATTCCACCGCCTTCCGCCGGCTGGCGCACAAGACCCAGGTGTTCGTATTCCACGAGGGCGATCATTTCCGCACCCGGCTCACCCACACGCTGGAGGTCGCCCAGATCGCGCGCTCGCTCGCGCGCGCGCTCGGCCTCGACGAGGACCTCGCCGAGGCGCTGGCGCTGGCGCACGACCTCGGCCACCCGCCGTTCGGCCATGCCGGCGAGCGCGCGCTCGGCCGCTGCCTCGCCGCCCATGGCGGCTTCGACCACAATGCGCAGACGCTGCGCGTGGTCACCGCGCTGGAGCGGCGCTATGCGGCCTTCGATGGGCTCAACCTCACCTGGGAGACGCTCGAAGGCCTGGTCAAGCACAACGGTCCGCTGACCGCTCGCGACGGCGAGCCGGTCGCGCGCTACCGCGAGCACGGCATCCCGCCGGCGATCCTGCTCCATGGCCAGAGCCAGGACCTCGAACTGTGGAGCTTTCCCGGCGCCGAGGCGCAGGTGGCGGCGCTCGCCGACGACATCGCCTATGACGCCCACGACATCGACGACGGGCTGCGCGCGGAGCTGTTCGCGCTGGCCGACCTCACCGACGTGCCGCTGATCCGCGACCTGCTCGGCGAGATCGGCACGGCCCATCGCAAGCTCGACGCGACCCACCGGGCGCACGAGCTGGTGCGGCGCCTGATCACGCACGCGATCGAGGACGTCATCGCCGAGAGCGGACGGCGTCTGGCCGCGCTGGCGGCGCGCTCGGCCGAGGACGTGCGCCATGCCGATCACGCGGTCGGCGGCTTCTCGGCCGCCATGGCGCAGGCCGATCACGCCATCAAGGGCTTTCTCTATCCGCGCATGTATCGCCATGAGCGCGTGACCCGCATCATGCGGCAAGCCGAGCAGGTGGTCTGCGACCTGTTCGCACGCTATGTCGAGCGTCCCGAGGACCTGCCGGCGGAATGGGCCGAACGCGCCGAGGCGGGCGAGGAGGCCGCCCGCATGCGCCGCATCGCCGATTTCATCGCCGGCATGACCGACCGCTATGCGCTGATCGAGCACGCGCGGCTCTTTGACTCGACCCCGGAATTACGTTAGCCCCGCCGCTCGCCGCAGGCGCTATGACGATGAATGACCGCCCCCCGAACATCTTTGCCGTCGTGCTCGACAAGGTCCGCGCCGCCAGCCAGGCGCTGATCGCCGTCGGCGTGCTGCCGGCCGGGATCGACCAGTCGCGCGTCGTGGTCGAGCCGCCGCGCGACGATGCGCATGGCGACATGGCGACCAATGCGGCGATGGTGCTGGCCAAGGACGCCGGCAAGAAGCCGCGCGAGCTCGCGCAGGCGATCGCCGCGACCCTCGCCGCCGACCCGCTCGTGGCCAAGGTCGATGTCGCGGGGCCGGGCTTCATCAACATCACGCTCAAGCCGCAGGCCTGGCAGCAGGCGCTGCGCGCGATCCTTGGCGCCGGCGCGCAGTATGGCCGCGGCGCCGTGGGGCAGGGGGCGCCGGTCAACGTCGAATATGTCTCCGCCAACCCGACCGGACCGATGCATGTCGGCCATTGCCGCGGCGCGGTGTTCGGCGACGCGCTCGCCAACCTGCTCGACTTTGCCGGCTTCCAGGTGACGCGCGAATACTACATCAACGACGCGGGCGCGCAGGTCGACGTGCTCGCGCGCTCGGCCTACCTGCGCTATCGCGAGGCGCTCGGCGAGGATATCGGCGTCATTCCCGAAGGGCTTTATCCGGGCGACTATCTCAAGCCGGTCGGCGCGGCGCTGGTCGCCGAGTGTGGGCGCGCGCTCCTCGACCAGCCGGAGAGCGAGTGGCTGCCTGCCGTTCGCCAGCGCGCCATCGACCTGATGATGGTCGAGATTCAAAACGATCTTGCGGCGCTCAACGTCAAGCACGACGTCTTTTCCTCCGAGCGTTCGCTCATCGAAGGTGCGCGCGATCAAGTCGGCGAAACGATCGCGGCCTTGCGCCGCGCCGGTTACGTCTACGAGGGCCGTCTGCCGCCGCCGAAAGGGCAGCCGGTCGAAGACTGGGAGGACCGCGAGCAGACCCTGTTTCGCGCCACCGATTTCGGCGACGACGTCGACCGCCCGCTCATGAAGTCCGACGGCAGCTACACCTATTTCGCCTCCGATATCGCCTACCACAAGAGCAAGGTCGACCGCGGCTTCCCGGCGATGATCGACGTCTGGGGCGCCGACCACGGCGGCTACGTCAAGCGCGTGCAGGCGGCCGTGAAGGCGGTGCGCGCCATCACCAACGCTCCGGTCGCCGACCTTGACGTGAAGATCGTGCAGCTCGTGCGCCTCCTGCGCGGCGGCGAACCGGTGAAGATGTCGAAGCGCTCGGGCGAGTTCGTGACGCTGCGCGACGTCGTGGACGAGGTCGGCCGCGACGCCGTGCGTTTCATGATGCTCTACCGCAAGAACGACGCGGTGCTCGATTTCGACTTCGTCAAGGTGCAGGAGCAGTCGCGCGACAACCCGGTGTTCTACGTCCAGTACGGCCATGCCCGCGGCCGCTCGGTGTTCCGCAACGCCCGGGCGGGCGTCGGCCATGAGCCGCCGGTGGTCCCGGACCTGCCGCTGGATGCCGCCGCGCGGGCCTCGGCGCTGGCCGCCGCGCCGCTGGAGCGGCTCGATGACGCAGGCGAACTAGGGTTAATGCGCCGCCTGGCCCAGTTTCCGCGAATAATTGAGGCGGCCGCCACGGCCCACGAACCCCACCGAATAGCCTTTTATTTATATGAGCTTGCGAGCGATTTCCACGCTCAGTGGAACCGCGGGAAGGATACGCCACATTTACGCTTCATTATCCAGAATGATCCACTAATGACCCTGGCACGCCTGGCTTTGGTAGAAGGCGTTGTCACTGTTCTCGCCACCGGGCTCGATGTGCTCGGGGTCGAGGCGCCTGAGGAGATGCGTTGATCTCGCTCGGTGCCGTTGGGCGCGCAGGACCGCGGTCGACGTGTACATGGCCGACCGAGGGTGAACGCCAGTAACCGGAAACGGAACGAGTATGGCGGACGATAACATCTTGCGATCCTATCGCGACCCCAGCCGGCGCAGCACCGCGCCTGCGAGCGCCGGCGAGCCGCCGGCGTCGAGCGACCCGCTGGCCGAGCTTGCTCGCCTGATCGGGCAGTCAGACCCGTTCGCCCAGTCCGAGCGGGCGAATGGGCGCGGCGGCAGCCAGCGCAGCGCCGAGCACGTGGCGCAGTCGGCGCCGCCGACGGTGCCGGAGTGGCGCAAGTTCGCGGCCTCGCAGCGGCCCTTCGAGGAGGTGCACGAACCGCCGGCCTTGCAGCCCGATCCCTATATCGCCGCGGCCGATACCGGCTTCGCGCGGCACGACCCCTATCAGATGGCCTCGACCGCGCAGGCCGCCGGCAGCTATGCCGAGGCGGACGAAGCCGATCGCCGCTTCGAGGCCGAGCCGCGCTTTGCGGACGCCGAGGAATTCCCGGCCGGCGGCGAGCCCATGCAGATGGCCGCGGCCCCGCGCGGTCAGGACGACGAGCCTTATTACGAGGATGGCGAGCCGACGACGCAGCACGACGAGGCCGCCTATGACGACCCGCCGCGCCCGCGCCGCGGCAGCAGCCTGATCACCGCCCTGACGCTGATCGGCTGCGCCATGATCGGCACCGCCGGCGCCTACGGCTATCGCAGCTTCCACACCGGCTCGGTCATGAAAAAGACGCCGCCGGTGATCTCGGCCGAAACCACGCCGAGCAAGGTCGTGGCCTCCAACGACGCGCAGTCGACCAAGGTCATCCAGGACCGCATCGGCGGACAGGCTCCGGTCGAGAAGATCGTGCCGCGCGAGGAGCAGCCGATCGACGTGAAACCCGCCGGCACCTCGTCGACACCGCGCGTGGTGCTCCCGGCGCCGGTCGCGCCGCAATCGCCGGCGACGTTTCCGGCCGCGCCGGGCGCCACCCCATCGACGACGGCGTCCAGCTCCAAGGACGAGCCGAAGCGGGTCCGCACGCTGACCATCAGGCCGGATGGGACCGACCTCAGCGGAAAGCCGGTCACTGGCATTTCTTCGTCCGGCCCGGCCGCGCCGGCGGCGAATGCCCGCGCGGCGCCCGCCGCCAAGCAGACCCAGACGCAGACCTCCCGCAATGGTCCGCTGTCGCTCGATCCGCAGACCCAGGCGAGCGCGGTGCCGCCGCCCCCGCAGGCGCGCGCCTCCGTGCCGCCGCCCGAGACGACCGCCCCGGCGCCGCGGGTCACCCCGCCGGCTCCGCGCCTCGCGTCCGCTCCTTCGAGCGGGGGATCCGGCGGCTATGTGGTGCAACTGTCCTCGCAGCGCAGCGAGGCGGAGGCGCAGGCCTCCTACCGGTCGCTGCAGGCGAAGTTCCCGGGCCAGCTCGGCAGCCGCTCGCCGCTGGTGCGGCGCGCGGATCTCGGAGCCAAGGGCGTCTTCTACCGCGCCATGGTCGGGCCGTTCGCATCATCCGGCGAGGCCGACCAGTTCTGCGGCAGCCTCAAGGCCGCCGGCGGACAGTGCATCATCCAGAGGAATTGAGCGCGCGCCGCTTGACCCTCGAACGCGACGCGGGCTAATCCGCGTCGATGACGGCGCGTGCTTTCATCACGGGACTTTCCGGCACGGCGCTCACCGCCGGCGAGCGCCATTTTCTGCGCGAGGCCTCGCCCTGGGGCCTCATCCTGTTCAAGCGCAACATCGACACTCCGTCCCAAGTCACGAGTCTGACAGCGGCATTTCGCGACGCGGTCGGCCGTGACGCGCCGGTGCTGGTGGACCAGGAGGGCGGCCGCGTGCAGCGGCTCGGCCCGCCGCACTGGCCGGGCTATCCGCCCGGCGCCGCCTACGGCCGGCTCTACCAACGCGAGGCGGCGGCGGGACTGGCCGCGGCCCGGCTCGGCGCCCGCCTGATCGCCGGTGATCTGCTGCCGCTCGGCATCGATGTCGATTGCCTGCCGGTCGCCGACGTGCCGGTCGCCGGCGCCGACCAGGTGATCGGCGACCGCGCCTATGGCAGTACCCCCGCGCAGGTGGCCGCGCTCGCCGCCGCCGCGGCGGAGGGGCTGCTGGACGGCGGCGTGCTGCCGGTGCTCAAGCACCTGCCCGGGCACGGCCGGGCGACCGCGGACAGCCATGAGCGGCTGCCGGTGGTCAGCGCCGACCGCGCGACGCTGGAGGCGACCGATTTCGCGGCCTTCCGGGCCCTCGCCGGGCTGCCTCTGGGCATGACCGCCCATGTTGTTTTTACCGCCTACGACCCGGTCACGCCGGCCACGACTTCGGTCACAATGGTGCAGCAAGTGATTCGCGATTCGATCGGCTTCAAGGGACTGCTGATGAGCGACGACGTATCGATGGGAGCGCTGTCGGGTTCGATCGCGGAACGCACCTGCGCCGCGTTCGCGGCCGGCTGCGACCTCGTCCTCCACTGCAACGGGCAGATCGGGGAGATGCAGGCGGTGGCGGCGCAGACCCCGCTTCTCGCCGGCGCCGCAGCGCGGCGGGCGACGGCCGCGCTCGCCGCGCGCCGCAGCCCGCGCGAGATCGACCTTGCGGCGGCGCGCGCGAGCTTCGCCGAGATGCTGGCCGGCGACCGCCCGGCGGGCGCGCGGGTGGCCACGTCATGACGCCCGACGAGATCAAGTTCGAGGCCGAGCTTGCGGCCGAACGCAACCCGGACGAGCCGGCGCTGGTGGTCGACGTCGAGGGCTTCGAAGGCCCGCTCGATCTGCTGCTGACGCTGGCGCGCCATCAGAAGGTCGACCTTGCCAAGATCTCGATCCTGGCGCTCGCCAACCAGTATCTCTCCTTCATCGAGGAAGCGCGGCGGCTGCGGCTGGAGCTGGCGGCCGACTACCTGGTGATGGCGGCCTGGCTCGCCTATCTCAAGTCGCGGCTGCTGCTTCCCGACGCGCATGCGCCGGAAGGCCAGAGCGCCGAAGACATGGCGAACGCGCTGGCGTTGCGGCTCAAGCGCCTCGAAGCCATCCGCGTCCTGGCCGAGACGCTGTTCGCGCGGCCGCAGCTCGACCGCGATGTGTTCGCGCACGGCCAGCCCGAGCCGATCGCCCATATCAAGCATCCGGAATGGTCGGCGACGCTCTACGATCTGCTCACCGCCTATTCGCAGCAGCGCCAGAAGCATGCGCTCTCGCATCTGACCTTCGCCCGGCGCACGGTCTGGTCCCTGGCGGAGGCACGCGAGGCGCTCGAACGCCTGGTCGGGCAGTCGGCCGACTGGACGCCGCTCGACCAGTACCTGCTCAAATACGTGGTCGACCCGTCGCACGCCGCGACCGTGTTCGCGTCGAGCTTCGCATCCGCGCTCGAGCTGGTGCGCGAGGGCGTCGCCGAGCTTCACCAGCAGAAGGCGTTCGCGCCGCTTTACGTCCGCAAGCGTCCGGCGGCAGCCGATGCGGCGATCGATCCGGGCCGGACGGCGAGTTCCGGCGAGACGACAGTTTAGGAAGAGGAGGCCGCAAGCGATGAGCCTGGCCACGAGAAAGATCATGCCACCGGGAGAGCCAGACAACGCCGCCGAGGCGCGGCCGGACGAGCTTCGGCTGCTGGAGGCGATGCTGTTCGCGTCGGCGGCCCCGCTCGCCGAGAAGGAGCTGTCCGCGCGGCTGCCGCAAGGCGTCGACGCGCGGGCTGCGCTGCTGCGGCTGCAGCTCGAATATGCCCCGCGCGGCGTCAATCTGATGCAGATCGCCGGCAAATGGACCTTCCGCACCGCCAGCGATCTGTCGTGGCTGCTCAGCAAGGAAACCGTCGAGACGCGCAAGCTCTCGCGCGCCGCGATCGAGACGCTCGCCATCGTCGCCTACCACCAGCCGGTGACGCGCGCGGAGATCGAGGACATCCGCGGCGTCACCACCTCCAAGGGCTCGGTCGACGTGCTGCTGCAGACCGGGTGGATCAGGCCGCGCGGACGCCGCAAGGCGCCGGGACGTCCGGTCACCTACGGCACGTCGGAGGCGTTCCTCTCCCATTTCGGGCTCGACGCGGTCGGCGATCTGCCCGGCCTCGAAGAGCTCAAGGGCTCAGGCCTGCTCGACGGGCGGCTGCCGCCCGGCTTCTCGGTGCCGATCCCCTCCGATGACGGGGCGCTGCGCGACGACGAGGACCCGCTCGAGCCGGGCGACCTCGACCTGACGCTGGGGCCGCCGCCGGAGCGCACCGCCGAGGATTGAGCCGGCGCCTCGAAACGGCGTCGGACGCCAAGGGTTCCAGAGGCTTACCGGCCGTCGTTGATGTGCCGCGGCATCGTCGCCGCGCGATCCTGCATCTTGTTTTTGCCGGCGCGCGCGCCTAGTTTCCTGCTAACCCTGAACATCAGGCGGGCCCGTGCGGCCCAGTGGGCCCGTGCGGCCCCTTCACACGGAGGATATCCGCATGGGTTCAATGAGCATTTGGCACTGGATCATCGTGCTTGCCGTCGGGCTGTTGCTGTTCGGCGGCCGCGGCAAGATCTCGGAGCTGATGGGCGACTTCGCCAAGGGCATCAAGTCCTTCAAGAAGGGCCTGTCGGAGGACGAGACCCCGGTCGAGCCGGTCCCCGCCAAGACCGAGCCGATGAAGACCATCGACCATCCGACATCGCCGGCCCAGACGCCGCCGACGGGCGCCCCGGTGGCGTCCGGCGCATCGGCGGATCGCAAGGTCGGCTGACGCCGCAAGGTCCGCGTGCCCGTCTTGTGTTCCCGGGAAGCGGCCGGTCCGCTCATTCGCGCGCAAGCGGGAATCCAGGCGAACACGCGGTGCCGCGCTTTCGCGGGGACGAAGCGGAGACAGCAGCGGTTCGACGCGGTCGCGATCGGCTTTAGGAGTCGTTTTCAATGTTCGACATCGGCTGGGGCGAGCTTCTCCTCATCGGCATCGTCGCGCTGATCGCGATCGGCCCGAAGGAATTGCCCGGCGCGTTGCGCACGCTCGGGCAATGGATGAACAAGATCCGCCGCATGGCGGCCGAGTTCCAGGGCCAGTTCCAGGAGGCCATGCGCGAAGCCGAGCTAGCCGACCTCAAGAAGGAGGTCGATGAGATGGCCGCCAAGGCGCAGAGCTACGCCCACTTCGATCCGATGGAAGACGTGCGCAAGGACATCGAGAAGTCGATGGGCGACTTCCCGCCGATGGACGCGCCGGCCCCCGACGCGCCGACGGCGGCGGGCACCCCGGTCTCGACCTCGAGCGCCGACCTGCCGCCTCCCGGCGAAGTGCCCGCGCCGGCCGCCGCCGAGCCGACGTCCGCTCCGGTTGAACCCGCGCCGGCCGCCGCTGCGGCGCCGCATGAGCCTGATCCCGGCCCTGCCGCCGTGCCAAAGCCCGACGCGGGGAGGGCGGCGTGAGCCACGAGGACATCGAATCCACCAAGGCTCCGCTGATGGAGCACCTGATCGAGCTGCGCGCGCGGCTGATCAAGGCGCTGATGGCGTTCGGGGTGATGTTCGCTGGCTGCTTCTTCTTCTCGACGCAGATCTTCAACGTGCTGGTGTGGCCCTATACCTGGATCGCCGGCTCCGACAAGTCGATGATCTACACCGCGATGCTGGAGCTGTTCTTCACCCACCTCAAGGTGGCGATGTTCGGCGCCGCCTTCCTGTCGTTCCCGGTGGTGGCGTCGCAGCTCTACATGTTCGTCGCGCCGGGACTCTATCGTCACGAGCGCCAGGCGTTCCTGCCCTACCTCGTCGCCACGCCGGTGTTCTTCGCGCTCGGCAGCGTGGTGGTCTATTTCATGGTCATGCCGATGCTGATCCGCTTCTCGCTCAGCATGGAGCAGCCGGCGGGACCCGGGCAGACCGCCATCTCGCTGCTGCCGAAGGTCGGCGAATATCTGTCGCTGATCATGTCGCTGATCTTCGCGTTCGGGATCGCGTTCCAGCTCCCGGTGATCCTGACCCTGCTCGGGCGCGTCGGCATCATCAATTCGCAGCAGCTCAAGGAGAAGCGGCGCTATTTCATCGTCGGCGCCTTCGTGATCGCGGCCATCCTCACTCCGCCCGACGTGCTCAGCCAGTTGTCGCTTGCGATCCCCCTGATGCTTCTCTACGAGGGCTCGATCTGGTCGGTGCGCTTCGTGGAGAAGAAGGCGGCCGCGAGCGCGGCGGCGGATGCGAGCAAGCCCTCGCCCGACGCCAACCCGGCGGAGTGAGAACGTTCAAGCCATCGCTGCTATAACGTCTCACCGATTCCGCACTGAGCCATCGCCATGCACGACATCAAATGGATTCGCGACAACCCCGCGGCCTTCGACCGCGGCCTTGAACGGCGCGGCCTGCCGCCGGAAGCCGAACGGCTGATCGCGCTCGACGAGCGCCGGCGCGCCACCATCCAGAAGGCCGAGGCCGCGCAGGCGCGCCGCAATCTCGCGTCGAAGGAGATCGGCGCGGCCAAGAAGAGCGGCGAGGAGGATGTCGCGCAGAAGCTGATGGCCGAGGTCGGGCGCTTGAAGGAGGATATCCCCAAGCTCGCAGCGGAGGAGAAGACCGCCGGCAAGGAGCTGGACGACGCGCTTGCGCAAATCCCCAACCTGCCGCTCGACGAGGTGCCCGACGGCAAGGACGAGACCGCCAATGTCGAGCACCACCGCTTCGGGGCCAAGCACGAATTCGGTTTCCAGCCCGAGCAGCATTTCGACCTCGGCGAGGCGCTCGGCCAGATGGATTTCGAGACCGCGGCGAAGCTGTCGGGCGCGCGCTTCGTGGTGCTGAAGAAGGGGCTGGCGCGGATGGAACGCGCGCTCGGGCAGTTCATGCTCGATGTGCATACGACGGATCACGGCTACACCGAGATCGCGCCGCCGCTGCTGGTGCGCGACGAGGTGATGTTCGGGACGGCGCAATTGCCGAAGTTTAGAAATGATCAATTCCGAGCAGGCCGGTTTCTAAGTGGTCAAGAGACCGATCGTGTGGGGCATCAGTTTGCAAGCGAGCTTGATGAGGCGATTGCTCAAGGGAAAATCGAAAATCTAGATCCCAGTCCGGATCGTCCCGCGTCTCCGCACCGATACCTGGAATTGCGCGAGGGACGATTACTTTGGAATGAAATTGAGCAAAGACTTTTTGGCATGTGGCTCATCCCCACCGCCGAAGTTCCGCTCACCAATCTCGTGCGCGACTCAATCCTCGAGGAGGCGCAGCTTCCCATGCGCTTCACCGCCTGCACGCCGTGCTTCCGCGCCGAGGCCGGCGCCGCCGGCAAGGACACCCGCGGCATGATCCGTCAGCACCAGTTCACCAAGGTCGAGCTCGTCTCCATCACCGCGCCTGAGCAATCGAAGGACGAGCACGAGCGCATGCTCGCCTGCGCCGAGGAAATTCTGCGCCGCCTCGACCTGCACTACCGCGTGGTCACGCTCTGCGCCGGCGACATGGGCTTTGCCGCGCAGAAGACCTACGACATCGAGGTCTGGCTGCCCGGCCAGAACGCCTATCGCGAGATTTCGTCTTGCTCGGTCTGCGGCGACTTCCAGGCCCGGCGCATGAACGCGCGCTACCGCAACAAGGACCGCCAGGTGCGCCCGGTGCACACCCTCAACGGCTCCGGCGTCGCGGTCGGCCGCGCGCTCGTCGCCGCCATGGAGACCTATCAGCAGCAGGGCGGCTCGATCGCGGTGCCGGACGCGCTGCAAGGCTACATGGGCGGGCTCAAGGTAATCGAGCGTGGCGAGTGATCAAAGATGTTGCCTCAGCAAATTCCTAAGTTAGTCAGCAACCGTGCCGCGAACTCAGTGGGCTCCCTCCCCCCATCGCCCGTCGAAGACGGGCGTAAACGCCCTGGCTCCGGGGGAGGGTTGGGGAGAGGGGTGGTTATCGGACTCGATCTTTCCTGGGGCACCCCTCTCCCTGTCCCTCCCCCGCAAGGGGGGAGGGAACGTTGTGGCGCGATCGCCCGTCATTCATCCAGTCTTGTTTCGTCACGCGCATAGATAGAATCCTGATGCGCATCCTGGTCACCAACGACGACGGCATCCACTCCGAGGGCCTCGACGTCTGCGCCGAGATCGCGCGGACGCTGTCCGACGACGTCTGGGTGGTGGCGCCGGAATACGACCAGTCGGGCGTCTCGCACTCGCTCTCGCTCAACGATCCGCTGCGGCTGCGCACCGTCGGCGAGCGCCGCTTCGCCGTGAAGGGGACGCCGACCGACTGCGTCATCATGGGCGCGAAGCACATCCTCAAGGACCGCCCGCCCGACTTGGTGCTCGCCGGCGTCAACCGCGGCCGCAACGCCGGCGAGGACGTGATCTATTCCGGCACCGTCGCGGGGGCGGTCGAAGGCACCATCCTCGGCATTCCCTCGATCGCGCTGTCGCAGTCCTACGCCTCGCGCAGCGGCGAGCCGCCGCACTGGGACACCGGCCGCACCTACGGCCCCGACCTGATCCGGCGCGCGCTCAAGGCCGGGATTCCTCGTGATGTGCTCATCAACGTCAACTTCCCCAACTGCCAGCCCAACCAGGTGAAGGGGATCGCGGTCGCCGCGCAGGGCCGCAACCGCCAGGAGCGGCTGCAGATCGACGCCCGCCAGGACGGCCGCGGCAACGCTTATTACTGGATCACCTATGTGCGCATGCGCGGGCCGCCGCCGCAGGACGGCACCGATATTTCCGCGCTCGCCGACAACCGCATCACGGTGACGCCGCTGCGCTTCGACATGACGGACGAGCCGTTCATGACCAGGCTGGCGGAGCTGTTTGGTTGATCTTGCGCGCCGTGCCGCTTACCGGGCATGAGCGGTGAAAATCCGGCCGATGAATCGGACAGGTCAGCCCTTGCCCGCGAGCGCGCTGGCGAGCGCCTTCCCGAGCGTGTCCAACTGGAACGGCTTCTTGAGTGTCGGCCGGCCGCGGAATGCTTCCGGCAGGCCGTGCTCGGAATAGCCGGTCGCGAACACGAACGGCGTCCCGCGCGCCTCCAGCGCGTGCGCCACCGCCGCGGTGGTCTCGCCGTTGAGGTTGACGTCGAGGATCGCGCCGTCGATCTCGGCGGTGGTGGCGGCGCGGAGCGCTTCGTCGACGCGCGAGGCGGTCGCCGCGACCGTATAGCCGAGGTCGCCCAGCATGTCCTCGAGCAGCATGGAAATCATCAGCTCGTCTTCGACGACGAGGATGCGCTTGCCGTTCGGCGCGGTGCTGCCAGCGGATGATCGAGGAGCGAGTGTCATGCCCTGCCAGGCGCAAACCGCGCGATGCGTTGCAAGAGGATTTCCGGTAGAGCGTAAACCACTCCTGTGCCGGCAAGGCAACCTGGGGATCGGATGTTTTGAATGCGCAAAGCGGCCACGAACCGTCCTCCGGGCGGAGTCAACGCCGGCGCGGCGGATACGTTCCGCCGCATTCGATCGGATGATTGGATTGTAAGGCCTATCCGCCTCGCTTATATCGGGCGAGCCTCGCATGCGAAGCGCTGAGAAAGGCGGGCGGGCGTGCCTGACACTCCGGCAGACAGACCGGCCGGCGACGACGGCGTCGGCCGCATGCAGTTCCTGCTCAACCTGCGCAAGCGTGGGATCACCGACGCCGCGGTGCTGCGCGCGCTCGACGAGGTGCCGCGCGAGCACTTCGTGGACGGCCGCTTCACCGACGCCGCCTATGCCGACCAGGCGCTGCCGATCGCCTGCGGCCAGACCATCAGCCAGCCTTACGTGGTCGCCTACATGACCGAGCAGCTCGACCTCAAGCCGCAGCATCGCGTGCTCGAGATCGGCACCGGCTCGGGCTACCAGGCCGCCGTGCTGTCGCGGCTGGCGCGCGAGGTCGTCAGCATCGAGCGCTATCGCACACTGGCGGAGGCGGCGCGCGCGCGGCTCGCCACGCTCGGCTATGCGAATGTCGAGGTGCATGTCGGCGACGGTCTGGCCGGTCTGCCCGAGCGCGCGCCCTACGACCGCATCATCGTCACCGCCGCGGCGGAGGAGGTGCCGGATGCTCTCGTCGCCCAGCTTGCCGAGCGCGGCATGATGATGCTGCCGCTCGGGCCGCATGGCGGGACGCAGCGCATCGTGCGGTTAACCAAGACCGAAGAAGGGCTCAAACGCGAAGAGCTGCTGGCGGTGCGATTTGTGCCGCTGCTGCCCGGGCAGGCGCGTGAATTGTAATGGAATTGGCGTTCGTGCGTTAAGGTTGAGCCTCCGTAATCGCTTAAAGCCTTATTTACCTCCAAGGTATTAACTCGACGATTGTATTGTTGCGTATGAGTGAGTGAATCATGTCCTCGGTCGTCGCGTTGTTGCGCTCGTGGTCGCGGCCGCGAGTGGTTTGGCCGGCGGTGATCGCCGTCGGGCTCGCCGGTTGCAGCGGCGATTCATCGCGCTTCGCCGAAAGTCCCTTCGCAGCGAAATCGTCGAACGGCGAGGTGACCGGCTCGGTCGCCCCGACCAGCGCGCCGGTCGGGCGCGTCGAGCAGGCCGCGCTGCCACCGCCGGCCGCCAGCCGCCCGTCCACGACCGCCGCATCTTCGCCGTCCGCGGGCGTGACCGGCGGCGGGCGCGGCTTGGCCGCCTATCATCCGCCGTCCGGTCAAGACGTCACCGGCTCGGTGCCGGCTCCGCGCAAGCCGGCGCAGCCGAGCGGCCAATGGACCTGGGACGGCGGCACCGCGGTGACGGTGGCGCAGGGCGACACCGTCGAGGTCATCGCGCAGCGCTACGGCGTGCCGGCCTCCGCCATCATCCAGGCCAACCAGCTTCCCGAGTCGGGAGCGATCACGCCCGGAAGGCGGCTGGTGATCCCGCGCTACAACACGGCGAGCGTGGTCGCCAACCGGCCGCCCGCGACCGCCGCGGCGCGCCCGACGCCGGCGCCTGCGGCGGCGCCGCTCAAGACCGCCGTGCCGGCCGGCTCCGGCCTGCACGTGGTCGCGGCCGGCGATACCCTGACCCGGATCTCGAAGCTCTACAACAAGCCGCTCGCCGAGATCGTCAAGGCGAACAACATGGCGCCCGGCGCCAAGCTCAATATCGGCGACCGCATCGTCATCCCGGGCGTGCGCACGACCAGCGCGGCCGGCAAGGACGCGGCAAAGCTCGCGCAGTCGAAGCCGCTCGCGGCGCCCAAGGGCGCGGCCGCGCCGACCGCACCGGCGGCCGGCGACGAGCCGGCGCAGAACGCGACGTTGGCGAAGCCCTCCGCCGACCCGGCGCCCACGGCCGCCACCACGAAGGCCGCCGTCGAGGCGACCCCGTCGTTCCGGCGGCCGGTGAACGGACGCATCATCGCGGGCTTCGGTCCCAAGACCAACGGCCAGCAGAATGACGGCATCAATTTCGCGGTTCCCGAGGGCACGCCCGTCAAGGCGGCCGAGGACGGCGTCGTCGCCTACGCCGGCAGCGAGCTCAAGGGCTATGGCAACCTGGTGCTGGTGCGCCACTCCAACGGTTACGTGACCGCCTACGCCCACGCCAAGGAACTCATGGTCAAGCGCGGCGACACCATCAAGCGCGGACAGGTGATCGCCAAGTCCGGCCAGACCGGCAACGTCGACGCCCCGCAGCTTCATTTCGAAGTGCGCAAGGGCCCGGCGCCGCTCGATCCCGCGCCGCTGCTGAACGGCGGCTGAGCATTCGATTGTAGGGTGGGCAAAGCGCAGCGTGCCCACGCGTCTTCTGCTGCGACTTGCACGAAAGACGCGTGGGCACGGCGCGGAAAGGCGCCTTTGCCCACCCTACAATCTCACCCCGAGCCGCCCCGCCAGGTCCTGCACGTATTGCCACGCCACGCGTCCGGAGCGGGCGCCGCGCGTCGTCGCCCATTCGAGCGCTTCCGCGCGCAGCGCATCGGGCTTCACCGGCAGGCGATAATGGGCGACATAGCCGTCGACCATGGCGAGGTATTCGTCCTGCGTGCAGCGGTGGAAGCCGAGCCAGAGACCGAAGCGATCCGAGAGCGAGACCTTCTCCTCGACCGCCTCGCCGGGATTGATCGCGCTCTGGCGCTCGTTCTCCATCATGTCGCGCGCCATCAGGTGGCGGCGGTTGGAGGTCGCATAGAACACCACGTTGTCGGGGCGGCCCTCGATGCCGCCCTCGAGCATGGCCTTGAGCGATTTGTAGCTGGTGTCCTCGCCCTCGAACGACAGGTCGTCGCAGAACAGGATGAAACGGTCGCGCGCGCCGCGCATCAGCGCCATCAGCTCGGGCAGGCTCTCGATGTCCTCGCGGTGGATCTCGATCAGCTTGAGCGCGCCCGCCGCGGCCTTGCCGGGTCCGCGCGCCGCGTTGACCGCCGCATGCACGGCCTTGACCAGCGACGACTTGCCCATGCCGCGCGCGCCCCAGAGCAGCGCATTGTTGGCGGGCAATCCGCGCGCGAAGCGCTCGGTGTTCTCGAGCAGCAGATCGCGCATCCGGTCGACCCCTTTGAGCAGCCCCATCGCGACCCGGTTGACGCGCGGCACGGCGACGAGCCGCCGGCCCTCGGGATGCCAGGCGAAAGCGTCGGCGGCGGCAAAGTCGGGCGCCGCGGGCGGCGGCGGAGCCAGCCGTTCGAGCGCCTCGGCGATGCGGTCGAGGGCCTGTGCGGAACGCGCCGCGGGCGGCGGCCGGCGTGGCATTTTGGCGCTCGATGCGGGCTGTTTGAGGCGTTTGGCCATGGGGGGTGCCGGTGCGCCGCACCCTTTAGAGCATTTTCCAGGTAAAGTGGAATCCGGTTTTCCGTCCGGAAATGCCAGCACCGCAAAAAAGCTGGGGCACAGTCAGTTTCAAGCAAACTGAATGTGCTCCGGCGGGGGCCGGCGGGCCCGCAGGCGCGGCAGGCTGCGTGCGGCAAACTCGGCATGCGACGCGCCCAGACGAGCGTTGCAATTGGGCTCCCGCCCGCTATAGTCCGCGCGATTTCAGCCAAAAGCATGGGGCGGCACTCAAAAAGCCGGTCGATTCCGAGGCTTGCAGGGGACCAGACGATGTTCGTGACGCCCGCCTTTGCCCAGATATCCAGCCCGCTGGGTGGCGACACGTTCAGCATGCTGATCCCGTTCGTCCTCATCATCGTGATGATGTATTTCCTGATCCTGCGGCCGCAGCAGAAGCGGGTGAAGGAGCACGCGGAACTGGTCAAGAACTTGCGCCGCGGCGACACCGTTGTTACTTCGGGGGGACTGGTCGGGAAGGTGACCAAGGTCGTCGACGATGACCAGATCGAGGTCGAAATCGCGGACGGCGTGCGGGTGCGCCAGGTGCGCTCGATGGTGACGGGCGTGCGCACCAAGGGCGAGCCGGTCAAGGACGACGCGGGCTGATCGCCGGCACGCTTTCCACTCAACGCGCCAACCGGACGGTCGGTAGCCATGCTCTATATTTCGCGTTGGAAGGCGGTGGCGATCCTGCTGACGGCGTTCGTGTTCTGCCTGTGCGCGGTGCCCAATTTCTTCCCGGAGAAGACCGTCCAGAGCTGGCCGAAGTGGGCGCAGCGCCACATCGTGCTCGGGCTCGACCTGCAGGGCGGCTCGCACATCCTGCTGCAGGTCGATCGCGACGCCGTGCGCAAGGAGAAGCTCGACCAGTTGCGCGACGACGTGCGCCGCGTCCTGCGTGATGCCCGCGTCGGGCTGGTCAGCGCTCCGGTCGTGCGCGGCAACGGCGTCGAGGTCCGGGTGCGCGACGCCGACCTGCAGCAGGCGCTCACCAAGGTGCGCGAACTGTCGCAACCGCTGGGCGGCATCTTGAGCGCCACCGGCCAGCGCTCGCTCGAGATCGTCAACACCGGCGGGCTGATCCAGATCACGCTCACCGAGCCCGCGATCGTCGAGCGCGTGCGCCAGGCGGTCGAGCAGTCGATCCAGATCGTCGAGCGGCGCGTCAACGAGCTCGGCACCGTCGAGCCGCTGATCCAGCGCCAGGGCACCGACCGCATCCTGGTGCAGGTCCCCGGCCTGCAGGACCCGCAGCGCCTCAAGGAGCTGCTGGGAAAGACCGCCAAGCTCGATTTCCGCATGGTCGACCAGACCACGACCGTCGAGCAGGCGCTGCAAGGCCGGCCGCCGCCGGAATCGGAAATCCTCTACGCCCCCGACAAGCAGGGCAAGACGCCTTATCTGATCGAAAAGCGCATCCTGGTGTCGGGCGCCGACCTGACCGATGCGCAGCCCGGCTTCGACCAGAAGACCAGCGAGCCGATCGTCTCGTTCCGCTTCAATTCCTCGGGCGCGCGCAAATTCGCCCAGGCCACCGCCGAGAACGTCGGCCGGCCGTTCGCCATCGTGCTCGACAACGAGGTCATTTCCGCGCCGGTGATCCGCGAGCCGATCTTGCAGGGTTCGGGCCAGATTTCCGGCAGCTTCACCGTCGAATCGGCGAACGACCTCGCCATCCTGCTGCGCGCGGGCGCGCTGCCGGCGCCGCTGACGATCATCGAGGAGCGCGTCGTGGGCGCCGGCCTCGGCCAGGATTCGATCGAGAAGGGCAGGCTCGCCTCCTACTTCGGCGGCGCGCTGGTCGTGGTCTTCATGCTGGTGACCTATGGCCTGTTCGGCCTGTTCGCCAATATCGCGGTCGCCATCAACGTCGCCATGATCTTCGGCGTGCTGTCGCTCCTCAACGCCACGCTCACGCTGCCGGGCATCATCGGCATCGTGCTGACGATCGGGATCGCGGTCGATTCCAACGTGCTGATCTACGAGCGCATCCGCGAGGAGGTGCGCACCGGCCGCTCGCCGATCACCGCCATCGACGCCGGGTTCAGCCGCGCGCTCGCGACCATCCTGGACTCGAACATCACCACCTTCATCGCGGCGGCCGTGCTGTTCTTCATCGGCACCGGGCCGGTGCGCGGCTTCGCGGTGACGCTCGGCATCGGCATCATCACCACGGTGTTCACCGCCTTTACCCTGACGCGGCTGATCGTCGCCTGGTGGGTGAGGTATACGCGGCCGCAACGGCTGGCGATTTCATAGGCTGGATCGAACGTGCGCCTTCACCCAGCCATTCCGCTGCTGCGGATCGTCCCCGACGATACCAAGTTCGATTTCATGCGCTTCCGGCGCATCAGCTTCCCCGTGTCGGCGGCGCTGTCGATCGTGGCGATCTGTCTGTACTTCTTCCACGGCCTCAACATGGGCATCGACTTCATCGGCGGCACCCTGATCGAGGTGCAGTCGAAGTCCGGTCCAGCCGACCTCGCCAAGATGCGCACCGCGCTCGGCGGCCTCGGCCTCGGCGACGTCCAGTTGCAGCAGTTCGGCGGGCCCGAGAACGTGCTGATCCGTGTCGCCCGCCAGCCCGGCGGCGAGGCCGAGCAGCAGGCCGCCGTCGCCAAGATCAGGCAGGCGCTGGGCGACGAGGTCATCTACCAGCGCCTGGAATCGGTCGGCCCGCGGGTGTCGACCGAGCTCCTGGCCTACAGCACGATCGGCCTCGTGCTCGCGATCCTGTCGATCCTGGTCTACCTGTGGTTCCGGTTCGAGTGGCAGTTCGCGCTCGGCGCCATGATCGCCAACGTGCACGACCTGGTGCTCACCGTCGGCTACATGTCACTGATGCAGATCGACTTCGATCTCTCCAGCATCGCGGCGCTGCTCACCATCCTTGGCTATTCGCTCAACGACACGGTGGTCATCTATGACCGCATCCGCGAGAATTTGCGCAAGTACAAGAAGCTGTCGATGCCGGAACTGCTCAACAGTTCGGTCAATTCGACGCTGTCGCGCTCGATCATCACCCACGTGACGGTGACGCTCGCCTTGCTGGCGCTGCTGCTGTTCGGCGGCCACGCCATTCATGCGTTCGTCGCCACCATGATCTTCGGCGTGGTGCTGGTCGGCACCTATACGTCGGTCTTCATCGCGGCCCCGATCCTGATCTATCTCGGCGTCGGCACCACCCGCATGGGCGAGGACGCGTCGAAATAGCCGCTCCGCTGTATCCACGGGCGTGGAATCGTTGTCCTCGGCTCGTCCCCGCGAAAGCGGGGACCGGCGCTCACGGACCAGGTCAGCGATCCTGGATTTCCGCCTGCGCGGGAATGAGCGCATGAGGATTCGCCCGGCTGGGACGCGATCGCCGCGGCCGCGCCGGCGCGCCAGGCTCCGCCGTCATGCCCGACGCATTCGCCCATTGCCGCGCGCTGGTCCACACGGCCGATCCCGACCGCTCGCTCGCCGCCATGTTTGCTCCGAAGCCGCGGCGCGATGCGCTGATCGCGCTCTATGCCTTCAACGCCGAGGTGGCCCGCATTCCCGCCGCCGTGACCGAGCCGCTGGCCGGCGAGATCCGGCTGCAATGGTGGCGCGAGGTGCTCGAAGGCCGGCGGCCGGAGGAGGCGCGCGGCCACCCGGTCGCCGCCGCCATCGTCGACGTCGTCAAGGCGCACGCGCTGCCGCTGCACCCGTTCGAGCAGATGATCGAAGCGCGCCGCAGCGAGCTTGCCGCGCGGCCGTTCGAGACCCTGGCCGAGCTCACGACTTACGCCGTCGATACCTCCGCGACCCTGATGGAGCTGTCCGCGCTCATCCTCGCGCGCGACTGCGGCGTGAATGACCTGGTGTTTGCGCAGCCGGCCGGGATCAGCGTGGCCATGACCGGCCTGTTGCGGGTTCTGGCGGCGCCAACGAACCTGCACGGCGCCGCCCTTCCGGACGCGATCTCGCCGGCCGATCTGCGCGCGCAGGCGGACAGCGCCTATGCGCGCGCGCTGCCGCTGATCGCGGCGGCGCGGCCCGAGCTGACCGCCGCATGGCTGCCGGTGGCGCTGGTGCCGCTCTATCTGCGTGCGCTCGATCGCCCGGCGCAAGAGCCGCCGCGCGGGCCCGACGTGTCGGCCTTTCGCAAGGCCTGGGCGCTGTGGCGCGCCGCGCGCAACGGCCGTCCCGCGGCGCCGTGATGGATATTGCACCCGCGGGAGCAATGCGAATTGCTGCGCCCTCTCCCCTTGCGGGAGAGGGCGGCGAGACCTCTCAGCGCAATGAATTGGGTGAGGGGTCTGCTTCGTAAGAAGTACTTTTGACGAAGCCAACCCCTCACCCGAATGTGTACGTGGATTCTTTCTTGAGCCCTCTCCCGCAAGGGGAGAGGGCTCAATAATGCACACCGTGCCCCCGGCAATGGCGATCACTCCGCCGCCAGGCGCGGCGCACCGGACATCCACTCGTCGAGATCGTCGAGCGCGCGGCGGCAGAGCGCGCGCTTGCGGGCGAGCGACTTCTCCGGTCCGCGCAGGCGCTTGCCGCCGTCCTCGCGCGGCAATGCGGAGGCGAGCGGCGGGAACAGTCCGAAATTGACGTTCATCGGCTGGTAGGAGCGCGGCCCGGCATCGATGGTCGCCACATGGCCGCCGGTGATGTGGTTGAGCAAGGCGCCGAGCGCGGTGGTCGGGGGCGGCGGCGCGAGCGTCTCGCCCAGCCGTTCCGCCGCCGCCAGGCGGCCGGCGAGCAGCCCGATGGCCGCCGACTCCACATAGCCTTCGCAGCCGGTGATCTGCCCGGCGAAGCGCAGCCGCGGCTCGGCCTTGAGCCGCAGCGCCTGGTCGAGGAGCTTTGGCGCATCGAGGAAGGTGTTGCGGTGCAGCCCGCCGAGCCGCGCGAACTCGGCCTGCTCGAGGCCCGGGATGGTGCGGAAGATGCGCACCTGCTCGCCGTGCTTGAGCTTGGTCTGGAAGCCGACCATGTTGAACAGGGTGGCGAGCTTGTTGTCCTGGCGAAGCTGCACGACCGCATAGGCCTTGGTGCCCGGCGCGTGCGGATTGGTGAGCCCGAACGGCTTCATCGGCCCGTGGCGCAGCGTCTCGCGCCCGCGCTCGGCCATGACCTCGATCGGCAGGCAGCCGTCGAAATAGGGCGTCGCCTCGAAGTCGTGGAAGGCGACCTTCTCGCCCGCGAGCAGCGCATCGATGAACGCGTCGTATTGCGCGCGCGTGAGCGGGCAGTTGATGTAGTCGAGGCCCGAGCCGCCCGGCCCGGCCTTGTCGTAGCGCGACTGGAACCAGGCGGCCGACATGTCGATCGAGTCGCGATGCACGATCGGGGCGATCGCGTCGAAGAAGGCGAGCGCGTCCGCGCCGGTGAGTCTTGCGATCGCCGCGGCGAGCGCCGGCGAGGTGAGGGGGCCGGTCGCGACGATGACGCTCGTCCAGTCGCGCGGCGGCAACTCGGCGATCTCCTCGCGTCGGACCTCGATGCGCGGATCGGCCTCGATCGCCGCCGTCACGGCGGCCGCAAAGCCGTCGCGGTCGACCGCGAGCGCGCCTCCGGCCGGCACCTGGCTCGCATCCGCCGCGCGCATGATCAGCGAGCCGAGCCGGCGCATCTCCTCGTGCAGGAGGCCGACCGCGTTGTGCTCGCGGTCGTCGGAGCGGAACGAGTTGGAGCACACCAGCTCGGCCAAGGCCGGCGTCTTGTGGACGGCGGTGGCGCGCACCGGCCGCATCTCATGCAGCACCACCGGCACCTGCCGCGCGGCGATCTGCCAGGCGGCCTCGGCGCCGGCAAGGCCGCCGCCGATGACATGGATTGCTTGCACGGGGATTGCGCTCATGGGACAAGCTAGCGTTTGTCAGCGGGGGCGACAACGAATTTGCGCCGATCGGCCGCGTTGGCGGCGAGGACCCTGCATGAAGCTGCGCATTCTTGTTGCCGTCCTGGCGGCGCTCCATTGCGGATCGACCGCCTCGCATGCCCTCGATGCGGCGATCGCCGAGGCCTATGTGGGCCTTTCGCTGACGCTGCCGACGCCGGCGCGGGTGATCGTGTGTCACGGCTTCGGCTGCCGGCTGCGCACTGAAGTCGCGCTCGGGAAGGGCGATCACGCCAAGCTCGCCGAACTGCTGGCCGCCGGCCGCGCGTCGCCGCAGGCCGAGCGCCGCGCCGTGGCGGTCGCGGCGGCGTGGTTCGACCGCCGCGTGGGACCGGCGGCGGGAACCACCGGGCGGGTGGCGCGGGCCGGCGTGGCGACGCGCCAGGGGGCCGGGCAGATGGATTGCATCGATACCAGCCGCAACGTGACCAGCCTGCTGCTGGTGCTCGAGCAGTTGCGCCTGCTCCGTCATCATGTGGTCGAAGGTCCGGCGGCGCGCGGCGCCCTGATCGATCTGCGCTGGCCGCATGCGACCGCCGTAATGCGCGAAAGCAAGAGCGCGCAACAATGGGCGGTCGATATCTGGACCCACAAATACGGCGAGCTGCCCGACGTGAAGCCGCTCGACGAGTGGAAGAGCGCGCGCGAATGAACAGGTTGGCAACGGCGTCGCAGGCGTAGCCCGGGTGAGCGCAGCGAACCCGGGGTCGGCGCCGCTTGCTCGGCCGGTCCCGGATTTCGCTGCGCTCCATCCGGGCTGCAAGTCGTCGGGTGGGCAAAGGCGCGGGCCAAGGCCTCAGTCAGGTCCGCACGACGAAAGCAGCGCCGTGCCCACGCGGAACCACGAAGCCGTGCCGCGGACGCGTGGGCACGGCGCGAAGACGCGCCTTTGCCCACCCTACAACCGCGCCGCTGCACTCGGCCCCTGAATACAAAAACCAGGTCCGTAGGGCGCAATCGCTTGATTGCGCCGCCTCGAGGTCGATCTCGGACCGGACGGCGCAATGCGCTTCCGCTTATTGCGCCCTACGTTTACTACGGCGCCGGCATGCGCTCCGTGGGGTGGGCAAAGGCGCGCAGCGCCGTGCCCAGGCGTCCGCTGCCATAGCCGTGTTGGCGCCGCTGGCTCGGCCGGTCCCGGATTCGCTGCGCTCATCGGACTGCAAGCTCTGAAAATTGCCCAGCCGGGGGGGCTTGACATTTATTCCTACAATGGACTATATTCACATCACCTCGTCCCGTCCGAGGGCGCGTTCATGGGGCGCCTTGAGTGCGGGGACGACCGCGGCGGCGGCAGCGGAGATGCGCTGGCGCCGGCTGCGGGACCGGTCCGGGGACACCCGGGCGGGTCGGGGCGGTGGCCGTGATGCGGGCGACGCAGCCCGCGCATGGCGGCCCAAGCCGCGTGGTCCCGATGCGCCA
>JAXDOD010000088.1:0-31239 GCA_034669045.1 Alphaproteobacteria bacterium
AGCTTGATCGTATTGGCATTCTCCATGGACAGGCTGCCCGAATACGTCTTGCCGTCTTCTGAATTATAGACTTGCCCAGTCCATGTGTTAGGTGTGCCGCTTGGGCGCATTCCGAGCACGATCTGCACCCCGATGAGCGGCTTGTTGCGGGCGTTTGGATCCGGGTTGTTCTTGTCGGTGTGGGGACGGCCGGTCGCGGGATCGTTCGGCTCCTTGAGCGCGACGATGGTGCCGCAGAGCGCAGGGCCGCAGGGAGCAAGCCGCACCGTTGCCTTGCCGCCTTCCGTCAACCAGGCGCCACTCGGCTCGGCCGCTGGTGCGGCCAGTAGGCCCGGCGCGTTGAGCAGAGCGAGTGCAAGAGTAACGGTGCACAATCTCGCATTGATCATCGAAGGAGTTCCCCCGTTTTGGTTTGATCGCCCGCAGCGGACATTCACTCGCGCCACTCTGTGACCGCAAAGTGGCAACTGGTTTTGTCAGTGGTGACGAGCCATGGTTATCGCCAGGTCACCAGGATGGGAGAGCGTCATGCCGGGACTTTCGCAAAAGTGCGACGGTAGCGACAGTTAGGTGCTTAACACCCGTCAACTCATTGAATCTTTTACATTTCGATTCATCTTCCATTGAGCCCGTCGCTTAAAACACCATTCAAATTTGTCTCCCATATTTGGGGTCGCTCGGCCGGGGGGCTGAGCATGGATCGCACGAAATTCGCAACGCCGACGAATGCGTGCGCAGGTGGGAGGCCGACATGGCTCGTTTTGAATTCAATGACGTGGATGCGGCGGTGCTTGGAGAAGCGCCGACCGGAGCCGATACGTTCTTCGAACTCGGCATGATGTATTCGAGTGGACGCAGCGTCCCGGTCGACTACGTCATGGCGCACAAATGGTTCAACCTCGCCGCGATGCGCGGCAACGAGGACGCCACGCGGCTGCGTCGTGAGATCGCCGATCAGATGTCGGAGTGCGAGATCGCTGCGGCCCAGCGCGCTGCTCGCGCCTGGCTCAAGGCCCATTGAGCGGTTCGTCGCGCCCGCTGTTCGCCGGAACACAAAAGCCATCGCGTCATGCGCGCCTTGCGCGTGTATTTGCTCTTGCGACGGGGGAGCGGCTGTCACAGTCGCGTCGTGAGTTCCGCGCATGTATGCCGCGCGGCTCGGCTGGCGCAGCTTGGCCGCCGTTCTTTGCGCCGGCTCAAGGGGCCTGCGCAGAACAGCTGTTGTGACCTCTTTTGTGGCATCGCTGGAGTCGCAAAACGGCAGCGGAGTCGCCGAAGTCGTCCGCACCGTTTGACGGTGGCACAGGGGTTTTGTAGCAATGACCGTCGTCGGAGACGTGGCCGAGTGGCTGAAGGCGGCGGTTTGCTAAACCGTTATACGGTCTAAAGCCGTATCGAGGGTTCGAATCCCTCCGTCTCCGCCAGCAGCTCCTGGCTGAAATCTCGCCAATGCAGCCGCCGATGCGCGCTGGTGATTGAGCAAGTGTCTGCGATTCCTATATTTTTCAGCATCCAACCTGGCGGCAAGCTGTCCAGGCCCGCGGTCGGAAGCGACAGGACCCCGGCGTTCCGTCGTTTGCCAATGCTGCGCGCGCGAGAATTGTCCTAAACGGCGCAGAAACGTGGCGTTTCGACGGGTGCGTCGGCCTTGGTTACGTCGATGTTGCAAGCTCCATTATGTGGCCCCGGAGCCACAGGCGACCGCGAAGCGATATAAAATTCTTATAAACTTATGCCGACAAACCGTATCTCTTTAATAAAAACCTCGGGGTAGTGTGGAACAAAGACATCGCGCGTCCCATCGGAATAGGGCCGGTTTCACTACTGCAACGACCACGCCGCCGTCGCCTGGTGACGACAGTGCGCAAAATTGCCGCCCTCACCGTTTTGACACGTGTTTTTCGGGCAACACTTGGGCGGAAACTGTATTTCGGGCTGTTAAAAAGGGCCCTTCAACGTTGCCTGCTGGGCGTCGTGAGCTAAGGTGATCGTGCGACGGAGGGGGGCATCCCCAGGTCGCCGTGGTCGGTTCCGGAGCTTTGGGGGTTATCGGAACTGATCAGACTAGGGGACTGAAAGGGGACCTTCCAGGGGTGCTCGCACCCGGCGGAGACGGAACCCTCCCACGACGAACAACTTGGAGGTTCAAATGAAGATGGTGAAAAGTCTTCTCCTCGGATCCGCAGCAGGCGTGGTTGCGGTCGCAGGGGCGCAGGCAGCCGATCTTCCCGTCAAGGCCAAGCCGGTCGAGTACGTGAAGATCTGCAGTCTCTACGGTGACGGGTTCTACTACATCCCCGGCTCCGATATCTGCATCAAGTTCAGTGGCTATGCGCGGGGCGACTACGGCTACAACAACACCGGTTCCCGCACGCCGCAATATACCGGCGCACCTGGTGCGCAGGACCGGACGACGAATGCGTTCTCGACGCGGCACCGTGCGCACTTCGAAGTCGACACTCGCACGCAGACCCAGTACGGCACCCTGCGGACTTTCTATGCGATGCACTTCGACAACCAGGATCAGGGCACGGTCACGATCAACGTCTCCCGTGCGTTCATCCAATGGGCGGGCTTCACCTTCGGCCGCAACAAGTCCTACACCGACACGCCCGGAACCATGGGTGATGACGGCTTCAAGATGCTGCACCAGAACCAGAACCACAGCGACTCTGGCTCCAACGGCACCAACCAGATCGCCTACACGTGGGAATGGGGCAACGGCGTCACCACCAGCATCGGCGCCGACGAGCGTCGGTTCAAGCCGTTCACCAATCTGTCGGTTCCACAGGTCGCCACGATCGGAACGAACACGACCGGCAGCGAACACGGCGAAATGTATCCCAATCCGTGGGCGTTGGTGAACGTCAACCAAGCTTGGGGGCGCGCGCAGGTGTCGGTGATCGGCAACCCGATCCACGCCACCTATTACGCGGGCCCGACGCCGGGCTTCACCTGCCTCCAGCCGGGCACCTCGCTGTGCGGCTATCCTGAGGACAAGTGGGGCATCGCCGTGTTGGGCGGCATCGACATCAAGGCGCCGTTCCTCGCCCCTGGCGATCACTTCGGCGGCTACTTTGGCTGGAGCTCGGGTGCGAGCGCCTACGGCGGCGGCAGCAACCTGAACAGCCCCGGCTTGTACGGCGGCAACAACAAGATCTCGTTCGGGTGGATCACCGACGCGGTGTACGTGAACGGTGGCGCGCTTGAGCTGACCTCGGTGTTTACGTTCGGAGCCGGCTACGAGCACTTCTGGGCCCCGAACTTCTCGTCCACCCTCATGTATACGCACACGAAGGTGAGCTACAACGACACCGTGATCAACAGCGGCGTGTTCTGCCGGGGAGCCGCGCAGGGCTTCGCGGTCGCGGCGAGCTTGGCGGGGTCGACCGCGCGTTGCGATCCGGGCTTTGGCTACTGGCTGGTCGGCTCGCATACCGACTGGTATCCGGTCCCCGGCTTCCGGCTCGCGGTCGAACTGCTCTACGTCGGCATCGAAACCGCCTTCAAGGACCAGCAGGTGACGATCTCGAAGACGCAAGGTGCCCGCCCGACTGGCGTGTACACGGCGAAGGACCAGGGCATTCTCTCGGCCGTGTTCCGCGCCCAGCGCAGCTTCCCGGCGAGTGGCGCCGAGTAGCAGTCCGCACGCAGCGGAACCTGCTCGGCAATTGCCGACGATACCGACCCCCGGCGGGCCTTCCGCCGGGGGATTTTTTTGCTCAATGGCGCTTCGGTCGGTTGCAGCCGTCTGCGAATGCGCCGATTCGATCGATGATCTCGCGCTCGGCAAGCAGCGGTGCATGACCCTGGTCGGCGATCTCGACGGCTTCGAGCTCCGACCGGCGCGCGCGCATGGCGGTCACGGTCGCCGCCGAGAGCACATCGGAGTTGGCGCCGCGGATGACCATCAGGGGTACACGGGCGAGCGCCTCGAAATCCTTCCACAGCGGCGGCAAGGCATGCTCGAGCGAGATTCCTTGCAGCGTCTTGGCGAGCTTCACGTCGTAGTCGGGGACGAGGCGGCCGTCCCGCTCCTTGAAGGTGCGCCGGGCGAAGTCCATCCACTCCTCGGCCGTGAGCTTCGAAAACTGCGCTCCGAAGAGCCGGCGCAGGATTTCGGCGGCTTCCTCCATGCTCGCGGGCTGCGGCAGCTTGCCGAGATAACTTTTGATCCGCGCCAGCCCGCGCGCCTCGATCACCGGCCCGATGTCGTTGAGGACAACGCCTGCGATGGCGGCCGGTCGCACGGACGCGAGCAGCATCGCAAGGATGCCGCCGCGCGACGTCCCGACGAAGACCGCCGGCCCGATGCCGAGCGCGGTGAGTACCGCCAGCACATCTGCGAGTTCCGTAGTGAAGCTGTAGTTGCCGCTGTCGCGGTTGTAATCGGACTTCCCGCGTCCGCGATAGTCCATGGCAAGGACATAGCGAGGCTGGGCTTGGTCGCCGGCGAGCCTGCCGGCCAAAGCGTGGAAATCGGCGGCGGTGCGCGCAAGCCCCGGCAGGCAGATGACCGGGAGGCTTGCCAGAGCGCGCGATCCGTAGGCGCGCACATGCAGCTTCAGCCCGTCCGGCGCGGTGATGAAGTGGCTCGCAAAATTCTCCGGCATCGTGGCTCCTGCGCGCTGTCGGTTCGGGACCGAGACTATCGCACGCGTCCCGGCGGGCAATCATCCGGATTGGCCGTCGATGTGCTAGCCTCGCCCCGACACAAGAACCAAGAGCGCCATCATGGATGTTGCCGCGCTGCTTCAGGAAGCTCGCGCGCTGCACCGCCGGGGCGCGCTCGGGGAAGCGGCCGAACGCTATGTGCAGGTGACGGGCCGCGATCCCTGCAACCCGGACGCGCTCTACTATCTGGCCCAGATCTCTTGCCAGCAGGACCGGCTGGTCGAGGGCATCGATTACGCCCGCCGCGCCTTGGCCGTCGATCCCGAGCGGGCAGGGGTCCATCTCCTCCTTGGCCTGGCCCTGGCGCGGCTCGGACAGCCGGAGGCCGCGCTCGCGAGCCTCGACGAGGCCATCGCCGCCGAGCCCAGTCTTGCCGATGCGCACGGCACCCGCGGCGACGCCCTGGCCGAGCTCGGCCGTTGCGCCGAGGCGGTTGAGAGCTACGACCGTGCGCTTGCGATTTCACCGGCTTCGACCGAGAACTGGTGCAACCGTGGCGCCGCGCTGCACGATCTGCACCGGCATGGTGAAGCGCTTGCGAGCTTCGAGCGCGCGCTCGCGCTCAAGCCCGATTTCGCACAAATCCATTTCAATCGTGGCAATGCGCTGGCACTGCTCGATCGCCACCAGGAGGCGCTCGCCGCCTACGACCGCGCGCTCGTTATCGAACCGGGACTGCTCGACGCGCTCGACGCGCGGGGCAGTGTCCTGATCAGGCTCGGCCGCCATGACGAGGCGGCAAGCTGTTACGAGCGCATGCTGGCGCTTGATCCGCAGCATCCCCGCGCGCTCGGCGAGCTCGCAAACTGCCAGCTCATGATGTGCGATTGGAACAGCACGACGCGGGTCGCGAGCGCGCTCGATCGCCGTGTGCGCGAAGGCACGTCGGTCATTTCGCCCTTCATCCTCTTAGGATTTCCGATCGATTCCGCGGCACTCCTGGAATGCAGCCGCGGTTACGTCGCGCATAGGATTCGCAAGCGCGCCGCGCTGGTCCGCGAGCGCGTCATGCGTCGCGATGGCAAGATCAGAATAGCCTATCTGTCGGCGGATTTCCGCGACCACGCCACCGCCTACCTGGCGGCCGGGCTGTTCGAGCACCACGACCGCGCGCGTTTCGACGTGATCGGGATCTCGTTCGGGCACGACGACGGCAGCGACATGCGCGCGCGGATCGTGCGTTCCTTCGACCAGTTCCACGATGTCACGACCAGCAGCGACCTCGATATCGCAAAGCTCATCCAGGAGCACGACGTGGACATCGCGGTCGATCTCAAGGGTCACACCGAAGGGGCCAGGCCTGGCATCCTCGCCTATCGCCCGGCGCCGGTGCAGGCTACGTTCCTTGGCTACCCGGGCCCGTTCGCCGCGGACTTCATCGACTACGTGATCGCCGATCCGGTCGTGCTGCCGCGCAGCCAGCAGCCGTTCTACCCGGAACGGATCGTGCATCTTCCCGACAGCTACCAGGTCAACGATTCAAAGCGGCCGATCGCAACGCGGATTCCGCCGCGCCGCGAGCTTGGCCTTCCCGACGACGCCGTCGTCTTCGCCTGCTTCAATTCCGCATGGAAGATCAGCCGCCCGATGTTCGACATCTGGATGCGGCTCTTGCACGCGGTTGAGGGGAGCGTGCTGTGGCTGTTCGGGACTAACGCGTTCGCATCCGGCAATCTGCGCAGGGAAGCGGCGGCCCGCGGCGTCGATCCGGCGCGCTTGGTGTTTGCGCCGTTCCGCGCTCTGCCCGAGCATCTTGCGCGCCTCAGGCGCGCCGATCTGTTTCTCGACACGCTGCCTTGCAATGCCCACACCACGGCGAGCGATGCTCTTTGGGCGGGGCTGCCCCTCGTCACCTGCCTGGGCGACACCGTTGCCGGCCGCGTGGCGGCGAGTCTCCTGCATGCCGCGGGCCTGCCGGAGCTTGTGACCGGCAATCTCCACGACTACGAAGCACTGGCGCTCAAGCTGGCAACCGATCCGCCGCGCCTCGGTTCACTGCGGCGCCAGCTCGAGGACAATCGGCTGCGTTGCCCCTTGTTCGACACCGACCGTTTCCGCCGCCATCTCGAGGCCGCCTTCTCCACGATGTGGCAGATGCAGCGGCGAGGCGAGCGCCCGCAGGGCTTCAGCGTCGATCCGATCGGTGCGTGCTAGTCTCAGGCGCGCAATCGAGGATCGGGTCGTGGACAAAACCGCACCGCTGCTGCAGGAGGCGCTCGCGCTCTATCGCCGTGGCGCGCTGGCGGAGGCGGCGGAGCAATACCGGATGGTCTTGCGGGGCGAGCCCCGCAATGCGGACGCGCTCTATTACCTCGCGCAGGTGTCCTGCCGGGAGGGGCGCCTTGCCGAAGGCGTCGAATTCGCACGCCGCGTGCTCGCCGTCGATCCGCGGCGGGAAGGGGCGCATCTCCTGCTCGGCATGGCGCTCGCCCAGGTCGGGCAGCCGCAGGAGGCGCTCGCGAGCCTCGATGCGGCGATCGCCTGTCAGCCGGAACTCGCCGACGCCCATGGCAACCGGGGCGACGTGCTGGTCGCGCTCGGCCGCCAGACCGAAGCGGTCGAGAGCTACGATCGGGCGATTGCGATCCAGCCCCAGGCCCTGGAGAACTGGTTCAACCGCGCCGCGGCGCTGGTCGAGCTTGGACGTCACGACGAGGTCCTGGCGAGCTACGACCGCGTGATCGCGCTCGACGAAAAAGTGCCGCAGGCGCATCTGGGGCGTGGCAATGCGCTGTTCCAGCTCGGGCGCCGTCGCGAGGCGCTCGCCGCCTATGACTGCGTGCTGGCGCTCACGCCCGACGATCTCCAGGCCGCCAGCAATCGCGGAAACGCGCTGCGATGCCTCGCCGCCCATGACGAAGCCTTGGCGTGCTTTCGCAAGGTGCTCGCGGTCGCGCCTGATCATGTCCATGCGCTGATGGGGCAGGGCATCTCGCTCATCGAGCTCGGCCGCCGCGAGGAGGCGCTCGCAAGCTTCGAGGCCCTGCTCGCCGCCGATCCCGGCAATGTGGACGCTCTCAACAATCGCGGCTTCCTGCTCAACGCGCTGAGCCGGCGCGACGAGGCGCTGGCAAGCTACGACCAGGCGCTACGCATCGACCCGGGGCACGCCGAAGCTCTCAACAACCGCGGCGTCGCGCTCGCGGAGCTCGGACGCCACGCAGAGGCGGTGGCGAGTTATGACCGTGCGATCGCGGTGGCGCCGGATCATGTGGGCGCGCTATGCAATCGCGCCAAGGCGCTGGGGATGCTGCAACGCCACGGCGAGGCGCTCGCCAGCGTGGACGGCGCGCTCGCGATCGATCCCGATCACGCGGATTCCCTGCTCACCCGCGGTAACCTGTTGGTCAAACTCGATCGTGCCGAAGAGGCGATCGCCTGCCATGAACGCGTGCTGGCGCTCGACCCGCAACATCCCAATGCTGCGGGTGCGTTGGCGAGCCTTTATCTGTCGATCTGCGATTGGAAAAAGGTGGCGCGCATCGTCGGCGAGCTCAGTCCGCGCCTCGCCGATGGCCGCTCGATCATCTCGCCGATCACGCTGCTGCAGCTTCCGATCGGTCCGGCTGAGTTGCTGACTTGGACCAGGCGCTATGTCGAGCACGAGATTCCGACGGTGCAGCCGCTTGCGCCGGTCCGGCCGGCGCTTCGGCCTGGCAAGATCCGGCTCGCCTATCTGTCGGGAGATTTCCGGCGTCACCCGCTCTCCTATGTGCTCGTGGAGCTGATCGAGCGCCACGACCGCTCTCGCTTCGAGGTCTTCGGCATCTCGTTCGGTCCCGATGATCGCAGCGACATCCGCGCGCGCATCGCGGGTGCGTTCGACCGCTTTCACGACGTGCGGTCTCTTGGCGATGGCGACGTCGCCAGGCTCGTGCGCGAGAGCGGCGCCGATCTGGCGATTGATCTCAGCGGCCACACGGAATTTTCCCGCATGGGCATCTTCGCCTACCGTCCGGCGCCCATCCAGGTGAACTACCTCGGCATCGCCGGCACCACCGGCGCCGATTTCATCGACTATGTGGTCGCCGATCCGGTCTGCGTCCCGTTCGATCAGCAGCCCTATTACACCGAAAGGATCGTTCATCTTCCGGACTGCCTGCTGCCCAACGACGCCACCAAGCCGATCTCCCCGCATACCCCTTCGCGCGCGCAGGCGGGACTGCCGGAGCGCGGCTTCGTATTCTGCTGCTTCAACAACAGCAACAAGATGTCGCTGGCCGTCTTCGAGCTGTGGATGCGGCTCCTGGCGAAGGTCGAGGGGAGCGTGCTGTGGCTATCGCAAATGAACGCGCGGGCCACGGGGAGCCTGCGCGATACCGCCGCCGGCCGCGGCATCGATCCGCGACGGCTCGTCTTCGCGCCCAAGCTTGCGGGGATGCCGGACCATCTGGCGCGCCAGCGCGTCGCCGACCTGTTTCTCGACACGCTGCCGTTCAACGCCCATTCGACGGCGAGCGATGCTCTATGGGCCGGCCTGCCGATCGTTACCTGCGCAGGAGATACTTTTGCCGGCCGCGTCGCGGCGAGCCTGCTGACCGCCGCCGGACTGCCCGAGTTGGTGACGACAAGCCTCGATGAGTACGAAGCGCTCGCCTTTCGCCTCGCCACCGAGCCTGCGCGGCTGTCGCCGATTCGCCAGAAGCTCGCGCGCAACCGGCTGATCACCCCCGTATTCGACACCGACCGCCTGCGGCGCCACCTGGAAACCGCCTATGCGCGGATGCACGACATCTGGCAGCGCGGGGAAACGCCACAAAGCTTCAGCGTGTCGGCGAAGGAGCCATAAGCTGCGTCGCCACCCAAACGTCGGGCCGAAGCGGCGTTACCGGGGCCAGCGGACGCGGAGTGGGGTGAATTATACAACCGATTGTTGTATACTCATGGTTGTCGCGATCGCGTGATCGCTAAACTCGGGGGGGGGGCTTCCATGATAAAGACCACCGCGTCAGTTTTCACCGCTGCCGTTCTGTCCCTGTGCCTGCACGCTGCGCCAGCGCAGGCGCAATTGACACGCACCTTCGTTTCCTCCAACGGCGTCGACACCAACACCTGCGCCCGCCTCAGCCCGTGCCGGACCTTTGCCTTTGCCATCACCCAGACCGCCGCCAGCGGCGAGATCAACACGCTCGATCCGGGCGGCTACGGGGCGGTAACCATCACAAAATCGATCAGCATCGTCGGCGGGCTGGGCGAGGCCGGCGTTCTGGTGCCCGCAAGCGGCACCGGCATTACGATTAATGCCGGCGCCAACGACACCATCAACCTGCGCGGTCTGGTCATCGAAGGGGCCGGTGCCGGGTCGACTGGAATCGCGTTCAATAGCGGCGCGTCGTTGAACATCCAGAACAGCGTAATCCGCGGTCTTACGCAGGTCGGCCTCAACTTTACGCCGGGCGCCAACAGCAAATTGTTCATATCGAACACGCTGGTTTCGGATTTCTCCAATGCCAGCTTCGTCGGGATCAATCTTGCCCCCACCGCCGGCGCCGTCACGGCCACCTTCAACCAGGTCGAAATTCTCAACGTGAAGGGGACGGGCGTGAATGCCGGCCCGAATACGACTGTGTATTTGAAAGATACAATGATCGTCGGCAACGCCGTCGGCATCAATATCGCGGGTGGGGCGGCGGCGAACTCCTACGGCAACAATGCGATTACCGGCAACACGCAGAATGTCGTCGGCGGCCCGATCCCCGAACTCGGAGCAAGGGGGCCGGTGGGACCACAGGGACCAATTGGATTGACGGGAGCAACGGGACCGCAGGGATCACAGGGATCAATTGGATTAACCGGAGCAACGGGGCCGCAGGGAGCACAAGGACCAATTGGATTGACGGGTGCAACGGGGCCACAAGGACCAACTGGATTGACCGGAGCAACGGGGCCGCAGGGGCCACAAGGACCCTCCGTTAACAGCAGCGCGGTCTGTGCAAATGCTCAGAATTCGGATGGGATTTGCACTTGCACTGGTAATACAATTTCCAGAGTGGGCGGTTACTCCAATTTTATCTGCTCTGCCACCTCCACGACGGGCAGTTGCACTAACAACCCCAACAACAACAATTTCGGGAGTTGTTGTGTGTGCGCTAACTGATCTTGTAAATGCGCGCCCCGCTCACAGCCGAAAGCGCGATGCGGTCACCGACACCCTATGGTCGTGGCTCGATCCGGGCAAGCAAGTCTCATGCTCGTCGGTTCCGTCGCCGCCAACAACGGCACTCCCTTTTTGGTATTCGGTTCGACCGCAACGGTTCGGTCAAGCAAATTGGGCATTGACGGGGAATGGAGTCGGTTTTGTTCGGCGGCGTCGCCATCCCGCGCGCCCGGAATTGCCAAGAAATAGCGGGCTGGCCCGTGCATCAAAACGTCGTCCGCTGAAATTGTGATTGGCAACCTGTGCTGCCGTTTCTCATAGGCCGTCAGTTCGCCACCGCGCCGCGGCGCAGGTCCGCCTCGATCGTGAGCTTGTTGCCGCCGCCGAACCGCACGCGGTAGACCTGCAGGTTCTCCATCACCCGCTGCACGTAGTTGCGGGTCTCCGAGAACGGGATGCGCTCGACCCAGTCGATCGGATCGACGTCGGGATCGCGCGGGTCGCCGAAGCGCGCGATCCAGTCGCGCACGCGACCGCGGCCGGCATTGTAGCCGGCGAAGGTGAGGATGTAGGAACCGCGATAGTCCACGATCAGGTCGCCCAGCTCGGCGGCGCCGAGCTGCACGTTGTAGACTTGGTCGGACATGAGCCGTTTCACGTCGAAGCTCACGCCAAACTTCTTCGCGACGTAGCGGCCCGCCTCGGGCGTGACCTGCATCAGGCCCATGGCCTTAGCGGTCGAGATGGTCTTCGGATTGAAGGTGCTTTCCTGGCGTGCGATCGCGTAGACGATGGGCGTTTCGATCGCCGGTCCTATGGCGCGATAGTCCGGCATCCCCAAAGTCGGAAAGGCGTAAGGGTCGAGCGGCAGCCCCTTTGCAAGCGCCGCCTTGCCGAGCAGCAGCACGGACCGGGCATCCTTGTTGCGGACCGCGACTTCGCCGAGCGCCGCAAGGCCGCCGGCGTCGGTCGAGCGGTCGCCGAGGTCGGCGACCATGCCCACGATCAGATCGCGCTCGCCAATGGCGTAGAGCAGCTCGACCGCGCGCACCACCTCGAGCTGAGCGCCGTCCGGGCGCTGCGGCGGAGACCGCAGCACCAGGTCCTTGAGCCCGATGCGCGCGCGCGCGATCTGGCCGTAATAGGCAGTCGGATACTGGGCGGCGGCCTCGTAGTGGGAGCGCGCTTCACCGCTGCGGCCCATCGCCTCCGCTGTGCGGCCCTGCCAGTAGCTCGCGCGCGACAATGAGATCGGGTTGCTGACGCCTTGCGCGATTTTCGAAAAATGACTCTGCGCCGTCGCCGGATCGTTGAGGAAGCGCAGCGCGATCCAGCCGGCAGTGAACTGCTGCTCGATGCGGTAGTTCTCCTTGCCGGGCGGCACCGCGTCGCGCGCGACCTTGTAGGCGCTTTTGGCATCGCCGAGGTCGAGCAGCTTGCGGGCGATGAGGCGGCGCTCGATCCACCACTGGTCGCCGTCGATGGCGGCCGAAGGATCGCGTGGAAGATTGACGATCAGCTCGCCGGCCTCGGCCCCTTGGTCGGCGCGCCGATGCAACTGGGCGCGGCTGAAGATGTAGCCGATGTCGCGCCGCGCTTCGGCCGGAACCGCGTCGAGCAGCGCTTTGGCGTTGCCGGCCTTCTTGATCACCGCGGCGCGCGCTTTGGCGATCGCGAGCGCATGGCCGCCAGCGCGGTTGGCCGAGCGCATGGCGCCGTCAACGTCCTCGGCATAGAGGCGCATGTCCATGCGCGCCTTGTGGTCGGCGGCCGTGATCATGGTCCCGAAGGCTTCCATGGCTTGGCCTTCCAGGTCGCCGGAGAAATTCTCGTTCCACCAGGCCTCGCGTACCTGCGCCTGTGCGCCGGCGCGGTCGCCCTGCGCCAGGAGCGCGCGGGCGAGTGCGAAACGGCCCTTGGCGGTGAGCGGCGGCTCCTTGGCGAAGAACGCGCGGATGGTCGCCGCGTCGGATTTCTCCTGCCACAAGGTCGCTTCGGCGCGGCGGCGCAGGAAGCCGATGGCGGGCCAGCCGGGATTGGCGGCGATGAACGCGTTATATCGCGGGAATTCGGCGCCGTTGCTGTCGCTGCGCAGGATCGCCCATTCGACGAGCTTGCGCGCGACCGGGTCGCCGATCGACTGCTGGATCTCTGTGGCCTGCGATGCCTTGCCCTGGCGGGCGAGCGAGACGGCGGTCTTGACCTGGGCGATGTCGACCGAGGAGGTGGGGCCGCTATAGGCGACCGCAAGCGGCGTGACACTGCCGGTGATCGAGGCGGATTTTGATGCCGACCCCTTGGCAAGGGTGGACTTCGACGCCGCGCCGGGCTTGCTCGCTGTTTTGCTGTTCGCGGCGCCCTTGGCCGCTCCGGCTTTCGCCGCGCCTTTCTTCGGTTCGTCCTTCTTGGTGGCGGCCTTCGCAGCCGCCGGCTTGGCGTCGGATTTTTCGGACGCGGTCGGCGTCGTCTGCGCGTCTGCGCTTGGCCCGAGCGCCAGCAGCCCTAGGGTCAAACCGGTCACGAGCGCGATGCGGGCCTGCGTGATCAATGGGTCCGTCCAGCCATGAGGGTCGCTTTCCCCATCTTTATTCTATTGATAAGATTGACGAAGCGCTAATCGGACCGTGACCATTGGCCGCCAACCACGGCAAAAAGGCGGCGACGCCCTGACTTCGCCGCGCTTGTGCGGGAAGGCTGCAAAATCGGGAAGGCCGCCACGCAGCGGCTGCCCGCCGGAATTTAGGATCTGACCATGACTGGAAGGACGAGCTTTCGAGGATCGTTCACCGCGCTCGTCACGCCGTTCAAGAACGGCGCGCTCGACGAGGCGGCCTTCCGCGCCCTCGTAGAATGGCAGATCCTCGAAGGAACCAACGGCCTGGTCCCGGTCGGCACCACCGGCGAGAGCCCGACCCTCACCCACGACGAGCACAAGCGCGTGGTCGAGTGGTGCACCGGGCAGGTCAAGGGCCGGGTTCCCGTGGTGGCCGGCGCCGGCTCGAACTCGACCCGCGAAGCGGTCGACCTCGCCCGGCACGCCGAAAGCGCCGGCGCCGCCGCGGTGCTGATCGTGACGCCCTATTACAACAAGCCCACCCAGGAGGGCCTCTACCAGCACTACAAGGCGATAAACGACGCCATCGGAATCCCGATCATCATCTACAACATTCCGGCGCGTTCGGTGATCGACATGTCGGTGGAGACCATGCAGCGGCTGTTCGAGCTCAAGAACATCGCGGGCGTGAAGGACGCGACCGCCAACGTCGCGCGGGTGTCGCAGCAGCGCGCGGCGCTCGGCGAAGACTTCAACCAGCTCTCGGGCGAGGACGCCACCGCGCTCGGCTTCAACGCCCATGGCGGGCACGGCTGCATTTCGGTGACCTCGAATGTCGCGCCGCGGCTGTGCGCCGAGTTCCAGCGTGCCTGCCTCAAGGGCGACTATGCCGCCGCGCTCGCGCTGCAGGACAAGCTGATGCCGTTGCACACGGCGCTGTTTCTGGAGACCAACCCGGCGCCGGCGAAGTTTGCGCTCTCCGTGCTCGGGCGCTGCGCCGAGACGGTGCGGCTTCCCATGGTCACGCTCGCCGACAAGACCAAGGCCGCCGTGCGCGAGGCCATGGTCCACGCCGGCCTGGTCAATTAGATTTGCCCGCCGTGGACCGGTCGTGCGCCGCGCGGGCGGAGCCGCCGGGATCATTGTTCATGCGGCTGGGCGATTGCCGAGAGGAGGCAAGGCATGTTGGAGGAATTCAAGAAATTCGCGATGCGGGGCAATGTCGTCGATCTCGCGATCGGCGTGATCATCGGCGCCGCCTTCGGTTCCATCGTCACCTCGCTGGTGACCGACATCCTGATGCCGGTGATCGGCGCCCTCACCGGGGGGCTCGACTTCACCAACTATTTCGTGCGCCTGTCGCCGAAGGTGACCGCGGATTCGCTGGTCGAGGCCAAGAAGCAGGGCGCGGTCCTGGCCTGGGGCAATTTCCTCACCATCGTGATCAATTTCCTCATCATCGCCTGGGTGCTGTTCCTCATCGTCAATGCGCTCAACCGGCTGATGCGCGCCGAGGCCGCCAAGGCGCCGGCGCTTTCCAAGCAGGAAGTCCTGCTCACGGAAATCCGCGACCTTCTGAAATCGCAAGCCAGATAAGGCGAGGCGGCCTATGATGCCGCCGATTCCTGGAGAGGGTTGATGGCGGCAAAATCGGACGGCAAGAACAAGATCGTCGCCGACAACCGCAAGGCTCGGTTCAACTACGAGATCGGCGAGGTGTTCGAGGCCGGCATCGCGCTCACCGGGACCGAGGTCAAGTCGCTGCGCCAGGGCAAGGCGACCATCGCCGAATCCTATGCGGATTCGCGCGGGCGCGAGATCTGGCTGGTCAACGCCAACATCCCCGAATACCTGCAGGGCGGACGCTTCAACCACGCGCCGAAGCGCCCCCGCCGGCTCCTTCTGCATCGCCGGCAGATCGACAAGCTTTCAGGCGCCGTCGACCGCGAGGGCATGACGCTCGTTCCGCTCAAGCTCTATTTCAACGAGAAAGGCCGCGCCAAGATCGAGCTCGCGGTCGCGCGCGGAAAGAAGCTCTACGACAAGCGCCAGACCGAGAAGAAGCGAAGCTGGGAGCGCGAGCGCGGGCGGCTGATGCGCGCCAAGGGGTGAGCGACCATCTCTTAAATCCGGTTGCCTGGAAAGCCGGCTTGCGTTGTGCTAGAGCGACCGTGATGACCAAAGAGCAAATCGATAACGTGTTGGAGCGCGTCCGGACCTGGCCGCCGGCGCGGCAAGAGGATGCAGCACAACTGCTGCTCGCGATGGAGGCGCAGGCTCTAGGTCCTCATCGGCTCACCGACGAAGAGCGCGCCGATATTGAAGAGGCGCTTGAAGAGATTGCGCGTGGTGAAGTGGCTACTGACGAGGAAGTAAAGGCAGTCTTTGATCGCTATCGTCGATGAAAGTCAGCTACAGCCGGCGCGCGCTCGCGCAAGTGGCCGAGATTTTCGCGTACCTAGAAGAAGACAATCCGATCGCTGCGGCGGCAGTCGTCGCACGAATTGAAAATCTTGTTTCATTGCTTTCGAAGTATCCGACCATCGGGCGCACGACCGACAAGGAAGGCGTGCGGCTCATGGGCTTGCGGCCTTATCCTTAAGTTGTTTTTTACAAAATCATTGCGGGCAAGAACGAAGTTCGCATTCTCAGGGTGCGGCATACCGCGCGGCGGCCGCTGACGCGAACCCCCGACCGCTGACGGTATTGATCCTCATTCCGGCTCATATCAAACGAGAGTGGCGCGCCGGCGTGCACCAGGTCAGACTCGATTCCGTCGCCGCCCACCGGCCACCGACAATGCCATTGACGGGTCGGCGTCCTTGGGGCACCGCTTGCGTCATGGAGCTGCCGGAGACGCTTCGATGACCACCCCGCCATCGGCCCCGCACGATCCCAATGTGCTGCCCGCGGGCATTCCGGCGCCGCAAGACGACGGCGAGGCCCGCCACCTCACGGGGTTCAAGCTGCCGTCGCTCGTACTCGGAGGAACCGACGGCTCGCAAGTCGATCTCTCCAAGCTCTCCGGCCGCACCGTCGTCTACGTCTATCCGCGCACCGGCGTCCCCGGCCAGGCGCTGCCGGACGGCTGGGATGCGATCCCGGGCGCGCGCGGCTGCACGCCGCAGTCCTGCTCCTTCCGCGACCATTTCGCCGAGCTCAGGCAGCTCGGCGTCGGTCAACTCTACGGACTCTCGACCCAGGATACCGGTTATCAGAGCGAGGTCCACGACCGCCTCGGGCTGCCGTTCCCGATCCTGTCCGACGCCGGGCTCGTGCTTGCAGGCGCGATCAAGCTGCCGACCTTCTCGGCGGCCGGCATGACGCTGCTCAAGCGCATGGCGCTGGTGATCGAGGACGGCACGATCGTGAAGGTGTTCTATCCGGTGTTTCCGCCGGACAAGAATGCCGAGGAGGTCGTCGCATGGCTGCGGGCGAAAGCGTAGCTGCGGCACGCGGCCGGCGCGACCCAACGGAGGCAAGGTCATGGTTAAACTGACGGTGCTCTATGGTCATCCGAAAAACCCCGCGGATTTCGAAAAATACTATGAGGAGACCCACAGCCCGATCGCGGAGCAGATCAGGGGCGTCCGACGCCTGGAGCTGGCCAAATTCGTCGGCACGCCGGACGGCGGCCGGGCCGCGTATTATCGCAGCGCGGACGTCTATTTCGACAATCACGACCACATGAAATCGGTGCTGGCGACGCCGGAAGCGCAGCGGGCGATGGCCGATATCCCGAATTTCGCGACCGGCGGCGTGACCGTGATGGTTGCGGAGGTGATGTAGCGGCGGTGGGCTTTGAATGTGCCGCGGTCGTTTACGCGCGGTCGAGACATTCGCGCACGTTTGCAAAGACCTTGTGGAACATGTCCGGCGTCAGTACGCCCGTATTGGTGTTGTAGCGCGAGCAGTGGTAGCTCACGAAAATTCTCAGCGCCCCCACGTCATGCGCGCTGCCATGTACGAATGGGATCGCGGCGCGGCGCTGGCCGAGCGCCACCACCGTGCTTTCGTGGGCAATGCGCCCGAGCGTGACGATGGCGCGGAGTTCCGGCATTTCGGCGATGGCCGCGGCCAGGAACCGGCGGCAGGTATTGATCTCGGCAGGCAGCGGCTTGTTCTCCGGCGGCACGCAGCTCACCGCATTGGCGATGCGGGCATCGACGAGCTCAAGGCCATCGCCGGCGTGCTCGGCATAGGCGCCGCGGGAAAAGCCGTAACGGGCGAGCGTCTCGTAGAGGAGGTCGCCGGCATAATCGCCGGTGAAGGGCCGGCCGGTGCGATTCGCGCCCTGCAGTCCCGGCGCAAGGCCGACGATGAGCAGCCGCGCGGCGCGCGGACCGAAGGCGGGGACAGGTGCGTTGAACCAGCCGGGCTCACGCTGCCGGCAGCTTGCGCGGAACGCGGCGAGCCGCGGGCAGAGCGGACAATCGCGGCCGGGCGTGGACGACTCGCCTGGCACGGCGGGGCCGGCGCTCGTCGGCGCGCCGGGCATGGCCGTCAAGGAGGGCCTGGAACATGTCCCGCTCATGGGAATCGGCCCACCGTCCACGCGTCCCGCGACAGCGGGAGCCAGCGCAAGAGATCGAAGAACGAGAGCAAGCGACTCCGGAGCTCCCGCTGTCGCGGGATCACCGGATCAGGCCGTGGACCGACCCAAACGGCCTGCGCGCTAATCCTCGAATTCGTCGTCGTCCGCGCCGGCAGCGGCGGGCGTCCGCTGAGGCGTGGCGCTGCGCTGCAGGAACTGCGGGTGCCGCTCGCGCGGCTCGCGTGCTTCACGCGCGGCACGTTCGGCCGGGTCGCGCCCGATCTTGGACTGCAGCTCGACGATATCGAGAAAGATGTCGGCCTGGCGCCGTAGTTCGTCGGCGACCATCGGGGGCTGGGTCGAGATCGTGGACACCACGGTGACACGCACGCCCTTGCGCTGCACCGCCTCGACCAGCGAGCGGAAGTCGCCGTCGCCGGAGAACAGCACCATGTGGTCGATGGTCGAGGCGATCTCCATGGCATCGACCGCAAGCTCGATGTCCATGTTGCCCTTGACCTTGCGGCGACCGGTCTGGTCAACGAACTCCTTGGTCGCCTTGGTCACGACGCTGTAGCCGTTGTAGTCGAGCCAGTCGATCAGCGGCCTGATCGAGGAGTATTCCTGATCCTCGATTACGGCCGTGTAATAGAACGCGCGCAGCAGATAGCCGCGCGACTGGAACTCGCGCAGGAGCCGCTTGTAGTCGATGTCGAAGCCCAAGGCCTTGGCGGTCGCGTACAGGTTCGCGCCGTCGATAAACATTGCGATTTTTTCTGTCTGGAGTCCCATGATGTCTCGCTCGTGATCAAAACTGGAGAACCGTTCCGGCTCCGGCTGCATGCAGCAGCAAGCAGCCTCGCCGGGTGCTATCCTGGACGAAGGATCGTGCCTCTCAATAGAGGCGGCCGCGCACCGCCACAACTAATCCCATCGTATAATAGCGGAGGCGCTTCCCGCGCTTTGGGTAACAGAGGCCGCAAGCCGCGCCAAGGAGAATTTACTCCGGTGGGGTCAACACTTGACCCCAATTCGTCCTTGCGCAGTTCACTCCTCTGTCATCGCCCCTTGCGTAATTCATCCTTGCGCCGCGCTTGCAAGAAGGATACCAAGCGCCCACATTCGGCAATGTTGCATTGCAGGAGCGCCCATGGCCCGCGTCACCGTTGAAGACTGCATCGACAAGGTTGAGAATCGGTTCGACCTCGTGCTTTTGGCGAGTCACCGCGCCCGTATGGTATCGTCCGGCTCCCAGATCACGATCGATCGCGACAACGACAAGAATCCGGTGGTCGCGTTGCGCGAAATCGCCGAGAAGACGATCTCGCCCGACGACCTCAAGGAAGAGCTCGTCCATTCGCTGCAGAAATATGTTGAGGTCGACGAGCCCGAACCCGCAACCGTTCCGCTGCTGGGCGCGGCCGGCGCCACCGTCGATGCCGACGACACCGAGGTCACCACCGAGCGCATGACGGAGGAGGAGTTGCTCAAGGGGCTCGAGGGCCTCGCTCCACCGGAAGAGCAGCCGGAAGAGGAAGAATAAGGCCTGCCCACATTTCCGGCAGGAGTCGCGGCCCGGCTTGTTCCGGGCCGATCTGTTTTGACGGCAGGTTTATTGGTTTATTGGCAGCCATGCGGTCGCGCCTTGTGGCGTACCGGAATCACCGTGATATCCTGGGACAGGATCTTCCGGACACCGGCGGCGGAGGCGCTGCCGGCGGAGAGACATCATGGCGCGCTCCAACTCAGACCTGCCGCGCATGCAGAACCAGGCGCGGACCCGGGCTCCGCTCGAGCGCGGCCTCAACGTCGTCTCGCAAGCCCTTGAAAATACGATAAGACCGAGAAAGCCCGCGAAGCCGCAGATGATGCGGCAATACGACCTGATCGAACGCGTGCGGCGCTACAATCCGGGCACCAGCGAGGCCCTCCTCAACCGCGCCTATGTCTATGCCATGAAGGCGCATGGCGAGCAGAAGCGCGCCTCCGGGGACCCCTATTTCTCCCATCCGCTCGAGGTCGCCGCCATCCTGACCGATCTCAAGCTCGACGATTCGACCATCGCGGCGGCGCTCCTGCACGACACCATCGAGGACACCGCCGCCACGCGCGCCGAGATCGACCAGATGTTCGGCCCCGACATCGGCACCCTGGTCGAGGGCCTGACCAAGCTCAAGAAGCTCGACCTCGTCACCAAGGAGGCGAAGCAGGCGGAGAACCTGCGCAAGCTGCTGCTGGCGATCGCCGACGATGTGCGGGTGCTGCTGGTCAAGCTCGCCGACCGGCTGCACAACATGCGCACCCTTTCCCACGTTCCGCCGGCGACGCGCCGGCGCACCGCCGAGGAGACGCTCGACATCTATGCGCCGCTCGCCGGCCGCATGGGCATGCACGAGATGCGCGAGGAGCTCGAAGACCTGGCTTTTCGCGAGCTCAACGCCGACGCCTACCAGGTGGTCAGCGAGCGGCTCGAGGAGCTGGAATCCAAGAACGTCGGCCTGGTGGCGGAGATCGAGCAGCAGCTCACCAAGAAGCTCGCCGATCGCGGCATCGCCGCGGAGGTGAGCGGCCGGCGCAAGCGCGCCTATTCGATCTGGCGCAAGATGGAGCGCAAGTCCGTCGGCTTCGAGCAGCTCTCCGACATTGTCGGCTTCCGCGTGGTCGTGAAGACGCCCGGCGAGTGCTATCAGGCGCTCGGCATCGTCCACACCACCTGGCCGGTGGTGCCGGGCCGTTTCAAGGACTACATTTCGACGCCCAAACAGAACGACTACCGCTCGATCCACTCCACGGTCATCGGTCCCGGCAAACAGCGCGTCGAGCTGCAGATCCGCACCCGCGAGATGCACCAGATCGCGGAATACGGGATCGCGGCGCATGCGCTCTACAAGGACGGCGCCGGCTCGCCGACCGAGATGCTGTCGCGCGAATCGAGCGCCTATGCCTGGCTGCGCCGCACCATCGAGCTGCTGGCCGAGGGCTCCAACTCGGAAGAGTTTCTCGAACATACCAAGCTCGAGCTCTTCCACGACCAGGTGTTCTGCTTCAGCCCGAAGGGCAAGCTGATCGCGCTGCCGCGCAACGCCAACGCCATCGACTTCGCCTATGCGGTGCACACCGACGTCGGCAATACCGCGGTCGGCTGCAAGATCAACGGCAAGATCGCGCCGCTGGTCTCGGAACTGACCAACGGCGACGAGGTCGAGATCATCACGTCGAAGGCGCAGGCCTCGCCGCCGGCGGCCTGGGAATCGCTGGTGACCACCGGCAAGGCGCGCGCCGCCATCCGCCGGGCGACGCGGGCGGCGGTGCGCAACCAGTATGCCGGTCTCGGCCGCCGCATCGTCGAGCGGCTGTGCCAGCGCGCCAAGGTCGCCTATTCGGACGAGAACCTGCAGGGCGCGTTGCCGCGGCTGGCGCGCGCCTCGATCGAGGACGTGATGTCGGCCGTCGGCCGCGGCGAGATGCGCGCAGCCGACGTGGCCCGCGCCATGTATCCCGACTACAAGGAAGAGCGCGCCGCCGCCATCGCGCAGCAGCCCAAGGCGGAGAGCGGCTGGTTCGGGCTCAAGCGCGCCAAATCCGTCAAGTACAAGGTGCCCGGAACGATCGGACCGGCGATCCCGATCCGCGGCATCAACAGCGACCTGCCGGTGCGGTTCGCGCCCAACGGCGGCGCCGTGCCGGGCGATCGCATCGTCGGGATCCTGACCCCGGGCGAGGCCATCACCATCTACCCGATCCAATCGCCGGCGCTGAAGGATTTCGAGGAAACCCCCGAGCGCTGGCTCGACCTGCGCTGGGACCTGGACGACGTCACCGCGCAGCGCTTCCCCGCGCGGGTCGCGCTCGAAACCGTGAACGAGCCGGGCACGCTGGCCCAGGTCGCCCAGGTGATCGCCGAGCACGACGGCAATATCGACAACATCCGCATGACCCGCCAATCGCCCGATTTCACCTCGCTGACCATCGATCTCGAAGTCTACGACCTCAAGCACCTCACCTCGATCATCGCCCAGTTGCGGGCCAAGAATGTGGTCGCGAATGCGGAGCGCGTGACGGCGTAAGCGTCCGTGGAGATAGCTCCCCGCGGAAGCGGGACTCAGTAGCGCTGGCTTTGTCCATGTGGCGCTGGGTCCCCGCTGTGGCGGGAACGAGCGGAAGGCCTTCCGATTTTACACCCGTGGGAAACATCCGAGCTTGCGAGCCGAGAAAGCTTGTGACTCAATAAAGCTTGCGAACCGAGAATTGATCGCTGCCATGCCCGTTCCCCACCTCCGCCTCGGCGTCAACGTCGACCACGTCGCCACCATCCGCAATGCGCGCGGTGGGCGCCATCCCGACCCGGTTCGCGCCGCGCAGATTGCGATCGAAGCCGGCGCCGACGGCATCACCGCGCACCTGCGCGAGGACCGCCGCCACATCAACGACCACGACATGGCCCGCCTCAAAGCCACGATCGCAAAACCGCTCAACTTCGAGATGGCGGCCACCGAGGAGATGATCGCCATCGCGGTCAGGACGCGCCCGCACGCCGCCTGCCTGGTGCCGGAAAAGCGCACCGAGCGCACCACCGAAGGCGGCCTTGATGCCGCCGGCCAGCGCGCGCAGCTTGCGCCCGCGGTCGCCGAGCTCACGCGCGCGGGCATCCGCGTGTCGCTGTTCATCGCGCCGGAGCCCGGCCAGATCGAGGCGGCGGTCGCGCTCGGCGCGCCGGTGATCGAGATCCATACCGGCGCCTGGTGCGACGCGCTCGCGCAGGGCCGCGCCACCGCGCCGTCCGAATGGGCGCGCATCTGCGAGGGCGCCAGCCTCGCGCGCCGGCTTGGCCTCGAAGTGCATGCCGGGCATGGACTCGATTTCGTGACGGCGGAACGGATCGCGGCGCTGCCGGAGATCGTCGAGCTCAACATCGGGCATTTCCTGGTCGGGGAGGCGGTCTATTCCGGCCTGCCGGCGGTCGTGACATCCATGCGTGCCGCCATGGGACGTGGGCGTGCCAGCGCCATGACGAGGGATGGCGCATGATCATCGGCATCGGTTCGGACCTGGTGGACGTGCGCCGCATCGAGCGGGTGATCGCGCGTCATGGGGAACGCTTCCTCGCGCGCATCTTCACCGCAACCGAGCGCGCCAAGGCGGAACGGCGCGCCAACAGCTTCGAGACCTACGCCAAGCGTTTCGCCGCCAAGGAGGCCTGCGCCAAGGCGCTCGGCACCGGGCTGCGCGCCGGCGTGTTCTGGCGTGACATGGGCGTGGTCAACCTGCCGTCGGGACGGCCGACCATGAAGCTCACCGGCGGCGCGCTCAAGCGGCTCGAGGCGATCACGCCGAAGGGCTGTCAGGCGCAGATCGACGTCACCATCACGGACGAGGGGCCGATGGCGCAGGCCTTCGTCCTGATCTCGGCGGTGCCGCGGGCGCCCTGAGGCCGCATGGGGGCGCGAACGGTATTCCGCACTGAAACCGTGGAGCGTCGGCGGGCTGCGGATTCGGTCGCATTCCCGAGCATCACTCCTCGTTATGGGATACTGCCGCAGCCGCGGGTCTTTGATCCAAGTTATTGAGATATCATCAGAATCAGTCTAAACAAATGGTCATACTAAATTGATGGGCTTTGATTGCGCCCTGCCGTCGCAGCGGCTAGAAGGACGCGCGGGGTGCGCAAGCCACGACGGACGAGAGGCAGATGAGTGTGACCTCCGGAGCGAAAAGAAGAGAAGGCGGCATTGCCGAGACCCTGCGCGTGATCTTTCACGCGCTGATCATCGCGCTCGTCATCCGCACTTTCCTGTTCCAGCCTTTCAACATCCCGTCCGGCTCCATGAAGGAGACGCTGCTGGTCGGAGACTATCTCTTCGTCTCCAAATACTCCTACGGCTACAGCCACTATTCGCTGCCGTTCTCGCCCAACCTGTTCTCCGGGCGGATCTGGTCGGGCACGCCGACGCGCGGCGACATCGTGGTGTTCCGGCTGCCGAAGGACGATTCCACCGATTACATCAAGCGCGTGATCGGGCTGCCCGGCGACAAGATCCAGATGATCGAGGGCGTGCTCCACATCAATGACGCGCCGGTCAAGCGCGAGCGCATCGACGACTTCATCGAGACCGAGGAAGGCAGCCGCACCACGCGGGTCAAGCGCTGGCGCGAGACGCTGCCGAACGGCGTGAGCTATACGACGCTCGACCTGATCGACAATGGTTTCTATGACAACACGCCGCCCTACCTGGTGCCGGACGGCCATTACTTCATGATGGGCGACAACCGGGATAATTCCACCGACAGCCGGGTGCTCAGCCAAGTCGGCTATGTGCCGCTGGAGAATCTCGTCGGCCGCGCCCAGATCATCTTCTTTTCGATTCATGAGGGGGAGTATGCGTGGCAGGTCTGGCGCTGGCCCTGGACCGTGCGCTGGGGCCGGCTGTTCACCATCGTGAGATAGATGCGGAGCGGCCTGCCGCGCGGGCGGCATGACGAATGTCCATGCACGCGGAGGCCGAGCCGAAGAAAGGCGACAGCGAGCTCAAGAGGGCGGTCCGATTCTGGGTGCCGGTCCTGCTCGCGGTGCTCGTCGTGCGCTCGTTCCTGTATCAGCCGTTCCACATCCCATCGGAGTCGATGAAGACCACGCTGCTGGTCGGCGACTCCCTGTTCGTGTCGAAGTTTTCCTACGGTTTTAGCCGCTATTCGCTGCCGTTCTCGCCGCCGCTGTTCTCGGGCCGGGTTTTCGGCGCGCAGCCCCGGCGCGGCGACATCGCGGTCTTTCGGCTGCCGCGCGACGATACCCAGGACCTGATCAAACGCATCATCGGTCTTCCCGGCGACCGCATCCAGATGATCGGCGGGCACCTGCACATCAACGGCGAACCGGTGAAGCGCGAGCGCATCGAGAACTATGTCGACACCGAGGACGTGCCCGGCGGCGGCGTGCCGGTGCGGCGCTGGCGCGAGACCTTGCCCAACGGGGTGACCTACACGACCCTCGATCTGCAGGACAACGGCCCGCTCGATGACACGCCGGTCTATGAGGTCCCGCCGGACCGCTATTTCATGATGGGCGACAACCGCGACGACTCGACCGACAGCCGCGTCCTCGACGAGGTCGGCTACGTGCCGTTCGACAACATTGTCGGGCGTGCCGAGATCATCTACTTCTCGATCGGCGACGGCGCCGCGGCCTGGCAGGTCTGGCGCTGGCCTTCGGCGCTGCGCTGGGGGCGGTTTTTCATGATGCTCAGATGAGCCGCAAGCCGATCCGCAAGACCGCCCGTGCCGTGGCGCCAGCACCGCCGCCAACGACCGCCCGCGAGCCGAAGCCGCTCGATTGCGCCCCGCTCGACCCCGCCGGACCTGCGGCTCAAGCCGGCCCCGCCGCCGAGCGCGCGGTTCCCGCCGCCAAGGAGACCAAGCGCCGGCGCCGCGCCACCGGCGACTTCGAGACCCGCATCGGTTACCGCTTCAAGGACCCGGCGCTGCTCGAGCAGGGGCTGACCCATATTTCGGCGCTCGCCGGGGCGCGCAATCGCGGCGCCAGCTACCAGCGGCTCGAATTCCTCGGCGACCACGTCCTCGGCCTGGTAGTTTCCGACATGCTGTTTCGTTCCTTTCCGAAGGCCGACGAAGGGGAAATGTCGCGCCGTCTGGCCGATCTCGTGCGCAAGGAGGCCTGCGCGGACGTGGCGCGTGCGATCGATCTCGGCGCCGCCATCAGGCTCGGCGCCTCCGAGAGCAATGCGGGCGGGCGAAGCCGCGTCGCGATCCTCGCCGACGTCTGCGAGGCGCTGATCGGAGCGGTTTATGTCGATGGCGGCTATCCGGCCGCGGCCGAGCTGATCGAGCGGTTCTGGGAGCAGCGCATGCGCAAGCCGGCGCGGCCGTTGCGCGACGCCAAGACCCTGCTGCAGGAATGGGCGCAGGCGCGCGGGCTGCCGACGCCGTCCTATCGCGAGGTCGAGCGCAAGGGCCCCGACCACGATCCTGAGTTCCGCGTCACCGTCGACCTGCCCGGCCGCGCGCCCGCGGAAGGGCTCGGGCGGTCCAAGCGCTCCGCCGAGCAGGCCGCCGCCGCCGCCATGCTGGCGCGCGAAGGGGTCAACGCGGAGCTTCCCGATGGCTGATTCCGCGGCCGACGCGCCGGCCGGCAGGCGCTGCGGCTTCATCGCGCTGATCGGTGCGCCCAATGTCGGCAAGTCGACGCTCATCAACGCGCTCGTCGGCGCCAAGGTCACGATCGTCTCGCACAAGGTGCAGACGACGCGCATGCCGCTGCGCGGCATTGCGACGGAAGGCGATGCGCAGCTCATCTTTATCGACACGCCCGGGATCTTCGCGCCGCGCCGCCGGCTCGATCGCGCCATGGTGACGAGCGCCTGGGCCGGCGCCCACGATGCCGACATCGTCGGCGCGCTGATCGACGCCAAGCGCGGGATCGACGAGGGGACCGATACGCTGGTCCGGGGGCTCGCCGAGCTGCGGCAGCCGAAGCTCCTGCTCATCAACAAGATCGACCTGGTGGACAAGCCGGCGCTGCTGACGGCGGCGAAAAAGCTCAATGCGCGGATGCCGTTCGCGGCGACGTTCATGATCTCGGCGCTCACCGGCGACGGCGTCGCCGATCTCAAGCGCTGGCTCGCGGAGCACGCGCCGGAAGGGCCATGGCATTATCCGGAGGATCAGATCACCGACGCGCCGCTGCGCCAGCTCGCGGCCGAGATCACGCGCGAGAAGCTCTATTTGCGCCTGCACCAGGAGCTGCCCTATCAGTCCACGGTCGAGACCGAGCAGTGGACGGAGCGCAGCGACGGCTCGGTACGCATCGAGCAGACCATCTATGTCGAGCGCGAGAGCCAGAAGAAGATCGTGCTCGGCAAGGGCGGCGCGAGCATCAAGGCGATCGGCGCCGAGGCGCGGCGCGAGATCGCGGCGATCCTCGAACAGCCGGTGCACCTGTTCCTGTTCGTGAAGGTGCGCGAGGGATGGGGCGACGACCCCGAGCGCTACCGCGAAATGGGACTCGAGTTTCCGAAGGACTGAGGATGCAATGGACCGATGAAGGCATCGTTCTGGGCGTGCGGCGCCACGGCGAGGCGAGCGCCATCGTCGAACTGATGACGCGCGAGCATGGCCGCCATCTCGGTCTGGTGCGGGGAGGGGCGGGGTCCCGCTTGCGCCCGGTGCTGCAGCCCGGCAATAGCGTCAGCGCCACCTGGCGGGCGCGGCTCGATGAGCATCTCGGCAACTACACGGTGGAAGGGCTCGACCTTGCCGCGGCGTCCTTGTTCGCGACCGCGCACGCGGTCTATGGCGTGACGCATCTCGGCGCGCTCTGCCGGCTGCTGCCCGAACGCGATCCCCACCCGCTCATCCATGCGGCGCTGGCCGAGCTGCTCGGGCGCCTGCTCGATGCGCGCCTCGCGGGCCCGGAGGTGGTTCGGTTTGAGCTCGGGCTGCTCGCCGAACTCGGCTTCGGTCTCGACCTCGAGCGCTGCGCGGCGACCGGCGCGACGGCGGAGCTGACCTATGTATCGCCGAAGAGCGGGCGGGCGGTGTCGCGCGATGCCGGCGCGCCGTGGCAGGACAAGCTGTTGCGGCTTCCGGCCTTCCTGGGTCGAGCCAATGGCATGCCAACCGCCGCCGATCTGGAAGACGGTTTCGCGGTGACCGGGTTCTTCCTGCTGCGCCACGTGTTCGAGCCGCGCGGACTGGCGCTGCCGGAGGCTCGCGGCAGTTTCGTGAGCGCGGTGCTCAATGCGTACCGGATGGCGCGCGCTGCCTCATGAAGCGCGCCGCGGTGGGCCGCCTTGCGGCCGCCCACCGTTACGATGCGCTATTCCGGCAATCGCACTGTACCCGGCTCAGCCTTCGAACGTCACCGCCGGCCGCGGCGCCCGCCGCCGCGATGGAAGCTGCGGAAACCGCCGATGCGCGGACCGATGGAGAAGCGGGGTCCATAGCTGTAGTACGGATAGGAATCGAAGCATCGGAGACGCTTGTGCCACACGCCGTTCCACCAGTGTGTGCAACGGAGCGCGACGTCTTCCGTCAGCGCCGTTTCGTCGATCGCGGAGCGAAAACCTCCCAGATTGCCGAGCGGCGCTGCATTGGCACCGCTCGTCACCGCGCCCAGCGTGAGCAGGGCGGCCGCAACAGTCAGCACGAGCCTTCGCATGACATTCTCCTTGAGCGTGTTGAGGATCAGCACTGATCTCAATTCGCCCCCCTGGGGTCCCGCTTTAGCACCTGAATCGGGAATGTCTCATGTCTGAAGCATTCATCGCCTGTTCATAGGCGTCACCCGTCATAAGCAACGTATCGGGGTGCAAACGGTTGCAGGGTCACTGCGCTTTCTCGCTATTGTCCTCGCTATTATCGTTGCGTGCAGCGCAATAAAATGGGCGGTCTTGCGACCGCCCAAGGAATGCCGATAACGCTGTTGTGATTTCGGCCGCCGCGATCAGCGGAAGCGGCGATGGCCATGACGATGACCGCCCGACCAGAAGCACTGCTCGAAACGGTGCCAGCGCCCGTTCCAAAAGTGGGTGCAGACCAGCCGCACCTGGTCGACGACAGCGGTCTCCTGAACGGCGGCGCGCAGGCCGCCGGCGGTGCCGAGCGTGGTCGCGCCGGCCGGGCTGGACAACGCACCTGCCGCGAGAACCGCCACGCCGGTGGCGAGAGTGAGACAGAGCTTACGCATCTTGCTTCTCCTGAGGCGGTGGACGCCGCCTCGATTCGTGCCCCTCTGCGCCATCCCTAACAGGTGCAAGTGGAACGCTAGCTGAGCGGCGCATTCAGCCGCCGTTTAGCGCACGGCCATGATTGGGCCGCAAACTCGACCTGGCCGCCGCAAGGCGCTTGTTTGCGGGCGGCTGCGCGCAGTATCCGTAAGGCATGGGCAAGCAACTGATTCCCCCGCCGGCCGGCGGCGTCGAGAACATCGCGTTGCGGGATGCGCTCGAGGAGCGCTATCTCGCCTACGCGCTCTCCACCATCATGCACCGCGCGCTGCCGGACGCACGCGACGGGCTCAAGCCGGTCCACCGGCGGCTTTTGTACGCGATGCAGCAATTGCGGCTCGAACCGGCCGCCGCGTTCAAGAAATGCGCGCGCGTTGTCGGCGACGTCATCGGCAAGTTCCATCCGCACGGCGATCAGTCGGTTTATGACGCCATGGTGCGGCTCGCGCAGGATTTCGCGCAACGCTATCCCCTGGTCGACGGGCAAGGGAACTTCGGCAATGTCGACGGCGATAACCCGGCGGCCATGCGCTACACCGAAGCGCGCCTCACCGACGTGGCGCAGCTTCTCCTCGACGGCCTCGATGCGGACGCGGTCGACTTCCGGCCGACCTACGACGGCTCGGAGAATGAGCCGGCGGTGCTGCCGGGAGCGTTCCCGAACCTGCTCGCCAACGGTTCGCAGGGCATCGCAGTCGGCATGGCGACCGCGATCCCACCGCACAACGCGGCGGAGCTTTGCGACGCGGCTCTCTATCTGATCGACAACCCGAACGCGCGCAGCAAGACGCTCCTGAAATACGTCCCCGGCCCGGATTTCCCGACCGGCGGGCTCGTCGTCGATCCGCGCGAGGCGATCGCTGAGGCTTATGCGACCGGCCGCGGCTCGTTCCGTGTCCGCGCGCGCTGGCACAAGGAGGAGACCGGGCGCGGCACCTATCTCATCGTCGTCACCGAGATTCCGTGGCTGGTGCAGAAGGGCCGGCTGGTCGAACGCATCGCGGAGCTCATCAACGAGAAGAAGCTGCCGCTCGTGGCCGACATGCGCGACGAGTCGGCCGAGGACATCCGCGTCGTGATCGAGCCGCGCGCGCGCACGGTCGATGCCGAGCTACTGATGGAATCGCTGTTCAAGCTCACCGAGCTTGAAAGCCGCATCCCCCTCAACATGAACGTGCTGGTGAAAGGCCGCATCCCGACGGTGGTCGGCCTTGCCGAGGCGCTCACCGAATGGCTCGCGCACCGCCGCGACGTGCTGCTGCGCAGCACGCGGCATCGTCTTTCGCAGATCGACCATCGCCTGGAAGTGCTCGGCGGTTATCTGGTCGCCTATCTCAACCTCGACAAGGTCATCAAGATCATCCGCAATGAGGACGAACCCAAGCCGGCGCTGACCAAGGCTTTCAAGCTCTCGGAGGTGCAGGCGGAGGCGATCCTCAACATGCGGCTGCGCAACCTGCGCAAGCTCGAGGAGATGGAAATCAGGACGGAGGACAAGGAATTGCGCACCGAGCGCAAGACCTTGAATGACCTCCTCGGCTCGCAAGAGGAGCAGTGGAAGACGGTCGCGGCCGGGATCAAGTCGGTGCGCGAGAAATTCGGGCCGAAGACTCCGCTCGGCAAGCGCCGGACCGGCTTCGCGCAGCCGCCCGAACACGACGAGGCGGCGATCGAAGAGGCGCTGGTCGAGCGCGAGCCCGTCACCGTGGTCGTCTCGGAGAAGGGCTGGATCCGCGCGCTGCGGGGCACCGTCACCGACCTGTCCGCGATCGCCTTCAAGGCGGACGACGCCTTGAAATTCGCGTTCCCGGCCGAGACCACGTCGAAGCTCCTCGTCTTCGCCACCAACGGCCGCTTCTATACGCTCGACGCCGCCAAGCTTCCGGGCGGGCGCGGTCATGGCGAGCCGATCCGGCTGTTCACCGACCTTGAACAGGACAGCGACCTGATCGCGGTCTTCCGGCATCAGGGCGGCCGCAAGTTTCTCATCGCGAGTGCGCAGGGACGCGGTTTTGTCGTGTCCGAAGACGAGTGCCTCGCCAACACCCGCAAGGGCAAGCAGGTGCTCAACGTCAAGCCGCCGGACGCGGCGCGCGCGCTGGCGGTGATCGAGGGCGAACTCGTCGCCGCCATCGGCGAGAACCGCAAGCTGGTGATTTTCCCGCTGCAGCAGGTGCCCGAGATGGCGCGCGGCCGCGGCGTGCGGCTGCAACACTACAAGGACGGCGGACTGTCGGACATCAAGACCTTCAAGGCGGCCGACGGGCTTACCTGGATCGATGCCGGCGGCCGCGTCTTTACGCAGTCGATGAAGGAGCTTGCCACCTGGCGCGGCAACCGCTCCGACGCGGGCCGGGTGCGGCCCGATCGCTTCCTCACCAACAACCGGTTCGCCCCGACCATTGCCAACGGCAGGCCGGCGCCGGGGTGAGCCCGCGCAGCGGTCGTGCGCTAGGACTCTTGCGCTGGTCGCATTTTCGACGGAAAACCGGATTCCACTTTTCCTGAAAATGCTCTAGCAGTCTGCTGAAAAACCTGGAAATTGAAGCTTTGCTTTCTCTTGGGGGTCCGTGGCTCCGCTGATGTGTTCGCTCATTGAGACGCTTTTGGTGGTCTGAACGCCCGTTCGCCTAAGCCGCGA
>JAXDOD010000089.1:0-15551 GCA_034669045.1 Alphaproteobacteria bacterium
GCGCTGGCGAGCGGGCTCGGTCAGGCGCTGCTTGAACGTGTGATGTATGACGACGACAACGGCCAGTTGATCACCGGCTCGTTCATGGACTACGCGCTGCCGCACGCCGGCGACATGCCGCCGTTGCGTGACGCGTTCCATGTGGTGCCGTCGACCACCAATCCGCTGGGCGTCAAAGGCGTCGGCGAGTCCGCAACGACGGCCGCCATCGCCACCATCATGAACGCCATCGCGGACGCCATCCCGGGAGGGGGCGGGGCACGGATGGACATGCCGGCCACGCCCGAACGCATTTGGCAAGCCTGCCGCGATGCGGTGCGACGCTGAGGCTGGCAATCCCCCACATCCGGCGCTCGGACAGTGCGCGCATTCACCAATCCAAAACGCCGCGTTCTGAGCCATCACTCCAGCGAATTTCGCTTGCGGCTGGTGGCGGCAGGCCCGATACTACGGCCCGGTGATCGGGTCCCCGGGGCGACGTGCATGGATCCTTAAGCGCTATCCGGTTGTTTAGCGCCCCGCGCCCGCTTCCAACATTCAGGTCCGGGCTCCACCGCGACAGAAGCATCCATCCGATCGGTCGATGTAAGAGCGATAAAAGCCGGGCCGCACGCCCTCACATTCTGCAAACAAGGTCTTGGGAGACGATAATGCGAAGACATCTCTGGCTACTCGCAAGCGTAAGTTCCTGCGGCTTCCTGCTGGCCGGCCTGCCGACCGGCGCGCTCGCGCAAGGCGCCGCCGCGCTCACCGGCGTGGTCTCGTCGACCCAGGAAGGCAACATGGAAGGCGTCGTGGTCAGCGCCAAGAAGGACGGCTCCAACATCACGGTCTCGGTGGTCAGCGACGAGAAGGGCAATTTCAGCTTCCCGGCCGACCGGCTCTCCCCCGGCAAGTACAACATCACCATACGGGCCCCCGGCTATACGCTCGCCGGAGCGAAGGAAGCGAGCGTCAGCGCCGGCCAGACCGCGAAGGTCGACCTCAAGCTCGATCACGCCAAGAATCTCGTCAACACGCTGACGAACGCCGAATGGCTGATGAGCGTGCCGGGCTCCGACCAGATGAAGAATAACCTGCTCGGCTGCACCAGCTGCCACACGTATCAGCGCATCTTCACGTCCGCGCATGATGCCGACGAGTTCATCCAGATCTTCAAGCGCATGGGCACCTATTCGCCGGGTTCGACGCCGATCCATCCGCAGCCGCTGCTGCCGGGCCCGCGCGGCGAGCGGCCGCCGATGGCCGAAAGCCAGATGCGGCCGACTGCCGAGTGGCTGGCGAGCGTCAACCAGAGTGGGGCAGGAAACGCGGAATACGACCTCAAGACGCTGCCGCGCCTGAAGGGCCGTTCCACGCACGTGATCATGACCGAATACGACCTGCCGCGCCCCGAGGCTCGCCCGCATGACGTCATCGTGGATAAGGACGGCATCGTCTGGTACGGCGATTTCGCCGGCCAATACGCTGGCTATCTGGACCCGAAGAGCGGCAAGGCGACCGACATCCCGTTGCCCGTTCTCAAGCCCGAGCAGCCGAAGGGCAATCTCGAGATCGGCTTCGATCCCGAGCAGAAATACGCCTGGCTCGCGCTGATGTATCAGGCGGGTGTGGCGCGCATCGACCGCGCCACCAAGGAAGTCACCATGTACCCGTTCCCGAAGGACTGGCAGTCGCCATCGACCCAGGCCTCAATGGTGTCGCCGCAGCATTCCGACGTCGATGGCAAGGTCTGGACCAACAACCAGGAATACCACGACATGTACCGGCTGGACATCAAGACCGGCCAGTACGAGAACGTCGGCCCCTCCAAGGGACCTGACGGCAAGCAGATCTCGGCTTACGGCATGCCGACCGACTGGCAGAACAACGTCTATCAGCTCGAGTTCGGCGGCACCAATGTCGGGCTGCGCGACGCCAAGACCGGCCAGACGCTGGTCTTCCGCACGCCGATCCCGAACTCGCGACCGCGCCGCGGCCGCGTCGACACGCAGAACCGGCTCTGGTTCGCCGAGTACCAGGGCGATGCCATCGGCATGTTCGACGCGAAGAAAGCGGAGGTCAAGGAATACAAGCTGCCGACGAAATGGACCAGCCCGTACGACGTCGTCCCGAGCAAGGATGCCGCCGAGGTCTGGACCGGCTCGATGGCAACCGACCGGGTGGCGCGGCTCGAAACCAACACCGGACAGATCATCGAGTATCAGCTGCCGCGCACGACCAACGTCCGCCGCGTCTTCCTGGAGGAGACCGGACCGCGGCCCGCGCTCTGGGTCGGCAGCAATCACGGCGCCTCGATCGTGAAGGTCGAGCCGCTCGACTGAGCGTCAGCGCTCAGCTCTCTTCACCGCTGATTTCCCGCGCCAGCGGGAATCCAGCGCTCCTGCAAACAAGCAAAGCAGATGGTCGGGTTTAGCCCGGCCATCTTTTTTTCGGGGAAAGGCCACTGTCCGGGCGGGCGGGAAAATGCGAGTATCGCGGCCATCCACCCAGGGAGGTAACAAATGAAAATCAAAGCTTTGTTGCTCGCGACCAGCATGTTCACCGTCGCCGGCGCCCTCGGCGCCCAAGCGCAGACGCTGACCGGCAAGGTCTCCTCGACCGAGGAAGGCCTGATGGAAGGCGTCCTCGTCAGCGCCAAGAAGGACGGCGCGACCGTCACCACCACGGTGGTGTCGAACGACAAGGGCGAGTTCAGCTTCCCGGCCGGCAAGCTCGAGCCCGGCAAGTACAACATCACGATCCGCGCGGTCGGCTACACCCTCGTGGGTCCGAAGACCGTCGACCTCGCCGCCGCCGGCGCGGCCGCCGAGGTCAAGCTCGCCAAGGCCCGCAACGTCGCGCCGCAGCTCTCCAACGGGGAATGGCTGCTCAGCATTCCGGGCAGCGATCAGTTCAAGGGATCGTTCCTGCTCGACTGCCAGGGCTGCCATTCGCTCCAGCGCGTGTTCACCGCCGTGCATAGCGCCGACGAATGGGAACAGGTCTTCGCACGCATGGGCCGCTACGCGCCCGAGAGCACGCCGGCGCGGCCGCAGCTCATCGTGCAGGGGGGCGCGCGCAGCGAGCGACCGCGCGTCGCCGCCAACATGATGAAGCAGGCGGCCGAATACCTGGAGAAGGTGAGCCTCGCCAATCCGGACCGCATGGAATACGACTTCAAGACCTTCCCGCGCCCCAAGGGCAAGTCCACCAAGGTCGTCATCACCGAATACGATCTGCCGCGCAAGGAAGCGATGCCGCATGACGTGGTGATGGATGCCGACGGGCACCTCTGGCACAGCGATTTCGGCGCCCAGATCGTCGGCGAGCTCGATCCGAAGACCGGCAAGGTCGTCGACCACAAGCTCGAGCTGCTGCGGCCCGAGCAGCCGAAAGGCTCGCTCGACATCGAGCTCGATCCGGACGGCAATCTGTGGATCGGGCTGTCGTATCAGGGCGGCGCGGCCAAGATCGATCGCAAGACCAAGCAGGTCACGACCTATCCGCTCAACACGGAATGGCTGGACCCCACCACCCAGACCAACATGGTGACGCCGACGCACATGTACGTCGACAACAAGGTGTGGATGAGCGACAACGCCACCCGCAACATGTACCGGCTCGATATCAAGACCGGCAAATGGGAGAATCTCGGCGTCTCCAAGGTTGCCGACGGCAAGCAGATCAGCGGCTACGGCAATCCCACCGACAAGGACAACAACGTCTACATGCTCGAATTCGGCGGCAACAGCATCGGCATGCGCAACGCCAAGACCGGCGAGGTCAAGATCTGGTCGACCGCGAACGCGCGCACGCGGCCGCGGCGCGGCCGCTTCGACGACCAGGGCCGCTTGTGGTTCGCCGAATACGCCGGCAACGCGATCGGCATGTTCGATCCCGCGACCGAGCGGATGAAGGAATACAAGATGCCGACGGCGTGGGGCAACCCGTACGACGTCGTCCCGAGCAAGGGCGGAGCCGAAGTGTGGACCGGCTCGATGTCGAACGACTACGTCTCGCGACTCAACACCAAGACCGAGGAGGTCACCGACTATCTGCTGCCGCGCACCACCAACATCCGCCGCGTGTTCGTCGAGGAGACGAGCGGACGGCCGGTGCTCTGGATCGGCAACAACCACGGCGCGGCGATCATCAAGGTCGAGCCGCTCGACTGAGCGCGGCGCTTCATCCGCGAGATCGGCAATGGCCGGGCTTTCGTCCGGCCATTGGCTTTTGGGAGATTCTCTTGGCGACTCTCGGGCGGCGAACTCGGTGGGCTCCCTTCCCCCATCGCCCGTCGAAGACGGGCGTAAACGCCCTGGCACTGGGGGAGGGTTGGCGAGAGGGGTGGTTCTGGAAAGAGTCTTTCCTTCACCCCTCTCCCTGTCCCTCCCCCGCAAGGGGGGAGGGAACGTTGTGGCGTGAGTCTTCGACACGCCAACGATGTGCACGTCGAGGCATGTAATCGCTGGTCTTGCGGGGAGGGAAGCGCGCCCGCGACGCGCCCGCCAATCGTCAGGTCACGCCTGCGAGATGAACTTGCGGTGCATGTAGACTTCCAGCCCCTCGATGCCGCCCTCGTGGCCGTAGCCTGAGTCCTTGACGCCGCCGAACGGCGTCTCGGGCGTCGAGATGAGGACGCTGTTGACGCCGACCATGCCGGCCTCGAGCGCGTCCCCGATCAGGTTGGCGGTCTGGGCCGAGCCCGTGAAGGCATAGGCGGCGAGCCCGAACCTGAGCGAGTTCGCGCGCGCGACCACCTCGTCGAAGGTCTTGAAGGCCACCACCGGCGCGATCGGTCCAAACGGCTCCTCGGTCATCAGCTTTGCGTCGTCGGCGATCTCGGTCACCACCGTCGGCTCGTAGAAATAGCCCTGGTTGCCGCGCCGCTTGCCGCCGGCGACGATTTTTGCCCCGCGCGCGCGGCTGTCGTTGACGATCGCCTCCATGGCATCGAGCCGGCGCGCGTTGGCGAGCGGGCCCATGGTGACGCCGTCGGCGAGCCCGTCGCCCACCTTGATGGCCTTGGCGTTCTCGACGAAGCGCGCGAGGAAGCGGTCATACACCGGCTCCTGCACGTAGAAGCGCGTCGGCGAGATGCAGACCTGCCCGGCATTGCGGTACTTGAAAGCGGCGATGGTGTCGGCGGTCTTCTCCGGGTCGGCGTCGCCGAACACGACCACGGGCGAATGGCCGCCGAGCTCCATGGTGACGCGTTTCATGCCCTTGGCGGCGAGGCCGGCGAGATGCTTGCCGACCGGCACCGAGCCGGTGAAGGAGATTTTGCGCACCACGTCGGACGCGATCAGGTGCTCCGAGATTTCCGCCGGCACGCCGAAGACGAGGTTGACCACGCCCGCCGGCACGCCCGCATCGACGAAGCAGCGCACCAGCTCGACCGCGCTGCCCGGCGTCTCCTCCGACGCCTTGATGATGATCGAGCAGCCGGCCGCCAGCGCGGCGCCGATCTTGCGCGCCGGCGTCAGCGTCGGGAAATTCCACGGCGTGAAGGCCGCGACCACGCCGACCGGTTCCTGCACCACCTGCTGGCGCACGCCTTTCACCCGGCCAGGGATGATGCGGCCATAGGCGCGGCGACCTTCCTCAGCGAACCATTCGATGATGTCGGCGGTGACCAGGACCTCGCCGCGCGACTCGACCAGGACCTTGCCCTGCTCCTGCGTCATGATGCGGGCGATGGCATCGGCGCGCTCGCGCACCAGGTTGGCCGCCTTGCGCAGCACCTTGGCGCGGTCGAAGGCACTGGTCGCGCGCCAGAGCTCGAAGCCTTTTTGCGCGGCGGCGAGCGCGGCGTCTAGGTCGCTCGTGCTGGCATGCGGCAGGCGCGCGAGCGGCTTCTCGGTCGCCGGGTTGATGACGTCCTCGCCCTCGCGGCTTGCGCCGTCCAGCCAGTTGCCGCCGATGTGAAGCGCGAGATCGGTGTACATGCGGGCCTCGTTATGGGGGTGCTGTTGTGGCGGAGGGAGTAGCATTATTGCGTAGCCGCGTCATGATGCCGTGCGCGACCGCGTCCTCGCCTCGCACTGCGACCTCAGGCCAGAATAATGGGGCGTGCACGCGCCACAACGTTCCCTCCCCCCTTGCGGGGGAGGGACAGGGAGAGGGGTGAAGGAAAGATCGAATCCAGAACCACCCCTCTCCCCAACCCTCCCCCGCAAGGGGGGAGGGAGCAGACCGCCGATGCGGCAAGGGATCTGACCCAGAGAAAAATGATTGTTGCGGCTCACCCGCGCAGCGGCTTGAGGTCGATGCGGCCGTCGTAGACCGTCCGCATGAGCGCCAGCGCGGCCTTGATGCGCCCGTCGTCCCAGCCGCCGTGCCGGGCATTGAGCGCGAACTTGTCCGCGATGTCGGCGCGCGTCAGCGGCTCGTGCGCGCCGCCGCGCATGTGCGGCTGGCGCTCCTCGATCACGCTGCCGTCGTCGAGCGTCGCGCGGATGTGGCCGGTGAAATTCTTCGGATAGGGATTGGCCGGATCGATCCGGTAGCGGACCTTGCGGGCGAGCGCGACCACCGCGGGATCGCGCACCGCCGCGTCGGAGAAATCGCCCAAGCCCACGTTGCCGCGCACGAAACCGGCGGCGATGCAGTAGGGCGACGAGAATTTCCCGGCATAGCCGTTCGCCGGCGTCTGCTTCGACGCCAGCGGCTCCCACAGCCGGTGCACGGTGCCCTTGCCCACGTCGCAGACCATCTCCGTGATGCTGTCGGCCTTGATGCCCTTGGCGGCGAGCCGGCGCGCGCAGTCGATATAAGGATGCGTCATGGTCCCGCAGGGATAGGGCTTGAACGCGACCGTCTCGGTCACCCAGCGCTGACCGAAATCGCCGGCGATGGCGTCGTAGTCGCCCTTCGCGGTGTTGGCGAAGCCGTGGAAGAGCCCGTGCACGCCCTCGAACACCGTGCGCGGCCCGAGGAAGCCTTCGCGCCCGAGCAGCGCCGCGCGCAGCCCCGACTGCGCCGACCAGCCGGCATGCGCGCGCTTGGTCCAGGCGCCCTCGGCGAGATATTCGATGATGCCCGAGGCGAACGAGCCGACGGTGCCGAGCGCGTCGACAAGCTGGCGCTCATTGAGCCTGAGCGCGGCGCCGACGCCGGCCGCGGCGCCGACCGCGCCGAACACCGCGGTCGGATGGAAGCCGGCCTTGTGGGTGAGCGTCGGCGCAACGAGGCTCAGCCGGCACATGGTCTCGACGCCGACTGCGATGCCGAGCAGCGCCGACGGCCCGTCCGGGTTGTGCCGCTCGCAGGCCGCGAGCACCGCCGGCACGATCACGGCGCCGGCATGCACCGGGCCGCCTTCGAAGGTGTCGTCGAAATCCTCGCCGTGGATCGCGGTGCCGTTGACGAAGGCGGCGCCGGCCGCGCTCATCGGCCGCGCGTGCCCGATGGCGGTGCACGGGCCGTCGTCGTCCCAGGCGGCGATCGTGGCCTTGATGTAATCCTCCCCGCGCACGGTGACGCAGAGGCCGACCACGTCGACCAGGAGGTCCTCGCATTTGCGGCGCACGGCCTGTGGCAGGGCGGCCGGATCGAGCGCGGCGATCTTCTGCGCGAGGATTTCGGCGATCGCGGTCTTGGGCAGTTCAGCGTCCATGGAATACCTTCGATTTTGCAAAGACCGGCGCCACAGGGTTCCCTCCCCCCTTGCGGGGGAGGGACAGGGAGAGGGGTGCCCCAGGAAAGATCCAGTCCGGAACCACCCCTCTCCCCAACCCTCCCCCAGCGTCAGGGCGTTTCACGCCCGTCTTCGACGGGCGGTGGGGGGAGGGAGCCCACCGAATCTGCCGCGCCCGTTGCGACCGCAGCCGCTACTGCGAACGCAGCCGCAGGTCGCCGAAGCCGGGGATGCGATTGACCGCGATGACCACCGCGAAGGTGATGAGCAGCATGGCGATGCCGAGCACCGAGATGGCGCCGAGGTCGCCCGACTCGTTGAGGTCGAAGATCAGCACCGAGATTACCTTGGTCTCCGACGTGAACAGCATGATGGCTGCGGAGAGCTCGCGCATCACGCCGACGAAGATGAAGCACCAGGTCGCGATCACGCTGGTGCGCAGCAGCGGCGCGGTGATGTCGCGCAGCGCCCGCAGCCGGGTCGCGCCCAGGATGCGGCTGGCGTCCTCGAGGTCGGCGTGCACGGAGCGGAACGCCGACTGCATCTGCTGGTAGGCGGCCGGCAGCGCGATGGTCACGAAGGCGATGAGCAGGATCCACAGCGTCCCGTAGAGCACGAACGGCGGGCGCGCATAGCTGAGAAACAGCGCGACGCCGAGCACGATGCCCGGGATCGCGACCGGCGCGGTGGCGAGGAAACCGAGCGCGCGGTAGCCGGCGATCGCGCGGCGCGAGGTGACATAGCTGATCACCACCGCCAGCAGCGTGCCGATGGTGGCGGCCAGCATGCCGAGGATGACGGTGTTCTTGACCGCGAGCTTGGTCGCCGAGAGCTCGAAGAACACGAACTCGATGTTGTGGAGCGTGAAATTGGAGAATGTGACGAACTGCGAGGCGACGCGCGAGAAGGTCGCGTTGAGCAGCGCGCCGTAAGGCAGAAACACCGGGCACATCAGCACCACGAACACGACCGCGATCGCAAGCCATTTGAGCCAGCCGAGCCGCACCAGGCGCGGGTCGCCCTGCTTGCCGGCCACCACCGAATAGCCGCGGCGGCCGAGGATCATGTTCTCGGCGCGCAGCAGCATCACCGTGAGCACGAGCAGCGGCAGCGAGGCCGCGGCCGCGAGCTCCGGCTTGGGCGGATACTGGAACAGGCTCCAGATCTTCGTCGTCATGGTGTGGAAGCCCGCCGGCAAAGCGAGGATCGCCGGCGAGCCGAACAGCGTCATCGCCTGCAGGAACGCGACCAGCGCGCCCGCGAGCAGCGCCGGCATTGCCAGCGGGATGGTGATGCGCCGCGCCGTCACCCAGGTGCGGCCGCCGAGGATCGAGGAGGCATCCTCGAGATCGCCCGGGATGCGGTCGAGCGCGTTGGCGACCAGCACGAACACGTAAGGGAAGGTGTAGCAGGAGATCACGAAGATGAGCCCGGGCAGCGAGTAGATGTTGAACAGGTAGCTGTCCATCTCGGCGCCGGTGGCGGCGCGCCACGCCTTGTTGATCAGGCCGGAGTTGGGCGCCGCCAGCAATTCCCAGGCGATGGCGCCGAGGAACGGCGGCGTGACGAAGGAGGCCGTCACCAGCGCGCGCACGGTACGGCGCAACGGCATGTCGGTGCGCGCGACTAGCCACCCGATCGGCGCGGCCGCGAGGCAGCAGGCAATGCTGGACGTGACCGCGATGATGACGGTGGTGATCAGCGGATCGACGAAGGCCGGGTCGGTGAACAGCTTGCCGAAGTTCTCCAGCGTGAAGGCGCCGGCGCGGTCCACGAAGGCGTAATAGACCAGCCATGACATCGGCAGGATGATGAGCACGCACAGCACGGCGGCGAACACGAGCAGGATCGGCCAGGAGAGGTCGATCCCGCCCGGTCGCCGCATGGGCGCGGCCGGCTCGGCGGGCAAGGCGATGGTCATGGCTGATGTTACCCCGACACGCCTTTCGCGTTACACCCCGAAGATCCTGGAATAGCGCGCCTTGACCTCCTCGGCGCCCTTCTCCACGCCTTCGGGATCCTCCTTCATCAGCTTGATGTCCGCGAGCTTGCGGACGCCCGGCTTCTCGACGGTCTGGCCGTGCGGCGAATACTGGCGGGCGAAGTCGACCAGAAGCTGCTGCGCCTCGCGGCCGTGCAGCCAGTTGTAGAACAGCCGCCCGGCATTCGGATTGGGCCCGGCCTTGAACAGCGCGCTCGGGCTCGTCGCCAGCGGCGTGCCCTCGGAGGGATACACGATCTCCACCGGCGCGCCCTTCTCCTTGGCCTGGATGACGAGATATCCCGCGCCGTCGATCATGATCGCGCGCTCGCCGAGCTCGATCTTCTTGGGCGTATCGGTTGCGGACTGGACCTGCATGACGCGCTGCCTGGCGAGCTTCTCGAAATAATCCCAGCCGATGTCGCGCGCGAGCTGGAACGTCGAGTTCATGATCGTGCCGCTGTAGGCCGGATGCGCCTTGACCATCTTGCCGGCCCATTTCGGATCGAGCAGATCGGCGAAGCTCTTCGGCGCGTCCTCGCGCTTGACCAGATCGGTGTTGTAGCCCATCGGGGAGACCAGCACGCGCGTCGTCACCTGCAGCGCATCGGGGTCGTAATAGGCCTTGTCGTAGTGCCTGGCGACCTCCTCCGGCAGGTAGGGCGCGAGCCAGCCCTTGCTCTTCCAGATGATGCAATGCGCCTGGTCCGATGTGTTGACCACGTCGACGGCGTGGATGTTGCTGGCATATTCCTGGTCGATGCGCTGAAAGACGCGCTCGGCGCCGGAGCGCTCGACGCGCACGGCGATGCCGGGGAATTTCTGCTCGAAGGTTCGGCCGAAACGCTCCGCCAATTGCAGGTCCATGGCGCTGTAGAAGGCGCATTTGCCTTCCTTCTTCGCCGCCTCGATCAGCGCCGGCGTGATGGCGGACGGCGCCGGCGCCTGCGCGCGGGCGGGCGCCGCGTAGAGGCCGGCCGCGAGCGCGGCCGAGCCCTTGAGGATGTCGCGCCGCGAGATTCTCGGCCTCATGGTGTCCTCCGTATTCCGCTCTCGACCTGAGGGCCGAACAGCGCTGGCGCGCCTCACACCCCGAACAGCTTGCTGTAGCGCGCCTTGATCTCCTCGCCCTGCTTCTCGACCGCGACCGCGTCTTCCTTCATCGTCTTGAACTGACCCATGGGCCGCCGGCCGTCGGTTTCCTTGGTCAGGGGATGCAGCGAGCGCAACTTGCCGACATCGACGACGAGCTGCTGGCACTCCGCGGTGAAGCAGTAGCACTGGAACAGCCGCGCCGCGTTCGGGTTGGGCGCGTTCTTGAAGATGCCGTTCGGCCCGACCACGAACGGCGTGCCTTCGACCGGATAGACGATCTCGACCGGGCCCTTCTTCTCCTTGATCAGGAGCATGTTGTATTCGTTGCCGTCGGCCATGACCGCGCGCTCGCCGAGATCGAGCTTCTTGGGCGGATCGGAGGCCGACTGCACCTGCATGACCCGCTGCCTGGCGAGCTTCTCCAGGAAGTCCCAGCCGACATCGCGCGTGATCTGCTGGGTCGCGGTCATGATGGTGCCGCTGTAGCCGGGATGCGCCTTGACCATCTTGCCCGCCCATTTCGGATCGAGCAGATCGGCGAAACTCTTGGGCGCGTCCTCCGGTTTCACCAGGCCGGTGTTGTAGCCGATGACGCTGAGGTTCACGCGAAAGGCCGCGAACTGTCCGTCCGGGTCCTGGGCCTCGGGCTTGTAGTGCTTGGCGATGTCCTCGGGCACGAACGGCTGCAGGATGCCGTCGCGTTTCCAGACGATGAAGTGGGCGGCGTCCGACGAGTTAACGACGTCGACCGCATGGATGCGGCTCGAATATTCCTGGCCGATGCGCTGGAACACGCGTTCGGCGCCGGTGCGCTCGACCCGCACCGACACGCCGGGAAACTTCGCCTCGAAGGACTTTGCGATCCGCTCGGCGATCGGCAGGTCGATCGAGGTGTAATAGATGACCTTGCCCTCCTTCTTCGCCGCCTCGATGAGCTGCGGCGTGATCGCGGTCGCCGGCGGAGCCGCCGCCAGCACGCGCGCGGGCGACGCCAAGGAGCCGGCCGCGACCGCGGCCGAGGCTTTGAGGATGTCGCGCCTGGAGAATCTCGATTTCTTCATTGTGGGTCTCCTTTCGACCTCATGGTCAGGTCTTCAAGCTTTCATCCATTGAGCACACGGCAGCGCTCCGGCGGCAGGTAGAGCCAGACCGCGGCGCCCTGCGGAATGTTCTCGGCCGCCGAGGCGACCACGCGCATCTGCGTCTGGTCAGGAAGCTCCACCATATAGTCGCGCGAGGAGCCGAGAAAGACCTGCCGCACCACCGTTCCCGGCACGACGTTGTCCATGGCGTCGGGCTTGTTCGCCCACAGCCGCACCACATGCTGGCGCACCGCCAGCGCGCCCTCGCCGCCGGCGACGAGCTTGCCGCCGGTGCAGCGCAGCGTCGCACCGGCGCAGGAGAGATGCGTCTCGTCGAGCGCCTTGCCCTTGATGACGTTGCTCGAGCCGATGAAGCGCGCGACGAATTCCGAGCGCGGCCGGTCGTAGACGTCCTCGGGCGAACCGGCCTGCTCGATCTTGCCGGCGTTCATCACCGCGATGATGTCGGCCGTGGTCATCGCCTCCGACTGGTCGTGGGTGACGTAGACGGTCGTATAGCGGTATTCGTCGTGCAGGCGGCGCACCTCGAAGCGCATTTCCTCGCGCAGATTGGCATCGAGGTTCGAGAGCGGCTCATCCAGCAGCAGCGTCTGCGGCTCCACGATCAGCGCGCGGGCAAGCGCCACGCGCTGCTGCTGGCCGCCCGACAGCTCGCCCGGATAGCGGTCGGCGAGCATATCAAGGTGCGTGGTGGCGAGGATGGCCTTGAGCTTCTGCCGGATGACGGCACGCTCGATCTTGCGCAGGTCGAGGCCGTAGGCGACGTTCTGCGCCACCGTCATGTGCGGCCACAGCGCGTAGCTCTGGAAGATCATCGACATGTTGCGCCGCTCGGGCGGCACGGTCCGCGCCGGCGATGACATGACCTGGTCGCCGACGCGGATTTCGCCGGCGGAGGGCTCGACGAAGCCGGCGATCAGCCGCAGCGTCGTGGTCTTGCCGCAGCCGGAGGGACCGAGCAGGCAGACGAGCCGCCCATGTTCGATCGTGAGCGACACGTCGTCGACCACGGCGAGCGGCCCGTAGCGTTTCGTCAGACCCTTGAGTTCAACCGACGCCACACCGTTTCCTCCCAGGACCACCGGCGGATTGTACCGCTCTCGCCTTCGATTATTCAGCCAAACTTCAGCTTGCCTCCGCGACAGCTTGCCGCCACGCCATCGTTCAGTAAACACCGGCGACGTTGCCTTACGAAGACCGGCGCCACAGGGTTCCCCTCCCCCTTGTGGGGAGGGGACAGGGGTGGGGTGCCACACGCTCGATGGAGTCCGAAAGCACCCCACCCCCAACCCCTCCCCACAAGGGGGAGGGGAGCAGACCGAGCAAGTGGGAAGAGAGGCACCGAGCCCCGACCAGTCACTTCACCTCATTTCCCGGTGAACTTCGGCTTGCGCTTCTCCATGAACGCGTTGCGGCCTTCGACGTAGTCGTTGCTCGTGAAGCAGGCCTGCACCAGTTCCGCGCAGCGCGCGAGGTTGCGCCTGCTCTCGTCGCGGACCGTCTCGTTGACGATGAATTTCTCGGCCTTCACGGTCAGCGGCGCGTTGCCGGCGATGGTCTCGGCATAGGCCTTCACATAGGTTTCGAGCTCGTCCGCCTTGACCACGCGGTTGACGAGGCCCATCACGCGCGCCTCCTCGGCGTCGAACTGGCGCGCCGTGAAGAAGATCTCCTTCGCGAACGACGGCCCGACCAGATCGGACAGCCGCTTCACGCCGGGAAACGAGTAGCCGAGCCCGAGCTTCGCCGCCGGGATGCCGAACTTGGAATTGTCGGAGCAGATGCGCAGGTCGCAGCACACCGCCAGCCCGAGCCCGCCGCCGATGCAATAGCCCTTGATCATGGCGATGGTGGGCTTGGGGAATTCGTAGATGCTCTCGTTCGCCGCCGCGACCTTCTGGTTGTAGACCTTGGTGGCGTCGAGCGTGGAGCGCTCGCTCTCGAACTTGGAGATGTCGGCGCCCGACACGAAGGACTTGCCGCCGGCGCCGGTGATCACCACCACGCGCACGTCATCGTCGTTGCGGAAGCCCTCGAAGATCTCGGCGGTGCGCGCCCACATCTCCAGCGACACCGCGTTGTGACGCTCGGGATTGTTGAAGATCACGTAGCCGACGCTGCCCTCCTTGCGCGCGAGCATCTTGTCGGTCTTGGTCACGTCGTCCATGTCATTCTCCCGCGCAGCGTTGCGCGCCGCTAGATCGCGTCGGCCTTGCGCAACGCCGCGATCTCATTGGCCTTGAAGCCGAATTCCTTGAGCACCGCGTCGGTATGCTCGCCGATGTCGGGCGGGTAGGCGACGAGCCTGCTCGGCGTGCGCGACAGCGCCATCGGCTGGCCGACGAGCTTGATCGTCGACTTGCCGCGCTTCTTGACCGGCTGCGCGATCTTGAGATGCTCGACCTGCGGGTCTGCGAATACCTGGTCGATGGAGAAGATCGGCCCGGCCGGCACGCCCGCCGCGTTCAGCCGCTCGACCCAGTCGGCGCTGCTCCGCTTGGCCGTGTGGCCGTCGATGTCGGCGTTGAGCGCATCGCGGTTCTTCGAGCGCAGCGCCGCGGTGGCGTAGTCCGGATTGCTCAGCATCTGCGGCGCCTCGAGCGCCTTGCACGTGCGTTCCCAGATTTTCTGCCCGGTCGAGGCGATGTTGATATGGCCGTCGGCGGTCTTGAACACCCCGGTCGGGATCGAGGTCGGATGGTTGTTGCCGGCCTGCTGCGGCACCTCGCCCTTGACCAGCCAGCGCGCGGCCTGGAAATCGAGCATGAAGATCTGCGCCTGCAACAGCGACGTGGTGATATGCTGGCCCTTCTTCGATTTTTCGCGCTCGAGCAGCGCCACCAGAATCCCGAGCGCGCAAAACAGGCCGGCGCAGAGGTCGGCGACCGGGATTCCGACGCGCACCGGTCCCTGCCCGGGCAGGCCGGTGATCGACATCAGCCCGCCCATGCCCTGCGCGATCTGGTCGAAGCCGGGACGCTCCGCATAGGGTCCGTCCTGGCCGAAGCCGGAAATGCTGCCGAGGATGATCTTGGGGTTGACCCTGCTCAGCGCCTTGTAGTCGATCCCGAGCCGTTTCTTCACGTCGGGGCGGAAATTCTCCACCACGACGTCGGCCTTCTTGACCATGCGCTTGAAGGCGGCGAGCCCGGCGGGCGACTTCAGGTTCAGCGTGATGCTGCGCTTGTTGCGGTGCAGGTTCTGGAAGTCGGGGCCCTCGCGCGGACCGCCGGGCGCTTCGCCGGCGCCTTCGAGCGCGGGCGGCGTCTCGATCTTGATGACGTTGGCGCCCCAGTCGGCGAGCTGGCGCACACAGGTCGGCCCAGACCGGACGCGCGTGAGGTCGAGAACCGTGAAGCGCGCAAGCGCCTGGGAAGCTTTGGGAATAGCCATCGAAGACACACCGCAGGGTTAGCTGTCCGGCCCGACATTCCCCGATAAAACAAGCCTTGTCTATGGCTTGCCTGCGGCTTCGGGCCCGGTTGCCCGGCGCGGCATCGGTCACCTAGAGTCGCGACCGAAATTGGAACCGGAGAGCCCGTCATGAGGCATCGTCGCGCGGCACTGAGCTTGATCGCGGCGCTGACGATGGCCGGGCCGGCGGTCGCCGACGAATGGCCGTCGCGGCCGGTGCGCATGGTCAACACGTTCGCCGCCGGCGGCACCGCCGACGTACTGACCCGGCTCGTCGCCGATCAGCTTTCCGCAACATACAAGCAGCAGTTTTATGTCGAGACCCGGGCCGGGGCCG
>JAXDOD010000090.1:0-36409 GCA_034669045.1 Alphaproteobacteria bacterium
CAAAATCTGCTCCATCACCTCGCGCAGGCCCTCGCGGCGCTGCGAGGACAACTCGATCAGCACCGAGTAGGGCGAGGGGGCCGCCATCGGGTCGCGCGCGCCACCATGTTTGATGACGATGTCGATGCCTTCGCGCGCCATGATCTCGAAGCTCGTCACGCCGCCGGCGGTGATCTCGGTCGCAAGGCCCAACAGATCGACCGCGGCCTGCACCGACGGGATCGCCGCCCAAGCGACCTCGACCGCGCGCGGCCGCGGCACGAGCCGCAGCACCGCTGCGGTAATCACGCCCAGCGTGCCTTCCGCGCCGATGAACAGGTTTTTGAGATCGTAGCCGGTGTTGTCTTTTTTCAGCTTGTTGAGATTGTTCAGCACGCGCCCGTCGGCGAGCACGACTTCGAGCCCGAGCACGAGCTCGCGCGCGACGCCGTAGGCGAGCGCGCCGGTGCCGCCCGCGTTGGTCGAAAGGTTGCCGCCGATGGTGCAGCTACCCTCGGCGCCGAGCGAGAGCGGAAACAGGCGCCCGGCGGCGGCGGCGGCGTCCTGCGCCTTGATCAGCACGACGCCCGCTTCGCAGGTCATGGTATTCGAGGTCGGATCGACCTCGCGGATGCGGTCGAAGCGCTTGAGCGAGAGCACCACTTCGCCGTTGTGCGGGGTCTGCCCGCCGACGAGGCCGGTGTTGCCGCCTTGCGGCACGATCGCGGTGCCGGTCTCGTTCGCGAGCTTGAGGATCGCCGAGACTTCTGCGACCGAGCCCGGCCGCAGCACCAGCGGCGAGCGGCCATGATAGAGCCCGCGCTCCTCGCTGACATAGGGCGCGATCTCGGCCGGATCGGTGAGCGCGTAGCGTTCGCCGACGATCGCCGCGAAGCGGGCGAGCAGGGCGGGATCGGGCGTTGCCGTTGGAGTGAGCATCAGGGGGAATCCATTCAAGCTCTGCACGCTGGCAAGGCAGCTCCATCAACCCGCACGCGGCGCCGCCGCGCGCCCGAGCCGGTCGTTGATCGCCTCGCCGAGCCCCTCGCGGGGGATCGGCATCACCGCGATGGCGGCGGCGCCGGCGGCGTCGAGCGCGCGCAGATGTGAGAACAGGTTGGCGGCCGCTTCGATGAGATCGCCGCGGCTCGACAGGTTGAGCATCCGGGCTGCACGCCCGGCGCCGGCCGGCAGCGCCGCGCCGAACGCCAGCAGCGCCTCGCCGCCGGTCACCTCGCGCGCATCGAGCCGCAACGGCGTGCGCGGCGCGTAGTGCGATGCCGATTGCCCGGGCGCCAGGGGTGCCTCGCCTTCCTCCGCTGGCCCATCCGCCGGGCGCTCGGCCAGCCGGTGCGCAAGGACGCGCTCGATCTCCGCGCGCGCCACGCCGCCCGGGCGCAGCAGCAGCGGCTCGCCGAGGCAGGCGACGATGGTCGATTCCACCCCGACCGATGCCGGTCCGCCATCGATGATGAGATCGATCCGCCCGCGCAGGTCGGCACGCACATGCTGCGCGGTCGTGGGCGAGACATGGCCGGACCGGTTCGCCGAGGGCGCCACGACGGGCTTGCCGAATTCACGCAGCAGGTGCCGCGCCACCGGATGCGCGGGGACCCGCACCGCGATGGTATCGAGGCCGGCGGTGGCGAGCTCGGCGACCGGGCCGTCCGGCAGCTTGGGCAGAACGAGGGTCAGCGGTCCCGGCCAGAACGTCGCGGCGAGGCGCTCGGCGGCGGAATTGAAACGCGCGAGCCTGCGCGCGGCGTCCAGGTCTTCGACATGTGCAATCAAGGGATTGAACGACGGCCGGCCCTTGGCCTGGTAGAGGCGCGCCACCGCCTCGCCGTTCCCGGCGTCGGCGCCGAGGCCGTAGACGGTCTCGGTCGGAAACGCGACGAGGCCGCCTTCGGTCAGGCAGCGCACGGCAGCCTTGATCGCCTGCGCATCGGCCGCGAGCGCCCGTGTTTCAGTGTCCGTGATCATGTCCGCCTCGAAGTGACCACCGCTAGTAGCACTTCGAGGCGTCCCGGCCAAAGCCGATCAGCGGGAGGTCGCGCGGGTGGTACGGGTGACACGCCAGATCGTGCCGTTGCCGTCCTCGGAGAAGATGAGCGAGTCGTCCTGCAACTGCGCGACGCCGACCGGCCGGCCCCAGACCGACGCGTCGTCGATGACGAAGCCGACGACGAAATCCTCGTAGGCCCCGGTGGGGATGCCCTCCTTCACGATCGCGCGCACGATCTTGTAGCCGGTCCGCGTGGACCTGTTCCAGGAGCCGTGCAGGGCCGCGAAGACGCTGCCTTTGTAGTCCGGCGGGAACTGATCGCCAGTGTAGAACATCATCTGCAGCGAAGCCGAATGCGCCTGGATCAGGATATCCGGGACGGTGGCCTTGCCCTTGAGGTCGGGTCGCGCGCCGGCAAGCCTCGGATCCTCGCGCGATCCGACGTAGTACCAGGGCCAGCCATAGAACGCGCCTTCCCGCACGCGCGTGATGTAGTCCGGAACGAGATTGTCGCCGAGCAGATCGCGCTCGTTGGTCGAGCACCACACGTCGCCGGTGGTCGGATCGACCGCCATGCCGACGCAATTGCGGATGCCGGTGGCGTAGACGCGCTGGCCTTTTCCCTGCGGATCGAACACGAGCACGTCGGCGCGATCGGTTTCATCGCCCCAGGTCGCGCCAAGCGGCTTCTCCTGCTGCCATTTCGCCAGCGCCGCCGGATCGAGCTTGCCCATGCCCTCGCCCACGTTGCTGCCGGAGCCGACGGAGACGAACATGCGCGATCCGTCCTTGGAGAAGACGATGTCCCGGGTCCAATGGCCTTTGCCCGACGGGAGCTTGGGAACGACCACCTCGGGCCTGCCGGAGGCCCGCAGGTCGCCGCTGCGATAGGCAAAGCGAACGACGGAATCGGTATTGGCGACATAGACCCATTGCGGATCGCTGGCCGGATGGAAGGCAATGCCGAAGGGCCGGTTGAGCCCGCTGGCAAAAATCTCCTTGGTCGCCACCGCGGTGCTGTCGCTGTTGGGACGGAGCACCACCACGCGTCCGCCCTCGCTTTCAGCCACGAAAACATCGCCATTCGGCGCCACCCGCATCAGACGCGGCTTCGCGAGCCCGCTGGCGAATTGCTTGATATCGAAACCCGCGGGAACCTTGAGCTGGCCATCGGCCGGGCGGCCGACCACCTTGACGGTATTGCGAGCCGACGCTTCGGGGCTGGGTGCCGGCAGGTCGTCGGCCCTGATGTGCCAGCGTTTTCCGGCCGCATCGTCCCGCCACGAACCGAAGATGGCGTTACCGCCCTGTCCGATGGTCGGGGCTGAATCCCGCTGTGCAGAGGCGGGGACGGCTGCGACCAGTAGGGCTGCCAGCGCGCCCAAGACCAGACGGTGTTGCACGGGGGTCTCCTTCGAAGCTTTGGGGTCGCGGATAAAATCGCCAGTTTTGCCCTTCGTTCCGTCGGCTCGCGAAAGTGATGCGGACCGGATGCGGCAGCGGCGCTTGCGGCTTGCAAAAGCCGTCGTTATAAGACCGCCACAGTCGGAGTGTGGCTCAGCCTGGTAGAGCACCTCGTTCGGGACGAGGGGGTCGCAGGTTCAAATCCTGCCACTCCGACCAATTTTCAAAAAGCATCGATCGCTTCGGGGCCTGCCAAGGCGGCGGCCGTGCCGTGGTGGACCTGCTTCCGAATTGATGTGTGCACGATTTTGGAGAGTTACGGCGGCGCGAGGCGCGCGCCTCAGACCGCCCGAACAATCTTAGCAACCATCTTGTGATGGCCATCACATCCCCAAAGGTGTCTCTCCGGTAGGTTCTTGCCATCGATGAACGCCGGAGCCTCCGGCACAACTCAAGGGGAACCATCATGACCGCTCTTTCCACGATCAAGACGCTGGCTGGCATTGCAACCGCTCTTACCGTCGTTACCGTGGGTGCGGTCATGGCTGAAGCAAAGACGGTCTTCCGCCCGCACTACCAGGTGAGCACGTCAGGCCCCGCGAACAACAGGGGACCGTCAATCAACGTGAGCAAAGCTGTGGTCCGTGATCACCGGACCCTGTCGAACGGGCAGAAATGCGGAACGCGGGGAATTGTCTGCAAGAATTAACGGCCTCGGCGTCGAACGGACTTCGAGACGCAGCCCCCGGGATGACCCGGGGGCTTCTGCGCTGCCCAGCGAGCAAATCAGCCGTTCCGGCACAATCCCGAGCTGTTGGAGGCATCCTTCAAGCCGCCAGCCGCTTGAGCTTCAAAGAGGCTTTGAACATACCCCTGCATGGAACCGAATTGCGCCAGCCTTATTTTTTGAGAATGCTCGGCGGCGCACTTTCGCCCCCGTTGTTGCCGTCGATGTAGTTGTCGCCGTAGCTCAGCACAGCACCGCTAAAGATCGTAAACCAACCGGTGTTGTTTCCCGTCACTGTCGACCGGGCAACCCGCAGACTGGCGTTCGCGCTGCCTGCCCTTAGGCCCCCCACTCCATTATTGGCGATCACAGAACGGTCCAGCAGGAGCTGGCTCGTGGTTCCCCCTGCATCGAGAGCGATGCCGATGCCGGCATTGGCGACCACGCTATTCACCACAGTAGTGTTGAGAACGGATGAGGCAGTGAGGTTGCCCGCATTCACCCACAATCCGATTTGACCAATGTTGTAAATCTCGATCCTGTCGAAGGCGCCCCTCACCACGGCTGAGCCGGAAGAGGCAATAGGTCCGACATTGATGCCTCGCACGGGGATCTCGGCAATAAGGGTGTTCGTAATTCCGAAACTGCTTGACCCGCGCGCATAATAGGAGATCCCCTCATAGGTCAGGCCGCGAATGACGCAGTTCTCGATGGTCAAGGATTGGAGGGAGTAACTGGGATCGGCGAGTATTCCGGTCTGCCCAACACCGGCGCCCTCAATGATCAAGCCGCGCAGGTTGATTACGGCGGCTGCATTGGCCCTGATCGTGATGCCGATTCCGCCCGAAGGCACCAGAATCCCGGCCGAGCCGACGCCCTCATTCACAATGCTGATCGACTTCGTAATCGTCAACACGCCGTAGCCAGCCGGGTCGAGGACGTTTATCTCGCCGCCGCTATTGGTCTTGTCATGCGCGCCCTGAAATGTCCGGCACGGCTGCGTTCGCGAGCATGGGTCGCTGTCACTGCCGTTTGCCGACACAAACGTTCGTGTCGTTTGCGCCTGCGCTGGCTCATGGAGGGCGAGCGCACACACCGATGCGACGACCAGCGTCTTGATCATGGAGAGCCTGTGCTTGAACGCGGATTGTGTCCCCGAGCTTATACTACCAGGAATGCAAAGCGATAGGCGAATCTGGGCCGGCCGCAACGTGCAATCGCAAGCCCGGCACCTGAGCGACTGCGGCAACCGCCACAAGCTCGCCAACTACTGCCGCGCCCATTGCGTGAGGTGAGGCATGGCGAAGCCGGGGCCGGCTTGTTGTAGCGGTCGCCTTTCAGCAGACCATGGCCATTTTGCACGGCCTTTCCCTGCGGTAGACTGGCGCCCGCGTGCATCCGCACGCGCGGTCAACCCAGGGGGCTTCCCATGAACCGCACCGCCATCCTCATCGCCGCTGGCCTCTCGCTCTCCGCCAGCCTGCACGCCATACCCGCGCAGGCGCTCACGACCCGCACGTTCATCGCCTCGTTCGGCACCGATACCGGCGGCTGCGGACGCGCCGCGCCCTGCCGCACCCTCACCTATGCCTACGGTCAAACCAGCCCGGGTGGCGAGATCAACATCCTCGACGCCGCCGGCTTCGGCACGCTGAACATCACCGGCTCAATCAGCATCATCAGCAACGGGACGGCCGGCATCCTGGTGCCTTCGGGCGGCACCGGCATTACGATTAATGCCGGTGCCAGCGACGCCGTCAACCTGCGCGGTCTCAACATCGAAGGTGCAGGTGTCGGCGCAATTGGCATCCAGTTCCTCTCCGGCAAATCCTTGGTGGTCGAGAATTGCGTCGCCCGCAATCTTGCATTCAGCGGTCTCGTATTCATACCGTCTTCTTTGAGCTTGACCGCTCTCTCCGTGTCGAATTCGTATTTTCTCGACAATGCAGCCAACGGGATTTTGGTCCAGACAGGTGGCTCGGGCCCCGTGACGGCGGTCATTGATCGCGTCGTGTTTTACGACAACGGCTTTGCCGGTCTCAATGTATTTGGCACAAGTGGCACGGGGCTCCTCGTCGTCACCGTCACAGACAGCGTGGCCGGCAACAACGTCAACGGCAGCAACGGCACCGGCTTTCTCATCCAGTCGACCGTGGGCCACTCGGTCAGCAATCTTGCGGTGACTCATTCCGTGGCCCACGGAAATAGCTTCGGCATTTCGGCCTTCGGAGCGAATGCGACTGTTCGAGTCGCCCAATCGACAGTGATGGGAAATGTGACCGGCTACTCCGCGAGCAGCAGCGGCGTCATCTTGAGCTACGGCGACAATTACATCGATGCCAACACGGGCAACACGGGAACCCTAGGCAGCGCCTTGAAGCAGTAGGTGCGGATCGCTGACGCCCATCAGGAGCAGGGACGATGCCGCCATCTCCCTATACCCGGCCGGCGATGACAATCGGCAATATGCGTCAGAGATTGAGCGGCCAAAGCGCAAGAGCCTGACTGGCACGCAATGGCGCGAGGCTATTTCCTCGGGATGAACGGCGGCGCGGTCTCTTCGCCGGCGTTGCCGTCGATGTAATTGTCGCCGTAGCTGAGGACCGCACCAAAGAACGCCTGCCATCCGGCGTCATTTCCGGTCACCGTCGACTGGGCCAACCGAAGGATGGCGTTGTCGACGAGAAGGCCTCGTTCGCCATTGCCGACCACGAGCGAGCGGGCCACCATCAGTGCGGCCGGCGCGGCGCCCAGGTTGACGCCGACGCCAAAACCGCCGGTGAGATTGTAGCCCGCGATACTGTCCGTCACCGTGGCGTCCATCGTGACATTGTCGCCGGACTGGATCAGGAGGCCGGCAAATCCGTTGCTGTACACCGCGACCCGGTTGAAGACGGCCTTCAGGGTGCCCGATCCGCTGGGCTGGACAACGATCCCATAGGCGCCGTTGTTCGCCACGTCGCTGTTCGTCACGGCGATGGATTTCAACGAGCCCGACACGCTCGGAATGAGGCTGAGGCCGTTGCCGTTCAGATTGCGCACGACACAGTTTTCGACGGTCAGGGATTTGCCCCGGCCGAACAATATTCCATCGTCACCGATCCCGCTGCCTTCGATAATCAGTCCGCGCAGATTGACGACGGCATCATCGGCATCGATGTTGACGCCCACTTGGTTCGCCGGCACCAGGATTCCGGCCGAACCGACGCCATCATTGACGATGCTGATTGATTTCGTGATCGTCACCACGCCATAGCCGGCGGGGTCGAGCACGTTAATCTCGCCGCCGGTGTTTGTCTTATCGTGAGCAGCTTGAAACGTCCGGCACGGTTGGGTGCGGGCGCAGGTATTGAGGTCGCTGCCGTTGGCGGAGACGAACGTGCGTGCGTTCTGAGCCTGCGCAGGCGCATGCAGGGCGAGCGCAAACAGCGATGTGACGACCAGCGTTGTTTTGACCACGGACCGCCCTCTGCTTGAGCGCGGATTGCGCCCAGGGGCCTACGCTACCAGGAATGCAAAGCGATAGGCGAGTCCTGCGCTGACGCGCTGTCTGGACTCTTGCGCGCGGGTGCGCCCGCGATCAATGTCAGCTCGGCTGAGATGACCAACCCGCGCGCATCGTGGCACGTGTGTCGGTCCGCATATCAGGCCGCGGTCAACAGGACGATGAAAGAAAATTGGTCGGGGTGGCAGGATTTGAACCTGCGACCCCCTCGACGTGCGCGGCGGCTTCGCCCGCGTGATCAGCCCGGCTGGAACCTTTGCGGCAGCTTGCCGTTTTCGCCACATGACCGAATTCTATTTCACGCCGGAGCTTCATCTCAGGGACGGGCGGATCATCCGCGATCTCGACGACGCCGCCGGCTTTGCTCGCGAACAAGAGGCTCGGCCTGGCGTCGACCAGCGCGACGAGGTCCTGCATAAGATCGAACGCGCTCGGTCGAAGGAGGAGGCGCATGCTGCAGCCCATATGTTCATGCGGTGGCTGGAAGAGCTTGAGGTGGTCGAATAGCCAGCGGGCGGCATCCGCTGCCTAATCTGCCGATCGCGGCGAACGGCGATGAACAAACCCGGCCGGCACGCTTGTCGAATGCAGAAAAATCAGTAATTTAGACATCAGCCCGGCGTTCGGACGCAGGGTCGCAGGTTCGCATCCTGCCACTCCGACCGCTCCTCGCAAAAGGAAGCACCGCCGCTCCAATGCTGCTTTCCTGCCCTGCCTGCGGCCAGGCGACGGAGCACCGTTTCCTCTTCTCCAAGCACGGCTGCGACATCCAGCGGTGCGCGGAATGCGGTCTCGGCCGCGCCCAGGCGAGCGGATTTGACCCCGGCGCCTACTATACCGATGATTACTTCTCGGGCGGACACGCCGACGGCTACGCCGACTATCGCGGCGCCGAGCCGGTGCTGCGGCGCGAGTTCGCGCATACGGTGGATTTCCTGCGCCGGTTCAAAGCCGGCGGACGGCTGCTCGACGTCGGCTGCGCCTACGGTTTCTTCCTCGAGGAAGCCAAACGTCATTTCGAAGTGGCGGGCATCGAGATCGCACAGGATGCCGCCGCCGATTGCCGGAAGCGGGGCCTGCGCGTCCTGACCGGGGTGGCCGACGAAGAAACCCTGGCGCAACTCGGAATGATGGACGTCATCGTGCTGCTCGACGTGATCGAGCATCTGCCGACGCCGCGCGACACGCTCGCATTGTGTGCGCGCCATCTCCGTCCTGAGGGGATCTTGATGATCACGACCGGCGATTTTGCCTCGCTTTACGCCAGGCTCGCCGGCGCCGGCTGGCGCCTCATGACGCCGCCGCAGCATCTCTGGTATTTCACGCGCGAGAGCGTGCAGCGCATGGGGCAGGCGCTCGGGCTCCGCCTGGAATCGTTCGACCACCCTTGGAAGATCGTGCCGGTGTCGCTCATGGCCTACCAGGTCGGGCGGATGATCGGCATTCGTTCCGCCGGTACCGGCAGCACGAGCCGCCTCGGGCTGCCGGTCAATCTGTTCGATGCCATGCGCGTCGTGCTGCGCAAGCCGGCGTGACGTCGCTCATCACCGGGGCGCGCGCGGCCGGCGCCACATTGCGAGACATCCCATGAACGATCGCCTCTCCCTGACCCAGATCGCGCTCCTGACCGCCTATGCGTTTGGCATGGCGGCCGGCCAGCTTCTGTTCAAGATGGCGGCGCTCCGAGCGCCCGCCGACGGGCCGCTGGGCGAGCGGCTGCATGCGATGACGCTCAACCGGTTCTTCGCGACGGCTGTCCTGCTGTACGCCGCGCTCACCGTGCTGTGGGTCTGGGTCCTGAGCTTCACGCCGCTTTCGCGCGCCTATGTCTTCGTGGCGCTCGCCTTCGCGGTGACTCCGTTGCTCGGCGCCCTGATGTTCGCGGAACCGGTCACCCCGCGGCTCCTCGTCGGTATTGGCTTGATTTTCTGCGGACTTTTATTCGTGGCTGCCTGAGCGGAGCGAGATTAGCGATGACCGGAACCATTCCGCTGAGATGAATGACCGTTTAGAATTCCCGCTACACGATGACGCACCGTCACTATAGGCATCGATTGCCATCTTTATGCTGCAACCATGAGATTTACCCTGTCATGTCAGCGTCGTGATGACATGCTGATATTTGGTTCTTGCCGTGGAACCAATGGCGGGTTGCCCCGTTTCGTCAGCGGCGTGGCCGTTGATGGCGAATTGATTAGTCGGATGACGATGCAGCCCCCACCGGGCAAGTCAGTTTGGGTCGTGATCGCCGCCTACAACGAGGCCGGCGTGATCGCGCGCGTCGTCGCCGACGTGAAACGGCGCGGCTATCCGGTCGTGCTCGTCGACGACGGTTCCGCTGACGCCACCGCCGATCTCGCCGAAGAGGCCGGCGCCCTCGTGATCCGGCATCCGGTGAACCTCGGGCAGGGCGCGGCGCTGCAGACCGGCATCGATTTCGCGCTGAATGAAGGCGCCGACGCGATCGTGACCTTCGATGCCGACGGGCAGCATCGCGCCTCCGAAATCGCAGGCATGGTCGACGCGCTGGCGCAGAACGATGCCGACTTCGTGCTCGGAAGCCGCTTTCTCGGCGGCACCGTCGATCTGCCGCCGAGCCGGCGTCTCCTGCTCAAGGCCGCGACCAGCTTCACGCGCATGACCAGCGGCCTCGCCGTTACCGACACCCATAATGGACTGCGCGCGATGACGCGGCGCGGCGCCGGCGCCATCCGGCTGCGGCAGAACCGGATGGCTCATGCTTCGGAGTTCCTCAACCAGGTCGCGGCCAGCGGTCTGAAATACGTCGAAGCGCCGGTGACGATCGAATACAGCCGCTACTCGCTCGAGAAAGGCCAGAAGCTCAGCGATTCGCTGTCGATACTCGTCGATCTCTCGGCCCAGAGGTTGCATCGATGATCGCTCAATTGATCTTCAGCGCACTCCTGCTTGGCGTTCTGCTCTATGCCTGGACGGAATACCCGCGCGCGCACGTGATCGGCATCCTCGCGATGGTCGCGGCTTCGGTCGGGCTTTACTTCGTCTGGATTCCGGCCCACGCCACGCGGCTTGCCGCACTCGTCGGGGTCGGGCGCGGCGTCGATCTCGTTCTCTATATCTGGGTGGTGATCAGCCTGATCATCCTGCTCAACCTGCACCTCAAGCTGCGGGCGCAGATGGAGGTGATCACGGTCCTGGCGCGTGAGATTGCGATCGCCAACGCGCGCGCGCCGTCCACGCCGCAATGATCCAGGCTGCGCCGGCGGCGAATGGGCCGATCAGGATCAGGTTGTAGCGGGTATAGTGGTTGGCGACAGCGGCGTGCAAACCCAGCATGAGCAGCGCCGGCAGGGCATAGAGCAGGAATAGCGGCTGCCCGCTCCGGACCGCCCGCACGCACGCCCATGCGAACAACGGGACGAGGGCGAGGCTCCAGATCCAGCCGATCCACATCCCGCACCAGCCAAGCGGGATGCTGACCAGCAGGTGCCGCCACCAGTTCTTGCGCATCTCATCGCGCACGATGCGCGAAATCAGCGGATCGAGACGGCCATGCTCTTGCACCAGCGTGTCGCGGCGTCCGCGCCCGAGGTGAAAGAAGCTGTCGGGTGTGTGGAAGACGAACCGGTGCATCGAATCCTTTCCGTAAACCTGGTCGAACAGCACGTCGCCGATCCCGGGCGTGCAATAGGGGAATGCCGTAACGAATTCCCGCGCGGTCATGTCGTTGTAGGCGAAACGCTCGATCAGCACCGCGGAGCCGTATTCCTCGGTCAGTCCCCATTTGCCCACCGAGACATGGTTGCGCACGATCCATGTTGCGAGGACCACGGCGCAGGTGGCGGCGAAGACCAGGAGGCGGACCGCAACGCGCGGCATGCTTGCACGCGCGATCCGGCTCTCATTCACCGCGATGAGCAGCAAAACCGCCGGAATCAGTATGACGAAGGAAGGACGGGTCAGGCAGAGCAAGCCCAGGACCGTGCCGGCAAGCGCATAATAGTAGTTCCGCGACGTCTTCCACGCCAGCACGGCAAGCAGCGCGAAGATGCAATATAGCGACACCGTCATGCTTTCCGTCATGACAAAGGAGAATATCTCCGCCTCGGTGGCCAGCGCCGCGGTGGCGAGAACGCCCGCGATCCAGAACACCCCTGTGCCGGCGAAGATCAGCTCGGCCGTGATCGCGATGGCCAGAACGCCGAGTGCGAGCAATAGCGCATGCAGGACATGGATCGGCGTCGCATAGACCTCGCAATCCGACCCATCTCGCTGCTGGTGATTGGCCTCGACACTGCACGTGACCGCGGTGGCGAAGCGTGAATCCATCTTCATGGCCGCCAGGACCAATAGCGGATAGCCCGGCGTGAAGAACATCCCGGGGGACGGCGCCGTACGCGTGCTGTCGACATTGTCGAAAATGCCGTTGCTGAATATGCCGTGTCGGTCGAGGTCGTAGGCGATGGTCAGGTAGAACGACTGATCGAAGTCGCTGAGCCACTTCGGCGGCTGGCTGATGATCGATATCGCGAGAACGACGAACGCCATGACGGCGAGGACGATCCTGGATAGGACTGGAGCGGCCGTGCGCGGCATGTGCCAAGTGTAGCGAAAGATGGGCTGCCGCACACGGGCTTCGTGTCGCATGCGCCCACGTTTGTGGTCGCCTTCGCTCGTGTTATCGGGAAGGCGGGTGCGGGGAGGTCGCCACATGGAGATCGTCGTTCGCGGCCATCGCTGCGTCTACGAGCGGGTGGGGCAGGGTCCCGACCTGACGCTGCTGCACAGCGTCGGGCTGAGCACGCGGGCCGGCTGGCGCTGTCAGATCCCCGTGCTGGCGCGGCATTTCACCGTGCTGAGCTTCGATTTTCGCGGTCTTGGACAATCGGAGCGCGGCGGGGAGCCGCTCGGCGTCGCGACCTTCGTGCGCGATCTCGAGGATTTGCTGCGCCAGCTTGGCATTGGGCGAACGGCTCTGATGGGTGTTTCGCTCGGGGGGTTCGTGGCCCAGGAATTTGCCCTCCAGCATCCGGCCATGGTTCCGGCGCTGGTCCTGGTTTCGACGGCAACCGCGATCTTTGCCGGCCATGCCGGCCGTCGCGCCGAGCGCAACGAGAACGTCCGCCGGCACGGCATGGCGGCAGCCGCCGACCATCAGCTCGAAAGCCATTTTCCGGCAGACTTTGCCGCCGCCAACCCCGCTGTCATGAGCTGGTACCGGGATCGATACCTCGAGAACGATCCGCAGACCTATATCGAGATCATGGACGACCTCGGCCGTTTCGACAGCACGGATCGCCTGCACCGGATTGGCTGCCCGACGCTTGTCGTCGCCGGCGGCGCCGACGCGAGTTCGGTCGCCGGACGCGAACCGCTCGACAGCGCGAGGACGCTGCATCGCCTCATCGCCACCTCGGAATTGGCAGTCATTGCCGGCGCACAGCACTATCCCCAGATCGATCACGCCGAGGCGTTCAACGCCCGGGTGCTCGCATTCCTGACGTCGCTGCGAGCGTGGGATTGAGCGGCCTCAGGCCTGCGCCAGTGCGCCGAGCATCGGGACCGGCGCCATCTTTCCGCGATCGGTGATGAAAGCGATGGGCCCGACCGCCACGTCATCGAACACCGCCGCCGTGAGCGGACCGCCGAAACACGCGCCGGTGTCGAGGTTGAGCCGGTTAGGGAGATGCTCGGGCATGCCGGCCGCGATCGGCGTGTGTCCATGCACGATGTACTGCCCGTGGTCGCGCGGGTCGGACAGGAACGGCTCGCGGATCCACAGGATCACATCCTTCTGCTGCCTGTCGAGCGGGACGCCCGGCTCGATCCCGGCATGGACGAAGAAGCGCTTGCCGTCGCTGATCGCCAGCGGAAGGTTCTTGAACCAGGTGAGGTGCTCGGCCGCAATCGCATCAGCGTGACTGGCGCCGTAGCTGTCGAGCGTCTCGTGACCGCCGTTCTGCAGCCACATCATCTCGTTCCTGCGCTTGGACGCGTCGATCAGCATCTCCTCGTGGTTGCCGCGCAGGCAGACGACTTGATCCGCAGCCTTGGACTGCGCCTCGATCAGCAGGTTCACCACGTCGCGGCTTCGTGGTCCGCGATCGACGTAGTCGCCCAGGAAGATCAGCCGGGAAGCGTTCGCGCCGCAATGCTGCTTGCAGTGCCGCAGCAGACTCTCGAGCTTGGTGAAGCTGCCGTGGATGTCGCCGACGGCGTAGGTGAGTGTGCGCGGCATCTCAAGTCTCCGGCCGTCCCGCCAATACGAACAACCATTACGTTGAAATTTCGACCGGAGAACGACGCGGGCGCGCCGGCATCGGCTGCCGCAAAACACCTTGTGCCAGCCCAACAAGGCCAAGTACGCTGCCTGGGAGATCAAGCCACCTTCCGTGGCCGTGCAGGGAAGATGTGCCGAATGACAACAACAATCTACGCAAAAATCCTTCGCGTGCTTGCCCTTGGCCTGACCGGTCTCGGTCTTGCCGGAACCGGCGGCGCAGCGGCGCTCGATTATCCGAACCGGCCGGTGCGATGGATCGTTGGATATCCGGCCGGCGGCTCCACCGATATCCTGGCGCGGCTGATCGGCCAGTATCTGTCGGAAAAGCTCGGCCACCAGTTCGTCATCGAGAATCGGCCGGGCGCCGGCAACAATATCGGCACCGAGCAGGTCGTGCGCGCAACGCCGGACGGCTATACGCTGCTGCTCGTCAACCCGGCCAATGCGATCAACGCGACGCTCTATGAAAGGCTCAACTTCGATTTCATCCGCGACATCGCCCCGGTCGCCGGCCTGATCCGCGTGCCGAACGTGCTGGAGGTGAACACGTCGGTTCCGGCCAAGACGGTTCCCGAGTTCATCGCCTATGCCAAGGCCAATCCCGGAAAGATCAACCTCGCTTCGTCGGGCAACGGCACGTCGATCCACATGTCCGGCGAGCTGTTCAAGATGATGACGGGCCTGAATATGCAGCACGTGCCCTATCGCGGCTCGGCGCCCATGCTCACCGACCTGATCGGCGGCCAGGTGCAGGTGACGTTCGACAACATGCCCTCCTCGATCGAGCACATCAGGGCGGGCAGGCTGCGGGCGCTCGCCGTGACCTCCGCGACGCGCTCGCCGGCGCTGCCGGACGTGCCGGTGATGGCGGATTTCGTGCCCGGCTACGAGGCGAGCGCGTGGTTCGGCGTCGGCGTCCCCAAGGGCACGCCCCGGGAGGTCGTCGAGTTCCTCAACAAGGAGGTCGCTGCAGCGGTCGCCGACCCCAAGATGATGGCGCGGCTTGCCGACCTGGGGGGCATGCCGATCAGCGGCTCGCCCGCCGATTTCGGCAAGATTGTCGCAGACGAGACTGACAAATGGGCGAAGGTGGTGAAGTTTTCGGGGGCGAAGCCGGATTGAGCAGCGACGACATTCAGTTCGACAAGAGCTTCGATCTTCCGCCCGACCAGGTCGACGAGATACGGCCCGGCGTGCGCCGGATGCTCTGCAACAATCCCGGCCCGTTCACCTTCAAGGGCACGATGAGCTACATCGTCGGCCAGGGCCGCGTCGCCATCATCGACCCCGGACCGATCGACGAGGCGCATACCGCGGCGCTGCTCGATGCGGTGCGCGGCGAGACCGTGACGCATATCGCCGTCACCCATACCCACCGCGACCATTCGCCCGCGGCTGCGCACATCAAGGCCGCGACCGGGGCGATGACCGTCGGCGAAGGGCCGCACCGCGCGGCGCGAGAATTGCACATCGGCGAGGCGCCCAGGCTCGAGTCGGGTGGCGACCGGGATTTCCATCCCGACACCACGCTCGGCGACGGTGACGTCGTGTCCGGCCCGGGCTGGGCGCTCGAAGCGGTCACCACGCCGGGCCACTGCGCGAACCACACCGCTTACGCGCTCAAGGGAACGGACGTGCTGTTCTCGGGCGATCATGTGATGGCGTGGTCGACGCCGGTGGTGGCGCCGCCCGACGGGTCCATGAGCGACTACATGGCGTCGCTGCAGAAGCTCCTGCGCCGGCCGGAGACCACCTATTTTCCCGGCCACGGCGGAGCGGTCAGGGACGCGCCCCGGCTGGTCGAGCAGTACATCCGTCACCGCCAGGCGCGCGAAGCCTCGATCCTGCGCCGGCTCGGCACGGGCGAAGCCGACATTCCAACGCTGGTGCGGGCGATCTACATCGGGCTCGATCCGCGGCTGACCAGAGCCGCGGGACTTTCGGTGCTGGCACATCTCGAGGACCTGGTCGCACGCGAGCGCGTGACGACCAGCGGCGCGCCGTCGGTCGAGGGCGTCTACCGCTTGGCGGACGGCTGATTGCCCTTCGGAGGCGCCTTCTTGGCCTTGGGCGGCGGCGTGGCCGGCCGCTCCGGCTTCTGGTTGCCGATCGCATCATCGATGTCGTCGATGAGCGCGCGAATGAGCGCGGCATTGGTCCCGAAATCGTGCGGGCCGTAGCGGAACGAGGAGCGTACGTCGATACGCGAGCCGCTCTGGTCCGCCCGCACCCTGATGGCAATGTCATTGCGGATGCCGATGATCCAGGACCGCCGGAATGCTTCAATGCGGCCGTCGCGGCCGGATTGCGGCGGGCGAGCTTCGACCATGCGCCACCTGCGCTTGCCGACGATCGCGAGGGCCGCCCGGAAGGAATCCTGCGGCGTGGCATCCTCCTCCAGCGGCTCGATGTCCGAATAGGCCGCCGCCTGCTGCTCGGCGGTGGCCAGTCCCGCATAGATGATCGGATTGGCGTCGCGCGGGCGGATGCGGGCCAGCGCTTCGTAACGCGGCGGGTCGATCGGATCGGTGGTGATGTCGTAGATCCACGGCAGCTTGTAGGCCTTGACGCCGAGGTAGGCCGGATAGGCGATGAGCGCGAGGCTGATCCCGATCGCGGCAAGCGCATAACCCATCCCCGCCAGTCCATCCTTCCAGATCACGACGAAGGCGGCGAAGGCCAGCATGAGCGCGAAGACCGCCACGACGAGCGCGGCAGCAAAGGTCGCGAGCCTCGGCCGCACCTCCTCGGGAAGATCGAATGAGACCATGATGGCGGTGATGATTGCCACCGCCAGCGAAAACAGCGCCATCCGGCGCGCCCAGACGGCGAGCCGCGAGGTCGGTTGGTCAATGATGTAGCGACGCAGCATCGGACCTCACGTTCACGAACAGATGCGCTTGAGCGTCGCCCATTCCGCGCCGTCGATGAGGGGGCGGGGCGTGCCGGGCGGCGCCAGCGCATTGATCAAGATCACGCGCTCATTGGTCTCCGGGTGGTCGAGCAGGATCTTCAACGGCGAATGCGTGCTGCCGGCGATGCGCGTCAGGATCGTCCCGAGCGCGCGCGGGTCGCCGCCGACCCTGCCCATCAGCTCGACCGCATAGCGGTCCGCGGACGCCTCGACCTCGCGCGAATAGCTCGTCTGCAGCACGAATTTTGCGGCGATAATGACCGCGCTGCCGCCGAAGAAGTCGCCGAGCAGCATGCCGAACAGGAACGAGGTGGCTCCGTGCTGCAGCACCATGCGAGTGCCGTCGCGGTGGGCCGCGTGGCCGAGCTCGTGGGCGATCACGCCGGCGAGCTCGTCCGGATTTTCGGACTTCTCGACCAGGCCCTGGAACACGTAGATGATTCCGCCCGGCAGCGTTATGGCATTGGCATCGGCCTTGCGCACCACCGCGACGCGCAATGGGAACGGCAGCGCGGCCGCCTGCAGGAGCTTGCCGACGAGCTTGTCGAAGGCCTCGCGCGCCGGCTTCTCGGGATCGGCGTTGCCGCATTCGAAACGCGCGCCGGCCTTGTTCGCGTCGAGCATGCTGCGGATCTGCGCGTCGACCGCCAAGCCCAGGCGGCGCTCCACGCCAAACGGCACGAGCGGCGTGAGCCGGGCCGCGATCTCCGGTACTCCGAAAACGGCGACAAGGATGAGCGACACCGTCGCGGCGACGCTCCAGGCGACCACTTTCATGCGGCCGCGCCGTTCGGTCAGACCGCTGCGGTCGATCGGAATCGAAAGCTCGTCGATCGCGGCCGCGAGCTGCGGGTCGGTGACCTCAAGCCGCGCCAGCACCGGGCTGCGCCTGCGGCCGATCCGCAGCACGCCCTCCGGCGCGGACAGCGCCTCGATCTCGGCATAGGGCCATTCGGCGAGGATGCTGCCGTCGGCGGCGCGGATCGTCAGTGCGGCCGGCGCGAGCTCGACCGTCACGTCATGCCGGGCGCTGGTCACGCCGTCGAAATAGATGCCTGGGCCGGATATGGTCATCGATCGCTCAGAAGCCGCCCACGTTCAATGCATCGGCCAAGCCCTCGCCGATCGGTGATGCCGGGGCGCCGACGGACGACACGTTTTCCAGCGCGGGAGTATTGGCCAGATCGATCGACTCGACGACGACGCGCCACAACCCGAGCCGCACCTTCACCTGATAAATGGTCGAATAGCCAAGCGCGATCACCAGATAGCCGACGATGCCGACTGCTACCGACACGATCTCTGCGCTCAACGGGCGCTCGGAGCCCCCCAGCCCGAAAATCAGCGAGATGATGACGACGCAGATCGCAATGACGATGCCGCCGATGGTGCTGAACACCATCGACCAGCCGACGAACCGCAGGTAGCACCCGTAGACCTTTCCGGTCCGCAGGCGCGACGCGACGACCACCTCGCCGAAGCGCAAGCCCGAGACCCACCACCGCAGCATCATGGCCTGGAAGACAGGATAGAGAATGAACGCGATCAGCATCGACCACACGAGCGCAAAGACAAAAAATCCAAACGCGGCCGTGAGCGCCGGGCTCGCCGCGGTGAGCTGGCGGATCATCTCCTCGCCGCCGGCGTCGCCGCGCCCGATTTGCTCCAGCGCCTTGACGTCGATGTTGGCAGCGAGCGCGATGATTGATGCGAGCAGCGGCCCGACGACCACGAGCCACATGAACAGTCCGCGAAAGAACAGCCGCGCGCCCGAGCCTTCGAAGCGGCCTTGCAGGTTGCCGAGCCAGGTATTGCGCATCTTGAACCGCTCGAGGCGCGATTGCATCAGCGGGTACAGAAGCCCGAGGCTGACAGCGACCAAGGTCCACCACAACATGGCGCAGATGGCGTAGCGCCAGGCCGATCCGGTCTGATGGAAGCGCACGCCGCGATATATCGTGCGGGTCAGGCGATAGCGCCGCGCCCGGTAGACTGCATATTGGCCGAGCACCGTGAGCAATGCGAAACCGATCACGCTCGCGAGCTGGCCGATCAGTCCCAGGTTGAGCGCGAGGGCGAAGATGAACGTGTAAAACGGAATGAGGATCGCGACCGCGATCAGGAAGCCGATGAGCAATTCGCGCGCCGTACCGGTATATTCGAGCGTCTCGCCCAGCACCTCCGTGTTGGACCACAGGAAGCGGCGCATGTCCGTGGTGAGCCAGAAGCGATAGATGCCGAGCGTCACCGCCAGGAACACGGCGCCGCGAATCATCAGGCGCCAGAAGGCGCGCTCCGAGCCGAGGAAAACGACAGGTCCGGGCGCGGCTGCGGCCACGCGGGCTCGCGCCGCGGCGATGGTCGCATCGAGGGTGGTCATGCGTGGCCTGCTCGCGGATACCCGAGGGCGTGTAGCCTAGCTTATGGCATGGGATTGTGGCGGCGGGAGGGGAATTTTGCCCGCGCTCTGGTTTCGGCGAAGCCGACCAGGACAATGCTTAACGCGCCGCTGCGGCACTCGGCAGCACGAAATCCCGGTATTGCTCCCGCAGTGTGGTCTTGAGGATCTTTCCAGTCGCCGTGTGCGGGATCTCGTCGACGAAGACCACATCGTCGGGCACCCACCAGTTGGCGGTCTTGCCGCGCATGAAGCCGAGGATGTCGTCCTTGGTGGCCTGCTGGCCGGGCTTGAGCACCACGATCAGGAGCGGCCGCTCATCCCACTTCGGATGCTTGACGCCGATCACCGCGGCCTCCGCCACCTTGGGATGGGCGACCGCGAGGTTTTCCAGGTCGATCGATGAGATCCACTCGCCGCCGGACTTGATGACGTCCTTGGAGCGGTCGGTGATCTGCATGTAGCCGTGGCGGTCGATGGTGGCAACGTCGCCGGTATCGAAATAGCCGTCCCGGTCGAGGATTTTTCCATCGTCCTTGAAATAGCCGCGCGCGATCGCGAACCCGCGCGTCTTGAGCCTACCGAAAGTCTTGCCATCGCGCGGCAGGACGCGATCCTCGTCGTCGGTGATCTTCATCTCGACCCCGAACGGGGTGTGGCCCTGCTTCATCTGGATATCGAGCCGCTCCTCGCCCGTGAGGCCGAAATATTCCGGCTTGAGGGAGCCGAGCGTGCCGAGCGGGCTCATCTCGGTCATGCCCCAGGCATGACAGACGTCGATGCCATAATCATCCTGCAGGGTCCTGATCATTGCGCGCGGGCAGGCCGAGCCGCCGATCACGACCTTGCGCAGGTGCGGGAGCTTGAGGCCATTCGACTCCAGATATTGCAGGAGCGTCAGCCACACGGTCGGCACAGCCGCGCTGAAGGTCACGCGGAAGTCGTTCAACAACTGGTAGACCGAGGGGGCATCGAGCTTCGGGCCCGGCATGACCATCGTGGCGCCCATCATCGGCGCGGTCAGCGCCAGCCCCCAGCAATTGGCATGGAACATGGGGACGATCGGCAGCACGACATCGCGGCAGGACACGCCCATGGCGTCCGGCGAGGTCGCCATCATCGACAGCAGCACATTGGAGCGGTGGGAATACAGAACGCCCTTCGGATTGCCGGTGGTGCCGGAGGTGTAGCACATGCCGGCGGCGGTGTTCTCGTCGAACGTTTTCCAGGCGAAATCGCCGTCCACATCGGCGATCCAATCCTCGTAGACGACCGCATCCTCGAGCGAGGTCGGCGGCATATGGGCGCGATCAGTCAGGATGACATAGCGCTCGATCGTCGGCAGCCGGTCGGCGATCTGTTCCAGCAGCGGCACGAAGCTGAGGTCGGTCATCAGCACGCGGTCCTCGGCGTGGTTGACGATCCACGCGATCTGCTCGGGAAACAGGCGCGGATTGACCGTGTGATAGATCGCCCCGATGCCGAGGATGCCGTACCAGGCTTCGAGGTGCCGCCAGGTATTCCAGGCCAGCGTCGCCACCCGGTCGCCGGCCCGGATGCCGTCGCGCTCGAGCCGTTGCGCCACCTTGAGCGCGCGCGCGCGGATCTCGGGATAGGTGGTGGAATGGATCGGGCCTTCGACCGAGCGCGTGACCACGCCGCGCCCGGCATGGTTGAGGGCGGCGTGGTCGATGATGCGATGGCACAACAGCGGCCAGTCCTGCATCAGGCCGAGCATGAGCGTTTCCCGTGTTGGACCGGCAACGATCCGCGCCGGACGAGCCTGGAGGTTAGCGGCACATCGCCGCCGCGCAACCCCGAGCCGGGCGCGCGCCCACAAGCCGTCATTCCGGGGCGCGGGCTGAAAGCCCGCGAGCCCGGAATCCATAACCAAGGCTGCGGCGGATGGATTCCGGGCTCGCCACTTCGTGGCGCCCCGGAATGACAACGGAGAGTTTAGACGGGCCACGAGGGGACCACGCCGGTCATGCTCGCCATAGAGCCCGTCGGGCGCAATCGCTTTATTGCGCCGCTTTGGGGCCGCTCCCGAGCCTCAGGTCGATTGGTGGGATGCCCTCCAGAGGCGCAATGCGCTCTCCGCTTATTGCGCCCTACGGGCTACGGGCTACTGTTGGGGCAACACAACGTCGCCCGGCGACATGAGGAAGGTGTCGACCATGAGAATATCCATCCCGGTCATTGTCGCAGGCGTGCTGGCGGTCGGCATCGGCGGAGCGAACGCGCAGACGCCGGTCGTCGTCAAGAAGGACCCGGCGCTCGATGCGCTGATTTCGCCCGACGCCAAGCTGGAGAAGATCGCCGGCGATTTCGGTTTCACCGAAGGCGCGCTCTGGGTCCCCAAGGGCAAGGGCTATCTGCTGTTCAGCGAGATGCCCGGGAACGTGATCTACAAGTGGGAGCCCGGCGGCAAGGTCTCGGTCTACATGGAGAAATGCGGCTACCGCGAGGTCGACATCTGGCGCGTCGGTTTCATGCAGACCAACGGCAAGAGCCGTGAAGACCCCGCGTTCGAAGAATTCCCGATGATCGGCTGCAACGGCCTGACACTGGATCGTCAGGGCCGGCTGGTGATCGCGACCTGGGCCGGCCGCTCGATCGTTCGTATCGAGAACAACGGCGCCCGCACCACGATTGCGGATCGCTGGGACGGCAAGCGCTTCGGCGGCACCAACGATGTGATCGTCAAGAAAGACGGCGCGGTCTATTTCACCGACGGCTTCGGCGGCTTGCGGCTGCGGGAAAAGGACCCGAAGCGCGAGATCATGGAAAACGGCGTCTACATGGCCAGGAACGGCAAGGTGACGCGCATCATCTCCGACATCGCGAACACCAACGGCATCGCCTTTTCGCCCGACGAGAAAATTTTCTACGCCAACGGCAGCCGCGACCGCTTCATCAAGGCTTACGACGTCAACCCCGACGGCACGCTCAAGAACGGCCGCATGCTGATCGATCTCAACGCCGACCCGCTGCCGGGCATCACCGATGGCCTGCGCGTGGACGTCAAAGGCAACCTCTGGGAGACCGGACCCGGCGGCGTGTGGATCATCTCGCCCGAGGGGAAGCCGCTCGGCGTCATCCGGCTGCCCGAGCTCGGCGCCAACGTCGAGTTCGGCGACGCCGACCGAAAGACGCTCTACATCGCGGCGCGCACGAGCATCTACAAGATCCGGGTGAACATCGAGGGTATTCCCTGAGCCGGGCGCGTCCCCACAAGCCGTCATTCCGGGGCGCGGGCTGAAAGCCCGCGAGCCCGGAATCCATACACCACGGCTGCGGCGGATGGATTCCGGGCTCGCCACTTGGTGGCGCCCCGGAATGACAGCGGAGAGTTTAGACGGGCTGGCTACGACGGGAACACGCCGATCACGCTTGCCATAGAGCCCGTCGGGCGCAATGGCTTTATTGCGCCGCTTTGGGGCCGCTCCCGAGCCTCAGGTCGATGGGTGGGATGCCCATCCTGAGGCGCAATGCGCTCTCCGCTTATTGCGCCCTACGGGCTACCGGCTACTGTTGCGGGCAACACGACGTCGCTGGGCCAAGGGCGACATGAGAGAGTGTCGATCATGAGAATATCCGTCGCGGTCATTGTCGGATGCGTGCTCGCGGTCGGCATCGGCGTCGCGAGCGCGCCGGCCACGGCGGAGGACTTCTACGCCGGCAAGCAGATCAGCCTCGTGGTCGGCGCCGGCGTCGGCGGCGGCTATGACCTGCAGGCGCGGCTCACCGCGCGCCATCTCGGCAAGCACATCCCCGGGCATCCCGCGATCATCGTCCAGAACATGCCGGCCGCCGGCGGCATTCAGGCGACCAATCACATCTATAGCGGCGCGCCGAGGGACGGCACCATGATCGCGCTGGTCCAGCGCGGGATGCTGCTCGGCAAGCTCACCTATCCGCAGTCGGTGCGGTTCGAGATCGAGAAGCTCAACTGGCTCGGCAGCCTCAACAGCGAGGTCGCGGTCACCCTCGCCTGGCATACGGCGCCACACCGGACGGCGCTCGACCTGTTCGACAAGGAGCTGATCGTCGGCGGGATTCCGGGCGTCGATCCCGAGACGACGCCGAAAATCTACAATTCGCTCCTCGGCACCAAGTTCAAGGTGGTCACCGGCTACAACAGCACCGCGCAGATCGCGCTGGCGATCGAGCGCGGCGAGGTTGCCGGCATTGGCGACTGGTCGTGGTCCAGCCTCAAGGTCATGCGGCCCGACTGGGTGCGCGAGAAAAAGGTCACGCTGCTCATGCAGGGCTCGCTCAAGAACGAGCCCGAGCTCGCGGGCCTCCCGAACGCGCTCGAATTCATCAAGACGGCTTCCGATCGCAAGGTCCTGGAGCTCCACTATACCCAGAAGACCGCGGCGCGGCCGTTCATCGCCCCGCCCGGCATCCCGGCGGACCGGCTTGCGATCCTGCGCTCCGCGTTCATCGCGCTCGCCAAGGACCGGGATTTCCTGGCCGAGGCGGAGCGCCAGAAGCTCGAAGTCGCGCCGATTTCGGGCGAGGAGGTCGACAGGATCGTGGCGCTGATCGCCTCGACGCCGCCCGACATCGCCGAGCGATTCGCCAAGGCGTTCGCGCCGGAACCGGCGAAATAATTCGCTGCGTCGCAATGACGCTCGTGTGGCGTTTCAGAAGTTCCCCAGCATCGCGGCGGTCGGAAGGGAACTTCTGAGCCAAGCCGCACGAGCCCGCTGAAGATTTCCACTGTCCCGTGAACCGACGTCCGCGCGAGTGTTCGCAGTACGACTTATGCGACCGTCGGATTCGGGACACGGATGGCTTGCCTGCGATCCGCAACCGGCGCAATCTAGCGGCTGCACGTCGAGACAATCCTGTCGCCATCCGCTCATTCCCGCGTCAGCGGGAATCCAGTCTGGCTCCCTGGATATGCTGTCCTGGGTCCCCGCTTCGCGGGGAGCGGAAGCGGCGAGTGGACACGATGCCTGCGGCCGGCCCGCATGAGGCCGCCGACGCAAGAATGTATGAGGGGAGATCACGCTCATGAAAAAGCAAAAGCATGATGAGGCGCGCCGCGCGTTCCTGGTCGGCGCCGCGGTGACGGGTGCGGCGGCAGGCGCTGCCCTCGTGCCGGCTGCGCATGCCCAGGATCACAACGCGCCGCAGGGCGCGAACGCCCCGGTCGCCCATTCGGACGGCGGCAAGCTCGGCGCATTCCTGAACCAGGACGATGCCGCCGCCGTCGAAGCCTTCGCCGAGCGGCTGATGCCCGGTGCGCCGGGCCAGCCGGGCGCGCGCGACGCGGGCGTGCTCAACTACATCGATCTCGCGCTCGCCGGCGCCTATGCCGATCAGCAGGATTTCTACCGGCGCGGGCTCGCGGCGCTCGAAGACTATTGCCGCAAGGCTCATGGCAAGTCGTTCGTGCAGCTTGGCGCGGCCCAGCAGGACGAGGTGATCAAGGCGGTCGAGGAGGGCAAGGCGGCGGGCTTCACGTGGCCGAGCGCGCAGGCGTTCTTCAACACGCTGCGCACCCACACCATCGAGGGCATGTTCGCGGACCCGGTCTACGGCGGCAACAAGGACTTCGCGGGCTGGCGGCTGGTGGGATTCCCTGGCGCGCAACCGGCGTTCAGCCAGGCCGACATGCAGAGCCGGCAGGCGTTCACCGACGCTCCCATGACCGGCCTGCAGGCAAAAGCCCCGGTTCGGAGGGGCTGAGCCATGGCAACCCGGAAGAGCCCCTATGCCGCTCGTCCCCGCGCAAGCGGGGACCCAGGCCAACGAGCAAGACTGGATTCCCGCTTGCGCGGGAATGAGCGGATGAGGATGCGTTCCTCCCAAAACCCTACGTCCTGAGGAGGATGGATCATGGCAACCGAAAAAGCGGACGTCGTCATCGTCGGTGTCGGCGCGGCCGGCGGCATTCTCGCCGCCGAACTCGCCAAGTCCGGCATGAAGGTCATCGGCCTCGAGCGCGGCCCGCGGCTGGCGACCAAGGACTTCGCCCCGCAGGACGAGCTGCGCTATTTCCAGCGCCAGGACCTGCGCCCCAACGTCAAGCGCGATCCGGTGACCTGGCGCCCGAACACGAACTCGCACGCCCAGACGGTCACGCAGTTGAACAACGGCAACCAGGCCGGCGGCGGCACCGTCCATTACGGAGCGGTCTCGTGGCGCTTCCACGAAGACGACTTCAAGGTGCGGTCGCAGACCGTCGAGCGCTATGGCGCGCGGGCGATCCCGGACGACTCGTCGGTGATCGACTGGCCGCTGAGCTACGCCGATCTGGAGCCCTTTTACGACCGCGCCGAATACGAGATCGGCGTCTCGGGCAAGGCCGGCAATCTGCAAGGCAAGAAGGTCGACGGCGGCAACGTGTTCGAGGCGCCGCGGCGGCGCGACTATCCGCTGCCGCCGCTGCAGGTCGACCAGTCCGGCGCCAACATGGAGGTGGCGGCGCGGTCGCTCGGCTATCACCCGTTCTCGACGCCGCGCGCGATCCTGTCGCAGCCCTATAACGGCCGCCCGGCGTGCAGCTACTGCGGCTTCTGCCAGGCTTTCGGCTGCCACATCGGCGCCAAGTCGTCGATCCTGGTGACCAAGCTCCCCGAGGCGGACGCCACCAGCAACTTCAAGCTGATCACCGGCGCCATGTGCTACCGCGTGAACAGCGACAACAGCGGGCGCGCCACCGGCGTGTCCTATTATGGCCCGGACCGGTCGGACAATACGATCGAGGCCGAGATCGTCATCCTCGCGCCCTTCATCTACGACAACGTGCGCCTGCTGCTGCTGTCCAAGACGGAGAAGTTCCCCGACGGCCTCGCCAATTCGAGCGGCCACGTGGGCAAGCACGTCATGGCCCATATCGGCGCGCGGGCGTTTGCCGCGTTCGACGACCGCCACGTCAACATCTACATGGGCCCGAGCGCGCAGAAGCATACGCTCGACGATTTCAACGCCGACAACTTCGACCATAAGGATCTCGGCTTCATCCGCGGTGCGCAGATCTCGTCGGGTCCCGCCGCCCTGGAAGGCGGGCCGATCGCCACCGCCATGGCCATGACGCCGCCGCCCGGCGTCCCGCGCTGGGGTGCCGCCTATCGCGATTTCTTTGCCAAGTACTACACGCGCCACACCGCGATGACCGGGCAGACCGAGAACCTGCCGTACCCCGACCAGATGATCGACCTCGATCCGAATGTGCGCGATGCCTGGGGCCTGCCGGCGCCGCGCATCACCTACGACTGGCGCCGTCCGAACGAGCGTGCGCGCGTCGAATTCATCCAGACCAAGCTGCAGCAGATCGGCCGTGCGATGGGTGCGGCGCATGTCTGGGTCGGCGCCTTGGGGCCGGGCGCGCCGGGCTCGCACCACCAGGGCGGAACGCGCATGGGCAGCGATCCGAAGACGTCGGTGGTCAATCGCTACAGCCAGAGCTGGGACATCCCGAACCTCTTCGTCATGGGCAGCTCGACCCATCCGACCATGAGCGGTTTCAATCCCACGCTCACGATCCAGGCGCTCGCCTTCATGACGGCGGATGCGATCGTGAACCGCTACAAGAAGAATCCCGGACCGCTGGCGTAGGAAGGCAACCAGACATGGCAACCGAAAAAGCAGATGTCGTCATCGTCGGCGTCGGCGCGGCCGGCGGCATCCTTGCCGCCGAGCTTGCCAAGGCCGGCATGAAGGTCATCGGCCTCGAGCGCGGCCCGCGGCTTGCGACCAAGGACTTCAACCAGGACGAATTGCGCTACTTCCAGCGCCAGGACCTGCGTCCGGACCCCAAGCGCCAGCCCGTCACCTGGCGGCCGAACGCGAATGCGCGCGCGGTTCCGCTCGCGACCATGAGCTATGGCAACCAGGCCGGCGGCGGCACCGTCCATTATGGCTCGGTGTCGTGGCGATTCCACGAGGATGATTTCCGGGCGCGCTCGAGCACGGTCGAGCGCTATGGCGCCGCTGCCATCCCGGCGGATTCCTCGCTCACCGACTGGCCGCTGAGCTATGCCGACCTTGAACCCTACTACGACCGCGCCGAATATGAGCTCGGGGTCTCGGGCAAGGCCGGCAACCTGCAAGGCCGCAAGATCGACGGCGGCAATGTGTTCGAATCGCCGCGCCGGCGCGAATACCCGCTGCCGCCGTTGCTGGTGGACCAGGCCAGCAGCCTCATGGACGCCGGCGCGCGCAAGCTCGGCTATCACCCGTTCTCGACGCCGCGCGCGATCATCTCGGAGCCCTATAACGGCCGGCCGGGCTGCAGCTATTGCGGCTTCTGCCAGGCCTTCGGCTGCCACATCGGCGCGAAATCGTCGATCCTGGTCACCAAGCTGCCGGAAGCCGACGCGACCGGCAACTTCAAGCTGATCACCGGCGCGATGTGCTACCGCGTGAACAGCGACAACAGCGGGCGCGCGACCGGCGTTGCCTATACGGGTCCGGATCGGTCGGACAACACGATCGAGGCCGAGCTCGTCATCCTGTCGACCTTCATCTACGACAACACGCGGCTGCTGCTACTGTCCAAGACGGAGAAATTCCCCGACGGGCTCGCCAATTCGAGCGGCCACGTCGGCCGCCATCTCATGACCCATATCCGGCCGGGGATGTTCGTCGCGTTCGACAGCCAGTACCTCAACGTCTTCATGGGGCCGAACGCGCAGAAGCATTCGCTCGACGATTTCAACGCCGATAATTTCGACCACAAGGACTTGGGCTTCATCCGCGGCGCCCAGATCTCGATCAGCACCGCCGGCCAGCAGGGCGGCCCGATCGGCGCCGCGGTGAACATGAACCCGCCGCCCGGCATCCCGCGCTGGGGTGCCGCCTATCGGGACTTCTTCGCCAAATATTATGCGCGCCATGCCTCGGTCGGCGCGCAGATGGAGGACCTGCCCTATCCGCACCAGACCATCGACCTCGATCCCGACACGCGCGACGCCTACGGCCTGCCGGCGCCGCGCCTGACCTACGACTGGCGGCGTCCGAACGAGCTCAAGCATTTCGAGTTCATGCAGAAGAAGCTTGGGGAGATCGGCCGCGCGATGGGGGCATCGCAGGTGTGGGTCGGGCGCGAAGGCGCCGGCGCCCCGGGCGGCCATCACTCGGGCGGCACGCGCATGGGAAACGACCCGAAGACCTCGGTGGTCAACCGCTACGGCCAGAGCTGGGACATCCCCAACCTGTTCATGATCGGCAGCTCCACCCATCCCACCATGAGCGGCTTCAATCCGACGCTCACCATCCAGGCGCTCGCCTATATGAGCGCCGACGCGATCGTAAACCGTTACAGGAAACGCCCCGGCCCGCTGCTGTGAGGCGATCGCGGGCGGCCGCCGGCGACGGACGAAAAAGCCGCGAGCCGGGCGGACCCCGCTCGCGGCCGCATCTCGTCAAAGCCTCTACTGGGCGGCGAAGCAATAGAACAAGCCGTTGCCGCCGGTGGCAATGAGGTCGGGCTGGCTGCAGCTCCGGGACATGTGGGCCGCATTCCAGGACCTCTGGAAGACGGTGTCGGAGTTGCCCTCGCGGTCGACATGGCCGAGCATGGCGCTGCCGAAGGTGCTGCTGCTCCAGTTGTTGCAGGTCAGGTTGAGGTTGCCGGCGAACGCCTTGCCCTCCATGTCCGAGCCGGTGAGGATGTCGTGCATGTTGGGCGTGTCACCCCTGACCTTGACGGCCTCGCCCTTCTCGTTGACAGCCGTCGCCTTGCTGACCTTGTTGTTGGCGCTGTGCAGATCGGCGACGCTGGTCGCGATCACCACGCCCTTGTGGTTCTTCCAGGGGCCGTTCCCGATTCGGTCGCGCGCGTTGACGGCGCCGCCCTGCTGCGCCGAGTTGGAGCTCAGATAGGCGCGCCAGGTCTTGCCGCCGGCACCGGCCGCCTGCGCCAGCGCCTGGCAATGTGCGTCCGCGCCGGTGAGGCCGCCGAGGTCGGCGCCCTTGCCGGGCCCGGCGCTGGTCACGAAGAAGGTCATTTCCGCCGCCGTTTGCGCCTGCACGCTCCCGCTCAAGCCGAGCGACATGAGCGCTGCCGACGCCAGCGCGGACATACGCATCGCTTTTTTCATTGCAGTCCTCCCGATGATGAATGTGGCTCGCTTGGAGCCGTTGCGCCGTACCCATGTGGGCGGCGTGATTGCCAAATTTAGCACGAAAGCGCCGACAGCGGCCATGCGGGTCGCTGTCGATTTGCTTGCCTCGGCGCTACTGCGCGAAGCAGTAGAACAGGCCGTTGCCGCCCGAGGAGATCAACGCGGGCTGGCTGCAACCGCGGGACATGTGCGCCGAGTTCCAGGACCGCGTGAACTCGGTGGGATTGCCGCCGGAGCGGTCAACATGCCCGAGCATCGCGACGCCGTCGGTGCTGCTCGTCCAGTTGCCGCAGGTCAGGTTGAGGTTTCCCGGCCAGGCGCGGCCATCCGGCTGCGATCCGGTCAGCACGTCGTGCCAGTTCGGATTGTAGCCGAAGCCGGACAGGACGGTGCCGCGCTCGGTGAGCGAGTTGTCCTTGCCGAGCTTGTTGTTGGCGCTGTGCAAGTCGTCGACGCTGGTCGCGACCACGGTGCCCTTGGAGTTCTGCCAGGGGCCCGCTCCGATCCGTTCGCGCGCGTGGGTCGGGGTCGCGCCACCGGCCGCGCTGGTGCTGAGATAGGCGCGCCAGGTCTTGCCGCCGGCCCCGATCGTCGCCGCCAGCGACTGGCAATGCGCATCGGCGCCGGCAAGGCCGCCGAGATTGGCGCCGTTCCCGATCGGCGCGCTGGCGACGAAGAAGGTCGTGTTGGGCGCCTGCGGCTGCGCCATCACGCTGCCGCTCGATCCGAGCGACATAAGCGCGCCGCATGCCAGTATGGACAAACGCATCGTAGAGTTCATGTGAGTCCTCCCGTGACTTGGCCCTTGAGCCGTTCAACCGTGCATTCCGCACGGCATGAGTTGAAGATTCCGCGCGAGCGCGGATGGCAGCCGCGCGTGCCGCCGTCCGCCACTGTCGAGACAAGCTGCCTATTGCGCGGCGAAGCAGTAGAACAAGCCGTTGCCGCCGGTCGCGACCAGGTCGGGCTGGCTGCAGCTTCGCGACATGTGCGCCGCGTTCCAGGACTTCTGGAACACGGTGTCGGCGCCACCGCGGCGGTCGACGTGGCCGAGCATGGCGCTGCCGGCGGTGCTGCTCGTCCAGTTGGTGCAGGTCAGGTTCATGTTGCCGGGCCAGGCGCGGCCTTCCATGGTCGAGCCGGTCAGGATGTCATGCCAGTTGGGCGACATGCCAAAGCCGGCCACCATGGTGCCGCGCTCGGTCAGCGAGTTCTGCTGGTTGAGCTTGGTGTTGTCGCTGTGCAGGTCGTCGACGTTTTGCGCCACGACCTCGCCCTTGAAGTTCTGCCACGGGCCGCGCCCGATGCGGTCGCGCGCGTTGATGGAGCCGGCCGCGGCGTTGGTGCTGAGATAGGCGCGCCAGGTCTTGCTGCCCGCCCCTGCCGCCGTCGCCAGCCGCTGGCATTGAGCGTCCGCGCCGTCCAGGCCGCCGAGGTCGGCGCCCTTGCCGGAACCGGCGCTGGTGACGAAAAATGTCATGTTGGGCGCCTGTGGCTGCTGTTGCGCCTGCACAGCCCCATCCAAGCCCAAAGTCAGCAACGCTGCTGTCGCAAGCGCGGACAATCGAACCGTCTTGAACATCGTAGCCCTCCCATTCGAGATTTGGCTCATTCGAGCCGGCGAGCCGGGTGTCCGGTCACCTTGGCACCGAGCCTAGCATGAAAGGATGGCCCGAGAAGCGCCGGTTTGGCAATCCACATTGTCGCAGCCGGCGGACGGCCATCGATCAAGCAAACCGGCCGAGCGAGAACCGCGCGATATCGTGGCGCGTTGCGCCGGTCGTCGCGAGATCGGCAAGAATTTCTCCGATTGCGGGCGCGAATTTGAAGCCATGACCGGAGCAGGGCGAAGCGACGATGACCTGCGGGTTGCCGGGCAGCCGGTCGATGATGAAATCGCCGTCGGGGGCTACTGTGTAAAGGCAGGTCTTGGCGTCGAGGCGCGGTCCGTTCGCGGCCGGCAGGAGATCGGCGAGCGCCGCGCGGATCAGCGCCTCGTCCTCGCTCGTGACGGCGCGGTCGTACGTGTCGGGATCGACGGCCTGGTTGCGGTGGTGATGTTTCGCCACCTTGATACGCCCGTGTTCGTCAGGCGGAAACCCGTAGTGCACGCCGTGGCGGCTCTCGACCAGGAACACCGGAAACAGATGAGGCGCGAACAAAGCAGGCTCGGTCGGCGCGAACCAGGCCATCGCCTGCCGCGTGACCCGCAGCGGCGCCGCCAGATCGGGCAGCAGCGATGTGAGCCACGGGCCGGCGGCGACGATCGCGGCGCCGGCATCGTGCACCGCCAGGTCCGTCACGATGCGCACCCCGCCCGAGGTCGGTTCGATGGCGCGCACGCTTTCGCCGGTTCGCACCTCGGCGCCGGCCGCCGTCGCGAGCGCCAGCATGGCATGGATCGACGGCTCTGCTTCGAGAAAGCCGCCGTCGGGCTGCAGCACGGCGACATCATCCGCGGGCAGGTGGAAGGCCGGATACCGCCGCATCAGGTCCGCCGCCGACAGGACCTCATGGCGGAGCGCGTGCAGCCGGGCGGAGGCGAGCGTGCCTTGCACGAGTTCGCCGTCGGGCGGCCCGATCTCGGCAATGCCGGTGACATGCAGCAGCCGTCGCCCGGCCGTCGCCTCGATCTCTCGCCAGAGCTCGTAGGCGCGCCGCAGCAGCGGCACGTAGGAGGGATGCTCGAAATAGGCGAGGCGGATGATGCGGGTCGCGCCGTGCGAGGAGCCGCAGTCATGGCCGGGCGCCAGGCGCTCGATGCCGAGCACGCGCCGGCCGCGGCGTGCGAGCTGCCAAACCGCCGCGCTGCCGGTCACGCCCAGCCCGCAGACGACGACGTCGAAATGCGCCACCGTCACGTCTTCCTGTTGTGTGCGTCGCAGTTACGGTTCAACTGCAGTGCGGCGAGTTCGTCCCGGCTCGCGGTGTCGAGGGCGCCCATGTGTCACGTCCGATGTGTCACGTCCGATGGGTCACGTCCGATGTGTCACGTCCCGCGCGCGCCGGCAGGATAGACAGTAATGGCCCGCGCTGCACGTTGTGATATTTTCGCGATGACGTCGGGATTCGGCGCCGGCCGCCCGAGGCGGCGGCCCTTGCGGCGAACTGACCTCCAGAATCGGATCGCGTGGTGAGCCCATCCGCTGCCGGAACCAAGCCCCTGATCGCGCTCACAGGCGCCACGGGATTCATCGGCCGCTATCTGCTGCAGGAACTGTCCAGGCGCGGATACCGGCTGCGCGTTCTGCTGCGCCGCCCGAGCACGGTCCCGATCGAATCCGCGAGCGCCGTCATCGGCGACATTGCGCGGCCGCAGAACATGGCGGCGGCGCTCGCCGATGTCGATGCGGTCATCCACACCGCCGGCATCGCGCAAGCCATGACCGGCGTGCCCGAGGACGACTATCGGCTGCTCAACACGGACGCGACCGTCCATCTTGCGCAGGCCGCGCAACGCGCCGGCGTGCGGCGTTTCATCTTTCTGTCGTCGGTCCGTGCCCAGTGCGGCCCGAGCTGTGAGCGCATCCTCACCGAAGATCTGCAGCCCGGACCGAGCGACGCCTATGGACGATCGAAGCTCGCGGCGGAGCAGGGGCTGGCTGCGCTCGACCTCGACTGGGTCGCGTTGCGGCTCGTCCTGGTCTATGGACCGGGCGTGACCGGCAACATGGCCACGCTCGTGCGGCTGGCGCGTTCGCGCTATCCGCTGCCGTTCGGCAGCCTGACGGCGCGGCATTCGCTGCTGTCGCTCGCCAACCTGCTCGGCGCGGTCGAGACGGTGATCGGCTCCTCCGAGCCGCTGCGCAGGCCCGTGATCGTCGCCGATCCGGAGCCGCTGAGCCTGCCGGAGATGATCGCGGCCATGCGCGGTGCGCTCGGGCGCCGTCCCGGGCTCGTTGCGGTCCCGCCGGGGTTGATCGCGGCCGCGCTGCGCCTGGCCGGGCGCGCCGAGCTCTATGAACGCTTGGCGGGACCGCTAATTGTCGATACATCGGCGCTGGCGCGGCTGAACTGGACCCCGCAGACCGACAGCCGGGCCGGCCTTGCCGCTCTCATGGGCGCGGAATGATGACGTGAAGCGCCTGCTCGCCCTGATCCTGCTGCTGGTGGCGAGCGACAGCGCCGTCGCGCAGACCATTCCGCTGCCGCGCCCGCGGCCGGCGCCGGCAACGGACGCGCCAAAGGTCGAGGCCCCCGCGCCGCCCTCCGCCTGCCGGCTGCGGCTCACCGAGGAACTCGCGGTCGCGCCGTCGCTACCGCCGATCGAGGGGCCGGGCGATTGTGGCGCGCCCGACGTCGTGCGGCTGGTCGCGGTCGTCCTCGCCGACGGGAGCCGCGTCGCGCTCACGCCGCCGGCGACGCTCCGCTGCGGCATGGCGGAAGCGATCGTGCGCTGGGTGCGCGAGGACGTGGCGGCGGCCGTGCACGATATCGGCGGATCGCTGCGCAGCGTCGACAACTACGCCTCCTTCGATTGCCGCGGGCGCAACAACATCGTCGGCGCCAAGACCAGCGAGCACGGCAAGGGCAACGCGCTCGACATCCGCTCGTTCAAGCTCGCCGACGGCAAGGTCGTGAAGCTTGCCGATCCGCAGGCGGCGAAGGATTTTCGCGACCGGATGAAAAAGAGCGTGTGCGCGCGGTTCTCGACGGTGCTCGGCCCGGGCTCCGACGGCTACCATGAGGACCACATCCATGTGGACCTGATGGACCGCGCGCCCGGCCGTTTCCGCATGTGCCAATGGGACGTGCATGATCCCGAGCCGGCCGAGACTGCCACCGCGGTGCCGCTGCCGCCGCCGCGTCCGAAAATCGAGGCGAAAGGCGGACGGAAGCTTTGATGCGAAGGCGCTGCGGCCGGCGCATCATCGCGTGCGATAGTGGTATGAGTAGTCGCAGGCAAGTCCAAGAACCCGTTCGCAAGAATGCAGCCCATGCCGCAACCCAGCAATCTCGCCGTCCGCGATATCGAGACGCTCGTCCACCCCTACACCAATCTCGCGACCTTCCGCGACAGCGGGCCGCTCGTGCTCGAGCGCGGGCAGGGCATCCACGTCTACGACACCAAGGGCAAGGCCTACATCGACGGGATGGCCGGGCTGTGGTGCACGTCGCTCGGCCACGGCAACGAGGAACTGGTCGAGGCGGCGGCGCGCCAGATGCGCAAGCTTTCCTTTGCCCACCTGTTCACAGGCAAGAGCCACGACGGCGCGATCGAGCTCGCCGAGAAGCTCAAGGAGATGGCGCCGGTCCCGACCTCGAAGGTGTTCTTCTGCAACTCCGGCTCGGAGGCGAACGACACCGCGGTCAAGCTGGTCTGGTACATGAACAATGCGCTCGGCCGGCCGCGCAAGAAAAAGATCATCAGCCGTCTCAAGGCCTATCATGGCGTCACCATCGCGGCGGCCTCGCTCACGGGGCTGCCGAACAACCAGATCGACTTCGACCTGCCGATCGCCGGAATCCTGCATACGTCCTGCCCGCACCACTACCGCTTCGCGGAGGCCGGCGAGAGCGAGCAGGCCTTTGCAACGCGCCTGGCGGACGACCTCGAAGCGCTCATCCTGCGGGAGGGGCCGGACACGGTCGCGGCCTTCATCGCCGAGCCAGTGATGGGCGCCGGCGGAGTGATCGTGCCGCCCGCGAGCTATTTCGAAAAGATCACGGCAGTCTGCAACCGGCACGACGTCTACATGATTTCCGACGAGATCATCTGCGGCTTCGGCCGGCTCGGCGCCAGCTTCGGTTGCGAGGCGCTCGGCTTCAAGCCGCATTCGATCTCGGTCGCCAAGGCGCTCACCTCGGCCTATGTACCGATGGCCGCTTTCACAGTGCCGGAGGTCATGTACCAGGCGCTGCTCGCCGAAAGCCGCAAGATCGGCACCTTCGGCCACGGCTTCACCTATTCGGGCCATCCGGTCGCCGCCGCGGTGGCGCTCAAGACGCTGGAAATCTATGCGCGCGAACGGCTGGTCGAAGAAGCGGCGCGGAAATCGCCGCATTTTCAGGCGCGGCTCGCCGCGCTCGGCCAGCACCCCCTGGTCGGCGAGGCGCGCGGCATGGGCCTCGTCGGCGGCCTCGAACTCGTTGCCGACAAGGCGACGAAACGGCCGTTCGACGCGCTCGCCGGCGTGGCTGCGCGCGCGGTGGCGTTCATCGAGGAGGAAGGCGTGATCCTGCGGTTTCTGGCGGGCGACGTCGTGTCGCTCTGCCCACCGCTCATCATCACGCTCGCGGACATCGACATCCTGTTCGATCGGCTCGCCCTTGGGCTCGACCGGACGCTGGATTGGGCGACGCGCGAGCGGCTGATCGCGCGCTGAGAGATAGGCGACACCTTGGAGATTGGAAACGTGGCGCTCAAGCGGATGGACAACGTAGGAATCGTCGTCGAAGACCTCGGAGGGACGATTGATTTCTTTCGCGAACTCGGCCTCGAGCTCGAAGGGCGGGCCACGATCGAAGGAGAATGGGCCGGACGTGTCACTGGACTGGGCGATCAGCGTGTCGAGATTGCCATGATGCGCACACCGGACGGCCACAGCCGGCTCGAGCTCTCCCGCTTCCTCACGCCGCCTGTCGTCGCAGATCACCGGAACGCCCCGGTCAACGCCCTAGGCTATCTCCGCGTCATGTTCGCCGTGGACGACATCGACGAGACGCTTGGCAGGCTTCGCAAGCGCGGCGCACAGCTCGTAGGCGAAGTAGTCCGGTATCAGGACTCGTATCGGCTCTGCTACATCCGCGGGACTGAAGGGCTTCTCATCGGACTCGCCCAGGAACTCAACTGAGCGCGATGCGCCTCGGTTATTCGAAAGTTGAGCCGGATCGGTCCTCAGAAGTCGGCTTGGGGGGCCATCGCCACAAGGGAACCGGAACGGTACGGATGTGCTTTCCTTTGCCAACGAGGTCAGCTATGACACAGTGCTCCTCGCGGACTTGGAAGTCTTCCATTCTGAGTCCCACCAATTCAGCCCGACGCAGTCCGCATCCGATGAGCAGCGCCACGATCGCGCGATCACGTTTCTCCGCGGAGGTTAGATGACGACGACTCCAGGAGTAGAGTTTTGGACTGATCAACCGTTAACCAATTCCCCAATCCTCACGCCGAGACGTTTCGCCCCTTT
>JAXDOD010000091.1:0-13330 GCA_034669045.1 Alphaproteobacteria bacterium
GACCGCGTCGATCCCGACGCCGCGGGCCGCCAGCAGGCGACCGACAAGCTCGGGAAGCTCGGCCCGCTGGGCGATCGCCATAGCGGTGCGGGCGTCGGCCTCCCGCCAGACCCAGCGCCGGCCGGTCACACTGCGGCCGACGCCGAGCACGGTCTCCGGCAGCGGTCCGGCATCCATCAGCGGCTTCCCCGGCACCCGCTCAGGCGATGAAGGCGGCGGGCTTGCGGGAGAAGTTGTGGTGCCCCTCGACGTAGCGGACGGTGCCGGATTTGCTGCGCATGACGATGGAATGGGTCGTCGCGCCGCCCGGCGTGCGCCGCACGCCATGCAGCATCGGGCCGCCGGTCACGCCGGTCGCGGCGAACATAACGTTGCCGCGGGCCATCTCGTAGATGCTGTAGATCCGCTTCGGGTCGGTCACGCCCATCTCGCGGGCGCGGGTGACCTGGTCCTCGTCCTCGAACATCAGCCGGCCCTGCATCTGGCCGCCGATGCAGCGCAGCGCCGCCGCCGCCAGCACGCCCTCGGGCGCGCCGCCGATGCCCAGATAGATGTCGATGCCGGTGGAGTGGGGTTCCGCGGTATGGATCACGCCGGCGACGTCGCCGTCGGTGATCAGGCTCACCGCCGCGCCGGTATTGCGGATCTTCGCGATGATGTCGGCATGGCGCGGCCGGTCGAGCAGCAGAGCCGTGATGCCGTCGGGCCGCACGCCCTTGGCTTTGGCCAGGCGCAGGATGTTTTCGTCGGCCGGCGCGTCGAGGTCGACGACGCCCTTCGGATAGCCCGGGCCGATCGCGATCTTATCCATATAGACGTCGGGCGCGTGCAGGAGCGTCCCGCCCTCGGCCATCGCCACCGTTGCGATGGCGCCCGGCATGTTCTTGGCGCAGAGCGTGGTGCCTTCGAGCGGATCGACCGCGATATCCACCCGCGGTCCCTTCTTGGTCCCCACCTCCTCGCCGATGAACAACATCGGCGCCTCGTCGAGCTCGCCCTCCCCGATCACGACGATGCCGTCGATCGGCAGCTTGTTCAGCTCGCGTCGCATGGCGTCGACGGCGGCCTGGTCGGCGGCCTTTTCGGCGCCGTGGCCGCGCAGCCGGGCCGCGGACACGGCCGCGCGCTCGGTGACGCGCACGATCTCGATCGAGAGGACGCGCTCCAGCGCCATATGCGGTTGGACGGTGATCGACGACATGGCCCCCTCTTTCATCTTCCCGACGTCGCGCTGGTGTCACTCATGGTCACGGTCTGAACCAAGCTCGGATTTTCCAGCGATTGCAACGCGAAATAGCGCCGGTCGGCCAGTATCCAACAACTCACGCAGTGATGCACCATCGGCCGCAGCGGTCTGGGGATAGAGGCGCAACCGCCTGTTACAGGGGAATGACGGAGGAAGCTCAGCTCTTTTCGATCCGGATGACTTGCGGCTTTTCGGCCAGCACGCCGTCCTTCTCGATCGCCGCGAGCGCACGGCGCACCGCATCTTCGCTGGTCGCATAGGTGATCAGGGCGACCGGTGCGGGCTTATCGGCCGCTTTCGGATCCTCGCCGCCATGAGGCCGGCGATCGCGGCCGCGCTGCATGATCGATTCGAGCGAAATGGTCTCATCGGCCATGCGCCGGGCGATGGTGGCGGCGGTGCCGGGGCGGTCGAGCGCGGCGAGACGGATATAGTAGCCGCCTTCGTGGCGCTGCATGGGCGCGCGCTGCGGCTTCACCAGGCTGGCGGCCGGCCGTCCGAACGACGGAACGCGGCGGCCGGCGGCGAGGTCCATCAGGTCCGCGACCACCGCGGAGGACGTCGCCGCCCCGCCGGCGCCCGGACCCATGAGAGTGAGCCCCATGGTGTCGGCGTCGATCGCGACCGCGTTGGTCACGCCGTCGATGCCGGCGATCACGTTTCCCTGGCGCACCATGGTCGGATGCACGCGCTGCTCGATGCCGGCTTCGGTGCGCTGCGCGACGCCGAGGAGCTTGACCCGGTAGCCCAGCTCATCGGCGGCTTCGAGGTCGGCCAGCGAAATCGATTCGATGCCCTCCACATGCACCGCCTCGGCATCGAGCTCGGTGCCGAAAGCGAGGCTGGTGAGGATCGCCAGCTTGTGGGCGGTGTCGAAACCGCCGATGTCGAAGGTCGGGTCGGCCTCCGCATAGCCGAGCCGCTGGGCCTCCTTCAGGCAATCCGCAAACGACAGGCGCTCCTTGTGCATGCGCGTGAGGATATAATTGCAGGTGCCGTTGAGGATGCCGTAGACGCGCGTGATGCGGCTGCCACCCAGCCCCTCGCGCAGCGTCTTCACGATCGGGATGCCGCCCGCGACCGCCGCCTCGAACGAGAGCGCGGCGTTGTTCTTCTCGGCGAGCCGGGCGAGCGCCACGCCATGCTTCGCCACCAGCGCCTTGTTGGCCGTGACCACGCTGCGGCCGATGCCGAGCGCGGCCTCGACCGCGCCCTTGGCCGGATCGCCCTCGCCGCCCATCAACTCGACGAACACGTCGATGCCGGGATCGCGCGCCAGCGCGGCCGGATCGGCGGCGTTGCGCAGGCCGGACAGGTCGAGCGACGCGTCCTTGGGCGGGTCCTTGGAGGCATAGGCCACCAGATCGATCGGACGCCCGGCCCGCTCGGCAATCGTATCGCGCGAGCGCATGATCATGGCGGCAACGGCAGAGCCGACCGTGCCCAGACCGGCGAGACCCACTCTGAGCGGTTCGGCCATGGGCTAGCCGACGACTTGTTCGGGTTCAGGCGCGCTCGGGACCGGCAGGACGTTGTGCAAGCCCGCCGGCCCGCTTTCAAGAAAACGCCGGATATTGCGGGCGGCCTGACGGATGCGCTGCTCGTTCTCGACCAGCGCGATCCGCACGAAACCTTCGCCGTATTCGCCAAAGCCGATGCCGGGCGAAACCGCCACCTCCGCCTTCTCGACCAGCAGCGTCGAGAACTCCACGCTGCCGATCGCCCGGAACGGTTCCGGGATCGGCGCCCAGGCGAACATCGAGGCGCGCGGAGGCGGAACCGTCCACCCGGCGCGGTTGAAGGACTCGACCAGCACGTCGCGGCGGCGCCTGTAGATCTCGCGCATCTCGCGGATGCAGTCGTCGGGACCGTTCAGCGCCGCGGTCGCCGCCACCTGGATCGGGGTGAAGGCGCCGTAGTCGAGATACGATTTCACGCGCGCGAGCGCCGCGATGATGCGTTCGTTGCCGACCGCGAAGCCGATGCGCCAGCCCGGCATCGAATAGGTCTTCGACATCGAGGTGAATTCGACGGCGATATCCATCGCGCCCGGCACCTGCAGGATCGAGGGCGGCGGATTGTTGTCGAAATAGACCTCCGCATAGGCGAGGTCGGAGAGGACGTAGATGCCGTGCTTCTTCGCGAACGGGACGAGCTCCTTGTAGAAATCGAGGTCGGCCACATAGGCGGTCGGGTTCGACGGGTAGCAGACCACGATCGCGATCGGCTTCGGGATCGAATGCACGATGGCGCGCTCGAGCGTGCCGAAGAACGCGGGCGTAGGCTCGGACGGCACGCCGCGGATCACGCCGCCCGCCATCAGGAAGCCGAAGGCGTGGATCGGATAGCTCGGATTGGGCACCAGCACCACGTCGCCCGGCGCCGTGATCGCCTGCGCCACGTTGGCGAAACCTTCCTTGGAGCCGAGGGTGGTGACGATCTGCGTCTCGGGATTGAGCCTCACCCCGAAGCGGCGCTCGTAATAGGCGGCCTGGGCGCGGCGCAATCCGGGAATGCCGCGCGAGGACGAATAGCGGTCGGTGCGTGACTTACCGATCGTATCCTTGAGTTTTTCGATGACATGCGCGGGCGCGGGCAGATCGGGATTGCCCATGCCGAGATCGATGATATCGGCACCGGCGTTGCGGGCGACCGCCTTGGCGCGGTTGACCTGCTCGAACACATAGGGCGGAAGGCGGCGGATGCGGTGAAATTCTTCCATGGAGCTGGTTCCCCGGCCGGCGGGGCGACGGAGGCCCGCCGGGCCGATGCGCGCCTTTTATCACGGGTTGCGGGCGCCGCCAGCCGGTGGCGTGCTCGCGGTGGTCTCGGGAGTCACGCTCTCACGCACCGTACGGTCGCGGGTCAGGATGAGTTCCTCGCGGAGCCGCTTCCTCTCGGCGTCGCTCAACGGCACGTCGGCGCGCCGGGGCGGAATGTCGTGGACCGCGGGATACGGCGCGGGCGTCGCCGGCCGTTCCGGAGCGCCCTCGGGCAGACCGCCGATGGCGGCCGGCAAGGCGTCGACCAGGGTGTAGGACGAGCAGCCCGGCAGCACGGCCGCGCCGGCGAGCGCAAGCGCCGCCGCAAGCGCGCGCGCCAAGCCATTACGCCGTGAGTGCGAAGCCGCTGTCATCGTCAACGCCGGCCAGTCCCCGCCATAAAACCTGTAGCGCGCTGGCCGGCACCCCCCAAGCCAGTGAAATCGCTGCCAATTCGGTCGATTTCACGCCGCATCCATAATCCCGTAATATGACTAAAGCAAGGTCGCGCCAACGGCCTGGGGCGGGCCCGCGAGGCCCGGCAACCGTGGAAGTGCCCGTCCTGACGCACTTCTTCGCGTACGTCTTGCCGTGTTCGCGGGTAAGACCCATGTCAGGCGATCGGCGGCCGGCCCGCGCCAGGGCGCCGTGACGGCGAATCGAGGGCGACAAAGTGAGAGCTCCGTCGGACCCGGAGAAGAGTGGCTCCCTCGATATCGAGGAGTTCGCCAAGAACCTTGCCCGCATGGTCGAAGAGGGCGGCAAGGCGATGGCGGCCTATATCAAGCCGCGCGAAGAAGGCCGCATCGAAGGCGAATACACCGAGTTCGTCGACGTGGTGAAGACGCTCGGCCAGGTCGCGGAATACTGGCTCAAAGACCCGCAGCGCTCGCTTGAGCTGCAGTTCGGCCTCGGCCGCTCCTATCTCGACCTGTGGGCGAACTCCGTCAGACGCATGACCGGCGAGCAGACCCGTCCGGTGGTGGAGCCGGATGCCCGCGACAAGCGCTTCTCCGATCCGGAATGGTCGGCCAACCAGTTCTTCGACTTCCTCAAGCAGGCCTATCTCCTGACCATGAAATGGGCGGACCACCTGGTCAAGGACGCCCACGGCCTCGACCCGGCGACAGCGCAGAAGGCGGAGTTCTACGTGCGGCAGATCGTCAACGCGATCGCGCCCTCGAACTTCGTCCTCACCAATCCGGAGCTGCTGCGCGAGACCCTGGCCTCGAACGCTGCCAATCTCGCGCGCGGCATGCACATGCTGGCCGAGGACATCGAGGCCGGCGGCGGCGATCTCAAGATCCGCCAGACCGACGCCTCCATGTTCGAGGTCGGCCGCAATCTCGCGATCACGCCCGGCAAGGTGATCTACGAGAACGACCTGATGCAGCTCATCCAGTACGCGCCGACGACCGAGAAGGTGCTGCGGCGTCCGATCCTGATCGTGCCGCCCTGGATCAACAAGTTCTACGTGCTCGATCTCAACCCGGAGAAGTCGTTCATCAAGTGGTGCGTCGACCAGGGGCTGACCGTGTTCGTCGTCTCCTGGGTCAATCCGGACGCCCACCTCGCCAAGAAGACGTTCGAGGATTACGTGCGCGAAGGGCCGCTCGCCGCGCTCGGCGCGATCAAGGAGGCGACCGGCGAAAGCAAGGTGAATGCGATCGGATATTGCGTCGGCGGCACGCTGCTCGCCGTGACGCTCGCCCACATGGCCGGCAAGCGCGACAAGCGCGTCGCCAGCGCGACGTTCTTCGCCAGCCAGGTCGACTTCACGTATTCGGGCGACCTCAAGGTGTTCGCCGACGAGGAGCAGATCGTCGCGCTCGAGCGCCAGATGGCCGAGCGCGGCTACCTCGACAGCCGCAAGATGGCGAATTCCTTCAACCTCATGCGCTCGAACGACCTGATCTGGCCCTACGTGATCAACAACTACTTCAAGGGCAAGGAGCCGCTGCCGTTCGACCTGCTCTACTGGAATTCCGATTCGACGCGCATGCCGGCGGCCAACCACTCGTTCTACCTGCGCAACTGCTATCTCGAGAACAACCTCGCGCAGGGCAAGATGGTGATCGGCGGCAAGACGCTCGATCTCAAGAAGGTCAAGGTGCCGGTCTACAACCTCGCCACCCGCGAAGATCACATCGCACCGGCGAAATCGGTCCTGCTCGGCGCGCAGTTCTTCGGCGGGCCGGTGAAGTTCGTGCTCGCCGGCTCAGGCCACATCGCCGGCGTGGTCAATCCGCCGGCGAAGCAGAAATACCAGTATTGGACCGGCCCCAAGCCGGCAGGCGCCGACCTCGACCAGTGGCTCGCGAAGGCGACCGAGCATGCGGGCTCCTGGTGGCCCGACTGGCTCGCCTGGATCAAGGGTCACGATGCGAAGACCGTGGACGCGCGCACGCCCGGCGGCGGAAAGCTCAAGCCGATCGAGGATGCCCCCGGGCGTTACGTGAAGGTGAAGGACTGACAACCGGGTGGCGGGACCGGCCATTCCCGCCGCTCACGGAAACAGCGCCACCTGTTCCAGGCCTGTCGTCTCGGGAAATCCGAGCATGACGTTCATGTTCTGCACCGCCTGGCCCGACGCGCCTTTGGTCAGGTTGTCGAGCGCCGAACAAATGATCGCGCGGCCGGCGATGCGATCCGCGGCCAGCCCGATGAAGGTCATGTTGGAGCCGCGCACGTGGCGCGTCTGCGGCATCGTGCCGAACGGCAGTACGTGGACGAACGGCTCCTCCGCGTAGGACTTCAGAAGCAGGGCATGAAGGTCCTGCGCCGACGCCTGCAATCCGCGCACGTAAATGGTCGACAGGATTCCGCGGTTCATCGGGACCAGATGCGGCGTGAAGGTCACGATCACGGCGCGGCCGGCGGCCTTGCTGAACTCCTGGTCGAGCTCGGCCATATGACGGTGGTGGCCGACGCCATAGGCGTGGAAGCCTTCCGACACTTCCGAGAACAGCATCTCCTCCTTCGCCGCCCGGCCCGCTCCGGTCATGCCCGACTTGGCGTCGATCACGATCTCGTCGGGATCGATCACCTTGGCCTTCAGCAAGGGCGTGAGCGGAAGCTGGGCGCAGGTCGTATAGCAGCCGGGATTGGCGACGAGCCGCGCCTCGCGCACCGCGTCGCGATAGACCTCGGTCAGGCCATAGACCGCTTCTTTCTGCAAATCCGGTGCACGGTGCTCGTGACCGTACCAGCGCGCATAGGCGGCCGGATCGGCGAGCCGGAAGTCGGCCGAGAGATCGACCACCTTCGTTTTGGCCGCCTTGGCGAAGAGGTCCTTGATCACGGTCTGCGTGGTCGCGTGCGGCAGCGCGCAGAACGCGAGGTCGAGGCCCGCTCCGGTCCAGTCGATGTGATCGATCGCGGCGAGCTTCGGCAAATCGAAGGGCGCGAACTGCGGAAACACGTCCCGCATCTCCTGCCCGGCCCGGCGGTCGGCGGTAAGCAGCCTGATCTCGACGCGCGGATGGCGGATGAGCAGGCGCAGCAGTTCCGCCCCGGTATAGCCTGAGGCACCAAGCACGCCGATTTTTGCCGTCCTGCCCGCTTTGGCCATGGCTCACTCTCCAGTCGCTAGGACCGGACAAGGGGGCATACCGATTTCGGACGGAAAGTGCCACCTCATCCGGCGGCACGGGCGACGATCACATGCGATCGCGGGCCCGCGCCGGCAGGGCGCGGCGGCGATGGCGAAGCAACGCGTCATAGACGATCGTCGTCATAGGCGCGCGCTATAGCCGCGCCACGCCTTTCCCGTCAAGCATTTCACTCGATCGCCGGGATGGTCCGCACCCAGGCCACGATCGCGTTGATGTCGGCGTCCGTCATCTTGGCGAAATAGATCTGGCGGGCCATGGGCGGCGCCAGCTTGCGGCCGTCGCGGCCGATGCCCTCTTTGAGCACCTTCTTGATCTGGTCGTCGGTCATCGCGCCGATGCCCTTGGTCGGATGCGAGGAGATATTGGAGGCGAGGACCTTGCCGAACGGGCCGCTGAATTCTGCGCCGCCCTTGCCGTACCAGTTGGCGTAGTCCTGCACGCCGTCCGGCCGGCGCGAATGACATTCCATGCAGTGCGCGATGGTCGAGAGATAGAACCCGCGCTTGACCGGATCTTTCATCGCCTCCTCGGTGAACGGCTTGTCGGCGTTCGGGATCGGATGGTATTCCATCGCGCTCTTGTAGACCGGCGGCGGCACCGCGTTGCTCACCGGCGCGACCGAACGCACAAAGGCGACCACGCCGTCGATGTCGGCAGGCGTCATGATCTGATAGAACACGAACGGCATTTGCGGCGCGAGCTTGACGCCGTTCGGACGGACGCCTTCCCTGAGCAGGCGCTTGAGATCGTCCGCGCTCCACGAGCCGATGCCGGTTTCGCGGTCAGGCGTGATGTTGGAGCCGCGCACCGTGTAGGCGCGCTCGTCCCAGACCTGGGAGCCGCCGGAAAACCGCCGCTCCATGTTGAAGTTGCCGCCCGGCCGCGGCGTATGGCAGCCATCGCAGGCCATGACGGAATCGACCAGGTACTTCCCGCGCTCCAGCGGAGTTTGCGCGCCCGCGCTGGCGACGGAGGCGAGAAGCAGGGCCGCGCACGCGGTCGCAAGTCGAAACATGGCTTGAGTCTCCGTTCGGTTGCAGTTTGCCCGGCAGCGACGGCTGCCGGGCAATGTCGATGTACGGTATATTGCTTCAGTCCAGCGGCGGCAGGCTGCGCATCCAGGCGATGATGGCGCCAAGATCGTCGTCGCTGATCGACTTGTAAAAGGCGGGGAAGTCCGCCATCGGCGCATTGAGCTTGCGCCCGTCGCGGGATACGCCCGTGGTCAACATCGCCTTGAGCTCGGCGTCGGTCCAGTGACCCAGGCCTTTGGGCGTGATGTTGGCGGCGGTGATCTGTTGCGGGCCGAATTTCCGTCCACCGCCCCCGAGCCCATTGACGTAATCCACGCCGTTACCGCTCGGTTTCGAGTGGCAGGCGACGCAATGGCCGAGCGAGGCGAGATAAAGGCCGCGCTTGACGGGATCGTTGAGGTCGGCGTCCGTCATCTGTTTCGCGGCCGGCGGATAGGGCTGCAGCGGCGCGATCTCGGCCTTGTACTGCGGCGGATCGACCGGCGTCGCGACCTCCGGGAGCGAGCGGAGATAGGCCAGGATGGCATCCTGGTCGCGCGCCGTGAGGATGCCGTAGAGATTGTACGGCATGTTGGGCGCGAGCTGGGTGCCGCTCGGGCGCTTGCCGGTCGTGAACACCGTCTTGAACTCGGCGTCGCTGTATTTTCCGATGCCCGCCTCGCGGTGGTTCGTCAGGTTCGAGCCTTTGACCGTATAGGCAGGCGTGTTGAAGACGTTGCTGCCGCCTCCGAAGGACTTTGCATCGCCGCCGCGCGGACTGTGGCAGTTGCCGCAGACGCCGACGCCGTTGACCAGATAGCCGCCGCGCTCGACCGGCGACTGCTGCGCCGAGGCGCCGGCCGTCGCCGCGATGATTACACCCACACTCAGAGCCCAGAGCCTCAGCATGACTTCGCCTCCTGATTATTGATTGCCCCACGCCAACAAGGCCATGCTGGCTTGCTTAGGATACGTCCAAGGTGCAACGCACTCAATGACCGCCGTCCGTTTCCGGTGCGGCGGCAGTGGACAAGACCGCGGGCGGCCGTTTGGCAGCCCTAGTCCTTGAACAGGACGCTGTCATCAGAGCAACGGGTTCCAGGCCATCGGCACCACGCGGTAGCCGCCCTCCGCCTTCTCGACATGAGCAAGTCCCGGGAACGGATAGTGGAAGCCTTGCACCAGGAACTTCTCCGCCACGAGCATGTCGTAAACCTTGCGCCGGGTCGCGACCGCCTGCTGCGGGTCTTGATCGAAATTGGCCGCCCAGTCGGGATGGCGCGCGAACAGGTCGGGATTGTTGGTGACATCCGACTGGATGTAGAGCTTGGAAGGACCCGACGACAGGACGAAGGACGTGTGGCCGATGCAGTGGCCGACCGTCGCGACCGGCAGCAGGCCCGGCGCGACATCCTTGTTCCACTCATAGGGCGTGACCTTGCGGCCGAGCGCGTCGAACACGCGACGGTTGCTCTTGAACAGGTCGGCCATGCGCCCCACCGAAGCGCGGCTCATTTCGCCGTCATCCATCCAGAACTTCCATTCCGCGGCCGGGACCAGGATTTCGGCATTCGGATAGGCGAGCTTGTCGCTGCCGTCGATCAGCCCGTTCACGTGATCGCCGTGGAAGTGGGAAATCACCACCAGATCGATCGCCTTGGGGTCGATGCCGGCGGCCGCCATGTTGGTCTGAAGCTGGCCGATTTCGCCTTTGCTTTGAGCGTACGCCCCCGGGCCGAAGCCGGTGTCGATGAGCACGAGCTTCGATCCGGTGTTCACCACGACCGGCGCATAGTGATGGATGCCCTTGTCGGGCGGCTGGTAGGCGGCTTCGAGCGCCTTCTTGACCTCGGCGATCGGCGCATTGGTCACGTAGCCTTCGGTCAGCGGGAACGACCGCGAGCCATCGTGCAGCACGGTGACTTCATGCGATCCGACCTTGTAGCGGTAGAAGCTCGGCGCCTGCTTGCCGGCCGGCGGCGCGGCCGCCGGGACCGGCGATGGAGCAGACAGCGCGGTCGCGCCGGCCGCGGCGGCGGCGGCACCGGTGAGCACGGAGCGGCGGTTGAGTTCGGTCATGGGTTCCTCCCGGGACTATGGAGCGCTGCGCATGGCGCCCGTCGATTCAGAGCGCGCGGAGACGTTCAGGATAGCACAGGCGCGGGCACGGTTCACGCCATCGCAAGCATCGGCTGGAACCCGGCCGAGGCGCCTTCCCCCCGCTTGCCACCGCCCGCGCGGAGACGGATAACGGCAGCATGAGCACCTCCGACCTGCCTACCGGATCGGCAGCCCAAGCCGCCGGATCCCGACACGGCGTGCTGCTGGCGACGCTGACGGCCGCCATCTTCCTGAGCGCCGCGCTGTTGTTCGCGGTGCAGCCGATGTTCACCAAGATGGTGCTGCCGCAGCTCGGCGGCGCGCCGCAGGTGTGGTCGGTGGCGATGGTGTTCTTCCAGACCGCGCTGCTCGCCGGCTACGGCTATGCCCACCTGCTCACGCGCTTCGTGCCCGGACGCGCCTGTGTGATCGTGCATCTCGCGGTGATGCTCGTCGCGGCCGCCACGCTCCCGCTGTCGATCGCCAGCGGCTGGGGCCGCCCGCCTCCGGTCGGGGAGGCGTTTTGGCTGCTCGGGCTGTTCGCGGCCTCGATCGGGCTGCCGTTCTTCGCGCTCGCCGCCAATAGTCCGCTGCTGCAGGCTTGGTTCGCGCGCACCGACCATCCCGACGCCAGGGACCCCTACTTCCTCTATGCCGCCAGCAACGTCGGCAGCTTTCTCGCCCTCCTCTCCTATCCGGTCGTGATCGAACCGCTGGTGCGGCTGTCCGATCAGACCCGCTTCTGGTCGGTCGGATTCTATGTGCTGATTTGTTTGCTGGCAGCCGCGGGCGCCCTGCTCTGGCGCTTTCTCGATCGGGCGCCGGCGCCCGCTCCGGATGCCGCGATCGAAGCGGCGGCCCCGACCTGGCGCGATGCGGCAACCTGGGTCGGCCTCGCCGCGGTGCCGTCGGGCCTCCTCGTCGCCGTCACGGCCCACATCTCGACCGACGTGGCGGCGGTGCCGCTGCTGTGGGTGCTCCCCCTCGCGCTCTATCTCCTGACATTCGTGATCGTGTTCTCGCGCCGGCCGATCATTCCCCATTGGCTGGCGGTCGCGGTCCAGCCGCTGTTCATCCTCGGCCTGGTCGCGGTGATGATCTTCGAGCCGATCAAGCTCATCGTCGGGGTGATCGCACTGCACATCGGCGTGTTCTTCGTGTGCACGCTGGTCTGCCACGGCGAGCTCGCCAAGCGCCGGCCGGCGCCCCGCCATCTCACCGCGTTCTACATGTGGATGTCGGTCGGCGGCACGATCGGCGGCATCGCGGCCGGCCTCGCCGCACCGTTTGCATTCAACTGGATCGCGGAATACCCGATCCTGATCGCGCTCGCGGTCCTGTGCCGGCCGGGCCTCGCGCTGCCGGCGCGCCGCAGCGAGCAGGTGATCTTCTTCGGTGCCATCGTGGTGGCGGCGGCCGCGCTCCTCCTGTTCCGCGCCTACGCGCTCGACATCGACGAGAACCTGTACAACTGGGTGGTCGCCGCGCTGCTGGTCGTGACCGTGCTGTTCTGGCGCGATCCGCTGCCGTTTGCGGCCATCGTCGCTTTCGTCCTCCTCGCCAATCACGTGATCATCGAGATCAGCGGCGCCACCACGGTGCGCAGCTTCTTCGGCGTGCACAAGATATCGGAAACGGCCGACGGACGTTTTCGCACGCTGTCGCACGGCACCACGCTGCACGGCGGGCAGCGCATCCGCGATGCCAACGGCGCTCCGATCACCGGACGTCCGGAACCCTTGATGTACTACTATGACGGCTCCGCGCTGGCCCAACTGATCGACGCCGCGCACGCGCGCAGCAGCCCGATCCGCTATGCGGTGATCGGTCTCGGCACCGGCAGCCTCGCCTGTCGCGCGCAGCCCGAGGACACGGTGCACTATTACGAGATCGACCCGGCCACCATCCGCATCGCCAAGAACCCGAAGCTGTTCAGTTTCCTGACCGAGTGCCGGCCGGACGTGCCGATCATCCTGGGCGATGCACGGCTCACCCTCGCCGACGCAGCGGACGGCAGCTACGATCTCATCATCGTCGATGCGTTTTCCTCCGATGCGATCCCGATCCACCTGATGACGCGCGAGGCGATGGCGGTCTATGTCAAGAAGCTCGCGCCGCACGGCATCGTGGCGATCCACGTGTCGAACCGCCATCTCGAACTCGCGTCCGTCGTCGCCGGCATCGCCGCCGCGAACGGGCTGGTCTCGCGCGTCAACGAGGGCGGCGACGTGACCGAGAACGACAGCGAATATATCTTCCTCGGCACGGTCGTGGCCGCGGCGCGCGCGGACGAGGATTTCGGCCGGATTGCCCAGTCGGAGCACTGGGATTTGCAGGAACCCGATCCAAAGCAGTGGGTCTGGACCGACGACTACTCCAACATCATCGGCTCGATCGTCCGAAAGTTCGCGGAGTAAGAAACGATCGGCGCGCGTCCCCCGTCGAGCGCTAGACTAGCGCATGTCCCCCTCATGTTGAACCGGTCCACCGTCCCGCTCGTCCCCGCGAAAGCGGGGACCCAGGGCAAGATTCCTGGATTCCCGCTTGCGCGGGAATGAGCGGGTGAGGTCGTGGACCAACCCGAACGGGATGCGC
>JAXDOD010000092.1:0-3997 GCA_034669045.1 Alphaproteobacteria bacterium
GAACGTGCTCTACCTTCGACGAGGTCCGACGGGTCATCCGGTCAAGGAGCGTGCGAGGGTGTCGAACGAACAGGCGATCATCTCCGTCGAGAACCTCTCGAAGACGTATGCGTCGGGCTTGCAAGCGCTGAAGAACGTCAACCTGACGATTCGGCGCGGCGAGATCTTCGCGCTCCTCGGTCCGAACGGGGCGGGCAAGACGACGCTCATCGGCGTGATCTGCGGGCTCGTCAACGCGACGACGGGCACCGTCATCGCCGATGGGCACGACATCGTCAAGGACCCGCGAGCGGCCCGTTCGAAGATCGGTCTGGTACCGCAGGAACTCGCGACCGACATGTTCGAGACGGTCGAATCGACTTGCCGGTTCAGCCGCGGGCTGTTCGGCTATCCGCCGCATTCGGACCATATCGACGAAGTGCTCCGCGACCTGTCGCTCTACGACAAGCGCAAGTCGAAGATCATGGAACTGTCGGGCGGGATGAAGCGCCGCGTGCTGATCGCCAAGGCGCTCTCGCACGAGCCGCAGGTCCTCTTCCTCGACGAGCCGACCGCCGGCGTCGACGTGAACCTGCGCAAGGACATGTGGCAGATCGTGCGCACGCTGCGCGCGTCGGGCGTGACCATCATTCTCACCACGCATTACATCGAAGAAGCCGAGGACATGGCCGACCGGGTCGGCGTGATCAATCACGGCGAGCTGATCCTGGTCGAGGACAAGGCCGAGCTCATGCACAAGCTCGGCAAGAAGCAGCTGACCATTCAGCTCCACGAGGTCATCGACGTGATCCCGCCCGCGCTGGCCGCGCACCAGCTCACGCTCGCCCCCGGCGGCAAGGACCTGGTGTACAATTACGATACCCAAGGCGAGCGCACCGGCATCACTACGCTGCTGGACGATCTCAGCGCGGCGGGTATCGGCTTCAAGGACATCAAGACGACGCAAAGCTCGTTGGAAGACATCTTTGTCGACCTGGTGAGGAAACGACGATGAACCTCCGGGCTGTGCGGGCGATCTACACCTTCGAGATGGCGCGCGCCGGGCGCACGCTGCTGCAAAGCATCGTGTCTCCGGTGCTTTCGACCTCGCTCTATTTCGTGGTGTTCGGGGCCGCGATCGGATCGCGCATCACCGAGATCGAGGGCGTCAGCTACGGCGCTTTCATCGTGCCGGGATTGATCATGCTGACGCTCCTGACGCAGAGCGTCATGAACGCCTCGTTCGGCATCTATTTTCCGCGGTTCACGGGGACGATCTACGAACTGCTCTCGGCGCCGGTGTCGTCGTTCGAGATCGTGCTCGGCTATGTCGGCGCGGCGGCGACCAAATCCATCATCCTGGGGCTGATCATCCTGGCCACGGCATACCTGTTCGTGCCGCTGCGGATCGCGCACCCGTTCTGGATGGTCGTGTTCCTGCTGCTGACGTCCGTGACCTTCAGCCTGCTCGGCTTCATCATCGGGCTCGTGGCGGACGGCTTCGAGCGGCTGCAGATCGTGCCGCTTCTGATCATCACGCCGCTGACCTTCCTGGGCGGCAGCTTCTACTCGATCAGCGTGTTGCCGCCGGTCTGGCAGACCGTCACCTTGTTCAACCCGGTGGTCTATCTGGTCAGCGGCTTCCGCTGGAGCTTCTTCGAGGTCGCCGACGTGAACATCGGCGTGAGCCTGGCCATGACCGCGCTATTCCTGGCCGCGTGCCTCACCGCGGTGTGGTGGATATTCAAGACCGGCTACCGGCTTAAGAATTAGCCGCCCGGCGCGCGTTTCGGTGCTACGTGGCCGCCATCTGCGCGCGCAATACGCCAGAGCTTCGATCTTGCTCTTGCCCTAATTGGTAACATATATGATACTAACGAACGATGCAAATCCTTCAATACTTGGACCGTGACGGCAGCAATCCCTTTGCCGAGTGGTTCAATGGCCTCGATGCGCACGCGGCAGCCAAGGTCACGATTGCAATCGCGAGGATGGAACAAGGTAATCGATCGAACGCAAAGAGCGTCGGTGGCGGGGTACTCGAATTCCGAATCGACTTCGGTCCCGGATACCGCATCTTTTTTGGACGCGGCGGAGATACGCTCATCCTTTTGCTGGGTGGCGGCACAAAACGGCGGCAACAGCAGGATATTGCAACCGCGCAAGCACGCTGGAGCGACTACCGGCGACGAAAGAACCAGGGACGATGACATGCCATTGACACGCAGTTTCAAGGAAACGGTGCAGATGCGCGCGGAGCGTGATCCGGTGTTTCGCGCAGCATTGCTGACCGAGGCGATCGAACAGATGCTGTCCGGCGATGTGAATACCGGCAAGGCCGTTCTGCGCGATTACATCAACGCGACGGTAGGCTTCGAACGGCTTGCGCGTGAGACTGGAACCCCGGTGAAAAGCTTGATGCGTATGTTTGGACCGAACGGAAATCCGCGTGCAAGCAATCTATTCGCCGTGATCAGTCGGCTGCAGAAGGCATCGCGAGTCCGTCTCGGAGTTGCCGTGGGGCGCTGATGCGCCCTCGGCGGGCGATGTTCAGCCCGTCGCCATCTCCGCCCTGATCTCGGCGCGCAGCGCGTCGATCGAGACCAGGCCCTTGGGCGTGTCGACGTGCCAGAAGGCCCAGCCGTTGCAGGCTTCGAGCCCCTGCGCCAGCGCGCCGATGCGATGGATGGAGCCGACCGTCGCCCCGAGCGCAACCGCGCCGTCGGCGCGCACCAGCGCCTTGTGGCGGCGCTTGGCGTCGACCAGCCGCGCGCCGGCCGAGATCAGACCGCGCTCGACCAGCGTCGCGAACGCCACGCGCGGGGCTTCTCGTGCAGTCATGAAAGGTGCGAGCGTGGCATGTTCGAGCGGCACGACCGCCGCGATGCGCGACTGTGCGGCCGTCGCATAGGCCCGGTCGCGCTCGAAACCGACGAAGCGGCGGCCGAGCCGCTTGGCCACCGCGCCGGTCGTGCCGGTGCCGCAGAACGGGTCGAGCACGAGGTCGTCGGGCCGCGAGGATGACAGGATCACGCGCGCGAGCAGCGTCTGCGGCTTCTGCGTCGGGTGCAGCTTCTTGCCGTCGGCGCCCTTGAGCCGCTCCTCGCCGGTGCACAGCGCGAGCGTCCAGTCCGAGCGCACCTGCACGTCTTCGTTGCCGGCCTTGAGCGCTTCGTAATTGAACGTATAGCCTTTGGCGGCTGGGTCGCGCGCCGCCCAGATCAGCGTTTCGTGCGCGTTGGTGAAGCGCCGGCCGCGGAAATTCGGCATCGGGTTGGTCTTGCGCCATACCACGTCGTTGAGGATCCAGAAGCCGAGGTCCTGCAGGATCGCGCCGACGCGGAAGATGTTGTGATAGGAGCCGATCACCCAGAGCGTGGCGGCTGGCTTCATCACGCGCCGGCAGGCGATCAGCCAGGCGCGGGTGAAATCATCGTAGGCGCCGAAGCTCGAGAACTTGTCCCAGTCGTCATCAACGGCATCGACGCGCGAATCATCGGGTCGCTTGAGGTCGCCCTGGAGCTGGAGATTGTACGGCGGATCGGCGAAGACGAGATCGACGGAGCCCGCGGTCAGCTTCGCCATCTCGGCGATGCTGTCGCCGGTGACGATGCGGACGGCTTCACGGGGCTCAGAATCAACGCGGGGCGTCCTTTCGGACGCCCCGCGACGCGACACAACCATGACTCAGAACTCTGACTCAGGCGACGCGGTCGGTGACGCGGGACCTACAACCGACAAGAGGCATGATGGCCGCCCAAGGTAAAAATCGACTTAATCGAAACGGAAATGCCACTGGGCAAGATTTGCCGAGCAACTATATTGAACGAGCGCAGTTATTCCCGCGTACGAAGTAGCACTACGGTATTTCGCGGGCGGGACATCCCTGACCGCGCCCGGCGGCGGCGAGGAGAAAAACCTTATGCAGTACGACGACTTGCCCGAAAGCAGCAACGTCGAGGACCGCCGCGGCGAAGGCGGCTACGTGGGTGGCGGCGGCAGACTGGGCGGCGGCCTT
>JAXDOD010000093.1:0-12807 GCA_034669045.1 Alphaproteobacteria bacterium
GTGCGCAGCCACTGGGCCATCGAGAACAGCCTTCACTGGGTTCTCGACGTCACCTTCGGGGACGACCAATCACGCCTGAGAACCGGGCACGGCGCACTCAACATGGCCGTGGTCAGGCACTTCGCCATCAATCTCGTGCGCGCCGTCGGCGACAAACGAAGCATCAAGCTGCGGCGAAAACGCGCCGGCTGGGATCCGCAGTACCTCACGACAATCCTCGGGCACCTAACGCGTTAACCCGGATTCGGAGCCCTGCGTCTTGCCTGCGGCAGCGCGGTCGTCCACAATCGGCGCGTGTGGAGGGGGGCGTTCGCGTGCGTGCCCATCGCGTCATCGTGGTGCTGAGTTTGGGCCTGCTCGCCGCATGCGGCCCGCCGCGGCCGTCGGAAACCGTCATTCTCTCGCAGCAGCAGTCCGCTTTTGATACGCCGCTTGACGGCAGTTGGCGCAAGGCCCATGCGACCCGACCCATCGCCATCCTGGTCGGCCGCGCGGAGACCACGCGTATTCTCGCGCCGCGCCGGGCCGCGCTCGAAGCAAGCTGCTATCGCGGCAGGCCGCGCGTGCGCGTGGCTTACGATGTCGGCCTGCGAACCGGACCGATCGCCGTGGCGTATCGCTTCGACGCCAAGATCGATCAAAAGGGCGTCGTGCGGGTGCGCGGCCAGCGCCGCAACATCCTGGTGATCGACTATTCCCCGACCGCCACCGCCTTCCTCGCCGACCTCCGCACATCCAATACTCTGAAGGTGAGAGCCTCGCGGCCGCCGTTCGAAGTGCACGACGCTTATTTCCGGTGGCACCCCGAGGATAAAACCCTCAAAGATATATTGGCAGCCTGTCAGGGGCGCATGCTGGACGCCGACCGCCGCAAACAGCCGTCGTCCGATTCGGAGGCCGACGACGAAGCGCTCGACGATGCGATCAAGGATGTCCTACCCGAGCAGTAAGGCGTAGCCCGCAGGGCGCAATCGCGCCGCTTCGAGCCCATGTGGCGCAATGCGCTTCGCTTATTGCGCCCTACGAACTACGAACGACTACCGGCTACCGTCCCTCGAAATTTCGCAGATCCGGCGGCGGCTGATCCTTGCGCACCGGCATGAGCAGGCCGTCCGCGCTCAGCATGTAGTCCTCCTTGCCGATGATGACATGCTGGTTGTCCTCGGCACAGGTGTATGGATTCCATGCGTACTCGCGCGTGCGGCGATAGGTTCGGCTGATCGTCCAGGGGCCGGTGAGCGCGTTGTCGAAGGTGGTGATGTCGTTGCGCAGTACGTTCGGATCTGCCTTGTCGAGCTGGATGCGCTCCTTGACGACGGCGGCCTCGTCCCGGTGGAAGGGGATGCCGCTGGCGTCATAGACGTGCGGGCTTTTGATGCCGCGGGTCTCGACCTCGAGGATGTCGTAGCGGCCGTCGCCGTCCGCGTCGATCCAGCGGCCGATCGAAGTGCCGAGCGTGGAATGTCGCAGTTGTGCCGGCCAGCCGCGGCGGTCGGTATAGATTCGGCGAATCTGACTGAGCCTTTCAAGGTAGACGTAGGTCGTTTCCGGCAGGACGATGAACTGGATCGGGATGGTCGCGATCATCACCCGCGGCATGCCGTGCGAGGTGCAGAGATAGCCGGGATTTTCGCCCTGACCGCCTTTCGTCTGATCGGCGAGGCTCGTCTCGAGAATTTTCCGGTATTCCGGCGTCAGGGGAGCCTGCTGCCCCAAGCCATAGGGCTTCGCGGGATCGTAGCTGCCGCTGCCGATCCGGAACCAGGCCCCGCCCCAGTCCGGATAAGTCGCGTCATCGAAGGCGCTCGCGCCGCCAACGGCCAGGCCGATCGCCGCCACCAGCGCGAATATGCCGATCGAGCTTTTGTAGAGCATCGGGTGTCCCCCTGCGATTGCCATGCGCACACGAGCGCCATTCGCCAGCCGTGTTGCCGCGCGCGTCCTGTCCGGCGAGCGGCATCCTATCCGAACTTGTTTTCGTCCCACCAGCAAGTAGGGCGGTCGGACGTAATCGCTTTATTGTACCGCTTGCGCCCTGCGGGCCAATCCGTGTCGATCAATGGGGCAGGCGAGTCCTGAACATCGCGTCCGGGCGGCTCCGGGGCCCCGCCCGGGCGGCATTAGGACCGCTCTGCGAGGAGTTCGCTGGGTTGCACGCCTTTCGGCGCTCCGCCCCCTCCAGCGCGCTGGAGGACATGACGAACGAGGCCGGGCCCGGGGCGCCTCCGAAAAAATCCAAGCCGCCGGGCGGCGGAGCGTTGCCTGAGGCGCGGAGGAATGATCTGTTCAGCGCCCGCGCGGCTGCAACCGGCGCGGCGAGGGCGATCAATGGAGAGGCATGATGAAGACGTCTTGCGTCGTTTCAATGCTGGGCCTGGCGCTGGTCTTGTCCGCGGTCGCCTCCGTGCAGGCGGCTGAGCTCAAGATCATCGCGGGCGGCTCCATGACCGCCTCGTTGAACGAACTCGCTCCCCAATTCGAGCGCGCCTCCGGCCACAAGCTCACGCTGCACTTCGATTCCACCCCCAACCTGATCAAGCAGGCCACCTCCGGAGCGCCGTTCGATCTCGGCGTCGTTCCCGTCGACGTCTTCAAGGACGCCGCCGCCAAGGCCCGCTTCGCGCCCGGGCCGACCGTCAACATTGCTCGCGTCGGCTACGGCGTCGCCGTCCGCGCCGGCGCCCCGAAACCCGATGTCAGCTCTCCCGAAGCCTTGAAGCAGGCGCTGCTCAAGGCGCAGTCCATCACCTTCCTGCCGGAGAGCGCGGCCGGTGCCTATGTGTTGAGTGTGTTCGAGCGTCTCGGCATCGGCGCGGCGATGAAAGCCAAGACCAAGCCGCAGACCGCCCCGGCGCAGATCGCCCAGGCGGTGGCGCGCGGCGATGCCGAACTCGGCGTGTTTCTCATCAACGTGTTGATGGCCCCGGGCGTGGAGCTTGCCGGTCCGTTTCCCGCGCAATTGCAGGAGGAGCTGGTTTTCACGGCGGCGGTCGCGGCCGACAGCAAGGAAGCGGAGGCCGCGCGGGCGTTCATCGGCCATCTGACGAGTCCGGCCGCGACCGCGGTGATCAAGGCCAAGGGCTTGAACCCGGGCTAGCAGGGCGTGGAGCGCAATCGCCTGATTGCGCCGGCTTGGGGCCGATCACCCAAATCTCACCCTCGAGCGCTCGCGCGCCTTCTCCGCCTCGGCCGCGCGATCGCGCGCGGGCGCGTTGGTGTCGAGCGATTTCAGCAGCCGGCGCGCGGCGTCGGACACCTCCTCCACCGCGCGCTCGAAAGCGGCGGCATTCGCCTGCGACGGCTTGTTGAAGCCGGAGAGCTTGCGCACGAACTGCAGCGCGGAGGCGCGGATCTCGTCCTCGCTCGCGGGCGGCTCGAAGTTGAACAGCGTGCGAATGTTGCGGCACATCGCCGGCCTCGTTCCTGTGACGGTGGTCGTCCCGACCCGTCTCCAAGCATGGATATGGAGGTTGCGTCGAGCGCTTGCGAGACCCGCCATCGCCCTGCGCGCACAGGATCTGGCGGGCCGCGTGAAGAACACGCCCCAATCGACGGCCGCTGAGGACTGCATCGCCATGGAAAAAGCCGGCCCCGTGTGTCGTCGGGGCCGGCTTCAATACTCACGCAACTGACGCGTCGCCGAGAAACCTCAATACACTGCAGCGCTGCGGGCCGTCATCGGCAGCACGATCACCTTGGTGCCGACGTGGACGCGATTGTAGAGGTCGACCACGTCTTCGTTGTTCAGCCGGATGCAGCCCGACGAGACGCGCTCGCCGATGGTCGCGGCATTGTTGGTGCCGTGGATGCGATAGATCGTGCCGCCGAGATACATGGCGCGCGCGCCGAGCGGGTTGCCGGGGCCGCCCGCCATGTAGCGCGGGAGGTAGGGCTGGCGCGCGATCATCTCCGGCGGCGGCGTCCAATCCGGCCACTCGGCCTTCTTGGTGATCGACTGCGTGCCCGACCAGGTAAAACCTTCGCGGCCGACGCCGATGCCGTAGCGGACCGCCTTGCCGTTGCCGAGCACGAAGTAGAGCTGGGTATTCGGCGTGTCGATGACGATCGTGCCGGCGGCCTCGTGGCCGCGGTAGTCGACGATCTGGCGGCGCAGACGGGACTGCGAGGCGCCGTTGGAGTCCTGGCCGCTCGGCGCATAGGCCATCGGCGCCTGGCTGCGCTCGGGCGCACCGAACGGCATGTTGAACAGGTTCAGCGGATTGGCGGAAGCGTTGGTGGTGAGGCAGATCGCAGCCGTGACGGCGGCGACGGCAGCAGTGGTACGGATGAAGCGGATTGTGATCATGACGTCCCCCATCGTTGTCTATTAGACGCGCGAGCGGGGGGAAAGGTTCAAAGGGACGTTAAGAATAAATCGCTAAATTTCGTAAGCTGTTGGAACAACCCTATTTTTTCGAGTTTTTGCGGGCGGCGTGCCAGCCTACGGTCGCGTCCGGCACCGCGTCGGTCGAGGCGAAATAGGGCTTGAGGTCGAGCAGCGCCGTGCCGTCGAGGCAATCGAGGCCGACCACCGAGAGGCTTGCGCCGTCCACCTTGAGCAGGCGTACCACGCTCATCGCGATCGGGTTCGGCCGGGCCGGAGAGCGCAACGAAAAGGTGCCGCGCTGCACGCTATCGTGCCGTGGCACTTGCAGCACGATGTCGCGCCGCGAACGGTCCATCCAATACAGCACGACAAGGTGGCTGCAGGTTTCCACGTCCTTGAGGGCGTCGGCCCAGCGCGGATCGATCTCGATGGTGCAGACCGCCTCGGACTCGCGGGCGTTTTTCGGGCAGTCCTTGCGTTGCGTCCACGGCGTGCGGATGCGCCCGATGTAATAAAGCGAGGCGTCGAAACTCTTCGGGAGCTCGGCGGCGGCCTCGCCCTTCCAGATGCCGAAGGAATTCCTGTCGTCAGTCATTGCCGGCCGGCGTCACTTGGGCGGGGATTCGAAATAGCGCGCGTCCGGCGGCTTCTGGCCCTTGCGGGTCGGCATCAGGTAGCCGTCCGCGCTCATGAAATAAGCCTCCTTGCCGATGCGAGCCAGCGAGTTGTCCGCGGCGCAAACTTCCGAGCGCCAGACCGGCTGCGGGCTCGGATCGCGGCGGGCTTTTTTCTTCATCGACCAAGGCTTCGTCAACGCGTTGTCGAACACGGTGATGTCGATGAACAGGACCTCCGGGTCGGACTTGTCGAGATAGAAGCGCTCCTTGATGACGGTCTTGTTGTCCTTGTGCATCGGAATGCCGGTGCTGTCGTAGACGCGCGGACCGCGCAGGTGGCGGGTCTCGACCTCGAGCGCGTCGTAGCGGCCGTCGCCGTCCTCGTCGATCCACTTGCCGATGGAATAGCCGACGAAGTTCGGCTCGGGGTCTTCGGGCCAGGCGCGGCCGTCGGTATAGATGCGCCGGTAGGAATCGTTGACGTGGCTGATCAGGAGGTAGGTGGTGGCGGGCGTCACCACGAGCTCCATGGGATCGTAGATGTTCATCATCATCGGCATGCCTTGCGGCAGGCAGTACCACGACGTCATGTCACCCTGGCCGCCGTGGCCCATGTCCTCCAGATTGTCCTCGAAGATCTTCATGTATTCCGGCGTCAGCGGCGGCTTCTGCCCCTCGGCGACCCAGCGCGGCCGGCCGTCGCGATGCCACTGGCCGGAGAGGTCGGGATATTTCGACTGATCGTGCGCCTGCGCGCCGGCGCAGGCCATCAACAATGCGGCGACGGCGAATGCGCCGATCGATCCTGGGACATGCATGAGGAGGCTCCTGCGATCGTTCGAGCCGACGATACACCGTTTGCGCAGGGCGACGGAAGGGTGCCGGATTGCTTGTCCTAGCTGCCGGCTTTCTTGTCGCGCTCGCGCAGATAATCCTCGGTGGTGCGCGCGTGGGGACGCGGCGGCGCGCCGTAGGGATCGAAGGTCTCCTCGGTCGCCGCGATCACGCGGCAGTCCTCGCACATCCTGAGAAGGTCGAGCCGTTTGGCCTGGCCCTTGAACATCCAGTGCCCGCCTTCCAGCTTGGCGACGACGCGCTCGATCGTGCTTCTGGTGCCGAACGGCCTTGCGCAGCGGATGCAGGCGAACGGCTCCTCCTGCTTGAGCACGCGCGCCGCGGCGGTGGCGGCGCGGAAATCGAGCTGCGGCCGCAGCGTGATCACCTTCTCCGGGCAGGTCGCCTGGCACAATCCGCATTGCACGCAGGCGTCTTCCGAGAACCGCAGCGTCGGCTTCTCGGGATCGTCGCCGAGCGCGCCGGTCGGGCAGGCCGATACGCAGGCGAGACAGAGCGTGCAGCCCTCGACGTTGATCTCGACCGCACCGAACGGCGCGCCCGCGGGCAGCGCCACCACGTCGACCGGGGCGGGCGCCGCGCGGTGGAGTTCGCGCAACGCCAGCCGCAGCACGTCGCGCTTCCCGCCGACCGCCGCGAAGCTTGCCGGACGGGGCGCCGGCGCGGCCGGCACGATGGCGCGCAACGCTTCGCCGAGCGCGTCCGGATCGTCGGCCTCGATGGTGGCGGCGCGGCCAGCGCCGAAGCCGAGGCCGGCGAGGATCGGCTCCGCCAGCGCGAGCGTCTTGCGCAGTCCAGCCGCGTCGTGGCGCGGTCTTGCGCGCAACAGCAGCCGCAGCGCGCAAGCGCCATAGGCGAACGCCGCCGCGATCGCCTCGAGCCCCACCTGGGTGACCTCGTTGACCGCCAGCGGCAGCACGTTGGCGGGCAGCCCATTGCCGAAGCGCGCCAGCGCGTCGATCAGCGGCGCGCCGTGGGCGTCGTCGTGGATGAGCACGATCGGCTGTGCGCCGCCGGCGTCGCGATAGGTCGTCAGCAGCGTGCGCAGCCGGCGCAGCAGCGTGTCGGCCGGCGGCAGCGCATAGGCGGCGGCGCCGGTCGGGCAGACGGCGGCGCATTGCCCGCAGCCGGCGCAGATCGCGGCATCGATGGCGACATGATCGCCGGCGGGCGCGATGGCGCCGGTCGGGCAGAGGTCGAGGCAGCGGCTGCAGCCCACGATTTGCGAGCGCGAATGGGCGCAGGTATCCGCCGTGAAGGTGATGTAGCGCGGCTTGTCAAAGGTGCCGGTGAGGTCGCGTGCCTTGAGCACGGCCTTGAGCACCGCGGCGGCGTCGCCCGGGTCGGCGCGCAGGTAGCCGTCGCGCAGATCGGATGCGGTGAACAGCGGCGCGCCGCCGGAGAGGTCGAGCACGATGTCGCAGCGCGACATGGCGCCATTCTTTGCCGGCCCGAAGGCGAGCGCGCCGCGCGAGGACGGCGCCGGCTGCGCATAGTCATCGACCATGATCTCGAAGGCGCCGAGATGGCCCTTGGCGGAGCGGATCGCGCCCTTGACCACGGGAAATTCGGTGACGCGCGGCGGTGCCACCGCGGCCGGCGGCTTGATCAGCACCGTGACGTCGAGGTGATCCTTGAGCAGGTGCGCCGCTTCGACCGCCTGCTCGTCGCGGCCGTAGACCAGGATCACGCCCTCGCTCTCCAGGGTGACGAAGGCGATCTCGGGCGCAGGTTCCGCCGCCATCGCCAGCAGCGCGGCCATCTTCGGGCCCGCTCCCGCGGCATCCGCGGACCAGCCGGCGGTTTCCCGAATGTTGGCGTAGCGGATGTCGGCAGCGCTTTCCCCGGCGACTTCGGCAAACAGCGGCGTCTCCTGCGTGCAGCCGACGGTCAGCGGCTCGCCCGCCGCCGCGGCGTTGCGGAATTTGTCGAGCTCGGCGCGGCAGAGTTGGCGCGCAGTCGTGACCTGCGATCCGCGGCAGCCCCGGCCCACCGCCACCGCGTCGAGCGGCATCGTGTCTTCGCACGAGCAGACCAGGATGTGGCGCGGCCGTTCGGCCATCGGGGCTCCGAAACATCTCGTCGATCTTGGGGGCTCGCCTGCCATCATACCCGTGATGTCAAGCCCACGCGAGGCGACCGAGAATGCGCGCGGACAGCCCTTGAATCCCGTCTCTTAAAGGTATAAACATATCTTTATATGAGTTTTCCAACCGGGATGCGGCCCATGTCCACGCCTGCCCAACTGCCGTTCGCGGCGCTCAACGGCGCGCTCAAGGCCGCCGGCGAGGCGACGCGGCTGCGCATCCTCGCGCTCATGGCCGAGGCGGAACTCACGGTATCGGACCTCACCGAGATCCTGCGCCAGTCGCAGCCACGGATTTCGCGGCATCTGAAATTGCTGGCGGAAGCCGGGCTGGTCGAGCGCTTCCGCGAAGGCTCCTGGGCGTTCTTCCGGCTGGGCGAACGCGGCGGCAGCGCGGCGCTGGCGCGCGAACTGATCGCGCGCCTTGATCCGGGCGACATCACGATCGCACGCGACCGCGAGCGGCTGGCCGCGGTGCGGGCCGCGCGCGCGGCGGCCGCGCAGGCTTATTTCGGCCGCCATGCCGCCGAGTGGGACCGCATCCGCAAGCTTCATGTCGCCGACGATGCCGTCGAGGACGCCATACGCGGAGCGCTCTGCGGGCGTCCGTTTCGATCCCTCCTCGATCTCGGCACCGGCACCGGCCGCATGCTCGAACTGTTCGGCCCCCACATCGAGCGGGGCCTCGGCCTCGACCTGTCGCTCGACATGCTGTCGCTCGCGCGCACGCGGCTCGATCGTGCCGGGCTGCGGCATTGCTCGGTGCGCCAAGGTGACATCTACGATCTGGCGCTGCCCAGGGACTCGTTCGACGTCGTCATCATCCATCAGGTGCTGCATTTCCTCGACGACAGCGCGCGCGCGATCGAGGAGGCGGCGCAGGTGTTGCGGCCGGGCGGTCGCCTGCTGGTGGTCGACTTCGCGCCGCACGATCTCGAGTTCCTGCGCGACGAGCACGCGCACCGCCGGCTCGGTTTCGCACCCGAGGCGGTCGCGCAGTGGATGACGGGCGCGGGGCTCGACGTGGAGGCGCAAAGGAGCCTCGAGCCCGAGCGCAATTCCGAGGGCAAGATCGCGGTCTCGCTCTGGCTCGGGCGCGACCGGCGCATCGCCATGGCCGAACGGGAGGTCGCGTGATGACCGAACCGCGCGCGAGCCGTTTCATCGACGCCGGCAGCGAACGCCGCATCCGCGTCTCGTTCGAGTTCTTCCCGCCCAAGACCGAGGAGATGGAGAAGACGCTGTGGGAATCGATCACGCGGCTTGCGCCGCTGCGCCCCAATTTCGTCTCGGTGACTTATGGCGCCGGCGGTTCCACCCGCGAGCGCACCCATTCGACCGTCAAGCGCATCCTCAATGAGACGGCGCTGACGCCGGCGGCGCATCTCACCTGCGTGGCGGCGACCTGCGGCGAGGTCGACGACGTGATCCGCAACTATTGCGCGGCCGGCGTGCGCCACATCGTGGCGCTGCGCGGCGATCCGATCGGCGGCATCGGCGAGAAATACGCGCCGCATCCGGACGGCTACAAGAACGGCGCCGATCTGGTCGCCGGCATCAAGCGGCTGGCCGACGTCGAAGTCTCGGTGTCGGCCTATCCGGAGATGCATCCGGACTCGCCGACGGTCGAGGCCGACATCGACATGCTCAAGGCCAAGGTGGACGCCGGCGCGACGCGCGCGATCACCCAGTTCTTCTTCGAGAACGACCTGTTCTTCCGCTACCTCGACCGGGTGCGGGCAAGCGGCATCGAGGTGCCGGTGGTGCCGGGCATCCTGCCGGTGCAGAACTTCAAGCAGACCAGGAGCTTTGCGGCGCGCTGCGGGGCCTCGGTGCCGGATTGGCTGGCCGGGCGCTTCGACGGGCTCGATGACGATGCCGCGACGCGCAAGCTGATCGCCGCCGCGGTCGCCGCCGAGCAGGTGCTCGACCTGGTCGACCGCGGGGTCACCGATTTTCACTTCTACACCATGAACCGCGCCGATCTGGTTTACGCAGTGTGCCACTTGCTCGGCCTTCGGCCGGAAGCGAAGGACGCCGCGTGATGAAAGGGTACGTAGATCGAGCCACGAACTCGGCGTGCTCCCTCCCCCCTTGCGGGGGAGGGTTGGGGAGAGGGGTGGTTCCGGACTCGGTCTTTCCTGGGGTGCCCCTCTCCCTCTCCCTCCCCCGGCATCAGGGCGTTGACGCCCGTCTTCGACGGGCGCTGGGGGGAGGGAACGCAAGAGCCGCGCGTGCTGAATTTGCCGCGATAGATGGTGTGCTTGAAGTTGTCTCGAGCACGCTCAACTCACGATCACCTGAACCCCCTCACCCGAACCCTCTCCCCGGCGGGGAGAGGGAGCCCACCTGAGTAAATGGCGATGTCAGTACCCGTCTCGGAAAAAGAACAAGAACTGCGCCGCGTCGCGGCCGAGCGCATCCTGGTGCTCGACGGCGCGATGGGGACCATGATCCAGGAGCTCAAGCTCGACGAGGGCGGCTATCGCGGCGCGCGTTTCGACGCCTGGAACCGCGAGGTGCGCGGCAACAACGATCTGCTGATCCTCACGCAGCCGGACGCGATCCGCGACATCCATCTCAAATACTTTCGCGCCGGGGCTGACATCGTCTCGACCAACACCTTCTCCTCGACGTCGATCGCGCAGGCCGATTACGGCATGTCCGACATCGCGCACGAGCTCAACGTCGAAGGCGCCAAGCTCGCGCACGCGGCCGCCGCCATCGCGCAAGCCGAGGACGGCCGCCCGCGGTTCGTCGCCGGCGCCATCGGCCCGACCAACCGCACCGCCTCGATCTCGCCCGACGTGTCGAACCCGGGCTTTCGCGCCACGACCTTCGACCAGTTGCGCGCGGCCTATGGCGAGCAGATCGAGGGCCTGCTCGACGGCGGCGCCGACCTCCTCCTGATCGAGACGATTTTCGATACGCTCAACGCCAAGGCCGCCATCTACGCCATCGCGGAGATCACCGAGAGACGCGGCATCCGCATGCCGGTGATGATCTCCGGCACCATCACCGATCTTTCCGGCCGGCTTCTGTCAGGACAGACACCGGGCGCGTTCTGGAATTCGGTACGCCACGCCGCGCCGATCTCGATCGGACTCAACTGCGCGCTCGGAGCGAAGGAGATGCGCGCCCACATCGCGGAGATCGGGCGCATCGCGGATACCTTCGTCTGCGCCTATCCGAACGCCGGGCTGCCCAACGAGTTCGGCCGCTACGATGAGAGCCCGGAGTTCATGGCGGAACTGCTCGGCGAGTTCGCCGAGTCCGGCCTTGTCAACATCGTCGGCGGCTGCTGCGGCACCACGCCCGACCACATCGCGGCCATCGCTCGCGCCGTCGAAGGGAAGGCCCCGCGCGAGATTCCCGAGGTGCCGCGGCTGTTGCGCCTGTCCGGCCTGGAAGCCTTCGCGCTCACCCCGGAAATCCCGTTCGTCAACGTCGGCGAGCGCACCAACGTCACCGGCTCGGCGCGCTTCCGCAAGCTCGTCACCAACGGCGATTACACCGCTGCGCTCGACGTGGCGCGCGACCAGGTCGAGAACGGCGCGCAGATCATCGACGTGAACATGGACGAGGGGCTGCTGGATTCCGAGAAGGCCATGGTGACCTTCCTCAACCTGGTCGCGGCCGAGCCCGATATCGCGCGCGTGCCGGTGATGGTCGACAGCTCCAAGTTCTCGGTGATCGAGGCCGGGCTGAAATGCGTGCAGGGCAAGCCGGTGGTGAACTCGATCTCCATGAAGGAAGGCGAGGCGGCGTTCATCGAGCACGCGAAAATCGTGCGCCGCTACGGCGCCGCGGTCGTGGTGATGGCCTTCGACGAGCAGGGCCAGGCCGACACCATCGAGCGCAAGACCACGATCTGCAAGCGCGCCTACGACATCCTGGTGAACCAGGTCGGGTTTCCGCCCGAGGACATCATCTTCGACCCCAACATCTTCGCCATCGCCACCGGCATGGAGGAGCACAACGGCTACGGCGTCGCCTTCATCGAGGGCACGCGCTGGATCCGGCAGAACCTGCCGCACGTGCACATCTCCGGCGGCGTGTCGAATCTCTCGTTCTCGTTCCGCGGCAACGAGCCGGTGCGCGAGGCCATGCATTCGGTCTTTCTCTATCACGCCATCAAGGCCGGCATGGACATGGGCATCGTCAATGCCGGGCAGATGGCGGTCTACGACGATCTCGATCCCGAACTGCGCGAGGCCTGCGAGGACGTGGTGCTCAACCGGCGCCCCGACGCGTCGGAGCGCTTGCTGGCGCTCGCCGAACGCTATCGTGGCGGGCAGGGGATGGAGAAGAAGGAGGCCGACCTCGCCTGGCGCGAGTGGCCGGTGGAGAAGCGGCTCTCGCACGCCCTCGTGCACGGCATCACCGATTTCATCGAGGCCGACACCGAGGAGGCGCGCGGCAAGGCCGAGCGCCCGCTGCACGTGATCGAGGGTCCGCTGATGGACGGCATGAACGTCGTCGGCGACCTGTTCGGCTCCGGCAAGATGTTCCTGCCGCAGGTGGTGAAGTCCGCGCGCGTGATGAAGCAGGCGGTCGCCTATCTGATGCCGTTCATGGAAAAGGAGAAGGCGGCGCGGCAGCTCGCCGGCGGCGCGGTCGAACGCAGTTCCAACGGCAAGATCGTGATGGCGACCGTCAAGGGCGACGTGCACGACATCGGCAAGAACATCGTCGGCGTCGTGCTCCAGTGCAACAATTACGAAGTGATCGATCTCGGCGTCATGGTGCCGGCGGCGAAAATTCTCGAGACCGCCAAGGCGGAGAACGCCGATGCCATCGGACTGTCCGGGCTGATCACGCCGTCGCTCGAAGAGATGCGCACTGTCGCGCAGGAGATGGAACGCGAGCAGATGACGCTGCCGCTGCTGATCGGCGGCGCCACCACGTCGCGCGCGCACACG
>JAXDOD010000094.1:0-15599 GCA_034669045.1 Alphaproteobacteria bacterium
GATTGCGTCTGAGTTCGGCTTCACCCCGGCAAGTCGAAGCCGGATTGCCACGCCGTCCCAGGTCGAGCCCACATTGTTCGATCGGCTGGACGAAGAACCCTCTGCCGCGAAAGCGGAGCGCTAGAGATTCCCTGATTAGTTGCCGAGGTGATTCAAAGCGACTGATTCATTCACGGTGAACATGGGGACCTCCGGATTCTCATGGCGGTTGTACAGTGCGGCGCCATGGGAGGCTGACGGTCTCTCGATCTCTCAACCCATAGCATCAAAGGCGATTGCCGATCTGGAACACTCGCCGTGTGTCCGGCCTCTCGATCGCAGCTCGCAAGGCATCGAACAAACATTCTACGGTCGCGCGCTCATCAAGCGCAGCGCCGTCATCTTTGACGAGCCGAGACAAAGTGCGAAGGAGATCGAGTTTCTTGCTGATCCGAATGCCGGCGAGTTGCGCGTTGGATGCAACGAGGCCATGGCGGGAGGTTTGGAACCTGCCGTTATCGTCCGACTTTCCCGGCGTTACCCTCAAGCAGTCGCCTTTTGACCCACAGCAGATGTTGGGTCTAGAGTAATGCACACCGGTGACCGCTTCCGCATCTTTATTTCTTCTTGATATCGCCTACCTGAATTTCACATCGCTTCCTTATCCGGCCCCGCCTATTTGTGTGATCGCTCCATAGCAAGGAAAGGAGCGACCCATGCTCGATCTCGGCTTGCTGATGTCCGGCCTCGCCTTCTTCGCCCTGTCGATCGGCTACGCGTTCGCCTGCGACCGGCTTTGAGAAGGAGGCTGCTGTGACCCTCGACTATTCACTGGCCGGTTTCGTGACCGTCGCCCTGCTGATTTACCTCACCTACGCGCTGCTGCGCCCCGAGCGCTTCTGAGAGGCATCCCATGACCGCGATTGGATGGCTTCAAATCGTTCTCTATTGCGCGATCATTGTCTCGCTGACGCCGGTGCTCGGCGCGTACATGACGCGCGTTTTTAACGGCGAGCGGACCTGGCTTTCGCCGGTGCTGCGCCCGGCGGAAAGGCTGCTTTATCGCGCCGCCGGCATCGACGAGACGCGTGAGCAGCACTGGCTCACCTATACGGTTGCCATGCTACTGTTTCACGCCGGTGGCTTCGTGGTGCTCTATGCGCTGATGCGGCTGCAGGCGGCGCTGCCGTTCAATCCCGCGGAGCAATCCGCCGTCGCACCCGATCTCGCCTTTAACACGGCGGTTAGCTTCATCACCAATACGGACTGGCAGAACTATGGCGGCGAAAGCACGATGTCCTATCTCGTGCAGATGCTGGGCCTCACCCATCAGAATTTCCTGTCGGCTGCGACCGGTATCGTGCTGGCAGTCGCGCTCATCCGCGGCTTCGTTCGCGCCTCGGCCAAGACGGTCGGAAATTTCTGGGTCGATGTGACTTGCTGCACGCTCTACGTGCTGCTGCCGATCTGCGTGCCCTATGCGCTATTGCTGGTGTGGCTTGGAATGCCACAGACGCTGGGTGCGTATGTGGATGCGACCACGCTGGAGGGCGCCCGGCAGACCATCGCGGTCGGCCCGGTGGCCTCGCAGGTCGCGATCAAGATGCTCGGCGCCAACGGCGGCGGCTTCTTCAACGCCAACGCGGCGCACCCGTTCGAGAACCCGACTGCCCTCTCCAACTTCGTCCAGATGGTTTCAATCTTCGCGCTCGGCGCGGGCCTGACCAACGTGTTCGGCCGCATGGCCGGCAACCGGCGGCAGGGCTGGGCCCTGCTGGCGGCGATGGGCGTCCTCTTCATCGCCGGCGTGCTCGTGGCCTATTGGGCGGAAGCCAACGGCACCGCCACGCTCAATGCGCTGGGCCTGTCCGGCGGCAACATGGAGGGCAAGGAGGTCCGCTTCGGCATCGTCGCCTCGGCGCTGTTCCCGGTGATCACCACGGCTGCCTCCTGCGGCGCCGTCAACGCCATGCACGATTCCTTCACGGCACTCGGCGGCATGATCCCGCTGATCAACATGCAGCTCGGCGAGATCATCATCGGCGGCGTCGGCGCCGGCCTCTACGGCATGCTGCTGTTCGTGGTGGTGACCGTCTTTGTCGCGGGCCTCATGGTCGGGCGCACGCCGGAATATGTCGGCAAGAAGATCGAAGCCAAGGAGGTCAAGATGGCGATGCTCGCCATTCTGATCCTGCCGTTGATGTATCTCGGCTGGACGGCGGTCGCAGGGATCTATCCGCCGGCTGCGGCTTCCATGGCCAATGCGGGGCCGCATGGTTTCAGCGAAGTCCTCTACGCCTTCACGTCGCAGACCGCGAACAACGGCTCGGCCTTTGCGGGGCTGACCGGCAACACCTTGTTCTACAATCTCGCCGGCGCCGTCGCGATGCTGATCGGCCGCTTCTGGATGATCATCCCGGCAATGGCGATTGCCGGCTCGCTGGCGCAGAAGAAAACCGTCGCCGCGTCGACCGGCACCTTTCCCACCACCGGCGGATTGTTCGTCGGCCTCCTGGTCGGCGTGATCCTCGTCGTGGGTGGGCTGACCTTTTTCCCGGCGCTCGCACTCGGGCCCATCGTCGAACATCTGGCAATGCAGGCCGGCGCGGTGTTCTGAACGGCATCATCGGAGCTGCGACCATGGAAACCTCAAAGTTGCGCAAGCGCACGCCCGCGGCCACGCTGTTCGATCCCGCGATCGTCGTGCCGGCCATCGGCCAAGCCTTCGTAAAGCTTGATCCGCGAACGCTGATGAAGAACCCAGTGATGTTTGTGCTCGAGATCGTGACGCTGCTGACCACTATCATTGTGGTTCGCGATATCGCCACCTCGGGGTCAAACATCGCGTTCGAGCTGCAGATCGTGGTCTGGCTCTGGTTCACGGTGCTGTTCGCGAATTTTGCCGAGGCCGTGGCCGAAGGGCGCGGCAAGGCGCAGGCCGATACGCTGCGCAAGACCCGCACCGAAACGCGCGCCAAGCGTGTGCTGATGCCGGACAACACCACGGTCTATGAAGGCGTGTCCGCCGAGGACCTGGAAACCGGCGATCTCGTAGTGTGCGAGCCCGGCGACATCATCCCCGGAGACGGGGAGGTGATCGAGGGTATCGCCTCCGTCAACGAAGCGGCGATCACCGGCGAGTCCGCGCCTGTGATCCGCGAGTCGGGTGGCGACCGCTCAGCGGTGACCGGGGGCACTACGGTGCTCTCGGACCGTATTGTCGTGCGCATCACGTCCTCGCCCGGGTCGTCGTTTCTCGACCGCATGATCAAGCTGGTCGAGGGCGCCGAGCGGCAGAAGACACCGAATGAGATCGCGCTGAATATCCTGCTGGTCGGACTGACGATCATCTTCGTGTTCGCGACCGCGACCATCCCGAGCTATGTCGCCTATGCCGGCGGCGCGATCTCGGTCGTGGTGCTCGTGGCGCTGTTCGTGACGCTGATCCCGACCACCATCGGGGCGCTGCTCTCGGCGATCGGCATTGCCGGTATGGACCGGCTGGTGCGCTTCAACGTGCTGGCGATGTCGGGGCGCGCAGTGGAAGCCGCCGGCGACGTCGATACGCTTTTGCTCGACAAGACCGGCACCGTGACCTTCGGCAACCGGCTGGCGACCGAGATCGTCCCGGTGCCCGGCGTGTCCGAGTGGGAAGCCGCAGAGGCCGCACTGCTGGCGAGCGATGCCGACGAGACCGCCGAAGGCCGCTCCATCATCGCGCTGGTGCAGGAAAAATACGGCATGCAGCGGGAGCCGGCGCTCGCCGGCGCAAAGTTCATCGAATTTTCGGCCATGACCCGGCTGTCGGGGGTCGATATCTGCGGCAGCCGGAAGCTCCGCAAGGGCGCGATCGATTCCGTGCTCCAATTTACGCGTGAGCAAACGGGCGGCGGCGCAGCCGAGCCACTGGCGTTCCGCGCCGCGGTCGACAAGATCGCCCGGTCCGGCGGCACGCCGTTGGCTTTGGCGGACGGCGGTCGCCTCCTCGGGGTGATCCATCTCAAGGATGTGGTGAAGCCCGACGTAAAGGAGCGCTTTGCCGAACTCCGCCGCATGGGCATCAAGACGGTGATGATCACCGGCGACAATCCGGTCACAGCCGCCTCGATCGCGTCCGAAGCCGGCGTCGACGACTTCATCGCCGAGGCGACGCCCGAGGACAAACTCCGCTACATCCGCGATGAGCAGGCGCGGGGACGGCTGATCGCCATGTGCGGCGACGGCACCAACGATGCGCCGGCGCTGGCCCAAGCCGACGTCGGAGTCGCCATGCAAAGCGGCACGCAGGCTGCCCGCGAGGCGGGCAACATGGTCGATCTTGACTCAAGCCCCACCAAGCTCATTGAGGTGGTCGAAATTGGCAAGCAGCTTCTGATGACGCGTGGCGCGCTGACGACGTTCTCGATCGCCAACGATGTCGCCAAGTATTTCGCCATCATCCCGGCGATGTTCGTGGCGTTCTATCCGCAATTGCAGGTTCTCAACGTCATGGGCCTTGCGACCCCGCAGAGCGCGATCCTGTCGGCGATCATTTTCAACGCGCTGATCATCATCGCGCTCATTCCGCTGGCGCTGAAGGGCGTCAAGTATCGCGCGATCGGCGCAGCCGCACTGCTGCGGCGCAATCTGTTGATCTACGGCGCCGGCGGCATCGTGCTGCCGTTCATCGGCATCAAGGCGATCGACCTCGCCGTCACCGCGCTCCATCTGGCGTGAGGAGGACATCATGCTCAAGGAAATCCGCCCCCCGATTGTGCTGCTGATCGGTCTGGCACTGATCACCGGCCTCTTGTATCCGCTGGCCATTACGGGCATCGCCGAGGCGGTGTTTCCCGCACAGGCGCAAGGCAGCCTGATCGAGCAGGACGGCAAGGTGATCGGCTCGGCGTTGATCGGGCAGCCGTTCAAGGACGACAAGTATTTCCACGGCCGGCCGTCGGCAACGACCGCGCCTGACCCCGCGGATTCATCGAAGACCGTGGACGCGCCCTACAACGCCGCGAACTCCGGCGGTTCTAACATGGGTCCGACCAGCAAGGCGCTGGCAGATCGGATCAAGGGTGACGTGGAGGCGCTCAAGCAGGAGAACCCGTCCGCGACCGTTCCGGTCGATCTGGTGACGACTTCAGGCAGCGGCCTCGACCCGGATATCTCGCCGGAGGCGGCGCGCTTTCAGGTCCCGCGCGTGGCCAAGGCGCGCGGCCTGTCCGAAGATCGCATCCGCACGCTCGTCGAAAGCCAGATCAAGGCGCGCACCTTCGGCTTTCTGGGCGACCCTCGCGTGAACGTGCTCGAACTCAACCTCGCGCTCGACAAGCTGAGGTCGTAAACTGCGCCGATGCCCGGCGATATGCTTCAGAGAGCTTCGCCTGATGCCCTATTGGCCCGCGCCAACAAGGAAGGCCGCGGGCATCTGAAGATTTTTCTCGGCGCCGCCCCCGGCGTCGGCAAGACCTACGCCATGCTGGCGGCGGCGCGCAGCGAGACCTCGGGCGGCCGCGACGTGGTGGCAGGCCTCGTCGAGACGCACGGCCGGATTGAAACCGAGCAACTTGCATCCGGCCTGGAAAGCCTCCCGCGCAAGCCGATTGTCTATCGCAATCAGGTCATGAAGGATTTCGACCTGGACGCGGCACTGGCTCGGCGGCCGGGCCTGCTGTTGGTTGACGAATACGCCCACACCAATGTGCCGGGGAGCCGGCATCCCAAGCGCTGGCAGGACATCGACGAACTCCTCCACGCCGGCATCGACGTGTGGACCACGCTCAACATCCAGCACCTCGAAAGCCGAAACGACGTGGTCCAGAAGATCACAAAGGTGCGGGTGCGCGAGACCGTGCCCGACACGATGTTCGACAAGGCCGACGAGATCGTGCTGGTGGACTTTCCGCCCGACGAGCTGCTCAAGCGCCTCGCCGAAGGCAAGATTTACGTTCAGGACACCGCAGCGCGCGCGGTCGACAACTTTTTCCGCCCGCAGAATCTGATGGCTCTGCGCGAACTGGCATTACGGCGCGCAGCCGAACGCATCGACGCCGACCTGATCGAGCGCATGCAGGCGCAGGCGATCGAAGGGCCGTGGGCGGCCGGCGAGCGCATCCTCGCCTGTATCGGACCCGATCCGATTTCACCCACCGTCGTGCGCGCCGCAAAGCGCTTGGCCGATCTCATGGACGCGCCGTGGCTCGCCGTGACCGTCGAGCGGCCGGGCTCCGATCTCGGTGGGGTCGCCCGTCAACGGCTCGACGAGGCGATGAAACTTGCGGAAAGCCTCGGTGCCGAGACGCAGACCCTGACCGGCAGCGACCTGCCTGCCGAGCTGCTGCGCTTTGCCAAGTTCGAGAATGTCACTCAGATCGTCGTGGGCCGATCGCTCGCTCCCAAAAACGAATCAATGCCCAGAGACTCGCTCATTGACAAAGCGTCGGGAATCCCCCCGATTCAAGTAGAATGAAATTTGCTCTAAGCGAGCGCCGCCGCGGCGGATCAACGACCAGCGAAAGAGATTGGTATTGTAAATTTGAGATGTGAGGATCGCGATCATGACGTATCGATCCTGATCGCGGTTGGTGGCGGTGGTCGATATCGCGGTGTTGAGCCGCGCTCGAAAATCTCGATGATACCATGCGACCACCGCAACACGATGACCAGATGCACGTCAAGATCGGTTGGCACGGCGGCCTCGATCTCGTCGAGGAATTTACGGAACTCGACGGCGCGGTGGCGTCCGTAGCATTTTCCGATCACCCGGCCAGTGGCGATGTCGAGGGCGGCGAACAGCGAAGTGGTGCCGTGGCGCTTGTAGTCGTGGCTGCGACGAGCCGGCTGGCCAGACCGCATCGGCAGCATTGGTTGGCTTCGGTCAAGCGCCTGGATTTGCGACTTCTCGTTGACGCAAAGCACGATCGCACGGGCCGGCGGCGAGACATAGAGGCCAACCACATCGCGCACCTTGGCGACGAAATCCGGATCGGTGGACAGCTTGAAGGTCTCCAGCCGATGCGGCTGCAGGCCGAAGGCGCGCCAAATGCGCTGCACGGTAGAAATCGACAGGCCGCTAGCACGCGCCATGCCGCGGGAACTCCAATGCGTCGCATCCGGTGGTAGGCTCTCCAAGGTGCGGACAATCACCGCCTCGATCCGGGCATCGTCGAGCGTGCGTGGCGCTCCGCTGCGCGGCTCATCCCGCAGCCCATCCGCTCATAACGGCCTGGTTCCCAGTTCGATTTCTGGGCGGGTCCACCAACTCCTAACGGCCGAAAGTGTCCGATTGTTGGGGTAATCCGGACAAGATTCGCTCTGACGTCTTCCGCCCCTGCCCTCGAAGCGGGTCTCATAGCGTCAGTGAGATGACGCCATTCGGAACAACCAGGACTGCCTCTCGACGCCACGCGGCGCGGTGCTCACGCATCAACAAGCCGTGTTGCCCGCCCGATCTCTATTCGCAGAGACGCGGTATCGCCGCCCACCAGCGCGGGCAAGATGCTGCCGAGACGACCGCTATACGGAACCAAGAACTTCAGCTCCAGTCCGGCCCGACGGAAGTCGGCGCCCTGGTAAAGGGCGCGCCCGCCCGACGCATTGACATAGGTGCGTCCGTTGAGGGCCTGCACGATGGCGATCACCCGGTCCGCGCCACGCAGGTTGCGATCGACGCCGATGGTCGAGCTGCGGAGCAGCCGCGGCCGCAAGTCCAGAACCTCGCCTACCAGCGTGATCCCGACCTCCAGGAAGGAGAGCGCTTCGTCCAGCGGTCCGTAGAGATGCGCGCGCACTCGGTCCGCCCATGGCCCGCGCGCCTCGACAAGCCACGGCAGCCGCGCCAATCGCTGGTCGAGAATGGCGCACGCGTCGGCCGCAAAGGCCAGGTCCTTGATCATGGTGTCGCGCGGCTGGCGGGCGAGCGGCAGAGTGAGCCATTCCAGCGCGCCGCCTGGACCTGGAACTTCGCAGCGATGCACGCGGCCGCGTCGGGGAAACTGCACGTCGTCGAATATGACGAAGGTCTCGGCTGCGGCGAGAAGGCAGAAATATCCCGCATAAGGAAAAAAATAGGGCTGCATCACCGCGACGGTCCCGGGGCGTTGTCCTTCTCCATGCGTCGAATTAATCACGCGTCACCGGAACAATAGATCGTCATGCCGGCTGAGCGTCACAACGTGATCCCGCAGCCGTTTATTCACGCTGTTTAGATTCGTCGCAGACAGGAAGGCCGCATAAGCGGCCGGATCAACCAAAAATTTGCGGCGATCGGGCTGATTGTCTCGCAAGCAATGAATGACACGGATGTCGCCGACGCTGTCGATCCGGAATTCATCTGATGCTCGGAACGGTAGATCGTCATTGGAGCAGTTATGCGCGAACGTCAACGATTCGACATCGCATTCGGTAGCGACGAGCAACAGGCTGAGGCTTACCTGGGTCTGAAAGAAACTATTATTTGTCAGGTCTCGCGCCATCAGGCAATACGACGATTGCAACGGTGCCACTGCGGCGAAAGCCTCGCGGCTGAAGGCAACCAAGCCGTAATTGAAATAGGCGGGCGCACGCTCCATGGCTTCGGCAGGATCGCCCGAATACGGCATCACGAGTCCAGGCTCGCCAAGACCCGTAGCGCTAAAGATCCGCCGCCAAGCAGCCTCGTTTCCCGCCGCATCGAAGGGAAAGGGTGAAAAATGCGCCTGCAATCCCGCGATGATCCGTCGATCTGGATGCCCTACACGGGCAATGAGGTCGTCGATCCGGTCAACCAGGCAAATATCTGAATCGCACATGACGATGAAATCGGCTCCGCCAGGCGCGAAATAGCGGTCATTATGCGTGGCCAGGTAGCTCTGCTTGCGGAACAGCTCGTGCGAGACCGAGCGCCATTCGACTGGAAAATCCTCGCTCCACTCGTTGGCCGAGCGAATTGTATCGAGATCGACACAATCGCCCACCGATACGACGATGCGCGCGCAATCGTAAGGCGCCCCGAGTTTTCGGAGCGACAAGGCCGCCAATCTCACAGTCGAGTAAAATTCCGGCTTGGGCGATATCGACAGCCGGAATTCAAGCTTCATCGGATTTACGACCGGCGACGCGACGCAAGAATCATCCGGCTGGGGAGGCAGGGGTGCCATCAAGTCGCTCCGCCGAACCTCGGCCGCCTCGCAGGCGCGCCCAGCCAAAGCCCGTCTTCCCGAACCCGTCACCGTTATAGAACATGATCAGGTCTTCGCCGTGGGGAATAACGCAGGCATACGCTTGCATCCAACTGTCGAAATCGCCCGCAGCCGACGGGTTATCGAACACGAGCGGCTCGGCCGAGCCGAATGAAGCCCCGCGCTCGTCGACTCGGATCGACATGAGTCGATAGGCGTTATCTCCAGGTGTCCGGTACGCATTGCCGCGGCGGCTGAACCAAAGTCGCTGGCCGTCGTGGTTGTCGACGATCCACGGCCGACCCAGGCCGGTGACCCAAGAAGGTTGGTGGGAAACGGCGTTTTCCGAGCGAACGTCCCAGATCAATCCATCGGTCGAACGGGTCGTCCGAATTTCATAGAATGGCTCAAGCGTGCCATTGACCTGTCGCCATTCAGTGCCGCCGACATACCACATGCGATAGCCGTCCGAATTTCGGCGCACGACCGGCGCCGAATTGAAATAGGAATCAAACGGGCCTGTGCCATGGACAGGGCCCGCAAATTGCTTGCGAAAACTCAAGCCGTCGTCGCTGACGGCAAGGCCGATGCTCGACTGGCGGCGCACGTCCCGGCGAACGGTCACGCCGATATAGTAGAGGCGAACGTGGCCATCGACCTCCAGGACCGCTGACGGAATGACACCCTCATGGTCAAATGCTCCAGGCAGCCCACGATCCAAAAGCGCGTCGACATGCTCCGCCAGAATCCGCATTCCTTCGCCAGGGTCGAGATCGACGGCGAGGATGCGCGTGCGGTTGTCACGATCGCGTGCGCCGAAATAAACTCTCCAAAGCCGGTCTGACAGCGGTAGCACAGTGGGCAGTTGAGCATGACTGACCCACCAAGGAGGGTCCTTCTTCACCGAGACGAGTAATCCCTCACGGTGCCAAAGCGACGAAGGCCGCGACATCATCGAAACCGCAACCGCTTTAGGCGTGAGCTCGGGTAGGGTGCGATTGGGCTTTGCCGTCCCGGCACCACGCTTTCGGGTGGAAGCCTCTTCGTGATCATGGCGCCGACACCGATGAAACAGCCGGGGCCGATCTCGACGCCAGTGTCGACGCCGACTTTGCCGGCGAGGAAGCAGCGTTCGCCGAGCCGCACGCCGCTTCCGAGCCCGACATGCGTGGACAGGAAGCAATAGTCGCCGATTTGGGCGTCGGTGACCGACGTGATTGCCGCTCCACATCATCACGCCGACGCCGATGCGGACGAAAGGCTGAATGACATTGGCCTCCAGGAGGAAGCAATTCTCCCCTATATCTTGAGTGTAAACATGGGACGCCGGGTGGATGAACGATGCGAAATCGTAGCCGCGCCGCTTTCCCTCGATGTGCCGATCGCGGCGGAATTCATTCGATCTCTGATAGCTGAGCGGTCCCAGCAATTTGACCGACCCTGGTGGAAAGCTCTTCTCGAGCTGGTCCCAGGCTACCAGCGGCAGGCCCTGAAAGGATTCCGACTTCCGGAACGCCGAATCAACGGTGAATCCCACGATGCGATCGGAGCTGGCCGGTGTTCCAACGCCGCGCTTCGACGCGCTCAAGGCCGGCAGTTATTCAATGGCCTCACTGCAATTCTCGCGCGGTTGTCCATTCCTGTGCGAGTTCTGCGACATCATCACGGTGTTCGGGCGCAGGCCTCGCGTGAAGACCACTGAACAGATGATCGAGGAATTCGAGGCGGTACGCCGGGCCGGCTTCCGGTCCTGCTTCCTTGCCGACGACAACTTCATCGGCAACAAACGCCATGCGAAGACACTCCTGCTGGCTTTGATCGATTGGCAGAAGGCGCATGGCTATCCGCTCCAGCTCTGCACCGAGGCGAGCATCAACCTTGCTGACGATGCAGAGTTGATAGCACTGATGGCAGCGGCGAATTTCCACGAGGTATTCATCGGCATCGAATCCCCCCGCAAGGAATCGCTCGCCGAAACCCGCAAGGTTCAAAACATCAGAGGTGACGCGCTTGAAGCGAAGGTACAGCGCATTCGAGACGGAGGTCTCGTCGTCAGTGCGGGCTTCATCGTCGGGTTCGATCACGATGACGAAAATCTTCGAAGAGCAGTTCGATTTCGTCCAACGCACAGGGATCGCACAAGCCGCTGTCAGTTTGCTGACTCCGATACCCTCAACGCCGCTCTATGATCGTCTGCAGGCCGAGGGCCGACTCGATTTCGCCGACCCCGAGGTGATCTTCCGCCCAAAGCTGATGAGCCGGAGGCGCTCAAGCGCGGATACGATGGGCTGCTGCGACGACTTTACGATCCCGAGGCCTATTTCGACCGTTTGTTTCGGGGCTATCGAGAGTCTCCCGAATTCCGTCGCCGCAGAGCCGCGATGGATGCGGAAGTGGCAATCCACCGGACCTTGAAATCAGCAGCGTGGCGCGCGCTCTGGGGCCTGCAGCAAGCGCTGATGCTTGCTCGCACACTTTCGCGAGCAAAGGAATTGCGGCGCGTGGGCGGGACATATCTCAGAGTCTGGTTCGGTCAAAACGGACCGCTCGGACGCGATGCACTTCCGATGCGTACGTTCGTGAATCTCTGCGTGATCCACTGGCATTTCTTCAACATCGTTCGATTGCGGCGAAAGATCGGATTGGGGCGACCACGCTACAGACGCCCGGCGAGGATCCGATCCGCGCATTGGCCGCAGCGGAAAGTGTCTAACCGCTTCAGCGTTCGCCAAATTGCGCAAGCGCCGCCACGATGCGGTCGACGATCGCATCCGGCAGATCCGGTGCCACCGGCAGACCGATCAAACGCGGCGCCAGGGCCTCGACCACCGGCAATGGATCGCGTGCGTACGTGCAAAAATAGCGCTCGCGATGGAGGCCCCGGCCCATACCAGAGCCGGTAATCGATTCCCGCACCACGCAATGAAGCCTGCGCAGCCTGCGCCTCCTCCACCGCTGCGGCCTCGAACAGGACGTAACATGAACTCAGCTCGGGAGCGGTGTGGAGGCGCAGGCCGTGCGGAAGGGCGGCGGCGCGATAGCGCTCGGCGACCCGCCGCAGGCCGGCGCGCTTGACGTCCCAGCGGTCCAGTTCCGCCAGGCCCACGGCATCATGGTATTCGCTCATCTGCCGTTCAAGCCAGGGCCGCTAATCTCGCGCGCGCCGTCAAAGCCGAAATTCAATGCGGCGATCGTCGCTCGAACCAAGGCAGGGTCGCAACACACGACCGCGCCGCCTTCGCCTACCCCGAAGGCCTTGGTCGCATGCAGGCAGCACCAGGCACAGTGCCGAGCAGATCCTCGGCGTCGTCTGCCAAAGCCTCCACGCTTGCGGCAGCATCGATGACCACCGGCACTCCGGTGCGGTCACGGAAGCGCGCCCAAGCCGCCTGGGAAAATCGCCGGCCATAGGGAGCCGTGACCACGACAATCCCGGTGCGATCGAGGAGCGCATGCCGGGTAACCGTTTCGCCGTTGAGCGCCCAGCTCCGGTCGTCCACATCGACGAAATGAACGCGATAGCCGCACTGCTCGGCGGCCAAGGCGGTCGCAGCAAACGTATGAGCAGGACACAGGCAGAGCGGCCGCGCCGCGGTCGCTCGCCCGGCGGCCGCCAGAATCGCCCCAGTCAGCGCCGCTGTTCCCGAGGCTGCACTGACGGTGTGCGCGGCTGGCGGCCCGAACAGCGCCGTTAACCGCGCTTCCAGCGTGCCGACCAGCTCGCCGTGATTGGCGTAGCGGCACGACCGATCGAGTCGGGACAGGTAGCGTGCAATTTTGTCGGCGGTGGGAAGAAGCGGGCGCCCCGCCGGGATGTCCGGCTCGCTCACGTCTTGAACTTCTCGGACGACACCGGCCAAGCGCGCCGCCCGGTCCGCGCGGTCCCCTCCCAGCGATTGTCAGTTGGTTCGTTCCAGGGAATCAATGCCGGATCGATTCGCGCAGGGAAATCGCTTGAATGGCCGAGCACTGTGACCAGACCTGTGTCGTGCTCGCGCGACCGGGTGCCGAGAAATCCGATCACCGGCAGAGCCGGCTGCTGCGTGCGTGCCGTAATTGGCAAACTCGTCGCTGCGCTCCCGAGAGGGGATACGCGCTTGCGGCATTTCATCATCAGACTTCCTCACGCGCTTGCTCGACGATATCCACCTGGACTGAAAACTAGCATACTCACCGGCGGTCGCGCAGGCAGAAACCAATCCCGTCTAATACGGGCCGAATGTGCGGAATTGACCCAAAGCGGACATTCACATTGAGGCAACGTCGATTGGCGGTGTCTGTCAGTTGGGCGGACGCGCGCTGACAACGAAGATGCCTCAAGACGTTTGGATCTTCTTTAGATGCCCTTTACCGCTGCTGTGGGTCGTTGCTGCTTGCTAACATTATGCGAAGTCGTTGCGGCGATGATCGCGTCAAAGAGGAGCCATCATCGCATGACCGGCCGTCTCAGCCGACTAGCCCTCGTCATCGTAAGCCTCTGTCTGCCCGCGGCCAACAAGCCGGCCGCGGCGCAGGATGTGCCGGCTTCGCGGGCGATGCGGACCCTGCTGCCATGGGCCCACCAGGGCGATGCGCTTGAGCGATTTCTCAACAAGATGCATCATTCATTTCGTCAGAGCGATGCCGACGGCGACGGCCTCCTCACCATGGCGGATTCCACGCTTCGTACGATGATCGGTGCCGCCTCGATGCGAGCGGCGCTTGCATTAGAGATTGCGCGCGCCGATCTCGATCGCGACGGCGTGGTGACGGCGGACGAGCTTCGGCGATTTGTTCAAGTGGACCGGCGGGGACAGGCCGGCACGGCGGCTGCTCCCGAAGGTGACCAGGTCGAAGAGACCATTCGCCGCCTGATGCAGGCTGACACGAACAAGGACGGGCGGATCACCTGGCTTGAGATGGTGGCCTACGCCAAGCTCCGGCAAAAGGAGATGGAGCGAGGCTTTGGATCGGCGGAAGGTGTCTATCGCGAGTTTCTCCAATTCGACGCGGATGGCGACGGCCAGCTGACGCCGGTCGAGTATGAAACTGCGGCGGCGGCTTTGTTCCAGACGGTCGACACCGACGGTGATGGCACGGCAACGCGAGAAGAGCTGGCCGCTTATCGCACACAGCCGGTCGAGCCGAAGACGGCAGCTTTCGCGGCGGCGCGGGTGATTGCCGAACAGCGCCAACAGGTGCGTTCCGACACGTTGGGGCGCGTGCAGGCCGCCGCGGCGGAGAGGGCGCGTCAGGAAGCGGCGGCACGCGCCTCGTGCGCCATGCCAAAACCGTCCGACAGCGCAAGAATTATCGCATTCAGCGCCAATATCACCGATGCGCTGTCGTCACTTGCGCTCGGCACGCAGGACAAGATCACCCATACGGCGAAGATCGTCGTTGAGCCGGGAAGCGCGCCGCTTTATGTCGTCCTCAATGCGGAGGAGCGGACGATCTGGCGGTTCGCCGGCGCGGTCGAGCGCGTTGAACGGTTGGTGCTGGCCAACAATGGCGGCGTGAACGATGGCAGTGCCCCGCTTGCCGGAGTGACCGGCGTGCCAACAGAGAAAGTTACGTTTCTCGGCCGGCGCAATTGTCTGCCGTTGTTCTGGCAGTCCGCGCCTATGGAGACCACGGCTGCTTCAGATGCCATCGCGCGAGATACAGGCAGGAAGCCCGACCTCATCGCTGCCGCGTACGAGGTCGTCAGCGTTTCCGTGCCGTCGGGTCAGTTGCAGGAAATCCGTGACGGCGACCGCAAGATGCTCATGACCAGCCCGGACACCCGCGATCTCGTGAAGGAGCTCTATCATCATCACCCGGGCGGAGTTGTCGCGATCGACCCGGCGTGGGTCGTCGCCAATACGACCGTCGTGCGCTACGAGATTCTGCCCCGGGAGGCCGGTCTGATCCAGCTCATAGAGTCGGGCGCGGTGACCCAAACGCGGCCCAGCACCTTTGTCATAAACCGAAAGATCAAGTTTCCGGTCGGCCTCGACGGTCTGGTCATGACCTTCCTGCTGCCGTCCGGCGTGCCGATGCCGGACGGCGACTGGGGACTGGCAACGCTGATCTCGGAAGAGACCGGGAAGCGGTTGAGTAAACCGCAGCAGCGCTGAGCCAGTGATTCGATCAGGCAGGAACTGGCTCCCTGTGCATGCCCATTTGGATACCGGTGGCAGAGGGTGACGTGAGTCAGGCCTGCCTTCTTTCCGAAGCGGATATGAAGCCGCTGACGGGGCAGCGGAGCGGCCGCTGTTGGGAGCGTCCGCCAGCCGCCGGTAGATGGCCCGATCAGGCGACGCTTGGTCTCTCACGCCGAGTTTCGCTTGTTATCTCGCGAATGCTCGTTGATGACTGGCCGTAGTGTAATACCAAATCCCATTGATCAGAACCCGTGAGCCCGTTGGCGTAATGCGATGGACATGGTCCGCCACGGCTGGTCGACGAGCTTGTTCCATGCGTCGCAACAGTGGTCGACGAGATCGTCGTAGGATT
>JAXDOD010000095.1:0-19992 GCA_034669045.1 Alphaproteobacteria bacterium
GGATGGCCCCGGACCGGGCTTCTTCCCATATTGGTATGGCGTCGCGATGGTGGTCCTGTCGCTGGCGCTGATCGTGAGCCGGATTCGCCAGGTCGAGACGGGCGAGGGGCGCGTCGTCGACTGGAGCGGAACGCGACGGGCGCTCGGCACCTGGCTCGCTTTCGCCGCGTCGGTCGCGCTGATGGAGCCGCTCGGATTCGTGCTGAGCTTCGCGCTGCTCACGTTCGTCATCGTCACCCGCATTTTCAAACGGCCCCCGTTGACCGCCGGCCTTACCGCGATGGGCGTGGCCTTGGCGTTTCACGTCATGTTCCCGGTGATCTTGAGCGTGCCGCTTCCGACCGGCTTCCTCGGGTTCTGAGATGGACGTCGTCGGCGGGCTGCTGCAGGGATTTTCGGTCGCGCTGCAACCGGCAAATCTGTTCTGGTGTTTCCTCGGATGTTTCTTGGGCACCGTGGTCGGCATCCTGCCGGGGCTGGGCCCGGCGGCCACCATCGCGATGCTGCTGCCGCTGACCTACAAGATGGATCCGGCCGGCGGCATCATCATGATGGCCGGCATCTATTACGGCGCCAAATACGGCGGCTCGACCACGTCGATCCTGCTCAACATCCCGGGCGAATCGTCCTCGGTGGTGACCTGCCTCGACGGCTACCAGATGGCGCGCAAGGGCCGCGCCGGCGCGGCGCTCGGCATCGCCGCCATCGCCTCGTTCATCGCGGGCACGTTCGGCGTGATCGCACTCTCCGCGATCGCGCCGCCGGTGGCGGCCTTCGCGCTGTCGTTCAGCTCGCCGGAATATTTCGCGCTCATGTGCCTCGGGCTCGCGCTGGTGGTGCTGCTGTCCGGTCCGTCGCTGGTCAAGGGCATGCTGGCGATGCTGATCGGGCTCTGGCTCACCAGCATCGGCACCGACCTGTTCACCGCGCAGGCGCGTTTCATCTTCGGGCAGAGCGTGCTGCTCGGCGGCATCGACGTGATGGTGATCGCGATCGGCGTCTTCGCCATTGCCGAGGTGCTCGGCAGCATCGAAGCCGGCGAGGACGCGCAGGTGCTGCCGGTGCCGCGTGGCCTGCGCAACCTGCTGCCCAGCCGGGAGGAGCTCAAGGCCTGCCGCTTCGCGTTCCTCAACGGGTCGGTGGTCGGCTTCCTGCTCGGCTGCCTGCCGGGCGCCGGCGCCACGATCGCGTCGTTCATCTCCTATGGCCTGGAAAAAGCCGTGTCCAAGCATCCCGAGCAGTTCGGGCAGGGCGCGCCGGAAGGCGTCGCGGCGCCGGAAGGGGCCAACAACGCCGACACCGGCGGCGCGCTCGTTCCGCTGCTCACGCTCGGCATTCCGGGCGGCTCCTCCACCGCGATCATGCTCTCCGCCCTGGTGCTCTGGGGCGTCAAGCCCGGCCCGCTGATGATGCTGGAATCCCCCGACGTGTTCTGGGGTCTGGTCTGCAGCATGTATATCGGCAACGTCATGCTGCTGGTGCTCAATCTGCCGCTGGTGCCGCTATTCGCGCAGATCCTGCGGGTTCCCGCCTTCGTGCTGTTCCCCTGCATCCTCGGCATCTCGATCGTCGGCGCTTTTGGCGCGTCAGGACGCCTGTTCGACCTCGGCCTGGTGGTGGGATTCGGCCTCCTCGGCTACGTGATGGCCAAGCTCAGATACCCGTCGGCGCCCCTGATCCTGGGCTTCGTGCTCGGCGACAACATGGAGCGCGCGCTGCGGCAATCGCTGATGATGTCGCAGGGCGACATTACCAGCTTGGTGGAACGCCCGATCTCGGCGACTATGCTCGGCCTCGCGCTGCTGATCCTGCTGACGCCCCTGCTCGGCAAGCTCAACCGGATGCGCATCAAAGCCATCACCGAAGGCGGATAGCTGGTCCTGGCGAGGCGAGACGCAACACCAAGTCTGGCGAGTATCGATCATCACAAAGGAGTACGCCATGAACAGACGCGAAGTCCTCGCCGGCGCAACGGCGATGCTCACGGCCGCCACGCTCGACGCCGCCTTTGCCGAGTTCAGGCCGACGCGGCCGATCGAGTTCGTCGTGCACGGCGGGCCCGGCTCCGGCAACGACGTGTTCGCGCGCGCGCTGATCGCGATCATCGACCAGGAGAAGCTCTCGCCGGTGCGCCTGCAGGTGGCCAACAAGCCCGGTGGCGGCGCGACGGCGGCCGCGGCCTATGTGATGAGCAAGAAGGGCGATCCGCATGTGATCGCCTGCTGGACCAACGTCTGGATCACCGACACGCTGGTGCAGGAAGCGGCCCACAACCGAATCCAGGACATGACGCCGATTGCGCGGCTTGTGGTCGAGCCGGCGATCGTGGTGGTCAAGGCCGACTCGCCGCTCAAGACCATGAAGGATTTCATCGACGCCGCGAAGGCGAAACCCGGCGCGCTGAAAATGTCGGGCGGGTCGATCACCTCGCGCGAGAACATCGTGCGCCAGCTCCTGAGCAAGGTGACCGGCGCGCGCTGGGCGTTCATCTCGTTTCCCTCGGGCGGGGAGCGGATCGCGGCGCTGCTCGGCGGGCACGTCGACATGATGATCGTGGATCCGAGCGAGGCGGGGGAGCAGGTGCGCGCCGGGAAGCTGCGCATGATCGCGCAGGTCAACGACCGCCGGCTGCCGGGATTCCCCGACGTGCCGACATTGAAGGAGGCCGGCTACGATATTCCGAACGTGCCGCAGATGCGCGGCGTCCTGGGCGCGCCCGGGATGCCCGCCGACGCGGTCGCGTTCTACGAGGACCTGTTCCGCAAGGCCAGCACGTCGGCGATGTGGCAGAAATTCCTCAGCGACAGCCAGCTCGACGGCGAATTCGTCAAAGCGGCGGAGCTCACCGCGTTCCTGAGCACGTTCGAGGGCACGCTGCGCGAGATACTGAAAGAGGCGGGCGCCAAGGTGGTGCGGTAGCGATAGGGGATTTTCTGTCGCTCTGGCGCGATCGTAGGGTGGGCAAAAGCGCGCGCAGCGCGCGTTGCCCACCAGCGACTATCCGTCGTGTCGAACTGAAGGGGTGGGCACGGCGCGAAGACACGCCTTTGCCCAGCCTACAAGAGCACCTCACTCCGCCGCGCGCTTCCGCACCAGCGCCGCGGCGGCCTTGTCGTAAGCCTCCTCGCGCGCGAGCAGCGGCTTCAAGCCCACGATATCGTAATAGTCATCGAGCCCGATGAAATGTTCCTGGCATGGCGCCAGCGAGCGGTCGCGCTTGAGCAGGCGCAGCACGGTTCGCACCGCATTCGCGGCCGCGAACAAGGCGACCGAGGGGAACGTCGCGGCGCAGACGCCGGCGGCTTCGAGCTCGTCGAGGCTGCGCGCCTTCGGTCCGGCCGCCTGTGAAAGCGTCGCCATGTGCGGGCCGCCGACCTCGCGCAGCACGCGCTTGATCTCCGGAATGGTGTCGGCGCCCATGGGTTTTGCCATGTCGGCGCCGGCTTCCATGAACAACTGGCAGCGCGCAACGGCGTCATCGAGGCTCACCACGCCGGCGGCGTCGGTGCGCGCCGCGATGAACAGGTCGGGATCGCGCCGGGCATCGAGCGCGGCCTTGAGCTTCGCCAGCATCTGCTCGACCGGGATGACCTGCTTGCCGGGCAGATAGCCGCAGCGGTTGGGAAAAACCTGGTCGCTGATGAACAGCCCGGCGACGCCGGCGTTCTCGAAGCTGCGCACCATCTGGCGCACGTTGTTGACGCCGCCGAAGCCGGTGTCGGCGTCGACATAGACCGGCACCTCGACGGCGTCGCAGATGCGCGCGTAGTGGTCGGCATAGTCGCGCATGTTGGACTGGCCCATGTCGGCCTGCGCCAGCATGCTGCCGACCCCGGCATAGCCGCCGGCCACGATCGCCTCGAAACCCTCCGTCTCGATGACGCGCGCCGACAAGGCGTCATAGGCGCCCGGCATCAGCACGAGGCGCTTGCCCGCCATGATCTCTCGCAGTTTTTTTCTTGCGGTCATGTCAGGTTCCTCCCTCAAACGTCGTTGTGTAACGTCGTTCCGTAGGTGGGCAAAGGCGCGAAGCGCCGTGCCCACGCGTCTTTCCGCGCCTGACGAAAGAAAACGCGTGGGCACGGCGCACGATAGACTTTGCCCACGCGGAAAGGCCGTACCAGCGCCTTTGCCCACCCTACCAATCGTCACGATCGGATATCACGCGCCGTCTGCAGCCACGGCTGCGCGCCGGCGGTGCGCTGTTCCCAGGCCTTGATCTCGTCGGTGTGCTTGAGCGTGAGCCCGATGTCGTCGAGGCCCTCGAGCAGGCGCATGCGGTCGGCCGCCGGCAGGTCGAACGCGATGTCCGCGCCGCCCGGTCCGCCGATGGTCTGGCGCTCGAGATCGACGGTGAAGGGCGCGGCGCCGTTCGCCGCGATCACGCGCGCCTCGAACGCGGCTCCGGCGGCGGGCTCCAGCACCACCGGCAGCAGCCCGTTCTGCAACAGGTTCTCCCGATAGATGTCGGCGAAGCTGCGCGCCACGATGACGCGGATGTCGTTGGCGAGCATGCCCCACACCGCGGCCTCGCGCGAGGAGCCGGCGCCGAAATTGTGGCCCGTCACCAGGATGCCGGGATTGCGGAACTGCGGCTGGTTGAGGATGAAGTCCGGGTCCTCGCTGCGCGCGCGGCTGAACAGCAGCGCCTTGTAGTCCGGCTTGAGCTGGCGCTTCGCCTGCACGGGCGCGATCTGGTCGGTGTTGATGTCGTCCTTGATGAGCGGAACGGCGATCCCGGTGTGCGTCTTGAACGGCCGCATCACGCCGCTCCCGGGAGCGTGCGCACGTCCGCGATCCGCCCGACGATGGCGCTCGCCGCCGCGGTGGCGGGGCTCGCCAGATGCGTCCGCGTCTTCGGTCCCTGGCGGTTCTCGAAGTTGCGATTAGTGGTCGAGACGATGCGCTCGCCCGGCTCGCCGCGGTCGCCGTTGCCGCCCGCGCACATCGAGCAGCCCGACTCGCCCCAGAAGAAGCCGGCCGTGCGAAACACGGTGTCGAGACCCCTGGCCTCGGCCGCGCGCTTCACGGTCGAGGAGCCGGGCACCACCATCGCGACCACGCCTGGCGCCACGCGCCGACCGCGCACGATATCCGCGGCGGCTTGCAGGTCGGGCAGCCGCGCATTGGTGCACGAGCCGATGAACACGCGCTGGATCGGCAGGCCGGCGAGCGCCATGCCGGGCCGCAGGCCCATGTAGCTGAGCGCGCCCTCGATCGCGTCGCGCCGGTCCGGATGGGACGCCGGGTCCGGCACGCGGCCGGAAATGCCGAGCACCTGGCTCGGATCCGTGCCCCAGGTGATCTGCGGCTCCAGCGTCGTGCAGTCGAGCGCGTGCTCGCGATCGAACGCGGCCTCGTCGTCGCTCTTGAGCGTGCGCCAATGCGCCAGCGCCTGATCCCACGCGGCGGCGCTGGGCGCAAATGGACGCCCGGCGATCCACTGCAACGTCGCGTCGTCGGGCGCCACGAAGCCGGAACGGCCGCCCATCTCGATGTTGAGGTTGCAGAGCGTCATGCGGGCTTCCATCGGCATCGCCCGCACGGCCGCGCCCGCATATTCGACCACGTGGCCGCGGCCGCCCGCCATGCCGAGCTCGGCGATGAGGCGCAGCGCCGCGTCCTTGGCGGTGACGTGCGGGCCGAGCCGGCCGTCGAGGCGGATGCGCATGCTGTTCGGCCGCTTCATCGCCATCACCTGCGTCGCCAGGATATGCGCGAGCTCGGTGGTGCCGCAGCCGAAAGCCATGGCGCCGAGCCCGCCGACCGTGCTGGCGTGGCTGTCGGGGACCGCGTGGGTCGCGCCGGGAAGCACCATGCCGAGCTCCGGCGCGACCACGTGCGAGATTCCCTGCTCCGGGTCGCCGAGGTCGAAGACGCGGATGCCGTTCCTGGCGCTGCCTTCGCGCATGGCGCGCAGGAAGGCGGCGCCGGAAGGGTTTGTGTCGTCGGTGCGGCCGGGCTTGGTGGCGACGGTGTGGTCCTGCATCGAGAATGTCAGGTCGGGGCGGCGCACCGGCCGCTGCTGCTGCTCCAGCGATTCGAACGCGTGCGGGGCGTGCAGCTCGTGGAGCACGTGGCGGTCGATATAGATGAGGTCGCGGCCGTCGATGCGCCGCGCGACGAAATGCGAATCCCAGATTTTCTCGAACAGGGTCTTGGGCATTTTTATCGCCTTGGGCCTTGTTGTTTCTGCCCTTGGGTCATTGTCGCCGCGCGGGCGGTCGATGGCAAGCCTTCAGGGCTGGGCAACCTTGGTTTCCAACGTGCAGCGCACGATCCTTCCCGACCCCGGCATGAGGGCGGAGCAAGCGAGCGCGAGCGACAATCAATTCGGCTTGTCGCGTGCCGCGCGCGCCTTGCGCACCAGCGCGGGCGGAAACTTGGCCACATCCGCGACCACCTCCTGCAGGCGCTCGCCGGTGAGCGGCTTGAGCGGGATGCCGGCGCGCCTGACGTCATCGAGGAAGCCAGGATCGGCGAACATGGCGTCGAAGCTCCGGCGCAGCGTCCGCACCGTGCCGGGCGGCATGGCCGGGGGCGCCACGATCGAGCGGCCGATGTCGGCGGCGCTGGCAAAGAAGCCAAGGATCGCCCGCGCCTCGTCGCTGCCGCCCAGCTCCACCATGGCCGGGATGTCCATCATCTCGGGGTCGCGCCGCGCCGTGTATTGCAGCAGGATCTTGATCTTCCGGTCGCGCACCCAGTTCGCCCGATAGCTGGTGAGGCTTTCGAGCGGGGTCGCGCTGCCCTCGATCTCGCCGCGCTCCATGGCGAGCCCGACGTCGGTCGTGCCGTTGAAGCCGAGGATGACCTTGAATTTCATCCCGGCGAGGTTGTTGAGCAGATAGGGCATGAACACCGTCGAGGAGGTCGGCCCGGTGCCGCCCACGATGACCTCGCGGTTGCGGATATCGTCGATCGTATCGACCGGAACCGTGTGCCAGACGATCAGCATCTCGACCGCCGAGGACACCCGGCCGATCCAATTGAACTGGCCTGAATCGTAGTTGATGTTCTGGTCGAGCAGAAGCTGCTCGGTCGGCATCGCCTGGTTGATGATCGCGATCGCGGTGCCATCGCGCGGCGCCTGGTTGTAGAGATGGTTGGTCAGCGTGAGCGACGACGCGCCGGGCATGTTCACCGGCACGACCGAGGGATTTCCGGGAAGCTGTCGACCGAAATGGCGCGCCACAAGCCGCCCATACTGGTCATAGCCGCCGCCCGGGCTGGTCCCGATATAGAGCCGGATGGTCTTGCCGGCGAAATTCTCCGGCGGTTGGGCGCGCGCGGGGTCGCCCTGCGCGACCAGCAGGGCAAGCGCGATGACGGACAAAGCCAGGAGCCTCATCGCGCTTGTCCTCCCGCGCTCGCTTGTTCATTCGCCGCGCAAGCGGACTTCGCCGGCGCGGCGATACTGGCTCGGCCAGTGGTGCCCGCCGTAGTTCTGCTCGCGCGCGGCATGGCGGACGAAATACGGGTCTTCGAGATAGCCGCGCGCGAGCGCGCACATGTCGGCGCGGCCGGCCGCCAGGATGGTGTTGGCGTCGCCGTGGCTGACGATGCCGCCCACCGCCATCGTCGGGATGCCGAGCTCATTGCGGATGCGGTCGCTGAATGCGGCCTGGTAGGCGCGGCCGTCCACGCGAGCCTGCTCGCTCGAAACGCCACCGCTCGACACCGCCAGGATATCGTTGCCGGCGTCGTGCAGCATGCGGCCGATCTCGACGCCCTCTTCGATGCCGTTGCCGCCTTCGACCCAGTCGACCGAGGAGATGCGGGTCGAGATCGGCTTGTGCGCCGGCCAGGCGGCGCGCACGGCGCTGAAGATTTCCAGCGGGAACCGCATGCGGTTCGCGAGCGCGCCGCCGTAGTCGTCGCGGCGCTGGTTGGAGAGCGGCGAGATGAAGGACGAGATGAGGTAGCCGTGGGCAAAATGCAGCTCGATCATGTCGAAGCCGGCGGCGTCCGTCATCTTCGTCGCGCGCACGAAGGCGTCGCGCACCGTGTCCATGTCGGCGCGGGTCATTTCCTTCGGCACCTGGCGGCCTTGCGCGAAGGGCAGCGGCGAGGGCGCGACGATGTCCCACTTGGCCTCGCCGAGCGACTCATGGCCTTCCCAGGAGCGGGTCAGCGAGCCTTTGCGCCCGGCATGCGCGAGCTGGATGCCGATCTTGGCGTTGCTGTGCTGGTGCACGAACGTCACCACGCGCTCCCAGGCCGGAACGTGCTCGGGCGAATACATGCCGGCGCAATGCAGGCTGATGCGGCCCTCCGGCAGCACGTCGGTCATCTCGGTGAGGACGAGGCCGGCGCCGCCGACCGCGCGGCTGCCGAGATGCACCAGGTGGAAGTCGTTCACGGTGCCGTCCTTGGCCGAGTACATGCACATCGGCGAGACCACGATACGGTTGGGGATTGTGAGCTCGCGCAGCGTGATCGGCGCGAACATCGGCGGCGGCGGCCGGTTGGCGCCCGGCGCGGCGCCGGCGATCAGGCCGTCGACCGCCCGCACCAGCTCGGGCGCGACCTTGTCGATGCGCGCATAGGTCATCCGCATGCTGCTGGTCAGGAGCGAGAACACGAATTGCTCGAACGGCTTCCTGATGCTGCGGCTGACGGTCTCGAACCAGTTCAGGCTCGCCTGCGCGGCGCGCTGCAGGCTCTCGGCCTTGGGACGGCGCGCGGCCTCGTAGGCTTTCAGGGCGTCGGCCACACCCGCGCCGGAGCATAGCTGGTCGGCCAGCGCTTCGGCGTCTTCGAGCGCCGAGCGGACATCGAGGCCGACCGAAACATGCGACGTATAGGCAGCCTGTCCGAGCAGAACCACGTTGCCGGCGTGCCAGGGCCGGTTGCGCACGGTGAGGAACGGCCGCCAGCCCGTTTCATGTCCTGGCGGCGTCGCGCCATCGAGCGCTTCGGGAAAGAGCTCGCGGCAGAACGCCAGCGCCTGCGCCGCGGTTGCGCGCTCCAAGCCGCTGGCGCGCACGGCCTCGGCCGGCGCCTCCACGACGATGCAGGAGCCGGCGCGGCCGCGCGGATAGGCGAAGGTGTGGAAGATGCCGCCGGGCGTCTCGCGGAACGTATAGGTCAGCGCATCGCTGCGCTTCTGCGATTCGAAGGCGATCAGACGCGTCCTGCTCTCGGCGAGCGTGGTTGCGAGTCCGGCGGCGCGTTCGCGCAGCCGGCTCGTCGCGCCGTCGGCGACAACGATCAGGTCCGCGTCCGCAATCTGGTCGGGGCTGGAAATGCCGGGCGCGCGCTCGAATTCGCATCCGAGCCGGGCGGCGCGCCGCTTGAGGATGCCGACCAGCGCGGCCCGGTCGATGGCGGCATAGCGCAGGCCCTTGGTCTCGAACGCGCGCGCCTTCGTCTTCACCGCGACGGTGTCGAAATAGGCCAGCTCCTGGTCAAGCTCCTCCAGCGTCTGCGCGTCGTCGAGCGCAAGCCGCGGCCGCAGCGGATTGCAAAGGATGGGCGCCGGGCCGGTGTCGGCCTCGGCGCCTTCGATGAAACGCACAGCGTGCGCCGGGTCTCGGCGCTTGAGCAGGATTCCAAGATAGAGCCCGGCGGGATCCAGACCGACGCACGCGACCTTCATTGCGCAATCTCTCCTCTTGTCAGGCCGTCGCCAGCACGCGGCTGTGGCCGCTCATCGGCTTCCAGGCGCCGAGCATCTTGAGCGTATTGCGGATGACGGCGGCCTGGTTGCACAGCACCGGTTTGCCGAACTCCTCTTCCAGCTTGACCGCGACCGGCTCCGCGATCCAGGAGCCGCCGCCGATATAGACGGCATCGGTGTCCGGGTGGTCGAGGAAAGCGCGCCGGCCGAGCTCATAGGCGAGCTGCATGTGGTCGTTCGCGTCGATGCGGTGGAAGTCGGTCGGATGCAGCGACTTGGTGGCGCCGCCGACGACCGCGGTGCCGGCGCGCGCGAAGAATGCGGCCAGCGACCGGTTCATGGCGTCGGTCCATTTGTTGACGACCGCCACCTTCTTGATCCCGAGATCGGCCGCAGTCTGCATCACCGAGGCCGCCGTCGTGGTCGCCGGCAGGCCGGTATAGCGGGCCATGTGCGCGACCATCCGGTCATGCGCCTCGATGCCGATCAGGATCGGCAGCGGCACGCCGTTCTGCACCACCAGATCGACGCCGCGCTCCATCAACTGGTCGAGATAAGTATCGAGCGGCGCGAACACGCGCTCGACGTCCTGGCTGGAGAATTCCTTCAGGCCCACGCCGACCATCACCAGCATGACGCCGGGCGGGGCGAGGCGGTAGAACTCGAACGGCGCGTTGTCGATGACGGCGTTGGGCTGCAGGCAGCCGATCTTGATCTTGGGAGTGAAGCCTTCGAACATCGCGTCCCCGCGCTCGCGGCGCTTGCCGCCGCGGCCGATCATTGACGACGATCGTGCCGCGTCCCTATCATGATTGCAGCAAGGCTGTCGGCTCACAAGAGCGGTGTTTCGCGGCCGCTTCATTCGACCGGGGAGGTCCGATGAGCGCTCCTTCGATGGGTTCGGCGCTGGCGCTATGCGCGTTGCTGGCGGCCTTTCCATCGCGGACCGCGCTCGCCGAGCCCGACGCGTTCTATGCCGGCAAGACCGTCACCATCATCGTCAGCGGCGGCGGCGCCTACGAGACCTATGGCCGCACCTTCGCGCGGCACCTGCCGAAATACATCCCCGGCCGCCCGACCATGATCGTGCAGTCGATCCCGGGCGCCGGCGGCCAGCGCGCGGCGAGCTTTCTCTACAAGGTCGCCCCGCGCGACGGGACGTATATCGCCGGCATCCACGGCGCGGTGCTGACCGCCCCGTTCATCACGCCGGCCGCCGCGGATTTCGATGTGACCAGGTTCAATTGGATCGGCAACGCGACGTCCGACACCTACGTCGGTTATGTGTGGCACAGCGCGCCGGTGCAGTCCCTGGAGGCCGCGAAGACAAGGCAGCTCATCGTGGGCGGCACCAGCGTCGGCGGCAACGGCATCGACATGGGGATCATTCTCAAGGAGATCTTCGGCTACAAGCTCAAGATCGTATCCGGGTACAGGAACAGCGGCGAGACCAAGATCGCGCTGGAGCGCGGAGAAATCGAAGGCACGCTCGCCAATGCGTGGTCGAGCCTGAACCAGACCGACTGGCTCAGCCGGCAGCTCGTGCGCGTCATCATCCAGCACGGATTTCGCAAGCATCCGAAGCTTCCGGACGTGCCGCTGTCGCGGGATCTGGCCCGCAACGAGGCCGAACGGCAGATCGTCGACATCATGAACGTGCGCGACGAGATTACGCGGCCCTATGTGGCGCCGCCGGGAATCCCGCCGCAGCGTCTGGAGATCCTGCGGCGCGCGTTCGACGCCACGGTGCGCGATCCGGCGTTCCTGGCCGACGTGCAGCGCCAGCAGCTCGAGGTCGTGCGGCCTTTGACCGGCGAAGAGCTCACCGCGGTGGTGGACGATCTTGCAAAGACGCCGCCCGCCGTGGTGGCGCAGCTCATCAAGCTGTTCAACGACTACAAGGATGCGAAATGATCGAACGGCTTGCAGCGGTACTCGCTTTTGCCGCCTTCGGTGCGGTGTCTTCCTGGGCCGCGCCCGCTGCCGCGCAGGATTTCTACCGGGGCAGGACGCTGACGATCGTCGTCGGCTTCACGCCCGGCGGCGGCTTCGACATCAACGCGCGCGTGCTGGCGCGCCATATCGGCAAGCATATCCCCGGCAATCCCGTCGTCGTGGTGCAGAACATGGTCGGGGCCGGCAGCCTGCAGTCGGTGAATCATGTCGACCTGAACGCGCCGAAGGACGGCACCGTCATCGACATCTTCAACTTCGGCACCATCGGCGAATCCAAGCTCAACCCCGACAAGATCAAGATCGATTTCCGCAAGTTCAACTGGATCGGCAGCATCAGCCAGGACCTCAGCGTGTGCTACGTCTGGCACACCTTCGGGCCGAAGACGATCGCGCAGGTCAAGACGCGCGAGATCGTGCACATGGGTCTCACCGGCGTCGGCACGTCGAGCGATCTCAACCAGAAGATCGTCAAGAACATCTTGGGCGTCCGCCTCAAGCAGGTCCCGGGCTATCCCGGCAGCGCCGAGGAGCGCATCGCGATCGAGCGCGGCGAGCTCGACGGCGGCTGCGGCGCCTGGAGCAGCATCCCGCCGGAATGGGTCGAGGGCCGCAAGACCGTGCCGTTCATCCGCTCCGGGCCCTCGGTGGCGCCCGACATGCCGCCGGGCGTGCCCTACGGCCTCGACATCGCGGCGAACGACCGGGATCGCGAGGTCATGCGGCTGTTGTGGGCGTCGGCGGAGGTCGGCCGGCCCTTCATCGCTTCGATCGCGGTGCCGGCCGAGCGCGTGCGCATCCTGCGCGACGCCTTCAACGCCACCGTGAACGATCCGCAGTTCATCGCCGAGGCGCAGAAGCTTCGGCTGCCGGTGTCGCCGAAGACCGGCGAGGAGGCGTTGAAGATCGTCGACGGCATCTACGCGACCCCCGACGACATCGTGCAGGCGGCCAGGAAGGTGGCGGCGGAGTGAGTCGATTCGAGTCTTTGCCGCCGCCACGTCATGCTTTCGCGGGGCGAGCCAGGCGGGGCGGAAAAGTCTAGAGCACATTCAGTTTCCTTGAAACTGAATGTGCTCTAGACTCTTGCGTTGGTCGCATTTTCGACGGAAAACCGGATTCCACTTTTCCTGAAAATGCTCTAGCTAGCTCGCCACCAGTCCCTGCCGCCGCGCGAACAGCCAGTAGAGCACGATGAGCGGCGTCATCATGGCAAGCATCACCATGGCGAGCGCGGCGGCCTGGCCGAGCCCGCCGCCGAGCCACAGGCTCCAGACCATGACCGGGAAGGTGATATTGTCGGCGCTCGACAGGATGACGGCGAGCGTCAGCTCGCGGAAGACGAGCAGGGCGATCCACAGCCAGGCATAGAGCAGCGTCGGCGCCAGCAGCGGCAGCGAGATGCGGCGGAATCCCTGCCAGAGGGTGGCGCCGCTCATCTGTGCGGATTCTTCCAGCTCGGCATGGATCTGGATCAGCCCGGAATTGGTCATGCGCGTGCCGTAGCTGATGCGGGCGATCACGAAGACGACGAGCAGGATCCAGATCGTGCCATAGATCGGCAGCGCCCGCTGCAGCACGAACAGCGTCAGCAGCAGCGCGCCGACGCCGAACACGATCGAGGGCACCGCGTGGGGCAGGAAGGCGATGAAGTCGAAGCCCGCGCGCCCGCGGACCTTCGAGCGCAGCACCACCCAGGAGAACGCGAGGCTGATCGCGAGCGTCACGGTCGGCACCAGCACGGCCAGGATCGACGTGTTCCAGGCCGCGGTGAACACCAGCTCCCACGGCAGCGACAGGTAGTGCCGGAACGACACGGTCGCGAAGGCGCGCTGCGAGGGAAGCTGGAAGAACGGCAGCAGCGAGCTCCAGATGAGGAGCATGATCGGCATCACCTTGCTCAGCACGAGATAGGTTCCGATCAGCAGCCACGCCGCGATGGCGCGCCGGCCGAGCTTGACCAGCTTCGGCCGATAGGCGCGTCCGGTGACGACCGCGAAGCGGCGCGAGCGTTGCTGCATCGCGCCGTACCACCAGCTCATTGCGGCGGCGATCGCCATCGCGACCGTCGAGAGCGCGGCGGCAAGCCCGTAGCGCGGCAAGACGTCTTGCGGATTGAGCAGCAGGTAGAGATAGGTCGTGAAGGTGAAGATGCGGTTGCCCCAGCCGATGATCGCGGGCACGTCGAAGGCCGCGAACGCCGTCATGAAGATGTAGATCGAGGCCGCCAGGATGCCCGGCCAGGCGAGCCGCATGGTGATGCGCCGCAGCACGCGCCAGGGGCCGCCGCCGTGCACCTCGGCAGCCTCTTCCAGCGTCGGGTCCATGGAGCGGAAAACCGCGGCCGTCATGATGAAGGCGAGTGGCGCGAGGTTGAGTCCCTGCACCCAGCCCATGCCGAGGATGCCGGTGATGCTGAGCGGCGGGCCGGCGAGGCCAAACGTGCCGACCAGGAACTGGTTGAGCAGCCCGATGCGCGGATGCAGCAGAAACAGCCAGCCCATCGCGGCCGCGAAGCCGGGAATGAGCAGGCCGACCGCCATCAGGGTGAAAAGCAGTGTCTTGGCCCGGAAGTCGGTGCGCTCGGCGATCCAGGCGCACGGGATGCCGAAGGCGAGCGCGACCGCGAGCGAGACCAGCGCAAAGCCCAACGTATCGAGCAGCACCGTATAGGTGCGTGCGTCGGAGAACACCTCGGCGAAGTTCTGCGCCGTGTAGGTGAGGTCGGCGCTGCCGGGGCTGCCGCTGGTCCAGGCGAGCCACAGCACGACCGCGAGGTGGCAGAGGATGACGACGCTCGTGGCGACGACGGTCGTGAGCATGATCGCCGGCAACAGGTCGCCGCTGACGCGCGGTTGCTCGAAGGGTTCAAACACTACGGACATTTCGACGTGCGAACCCCTCTCCCTGTCCCTCCCCCACAAGGGGGGAGGGAACCTTGTGGCACCAGCCTTCATAACCGCAAATTGTGAGGTTGCGCACCACCGTGATGCTTTGACTTGACGCGAGAGCCGCTGTCAGGGCGGCGAACTCGGTGGGCTCCCTCCCCACGGAACCCGGGCCTGCCCGGGTTCCGCGATATCGTGCGCAAGTCGGGCAAGCCCGACTTGCGGTGGGGAGGGTTGGGGAGAGGGGTGGTTACGAGTGAAGAACTAAACTGATTTCGCAGGAGGATGCGCGCCGCTCATTCCTTCGTGGTCAGGATCTTGATCAGCTCGCTCTTGCCGGCGTCGATCTCGGGGTGCTGGCTGTACCACGCCACCGTGACCTCCTTGAACCTCACGTTGAGCTTCCTGTAGTCGTCGACCATCTTGCCCATCTTGGAGCCCGGCATCGAGTGCAGGTCGGTCTTCCAGGTGTCGTAGGCGAGCTTCTGCCCTTCCTCGGTCATGAGAAAGACCGTGTAGAGCCTGGCGGCGTTCGGGTGCTGGGCGTTCCTGGGCATGGCGAAGTAGTAATAGCGCTGCTGCGCCGCATCGAGCGGCATCATCTGCTCGAGCGGCGCGCCCTTGTCCTTCCATTGCAGCGCATCCTGCCCGGTGCAGTCCATCACCAGCGCCAGATATTCGCCGGTCGCGATCCGCTCGGTCTCGCCGCAACGCATCAGGCCGGCGATCTGCTTCGACAGCGCGCGCACATAGGTGACGGTCTTCGCCTTGCCCCAGACGTCCTCGGCCAGCAGGATATCGAAGCCCGCGGAATAGGGCGTCGAGGCGATCTTGCCCTTCCACGCCGGCTTGAGGAAATCCTCGAGGGTGGTGGGCGTCATGGGCGCCAGCGCCGAATTGTAGGTCGCGCCCGACAGCCCGGTCACGATGCGGATGAGCTGGCCGTCGGCCTCGATCATCTCGCCGGTGATCCGGCCGGGCAGGTACTTCTTCCAATCGACCGGGTCGAACAGGTTGGCCTTGAGCACCGGGACGACCTGCGGAGCGGCACCGAGCAGGATGTCCACGCTCGCCTTCTGGCCGGCGGAATGCTCGGTCGCGACCTGGTTGATGACCCGCGCCATGTCGGCGCCCGGCAGGAAATTGATCCGGATATTGGTGCCGAACATCTTGTTGATCGCAGCCTGGAAGCGCGGCGCGCCCTGGACGCCGGCCAGGGTCGAGCCGCTCCAGCTCAGCGTGAGCGAGCCTTCCTTGTTGGCCGCGGCGGCGAGGTCCTTGAGCGCGGCGTTGATCTCCTGGGCGGGCGCTGCGCCGCCTGCAAGAATCGCAATCGCGAACGCGACGGTTGACAGGGAGAGGCGGCCGATTGCCCGTGCCACGGAGTCCTCCGATTTTTCTTCGATCCGCATTCTATTCCGAAGCGCGTAGGGTGGGCAAAGGCGCGAAGCGCCGTGCCCACGCGTCTACGCGCCTGACGAAAGAAAACGCGTGGGCACGCTCCGCTTTGCCCACCCTACGCGGTGCTTTGTCGCGTGGGCAAAGGCGCGACCGGGTGTCGCTGCCGGGCGACGGGGCCTTGCGCCCATGCCCACGCTACCGGCGCGCCTTGCCGTCCGGCCCGACCGTGACGCCATAGTCGCGCTCGGCCGCCGCGGTCGTGACATAGCCGGCGTCGAGATCGCGCTGGATGGCATCGAGCGCGCGTTCGGCGGGAGGCCCATAGCCGCCGCCACCACCGGTCTCGACGCAGACGAGATCGCCCGGCTGGAGCGGATGGGCGTTCTCCTTGTCGACCGGCTGTTCGGCCGTCGTGCCGGCGGGCGTCAGCATGAAGCGGCCGGGCTGCGCTTCTTTCCCGCCCTGCACGCCCCAGGGCGGATATTTGGTGCGGTCGAGATTGGTGCCGAGATTGCAGGCCGCGGTGATGCGATACGTTTTGCGGAAGCCCATGCCGCCGCGAAATTTTCCGGCGCCGCCGGAATCCTCGCGCAGGGAAAACTCCTCGATCCGGAACGGCATCAGCGATTCCTGCAGCTCAAGGGGAATGATGCGCGTGTCGCCATGCGCCATGGTGCGGAACGGGCCGGCGCCGTCGTGGGTCGCGCAGGCGCCCCAGCCGCCGTGGCCGGAGTCGTGGGTATCGAAGAACGAGCCGCCCGCCCGCCGGCCGTAGAAGCGCACGCCCGAATGGGTGCCGAAATGCCCGCCCGGCACGCGCTCCGGCAGCGCGTGTTCGAGCGCCTTGATGACGGCGTCGATCACGGTCGGGAACGGCGTCGGATACATGAACATCGGCGCGCTCGGATCGGCGCTCAACAGCTTGCCTTGCGGCAGGATGAGTTTGATCGGGCGGAACGTGCCTTCGTTGGCCATCTCGTCGGCGCCCATCAGATATTTGAAGGCGACGCGCGCGATGGTCTGACCGCCGCCGAAATATCCGGAATTGATCGGCCCTTTCGATTGCTCCGCCAGTTCGGTGTAATCGACGGTAAGCTCGTCCCCCGCGACGATCACCGTGACGATGATCGGGACCGGCTCCTCGCCGCCGGAGCGGTCGTTGTCGAGATAGGTTTCGGTCCGATAGGTGCCGTCCGGCATGGCGCGGATGAACGCGCGCGCGGCGGCCTCCGACTGGTCGAGGATCAGCTCGACCGCGCGGTGGAAGGCCGCGATGCCGTACTTGTCCGCGAGCTCGGCCGTGAGGCCGCGGCCGAGCAGGCAGCCCGCGAGCTGCGCCGCGATGTCGCCGAGCAGCTCGTCCGGCATGCGCGTGTTGTTTTCGATGATCCGGTAGACCTCTTCGATCGGCTCGCCCTTCGACCACAGCTTGATCGAGCGGAGCTGCAGCCCCTCCATGAAAATGTCGGTCGAGTTGGTCTGGATGCCGCCGATCTCGATCCAGTGCACGTTGATGGCGAAGAAGCCGATCAGGGTGCCGCGATCCGCCCCGGCATGGATCGGCGTGTACATCACCGTGTTGTTGAGGTGCTGGCCCTGCACCGCGGCGTGGTTGCACAGCACCACGTCGCCATGATGCAGCCGATCCTTGCCGTAGATCGAGAGCCCGTCGCGCACCGCCATGCCGACCGAGTCGGCGACGAACGGCGGCATGCCGCCGGTGCACTGCGCGATCAGCCGTCCGTCGGCGTCCGTGAGACCGACCGCGAAATCATTGTATTCGTAGATGTAGGGCGAGAACGCCGTGCGCTTGATGTTGGCGTCGATCTGGTTGGTGATCGAGACCAGCGCGTGGCGGATCACCTCCAGCGTGATCGGATCGATGGCGACGTCGGTTGTGCGGGTGTGATCCTGCATCGCTATCTGTCCGCACGGACCGTGATCCGGATTTCCCCGAGCTTGCCGATCTCGAAGCGGTCACCCGGCCAGATCAGCGTGGTCGATCCGTATTCCTCGATCAAGGCCGGGCCTTGGCCCGTGAAGCCGGGCGGCAGCGAGGTGCGGTCGTGGATCGCCGCGTCGATGGTTCCGGCGTCGCCGAAATAGGCCGGGCGCGCGGCGGCGCTCCCGGCGCCCGCCTGTGCGCGCGGCAGCCAGGTGAGCTCGGGCCGGCGCAGCCGCGTGAAGGCGGACAGATGCAGCGCCTGGAATTCGGCCGCGGCGCGCGCGTCGGCGTGGCCGTAGCGGCGCTTGTAGTCGCGGTCGAAGGCCTCGCGGATGGCGGCGGGCCGCACGAGACCCGAGATCGGCACCTTGATGTTGTGGCGCTGGCCGACATAGCGCATCTCGCCGAAACGTTCGAAGACGACCTCGCCGGTGCCGAAGTCGCGCTGCAGCGCCCCACGCGCCTCGCCCTCCATGGCGGCGAAAAGCGCCTGCAGCGAGCCGATGGTCTGGTCGTCGAGCACGCCCGTGAAGGTCTTCGACAGGTCCAGGCGCGCGTCGGCGAGCAGCATGCCGACCGCCGAGAAATTGCCCGGCTCGGGCGGGATCACCACGGTCGGGATCGAGAGCTCGCGCGCGAGCGCGCTCGCATGCAGCGGCCCGCCGCCGCCGTAGCAGAACAGCACGAACTCGCGCGGATCGAGGCCGTGCTCGACCGAAATCTGCTTGATGGCGCCGGCCATGATCACGGTGGCGAGCGCGATGATGCCGTCCGCCATGCGGGTGAGGCCGTCGCCGCCGGCAAAGCCGAGCGGCCCCGCGATGCGCCCGACCGCCGCGCGCGCGGCCGCCACGTCGAGCTTCAACTCGCCGCCGAGGAAGCGGCCGGGGTTGAGCCGCCCGAGCACCAGGTTGGCGTCCGTGACGGTGGGCTCGCTGCCGCCGTTGCCGTAGCAGGCGGGGCCCGGCGTCGAGCCGGCGCTCTGCGGGCCGACATGCAGGCGGCTCTGCGGGTCGAGCCAGGCGATCGAGCCGCCGCCGGAGCCGACCTCGACGATGTCGATCACCGAAGACTTGATCGGGAAGCCCTTCACGTAGCCGCCGGCGTAATAGACCGAGCCGACCGAGAAGCGGCCGTTCTCCACCAGCGCGCATTTGGCGGTGGTGCCGCCCATGTCGAAGGCGATGACGTTGCGAAAGCCGAGCGCCTCCGCATAGGCGGCGGCGCCGATGCAGCCGCCGATCGGGCCGGATTCCACCAGACCGACCGGCTGCTTGCAGGTGCGCTCGACCGAGAGCAGCCCGCCGTTCGAGCCCATCATGTAGAGCGAGCCGGCAAAGCCCTCGGCCGCGAGATCGGTTTCTAGCCGTTTGATGTAGGTCGCCACCTGCGGCCCCACATAGGCGTTGGCCGCGACCGTCGAGGTGCGCTCGTATTCGTACCACTCGCGCGTGACTTCGGTCGAGTAGGTCACATAGGCGCCAGGCAGCAGCGCGCGCAGCGCCGCCGCGGTCGCTTCCTCGTGCGCCGGGTTGGCGTAGGAGTTCATGAAGAAGATCGCGACCGCCTCGATGCCGAGCCCCTTGAGCTTGCCGGCGAGGGGGCTGAGCGCGGCCGTGTCGAGCGGCGTGACCACCTCGCCCTTGCTGCCGATGCGCTCCGCCACCTCGAAGCGCAGCGCGCGCGGGATCAGCGGCTCGTCGCGGCGGTAGTGCAGGTCGAAGGGATCGGGCCGGTTGCCGCGCGCGATCTCGAGCACGTCGCGGAAGCCCTTGGTGGTCACCAGCGCGGTGTTGGCGCCCTTGCGCTGGATCAGCGAATTGATCACCAGCGTGGTGCCGTGGTTGACGAAATTCGCCGCCCGCGGCTCGAGCTTTGCCTTCACGAAACAGTCGAGCACGCCCGCGACCAGGTTGCCGTAGGTGGTCGGGCTCTTGGCATAGGCGACCGCGTGGCTGTCGGTGTCGTAGGCGACAAGGTCGGTGAAGGTGCCGCCGATGTCGACGGCAACGGCATAGGGCATTGCATGGGTCCCGTGATTTCAGTCCGTGCTCTTATACCAAATCCCATTGATCAGAACCCGTGAGCCCGTTGGCGTAATGCGATGGACATGGTCCGCCACGGCTGGTCGACGAGCTTGTTCCATGCGTCGCAACAGTGGTCGACGAGATCGTCGTAGGATT
>JAXDOD010000096.1:0-75435 GCA_034669045.1 Alphaproteobacteria bacterium
CCGGTACCTACCGCATCAGCGACGGCCGCGGGGGCGCCGGCGCCGGTCAGCAGCGCTTCGCGCCGCTGAACTCGTGGCCGGACAATGCCAATCTCGACAAGGCGCGCCGGCTGCTGTGGCCGATCAAGCAGAAGTACGGCCGGAAGCTTTCGTGGGCCGATCTGATGGTCCTCGTCGGCAACGTCGCCCTCGAATCGATGGGCTTCAAGACGTTTGGTTTTGCCGGTGGCCGCGCCGATGTGTGGGAGCCTGAAGAACTCTACTGGGGTCCCGAGGGCACTTGGCTCGGCGACGAACGCTACAGCGGCGAACGCCAGCTCGCGGAGCCGCTCGGCGCCGTGCAGATGGGCCTGATCTACGTCAACCCGGAAGGACCGAACGGCAATCCGGACCCGCTCGCGTCCGCGAAAGATATCCGCGAAACGTTCTTCCGCATGGCGATGAACGACGAGGAGACCGTCGCGCTGATCGCCGGCGGCCACACCTTCGGCAAGACCCACGGCGCCGGCGACCCCTCGCTGGTCGGACCCGAGCCGGAAGCCGGCGCGCTTGAAGATCAGGGGCTGGGCTGGAAGAGCAAGCACGGCACCGGCTTCGGCGCCGACGCCATCACCGGCGGCCCGGAGGTGACCTGGTCGCAGACGCCGACCAAGTGGAGCAACCACTTCTTCGAGAACCTGTTCAACTTTGAATGGGAGCTGACGAAGAGTCCGGCCGGCGCGCAGCAGTGGCAGGCGAAAGGCGCCGAGGCCACGATCCCGGACGCGCACGACCCGTCGAAAAAGAAAGTGCCGACCATGTTGACGACGGACCTCGCGCTGCGGATGGACCCGGCCTACGAGAAGATCTCGCGCCGCTTCCTCGAGAATCCGGACCAGTTCGCGGAGGCATTTGCCCGCGCCTGGTTCAAGCTTACGCACCGCGACATGGGCCCGATCCAGCGCTACCTCGGCCCACTCGTGCCAAAAGAGACGCTGATCTGGCAGGACCCGATCCCCGCGGGGAATCATCCGCCGATTGGTGAGCAGGACATTGCTGCGTTGAAGGCGAAGATTCTCGCGTCCGGCCTCTCGGTGTCGCAGTTGGTCTCGACCGCCTGGGCGTCGGCCTCGACGTTCCGCCGCTCCGACAAGCGCGGCGGCGCCAACGGCGCGCGCATTCGCCTTGCGCCGCAGAAGGATTGGGAGGTCAACCAGCCTGCGCAGCTCAAGACGGTCCTGGCGAAGCTCGAAGGTATCCAGAAAGAATCCGGCAAGAAGGTATCGCTGGCCGACCTGATCGTGCTCGGCGGCGCCGCGGCGGTCGAGAAGGCCGCCAAGGATGCCGGCGTCGACATCAAGGTGCCGTTCACGCCAGGGCGCGGGGATGCGTCGCAGGAGCAGACCGACGTCGAATCGTTCGCTCCGCTCGAGCCGCGCGCCGACGCCTTCCGCAACTACATCAGCAGCAAGCGGCAGTTCATGCAGCCTGAGGAGGCGATGGTGGACCGCGCGCAACTGCTGAAGCTGACGGCGCCGGAGATGACTGCCCTCGTCGGCGGCCTGCGGGTGCTCGGCACCAATGCCGCAAACTCCAAGCACGGCGTCTTCACCAAGCAGCCGGAGAAGCTCACCAACGACTTCTTCGTCAACCTGCTCGACATGAGCACGGAGTGGAGCCCGTCGGGCTCCGATGGCGTGTACGAGGGCCGCGATCGCAAGACCAAGGTGGTCAAATGGACGGCGACCCGTGTCGACCTGATCTTCGGTTCGCACTCTCAGCTCCGCGCCTTCGCGGAGGTCTATGGCTGCTCGGACTCGAAGCAGAAGTTCGTGAAGGACTTCGTGGCGGCGTGGACCAAGGTGATGAACCTCGACCGCTTCGATCTTGCCTGATCGCTGCGGCCGTCTCACGCCAACGACCAACGGCCGGGGAAACCCGGCCGTTTTTGGTTGAGCACTACTGCGCCGCGTCCTTGCCGGCGTCGAGGTCGGACCGCAGCGAATCCGGCTGCGGCATGGCGATGACGTTGTAGCCCGAATCGACGAAATGGATTTCGCCGGTCACGCCGCTCGACAGGTCGGACAGCAGATAAAGCCCGGCGCCGCCAAGATCGTCGAGGCTGACGCCGCGGCCGAGGGGGGAATGCCTCTGCTGGAACGCGAACATGAAGCGCGCGTCGCCGATGCCGGCTCCCGCCAGGGTGCGGATCGGGCCCGCCGAGATTGCGTTGACGCGAATGCCGGCCCCGCCGAAATCCACCGCGAGATAGCGCACGGAAGCTTCCAGCGCGGCCTTGGCGACCCCCATCACGTTGTAGTTCGGCATCGCCCGTTCGCCACCGTTATAGGTCAGCGTCACCATGGCGCCGCCGTTCGGCATCAGCGCCGCGGCGCGTTTCGCAGCCTCGGTGAACGCGTAGCAGGAGATCACCATGGTGCGGGTGAAGTTCTCGCGCGTGGAATCCGCGTAGCGGCCCTTGAGCTCGTTCTTGTCGGAGAAGGCGATGGCATGAACGAGGAAATCCAGGGTTCCCCATTGCTGCTCGATGGCTGCGAACACCGTATCGACCGAAGCGATATCCTCGACGTCGCACGGCAGCACCAGCGACGAGCCCACCGATTCCGCCAGCGGCTTCACGCGCCGCCCGAGCGCCTCGCCTTGATAGGTGAAGGCGAGCGTCGCGCCATGCGCGGCAAGCGTCTTGGCGATCCCCCAGGCGATCGAATGGTCATTGGCGACCCCCATCACCAGCCCGCGCTTGCCTTGCATCAAACCCTGCATGCCACTCCCACGCGTTTCCTCATGCATCCAGCCGTTTGAATACGACCGAGGCGTTGGTGCCGCCGAAGCCGAACGAGTTCGACAGCACGCAGCCGAGCATCACGTCGTCGCGCCGCTCGCGCACGATCGGCATGTCGGCAAAGGCGGGATCGAGGGTCTCGATGTTGGCGCTCTCGCAGATGAAGCCGTTGTTCATCATCAGCAGCGAGTAGATCGCCTCCTGCGCGCCGGCGGCGCCCAGCGAGTGGCCGGTCAGCGACTTGGTCGCGGAGATCGGCGGGCAGTTGTCGCCGAAGACCGCGCGGATCGCCTCGATCTCCTTGAGGTCGCCGATCGGCGTCGAGGTGGCGTGCGGATTGATGTAGTCCACCGGCGCCTTGACCGATTTGAGCGCCATCCGCATGCAGCGCATCGCGCCCTCGCCCGAGGGCGCCACCATGTCCTCGCCGTCCGAGGTCGCGCCATAGCCCGCGGCCTCGGCGTAGATCCTGGCGCCGCGCGCCTTGGCGTGTTCGAGCTCCTCGAGCACCAGCACGCCGGCGCCGCCGGCGATGACGAAACCGTCGCGGTCGGCGTCGTAGGCGCGCGAGGCCTTGTCCGGGGTCTGGTTGAATTTCGACGACATCGCGCCCATGGCGTCGAACAGCACGGACAATGTCCAATCCAGCTCTTCGCAACCGCCGGCAAAGATCACGTCCTGCTTGCCCATCTGGATGGTCTCCATCGCATTGCCGATGCAATGGTTGGAGGTCGCGCAGGCCGACGAGATCGAATAGTTGACGCCCTTGATCTTGAACCAGGTGGCGAGCGTCGCCGAGGCGGTCGAGGACATCGCCTTCGGCACCGCGAACGGCCCCACTCGTTTCGGTCCTTTGCTCCGCGTCGTGTCGGCGGCCTCGACGATGGCCCGGGTCGAAGGTCCGCCCGAGCCCATGATCAGGCCGGTCATCTCGTTCGAGATCTCGGCCGGCGCCAGGCCGGCATCGCGGATGGCCTGGTCCATGGCGACATGGTTCCAGGCGGTGCCGCCGCCGTGGAAGCGCAGGGCGCGGCGATCGACGATTTCGGTGGGATCGAGGTTGGGCGCGCCGTGCACCTGGCAGCGGAAGCCGAGCTCGGCATATTTGACGGCGCGCACGACGCCCGACCTGGCCTCACGCAAGCTCGCCAGAACTTCCTGGGTATTGTTCCCGATCGATGAGACGATGCCCATCCCGGTGACGACGACCCGTCTCATGCACGCCTCGTGTCTTGCAGCCGCCCGTCCGCGCAGGCCCCGCGCCGTCAGGCTCCGCCCGGCTGCACCGCCTCGTCCAGGCGGAACAGGCCGACCTTGAGGTCCATGGCCCGATAGATGACCGATCCGTCGGCCTTGAGCCAGCCGTCGGCGACGCCGAGCACGAGCTTGGAGCGCATGACGCGCTTGATGTCGATGCCGTAGATGACCTCTTTGACGTTCGGCAGCACCTGGCCGGAGAACTTGATCTCGCCGATGCCGAGCGCCCGGCCTTTTCCGGGGGAACCGATCCAGCCCAGGAAGAAGCCGAGCATCTGCCAGAGCGCATCGATGCCGAGGCATCCCGGCATCACCGGATCGCCCTTGAAATGGCAGGGGAAGAACCACAAGTCCGGCTTGAGGTGGAGCACCGCGCGCACCAGGCCCTTGCCGTATTCGCCGCCCGCCTCCGCGATCTCGGAAATGCGGTCGAACATCAGCATGGGCGGCAGCGGCAACTGCGGACCTTCGTTGAACAGTTCACCGCGGCCGCAGGCCAGGAGGTCGTCGTAATCGAAGCTCGAACGCCGCGTCTCCATCCGCATTCCACCCCTTGCCAAGCGCGTTTGAGCCCATCCGAGCCCGTTATTCGGGAAAACCTAACATAGGCGGGCCGGCCGATAAAACCAGCTATCCCCTGCCGAAGCAGCCAGATTAGAATAGCCGTAACGTAGTTGCGAGCCAGTTGCATCTTCCGGGCGATATGTTACAAATGCAACAATTGATCTATGAGCGACTACAGTAGCTTTGGGTTCCGCATGACACCGTCGCGCACCATGGTCTTCATGAACGTCGCCGAGGCCGCCGACCGGCTGCCCGGAGTGGCGGAGCGCACGGCCATGACGGGTTGCCCCTGGCACGACGTCAAGGCCAAGCTGCGCGAGGTGGGACTTCGCCCGACCCGCCAGCGCATGGCGCTCGGCTGGATCCTGTTCGGCAAGGGCGACCGCCACGTCACGGCCGAGATGCTCTACGAGGAGGCCACCCAAGCCAAGGTGCCGGTGTCGCTGGCGACGGTCTACAACGCCCTGCACCAGTTCACCGACGTGGGCTTGCTGCGGCAGGTCGCGGTCGACGGCTCCAAGACCTACTTCGACACCAACAATACCCAGCACCACCACTTCTTCGTCGAGGGCGAGAACGCGCTGCTCGACATCCCGGACACCGACGTGGTGGTCGGCAAGACGCCGATTGCGCCTGAAGGCTACGAGATCGCGCGCATCGACGTGGTGGTCCGTCTGCGCCGCAAGCGGCGCTGAGGCGTCAGGCGCAGGCTCACTCCACCTTCTCGTCCGGATAGACGCCCCACAGCCGCTCCTGCGCGACCCAGCCGTCGAAGCCCGCGCCGACCACGCGGCACCATGAGCCCGAACAGCGCTTGACGGAGCCGAGCACACCCGATTGCAGGTTGGCGATCACGTCGGAATTCGCTTCGGCCTTGGCATGGAGCGGTACCAGGCCGCCTCTTTCCTTTGCGTTCACCACTGCGGTGCGCCGGCCGGACAGCATCGAGTGGTAGACCCAACCTTCGGAACCTTCCCAATCGCGGATGCGCCGCCAGTTTTCCGACTCGGCGGTGATCTCCACCGGCAGTCCCGCGCGGGTATAGACCCAGGTGACGTCGTGGTCGCGGGTGGGGCCGCTGCGCACGTTGACGCGGTCGGGCTTGAGGCTGACGAATCGCGGAACCGGGAGCCCGCTCTTGGAACCGGCCGATTCGCCGGCGGCATGGGCGGCGAATCCCCCGATCGCGGACAACAGGATGACCGACAGAAGGATGACGGAGAGACAGAGGAGCGTGACACAGGCGGCGCGCAGATGGCGCTTGGCATGCAGCGTCGGTCGGTAGGCGGCACGTTTCATGCTACGGATTTCACTCGGCGGCACCAATAGGAAACCAGCGACAAATGGCCGGAACGCGGGCGCTTTGTCTTGCCCGGACCATCTGATATTGAGGACTCTCCGCCCCCGCCGGACGGCCGAGGCAGTGTCAGCCGGCACGGTTAAAGAGGCCTGAACGGACGTCACAAAATCGGCAGGTGATGCCGTTTTGCCACGTTTCCAGGTGCGAGAGATGGCCAAAGCCAAGAAGCCGCTGGTCGTGGTCACGCGCAAGCTGCCGGACAGCATCGAAACCCGCATGCGCGAACTGTTCGACGCGCGCCTCAACCTCGACGACCGGCCGATGAGCGCCGCGGAACTCGGCGATACGGTGAAGACCGCCGACGTGCTGGTGCCGACGATCACCGACCGCATTGACGCCGGCTTGCTGGCAAAGGCCGGCGATCAGTTCGGGCTGATCGCCAATTTCGGCACCGGCGTCGACAATATCGACGTCGAGGCCGCCCATGCGCGCGGCATCACGGTGACCAATACGCCGGGCGTGCTCACCGAGGACACCGCCGACATGACCATGGCGCTGATCCTGGCGGTGCCGCGCCGTCTGGCCGAAGGCTCCGCCGTGCTCACCGACGACAAGCGCTGGACCGGCTGGTCGCCGACCTGGATGCTCGGCCACCGCATCTGGGGCAAGCGCCTGGGCATCATCGGCATGGGGCGGATCGGCCAGGCGGTGGCGCGCCGGGCGCGCGCGTTCGGCCTGCAGATCCATTACCACAACCGCCGCCGGGTTGCGCCGCATCTCGAAGAGGAACTCGGCGCGACCTATTGGGAAAGCCTCGACCAGATGCTGGTGCGCATGGACATCATCTCGGTCAACTGCCCGCACACGCCGGCCACCTATCACCTGCTCTCGGCGCGCCGGCTCAAGCTGGTCCGCGACGAGGCCTATATCGTCAACACGGCCCGCGGCGAGGTGATCGACGAGACCGCGCTCGTGCGCTTGATCAGCGACGGCGCCATTGCGGGTGCCGGCCTCGACGTGTTCCAGCACGCGCCGGCCGTGAACCCCAAGCTCGTGCGGCTCGCGCGCGCCGGCAAGGTGGTGCTGCTGCCGCACATGGGGTCCGCCACGCTCGAAGGCCGCGTCGACATGGGCGAAAGGGTCATCGTCAACATCAAGATGTTCCTGGACGGCCATAAGCCGCCGGACCGTGTGCTGCCGTCGATGCTGTGAGCAACGGCCCCAACAAGGTAGTTAGCTCACGCCAACCGCAACCTTGACGACGCAATCCAACATTAAGTAGTATTCATATCATGTTTGCGGAAATGACCATTCTATCCCTCGTTGTGATCGCCTTCGCGATTGTTGTTTTGGTCCTCGTTCATGTATTCGGAAGTGCAATCTTTTTCGGAGGATTGTCCAACTGGTGGGAATATGTCTGGCGAATTTTCAGCAATGATCCCAAGGTGCTTCGCGATACCGTCAAAATTTCGTTCGAAAAATATCTTGAGAAAAGAAACGAATATTGGTCGGTTTTTAGCCAGTTATATATTGCGATCGTACTCATCACTGTCATTGCGGTGCTGCTCCTGACGAAAACAATTAGTGCCGAGGCTGGGCTTCCGATCTTGTCGGCGGTCGTTGCATTCGCATTAGCTCGGACATCAGATAGACAGCGCAATGGCGAACCACGTCCGGACCGCTCGGAATAAGACGTTAGAACAGCAATAGCGGGCGCGAGCCGACGATGAACGGAAGCTCGCCGTCGATGCTGTAGGCTGCCCGCAGCCGCCGTTTCATTCATCGCGCGTCAACGCCCGCTCGGATATACTGCTGCAAACGACTTCGGCATCCCGGAGACAGACGATGCACCTCCCGATCGCGGGCGCCGCCGCCGCCCTTCTCATCAGCACCGGCGTCGCGCTGGCCGCGCCCGCCGCGCCCGCCGGGCGGCTCGCCCCCAAAGACATCCAGGCGATGTTCTTCACCGGCACGCCGTTCACGGCCTCGACGCCGGCCAACGTGAAATTCAAGATGGTGTTCATGCCGGACGGCAAGATGACGCGCGAGCCGGCCGGCGCCACCGGCTCCAAGAACGAAGGCACCTGGAAGCTGTCGCAGGACGGCTTCTGCACCACCTGGAAAGGCTCCAAGCAGAACTGCTTCCGCGTGCAGGCGAGCGGCGACAACAAATGGTCGGTCATCGCCAGCACCCAGGCGGTGGCGTACTGGTCGAAGTGACGCCTTGTGTCCCGGGCGCGGCGGTGCATCGCTGCGCTTCGCGCTGCGCCGCATCCGGGACACGGACATCACGTGTGGATCGACAAATCCCGGATCGCCGGGTGCTCGCCCGATAGCGGGTTGGCCGGGTCCCAGCCGTAGCGCAGCGTTTCAAATCGCATCGAGCGGGCGTCGAGCATCACCAGGCGCCCGACCAGGCCCTCGCCGAAGCCGACGATCTCGCGGATCACTTCAAGCGCCATCAGCGAGCCGAGCACGCCCGCCATGGCGCCCAGCACGCCCGCCTCGGCGCAGGCCGGCACGCTGCCGGGCGGCGGCGGCTCCGGAAACAGGCACCGGTAGGTCGGGTTCGGCGTGCCGTCGGCGGCGCGCTCATGCGCCCGAAGCGTCGTGAGCGTGCCATCGAAGGTGCCCATCGCGGCGGTGACCAGGGGTTTTCCGGCGAAGTAGCAGGCGTCGGACACCAGATAGCGCGTGGTGAAATTGTCGCAGCCGTCGGCGACCAGGTCGTAGCGCCCGATCAGCTCGAGCGCGTTCCCCGCCACCAGCCGCATCGCATGCGTCTCCACCGCCACATGCGGGTTGAGGCGGCGGATGGTGGCGGCCGCGCTCTCGACCTTGGGGGCGCCGATCTCGGGCGTGCCGTGGATCACCTGGCGCTGCAGGTTCGACAGCGACACCTGGTCGTCGTCGACGATGCCGAGCGTGCCGATGCCGGCCGCGGCGAGATACAGAAGCACCGGCGCGCCGAGCCCACCCGCTCCCACGACCAGCACGCGGGCGCGCTTGAGCGCGGCCTGGCCGGGGCCGCCGACTTCGCGCAGGACGATGTGGCGGGCGTAGCGTTCGAGCTCTTCGGGGCTCAGCATGATGAGGGCTTATAGCAGCTTTTCTCCGTCATTCCGGGCTCGCCCGCTTCGCGCCGCGCCGCAATGACGGCGAGGAGATTTGCGCCGGCCGCAGGTTCGGCTAGGCTTGGCGCAAGGGGTCCCGCCAGGGGCAGGAGTCGTCATGCGTCTCGCCGGTGTCGTTCTGCTTGCGTCCTCCCTTGCGTTGTCGGCTCCCCCGCTGATCGGATTGCTGTCGGCGCCGGGCGCCGCCCAGTCGAGCGACGGGGCTTTCAGGACCGCCGAGGCCAAGACTAAAAAAGGTCCCGCCAAGAAGAGCCCTCCGAAGGAAACGGGCGGCGGCAGCAACGCCAATCTGCCGCTGGCGGAGCGCGTCGCCATCCAGTTCGACCTCGCCTGGACCGGCCACTACAACGGCCTGATCAACGGCGAGTTCACGGAAAAATCGGCCGCCGCCGTGAAGGCCTTCCAGAAGGACAACAGGTTCCGCGAGAGCGGCATCCTCGCCGTGCCCGAGCGCGCGCTGTTGGCCTCGGCGTCGAAGACGCGGCAGGAGCGGGTCGGCTGGCAGATGGTCGACGACAAGGCGACCGGCGCGCAGCTCGGGCTGCCGACCAAGCAGGTGCCGAATGTCAGCCAGGTGCGCAGCGGCACCCGCTGGTCCTCGGCGCAGGGCCAGGTGTCGGCCGAGACGTTCCGCATCCGCGAGCCCGGCATGACGCTGCAGGCCGTGTTCGATCAGCAGAAGAAGGAGCCGCCCAACCGCAAGCTCGAGGTCAATCTCGTCCGCGATGATTTCTTCATCCTGGCGGGCATGCAGGGACTGAAGAAATTCTACGTGCGCGCGCAGATCAAGGATCTCGAGATCCGCGGCCTGACCATCCTCTGGGACCAGGCCACCGAAGGCATCATGGACCCGGTCGCGGTGGTGATGTCGAGCGCCTTCGCGCCGTTCCCCGGCACCGGGTTGACCGCGCTGATGGGCTCGCCGCGGCGCAAGGTGGAATACGGCACCGGCGTCATCGCGTCTGCGGGCGGCCACATCCTTGCCGATCGCCAGCTCACGGACGGCTGCAATGTCATCCAGGTCGCCGGCTACGGCGACGCCAGCCGCATCGCCGAGGATGCCGACGCCGGCCTCGCGCTGTTGCGCATCTATGGCGCCGGCGATCTCGCCCCGGTGGCCATGATGCATGAAGGATCAAAAGCTCCCGACGTCACCCTCGTCGGCATCGCCGAGCCGGCGGCGCAGGCCGGCGGCCGCGCCGTCACAACCGCGAGCGCGAAGCTCAACGGTGACGGCCTGCAGCCACCGCCGCAGCTCGGCTTTTCCGGCGCCGCCGCGCTCGATGCCCAGGGCCGTTTCCTCGGCATGGTGGCGCTGAAGGCGCCGGTCGTCGCGAGCGCGGGCGCGGCCGCGCTCCCGCAGGCCAGCGTGGTGACGGTCGAGCGCATCCGCCGCTTTCTCGAGACGCAATCGCTCACCCCGCCCACCGGCCGCACGGGCCTCGAGGCGGCGAAGAACTCGGTGGTGCGGGTGATTTGCGTCAGGCGGTGAGCGCTGGGCACGCCCCTTGCGATTCCGTAGGGCGCAATAAGCAGAGCGCATTGCGCCACACCTCCGGACAGAAGTGGAGCGGCGCTACGGAACTCGTGCTGCGCTGCGCCCGGGACACGATCTTGCTAACGATTCTCGAACTTCGGCGCGCGCTTCTCCACGAACGCCGCCATGCCTTCCTTCTGGTCGTGCGTGGCAAACAGTCCGTGAAACACGCGGCGCTCGAACCGCACGCCTTCCGCGAGCGAGGTCTCGAAGGCGCGGTTGACCGCCTCCTTGGCCGCCAGCACCGCCGGTAGCGACATCGCCGCGATGGTCTCGGTGACTTTCATGGCCTCCTCTATCAGGCCCGCCGCCGGCACCACGCGCGCGACGAGCCCGGCGCGCTCGGCTTCCGCGGCATCCATCATGCGCCCGGTCAGAATGAGGTCCATGGCCTTGGCCTTGCCCAGCGCGTGCGTCATGCGCTGCGTGCCGCCGATGCCCGGGATGATGCCGAGCTTGATCTCGGGCTGGCCGAATTTCGCGGTGTCGGCCGCGATGATGAGGTCGCACTGCATGGCGAGTTCGCAGCCGCCGCCGAGCGCAAAGCCCGCCACCGCCGCCACCACCGGCTTGCGCGCATTCGCCACCGCATGCCAGTTCGCCGCGAAGTCGCCCAGGAACACGTCGACCGCCGACTTGTCGGCCATCTCCTTGATGTCGGCACCGGCCGCGAAGGCCTTCTCCGAGCCGGTGAGGAGGATGCAGCCGATGCCGTCGTCGGCGTCGAAAGCCGCGATCGCGCGGCCGAGCTCCGCGTTGAGCGCGGAGTTGAGCGCATTGAGCGCCTGCGGGCGGTTGAGCCGGATGACGCCGACGCGGCCGCGGGTTTCGACCAGGATGTTGTCGTAGCTCATGGGTCGTGCTCCGATTGTCGCCGCACGCGTCCGCCGGCTTCGACCACAGAACGCGCGCCAGCGAATATTCCCTATCGCGGCCGCGTTGCAATAAGATGCCGCTCCAGGGAGAAGCAAGTCATGCAGCATGATAGCATCAGGCTCTTCACATGGTTCGCCGCAATCGCCTCCGCGGCGCTCTGCACCTTGGGATCCGCCGGCATGACACAGGCCGCAGACGACGATCCGCCGCTCAATCTGGCACGTGACGGCTTCTTCTCCGTCGGCGGCAAGACCACCACGGTCAACGGCAAGAGCTACATGGCCGGCCAGATGTACGTCGAGATGCGCGTTCCGGCGAAGCAGACGCATCCCTATCCGATCATCATGGTGCACGGCGGCACCCGCTCCGGCACCACCTTCACGGGCACGCCCGATGGCCGCGAAGGCTGGGCGCAGTATTTCGCGCGCCGCGGCTATGCGGTCTACGTCGTCGACCAGCCCGGCCGCGCGCGTTCCAGCTATCTCGACGTGCTGGGACCGCAGAAGCTCGCCGACGGCGACAGCGGCCAGCGCCGCTACCTGCAGCAGGAGAAATACAAGCTGTGGCCGCAGGCGCACCTGCACACGCAGTGGCCGGGCAGCGGCGAGCCGGACGATCCGGTCACCCTGCAGATGGTCGGCAGCTACGTGCCCGAGCTCGACGATTTCGCCCGGCAGCAGGTGCTCAGCCGCGACGCGCTCGTTGCGCTGTTGGACAAAATCGGACCGTCGATCCTGCTCGTGCACTCGCAGGCCGGCGCCATCGGCTGGCCGGTCGCCGATGCGCGGCCGAACCTGGTCAAGGCGGTGGTCGGCGTCGAGCCGAACGGGCCGCCGGTGCACACCGTCGAGTTCACCGGCGCGCCGAACTGGTTCAAGGAGGGCGGCATCGGGCTCAGCTACGGCATCACGGCGGTCCCGCTCGCCTACGACCCGCCGGTCAGGGACGCCGCCGAGCTCACGTGGGTGAAGGAGGAGAAGCCGGACGGTGACGGGCTGCTGGCCTGCTGGAAGCAGGCGGAGCCGGCGCGCAAGCTGCCGAACCTGAAGATGCCGATCCTGGTGCTCATGAGCGAGGCCTCCTACCACGCGCCCTACGACCACTGCACCGTGAAGTTCCTGCAGCAGGCGGGCGTCAAGACCGATTTCATCAAGCTCGCCGACCAGGGCATCAAGGGCAACAGCCACGTCATGATGCAGGAGAAGAACTCCAAGGAGATCGCCGGCGTGATCTACGGCTGGCTGGAGAAGAGCGTGGCGGCGACGCAGTAGCGTTTGTTGCTGGAGCGGTTCTTGCTGTGCTCGCGCCGCAGACTCGCTGGGCTTCCTCTCCGGTCGGGGGAGAGGTGACCCGCGGCGTGGCCCGCGCCAACGCGATCCAGAATTTTGAAACAACTGAGCGCGCGCGGGCACCGCGCCACCAGCATCACCGCTGGCACACCGGACAGAAGAACGTCGAGCGTCCGGTCTGCACGATGCGCCGGATCGTGCCCTTGCATCCCGGCGTCGGGCAGGCGGCGCCTTCGCGGTCGTAGACCCGGAAATTGTGCTGGAACAGCCCGAGCTCGCCGTCGGTCCGCTTGTGGTCGCGCAGCGACGAACCGCCGGCCTTGATCGCCTCGTGCAGCACGTCCTTGATGCCGGCGACCAGCCGGCGCGCGTGCTCGTTGGGCGCGCCGGACCGCGTCGCGATCGTGGAGGCGCGCCGCTTCGGCGACAGCCGCGCACGATGCAGCGCCTCGCAGACATAGATGTTGCCGAGCCCGGCCACCACGCGCTGGTCGGAGAGCGCGGCCTTCAGCGAGGTCTTCTTGCCCCGGCAGGCGCGCGCCAGCATGGCGGCATCGAAGGCGTTGCCGAGTGGCTCCGGCCCGAGCGCGCGCAAGAGCGGCTCCTGGTCGAGCTGGTCGTGCGGGACGAGCTTCATGGAGCCGAAGCGACGCGGATCGTTGAACGAGATGCGCGCGCCCGACGACATGTGGAACACGACGTGATCGTGCGTGTCACGCTTCGAGCGCTGGTGATGAAAGGCGCCGGGCGTCGTCTCGGCGTGTTGTTTCACGACGCGGAACGAGCCCGACATGCCGAGATGCATCAGCAGCACCTCGCCCGAGGAGAGGTCGGCGAGCAGATATTTGGCGCGCCGCCCGAGCCCGATGACGCTGCGGCCTTCGAGCCGCGCCGCGAAATCCTTCGGCAGGGGCCAGCGCAGATCGCCGCGATGCGCCTCCACCTTGTCGAAGCGCGCGCCTTCCATCACCGGCTCGAGCCCGCGCCGCACCGTCTCCACTTCGGGCAGTTCGGGCATGGTTAACTCCGCCTCCCGCCAGACATAGCGCCCCCTGCTCCGCCGCGCTATGGTCCTGCCTGACAAGGACAATTGGCCATGCCCGAACCCGGCGAGAATACCCATTTCGGCTTCCGCGAGGTGCCGCTTGCGGACAAGCAGGCGCTGGTCGACGACGTCTTCCGCAGCGTGGCGGCGCGCTACGACCTGATGAACGACCTGATGTCGGGGGGGCTGCATCGCGCCTGGAAGGACGCGCTGGTGACGGCGGTCGATCCGCCGACAAAAGGCCGCCCCGGCGGTCTCGACGAAAAAATCCCGCGGCCCTTCGCGCTGCTCGATCTTGCCGGCGGCACCGGCGATATCGCCTTCCGAGTAATCGCGGAGGGCGGCGCCGGCACGCGCGTGACCGTCGCCGACATCAACCCCGACATGCTCGCGGTCGGGCGCGCGCGGGCGGCCGAGCGCGGGCTCGACGACGCCATCGCCTTCGTCGAAGGCAATGCCGAGGCGCTGCCGTTTCCCGACCGCGCCTTCGATGCGGTGACGATCGCCTTCGGCATCCGCAATGTGCCGCGCATCGATGTGGCGCTCAAGGAATGCCATCGCGTGCTCAGGCATGGCGGGCGCTTCCTGTGCCTCGAATTCTCCACCGTCGACGTGCCGGGGCTCGATGCGCTCTACGACTTCTATTCGTTCAACGTCATTCCGGCGCTCGGGCAGGCGGTCGCCGGAGAGCGTGAGGCCTATCGCTACCTGGTCGAGTCGATCCGCCGCTTCCCGCGCCCCGATGTCTTTGCCGAGATGCTGCGCGCCGCGGGCTTCGCGCGGGTGTCGTTCCGCCCGATGTCCGGCGGCATCGTTGCGCTGCATTCGGGCTGGCGGTTGTGAGCGATGTCCGAACGACGGGGCACGCGGCTGACCATCGGTAGCGCCACAGCGTTCCCTCCCCCCTTGAGTGGTAGGGTGGGCAAAGGCGCCGGCACATTCCTTTCGCGTGGGCAAAGTCTATCGTGCGCCGTGCCCACGCGGATGCGTCGGGGCAAGCGACTTTGCCCACCCTACAATGCTGTTCGTGTTCGGGCTGTGATCTTGAGGGGGAGGGACAGGGAGAGGGGTGTGGGGCGAACTCTGCATTCAACAACCACCCCCACCGCACAAGGGGGAGGGGGGCAAACCGAGTTCGCCGCGCCGCCAGTCGCCATCCACACCACCGCGAGATCACCATGATCTCCGCCGTTTCCCACCTCGCCCGCCTCACCCGCGCCGGCTTCGTGTTCGTGCGCGAGGGCGTGGTCGCGCTGATCGATCCGAAGCCGCTGCCGCTCCCCGCGCGCGCGGCCCTGCGGCTTGCGCGCCTGATCGAAAAGCCGGCCGCCAGCGCGGCATCGGCGCGGCTCGCCGCGGCGCTCACGCGGCTCGGCCCGGCCTACGTCAAGCTCGGCCAGTTCCTGGCGACGCGGCCCGACGTGGTGGGCGCCGCGCTGGCGCGCGATCTCGAGACGCTGCAGGACAAGATGGCGCCGTTCCCGCAGGCGGACGCGGAGCGCAGCATCGAGGAGGCGTTCGGCAAGCCGCTGCGCGAGGTCTATGCCTGGTTCGGTCCGCCGGTGGCGGCCGCCTCGATCGCGCAGGTGCATCGCGCCACGGTCGCCGGCGCGGCCGGCGGCCGGGAGGTCGCGGTCAAAGTGCTGCGCCCCGGCATCGACCGGCGCTTCAGAGCGGATGTCGACGCCTTCATGTTCGCCGCCCGCAACGCCGAAAAATTGTCCTCGGAGGCGCGCCGGCTGCGCCTGATCGAGACGGTCGAGACGCTGCGGCGCTCGGTCACCATCGAGATGGACCTGCGGCTCGAAGCCGCCGCGCTGTCGGAGATGGCCGACAACACCCGGGACGATCCCGATTTCCGCGTGCCCACGGTCGACTGGGAGCGCAACGCGCGCAACGTGCTCACGCTGGAATGGATCGACGGCACGCCGCTCAACGATCGCGCGACGCTCAAGGCCAAGGGCTTCGATCTGGTGGCGCTCGCCCGCGCCGTGATCCAGACGTTCCTTCGCCACGCGCTGCGCGACGGCTTCTTCCACGCCGACTTCCATCCCGGCAACCTGTTCGTCGACGCCGGCGGGAAGCTGACCGCGGTCGATTTCGGCATCATGGGACGGCTGGGGCCGAAGGAGCGGCGCTTTCTCGCCGAGATCCTCTACGGCTTCATCACCCGCAACTATCAGCGCACCGCCGAGGTGCATTTCGAGGCCGGCTACGTGCCGCGGCACCATTCGGTCGAGAGCTTCGCGCAGGCGATCCGCGCCATCGGCGAGCCGATCCACAAGCGCACCGCCGAAGACATCTCGATGGCGAAGCTGCTGATGCTGCTGTTCGAGGTCACCGGTCTGTTCGACATGCGCACGCGCCCGGAGCTCCTGCTGCTGCAGAAGACCATGGTGGTGGTCGAGGGCGTCGCGCGCACGCTCGATCCCAGGCTCGACATGTGGGCGGTGGCCGAGCCGGTGGTGCGCGAATGGATCGAGCGGCATCTCGGCCCGGCCGGCCGGATCGAGGGCGCGACCGGCGGCGCCGTCGAGGTCGGCCGCTTCCTCGGCGAGGTGCCCCGGATTCTCTCGCGTGGTGCCGTTCTCGTCGAGCAACTCGACGCGATCACGCGCGATGGCCTGCTGCTTTCGCCCGCGACGGTGGCGGCGATCGGCCGCGCCGAAGCGCGCCGCAACCGCTCGACCACGCTGGCGCTGTGGACCATCGCGGCGCTGCTCGGCGTGCTGATCTTCATCGCCTGGTGAGTGACGAAGCGCGGCGGCCGCGAGATCCCAACGCTTCAGACGTTACGCACGGCTTTTGCTGGCGTGGCGAACGCTGGTGCCACAACGTTCCCTCCCCCCTTGCGGGGGAGGGACAGGGAGAGGGGTGCAGGAAAGACTGAGTCCGGAACCACCCCTCTCCCCAACCCTCCCCGGCAAGGGGCGTTCACGCCCGTCTTCGACGGGCGGTGGGGGGAGGGAGCCCACCGCGGATGCCGCGCTGACAGTGCGTCATATGCAAGCGGAAGAGGAGCCCACCTGATTATGCCGCTGACAGGGCGTCACATCACGTCGCGTGACGTCACCTCACGCCGCCGTCGCGGACAAGAGTCACCTCTCGCCGGTCACTGGAAGAAATCCATTTTCGCGTAGCGGAACCACACCGTGTTCGCCGGCGCGACCGAGATCGGGCCGTTGATGCCGAAGACCGCGACCTCGAACTTGTCGCCCGCCTTGACCGCGGTCCCGAGCACGACGCGGTTGGGAATGTTGTGGCCCTGGATCGTGGCCGGCGCCGGGTAGCCGGCCTTGCGCGGCACATCGCCGTTGACCCACACTTCCGCATAATCGTCGACCAGCACGTCGAGCACCACCACCGATGGTTTTGCCAGATCGAAGCTGCCGAGCTTGGCCGGCATGGTGAAGCTTGCGCGGTACCACATGAAGGCCACGTGGCCGCCGCTGCGCCGCGCCGCCAGATCCTTGGCGTCGATCGCCTCCCATTTCGAATCATCGAAGCCCTTGATGCCGGCCTTCGGCTCGATGCTGTAAGTGGTCTTGTATTTAGGCATGGCGCCCTCGATGGCGGGCACTTCGACGATCTTCACGTCCGCCACCTTCCATTGCGCGCCGAACGCCGTGACACCCTCCTGCGTCATGAGGTTGATGGAGTGTGACGGCGGCAACGAGGGCGGCATGATCGGCGCCGGCGGCACCGATGGCGGCTGCGCGACCGAGGTCGTGGGACTCATCTGCGAAGCCATGACCAGCGCGGCGCCCGCAATCAGCCGGACAACATCCTTCCTGCGCATTTTCTTCCTCCCCTTCTCTGCCACCATTACGAGGGTGGACGATGAGGAGCGTAGCAGCATGCACCGGCGAACGATATCGGGGCTATTTTGGCCGCACGGTCGGATCGCCGCCGGGGCTTCCGGGCGGCGGAATGACCGGCGTGTTTCCCCCGCCCGGCGGCGGCGTCGCGATATCGCGGTCGGCACTCGGCGGTGGACAGATGACGCCGTCGGAGCGCGACAGGGTGTCGCTCAGATTGCTGCCGCCTTGGCCGCGCGTCTGCGGATTCGAGCCGTCTCCGGGGACGATTTCCGCCGAGCAATTCGGCGGGGCGGCGCGCGGTTGCGGAGATGGCGCGGACGGTCGCTCCTGCGCGGCCGCGGCGGCGGAGGCGAGGATCACGGCGCTCAGCGCTGCGGCCGCCGCGCGCGGGAACGAGCTGTTCATGCGAGGGCTCCCTTGTTCATGAGACAACGGGTTCCCACGCGACCGGGTTCCCCTCCCGGCGCGTCAGGCCAGGCTTCAGGGGCGACGCGAGACCTTCACTTGCGCGCCCAACAGCTGGATTGCTATTGAGATTGCCTCGGGATCGCGCATACCCCACCTGCACGGCGTTGCGCGCGGCGGACCGGAGCTGATTGCATTGATTGCAGTGCAATCAATGCTCTGCTATCCTGCCACTTTGCCGGGACACCATGGCCAGCATCACCATCCGCCAGCTCGACGAGGAGCTCAAGCAGCGCCTGCGGCTGCGGGCGGCGGCCCATGGCCGCTCGATGGAGGACGAGGTCCGCACCATCTTGCGCGGCGCCGCCGGCGGGAACGACCGCAGCGGCAGCGGATCGCCGGCCGGCACACCTACCGGCGCGGCAGCCGTCTCGCACCGGATGGGCCGGCCGGCGCCCCGCCCCGATCATCCAGCGGCCACCACGACGCAGCGAGTTCTGCTGATCATCGGCGGCGGCATCGCGGCCTATAAGTCGCTCGACCTGATCCGGCGGCTGCAGGAACGCGGCGCCGCGGTGCGCTGCATCCTCACCCGGGCGGCGCAGGCGTTCATCACGCCGCTGTCCGCCGGCGCGCTCTGCGGCCAACGCGCCTTCACCGACCTGTTCGATCCGGCGAGCGAGCTCGACGTCGGCCATATCCGGCTCGCGCGCGACACGGATCTGATCGTGGTGGCGCCCGCGACCGCCGACCTCATGGCGAAGATGGCGCACGGCCACGCCGACGACCTCGCGACCGCGGTCCTGCTCGCGACCGACCGGCCGATCCTGCTCGCGCCCGCCATGAACCCGGTGATGTGGGCGCACAAGGCGACGCAGCGCAACCTCGCGCAGCTCGCCGCCGACGGCATCGCGGTGGTCGGACCAAACGCCGGCGAAATGGCGGAGCGCGGCGAAGCCGGCACCGGCCGCATGGCGGAGCCGCCCGAGATCGCCGCCGCGGTCGAACGGCTTCTCGGCCCGGCGCAGGACGCCACGTCCTCGACCGCCAGGGCGCTCGCGGGCAGGCGCGTGGTGGTCACCTCGGGGCCGACGCACGAGCCGATCGATCCGGTGCGCTATATCGCCAACCGCTCCTCCGGCAAGCAGGGCCACGCCATCGCGGCCGCGGCGGCCGCCGCCGGAGCCGACGTGATCCTGGTGTCGGGGCCGGTCCACGTTGCCGATCCGGCCGGCGTTCGGGTGATCAAGGTCGAGACCGCGCGCGAGATGTACGAGGCGGTCGAGCACGCGCTCCCCGCCGACGCCGCCGTATTCGCCGCCGCGGTCGCCGACTGGCGCGTCGCCGAGCCCGGGCGCGAGAAGATCAAGAAGGCCAAGGGCCGGACGCCGGCGCTGGCGTTCATCGAGAATCGGGACATCCTCGCGGCCGTCGCGCAGCGCCGGGCGGAACGGCCGCAACTCGTGATCGGCTTTGCGGCCGAGACCGAGAACGTCGTCGCCAATGCCCGGGCCAAGCTCAAGCGCAAGGGCTGCGATTGGATCGTGGCCAACGACGTCTCGCCCGCGACCGGAATCATGGGCGGCGACATGAACAGCGTGCATCTCGTCACTCGCGAGGGCGTCGAATCCTGGCCGCCGCAATCCAAGGACGAGGTCGCGCACGCGCTGGTCGCCCGCATCGCCCGGTGGCTGGCCGGAGGCCCCTGATGGAGACGGTCAAAATCCGCCTGATGCGGCTTCCCCATGGCGCCGACCTGCCGCTGCCGGCCTATCAGAGCGCGCTGGCGGCCGGACTCGATCTCCTGGCCGCCGTACCGGCCGACGCGCCGGTCACGATCGCCGCCGGCGCGCGCGCCATGATTCCGACCGGCATCGCCATTGCGCTGCCCGCGGGGCTGGAGGGGCAGGTGCGGCCGCGCTCCGGCCTGGCCGCGCGTCATGGTGTCACCGTCTTGAACTCACCCGGCACGGTCGATGCGGACTACCGCGGCGAAATCCAGGTGATCCTAGTGAATCTCGGCCAGGATGCCTTCACCGTGCAACGAGGCATGCGGATCGCCCAACTGGTCATTGCCGTGACGCTGCAAGCCGATATTTGCGAGTCCGCAAACCTTGATGAAACCACACGCGGAGTTGCGGGTTTAGGGAGTACAGGCACCGGCACGCGAGGGGAAAGGTAGGAACGGCCAGACCTTAGCGTGACTGTACCGCGTTACCAAAACGCTGTGGTTTTGCTGTCCTCCCTGCGTCACCGCGGATTTCTCCATGCCGCTCCTGCCCCGCAAAGGCATTCTCGCCATCGCCGCCGTGCTCGACATCGCGCTGCACGCGCGCGGCCGGCCGGTGGCGGCCAAGTCGCTGGCGACCCGCCACCGGCTGCCGCCGCGCCACCTCGAGCCGGTGCTGCAGGCGCTGGTGCGCCAGGGCATCCTCAAGGGCGTGCGCGGCCCGCGCGGCGGCTATGAGCTCGCGCGCGAGCAGCGGCGCATCAGCGCCGAGGAGATCCTGCGCGCCGCCGGTACCGTCGAGGAGGATGAGGGACCGGTGACCGGGTCGGCGCTGCTCAGCCAGGTGGTGACGCCGGCGCTGGCGCAGGCCGAACGGATGTTTTCCGCCGCGCTCGCCCGCATCAGCGTCGAAGACCTGGCGCATTCCGCCGAGGGTCTCAGGAAGACGGGCAGCTAGGCGGGGAGGAGCGGGCCACGAATCCACTCCACGCCAGCAGGCGCACTCCGAGGTTGGCGCTTCCGCTCACCCGGTCTTGCGGTCGCGCGTGACGCTGTCCCACCACGGACACACCCCCGGCATGAGCTGGTAGTTGCCGTCCATCACCTGCACGGGCCGGCGCAGGCCGTTCTCGGCGTTCTCGAGCCGCAGCTTGCGCGCGGTCGCCTGCTGCTCCGGCGGCAGCCAGGCGCGATCGTGGCCCCACAGGCTGGGGCCCTCCTTGCGCTCGAACGCCTGCCAGGTTTGCGGATCGATCGAGCGCGCGCCCCAGCCGTATTCCACCATGAATCCCGAGGGCGTCCAGGTATAGAACGACGTGATGAAATCGCTGGTGTGCCGCCCGAGCGTCGTCGCCACCCGGTCTGCGCCGAGCGCGATGTCGTAGCCCTGGCCCATGTCGTCGAAGCCGAACACCTCCATCATGATGTGATGCACGGCGTTCTTGCCGGTCTTGATGAAGGCGAGGCTGTGATGGCGCGCATTGACGTGCAGGAAGCGCGCCTCGAACGGATGCGAGTAGTAGTCGGTGAGCCGGAAGCCGAGCAGGTCGCGATAGAACGGCATCAGCCTGTCGATCGTCTCGACGCTCTCGACGTTGAGCACCACATGGCCGAGGCCGAGCGGCCCGGTGCGGAAGCCCGAGATCGCGCGCCCGGGCTGGAACGGGTCGGGCGCCGTCTGCGCGCCGTGAAACAACTCCAGGCGGTTGCCGAGCGGGTCCTTGAGCACGATCAGATCCTGGACCAGCCGCTCATCGGCCAGCGCGCGCGTGCCGCGCGCGACTTCGACGCCGGAGGCCTCGAGCCGGGCCGCGAGTGCGTCGAGCGCGGCCGCGTCCGCGACTTCCCAGCCGAACACGTCGACGCCTTCGCCGCCGTCGGCGTTGACGATGATGCGCTGCTTGCGATCATCCATGCGGAACGCGATGGTCGAGCGGGTCTTGTCGACGCGCTGCAGGCCAAGAATGCCCGCGCCGTAGCTCGCCCAGTCATCCAGGTCCTTGGCGCGGGCGCACACATAGCCGAGAGCGGAGACGGGCATGACCGTTCTTGTCCCCTTCAATCGTGCATTCTATCCAATTCCGCCTGCGAGGATAAAGAGCGGATCAGCAGGTGGGGTCGAGTTCTTAGAGACCCCGACATAGCCTTGCGCCCGCGCCGTCGGGTCTACGAGCGGCCTGCAATTGTCGGATTCGTAAGCACTCGACCCAACCTACGGCTGCGGCGGGCGACGGCGGGCGACGCGCCGGTCAAATGTGGCCCGGCCCCCGCGTATCGAACAATCCGAGGTGCTTCTGGCTGGCTTCCGGCATGTCCGGCACGCTGATGGTGCGGCCCATATAGGTCGTCCACGGCTTTTCGGCGATCGGCTGCGCGGTGGCGAACTTCCAGAATTGCCGCTCGGTCATGACGATCTCGGTCACGCCGTGATCCAGAACCCAGTTGTTCAGCGCGGACAGGCGAACCTGCTCGCGATCGCTGAACATCATGTCGGGTATCGACTTCTTCATGCGCTTGTTCCTTGTGCCGCAGGTCCTGCGCATCGCCTGCGCACCTGCGCGGCGACAAACACGTCAAACAGGCCGGCTATTTGGAGGCCGCAGGCAGCTCCACCAGCGTGTTCTGGCATTCGACGCTGTCGTAGATGCTGACCTGAACGACCGGGTGGCCGGTCTTGATGACCAATCCGGCCGCTTTGGCCGCATCAGTCGTCGTATATGACGCCTTTGTCTGCCGATCGACCTGGAGCAGGTAGCGGCCGCTCTCGGGCCGCTTGCGTTGAGAGAGACGGTCGTCGACCTCCGGGACAGGCTCGCCCGTTTCGCGCAGCTTGATTTGTCGCGCTGCCATGAGATGCTTCCTGACTGGCTGTGAACACTCCATGTAAGCATCGCAGCCTTAAGAAGCCATGAGGGCTGCGCAAGATATTTCGATGCATCGGTGCGATTTGCCTGGGACCAGGGCCCCGATCGACGGGCTGCCGCCGGGGATTGTTTCCGGCAGGATCTGATGGTTTGATTCTGGCGCGGCCGGGAGCGGCAACGGCGAGAGGCACGCGGTGGCAAGCGAGCAAACACCGGCGAAGGATCGCGGCGAAGGTCTTCTCGCGCGGCTGGGTCTCACCTTCACCAACTGGGCCGAACGCTGGTTTCCGGACGCCTATGTTTTCGTCGCCCTCGCGGTCGCGGTCGTCGCGGTCGCGGCCATCCTGAACGGCGCATCCGCGCAGGCGGTCGCGGTATCGTTCGGCGACGGCTTCTGGTCGCTCATCACCTTTACGATGCAGATGGCGATGGTCGTGATCAGCGGCTATGTCGTCGCAAGCTCGCCGCCGGCCGCCAAGCTCATCGACGGACTGGCCGCCTTGCCGCGCGGCGGACGCGGCGCGGTGGCGTTCGTGGCGGCGGTCAGCATGCTGACGTCGTTGCTGAACTGGGGCATGAGCCTGATCTTCAGCGGCCTGCTGGTGCGCGCATTGGCGCGGCGCACCGATCTCCACATGGATTATCGCGCGGCGGGCGCCGCCGGCTATCTCGGCCTCGGGGCGACCTGGGCGCTGGGCTTGAGCTCGTCGGCGGCGCAGCTCCAGGCCAATGCGGCGAGCCTGCCGAAGCCGCTGCTGGCAATCACCGGCGTCATCCCGTTCTCGCAAACGATCTTCCTGTGGCAATCGATCGCGATCGCCGTGGTGCTGATCGTCATCTCGATGCTGGTGTCGCTGCTGTCGGCCCCGTCCGCACAAAAGGCGGTGACGGCGCAGATGATGGACGTGAGCGTCGACCCTCCGCATTTGCAAGCGAAAAAACCCGAGCGTCCCGGCGAATGGCTTGAATACAGCCCGCTGATCACGCTGATCGTGGTTGCGCTCGGCGGCGGCTGGCTGGCGCACGAGTTCGCGACCAAGGACCCGGTCCTGGCGATCTCGAACCTCAACACCTACAACCTGATGTTCCTGATGCTCGGCGCGCTGCTGCATTGGCGGCCGCGCAATTTCCTCGATGCGGTCGCCAAGGCGGTGCCCGCGACCACCGGCGTCCTCATCCAGTTTCCGCTCTACGGCGGCATCGCCAGCATGATGACGACCGCGAAGGGCGCCGGCGGCCTCACGGTCGCCGATCAGGTCGCGCATGCCTTCGTCAGCCTGACGACGCACGACACGTTTCCGGTGGCGATGGGCATCTACTCGGCGGTGCTCGGCTTCTTCATCCCCTCGGGCGGCGGCAAGTGGATCATCGAAGCGCCCTATGTCATGCAGGCCGCCAACGACCTGAAGGTGCATCTCGGTTGGGCGGTGCAGGTCTACAACACCGCCGAGGCGCTGCCGAACCTGATCAATCCGTTCTGGATGCTGCCGCTGCTGGGCGTGCTCGGGCTCAAGGCGCGCGACATCGTCGGGTTCACGTTCCTGCAGCTCGTGGTGCACCTTCCCGTGGTTCTTTTCCTGCTATGGCTGCTCGCCAAGACGCTGACCTACATCCCGCCCGTCATCCCGCAATAGCTGATGGACCAAAGAGGAAAAAAATGAAAAGGCTGCTCGCCGCATGCGTCATCGCCCTGGCCTTCATCTCGCCCGCCGGCGCGCAAGGCTTTCCCAGCAAGACCATCCGCATCGTCATTCCGTTCACGCCCGGCGGCTCCAACGACGTGGTGGGGCGGGAGATCGCGACCGGGCTGCAGACCCGCCTCAACCAGACGGCGATCGTCGAGAACAAGCCTGGCGGCGGCGGCAATATCGCCTATTCCTTCGTGGCCAAGTCGCCGCCGGACGGCCATCTCCTGCTGATCGCGCCGGCGTCCTTCACCATGGGGCCGCATCTGTCGCGCAATCCGGTCTACAATCCGGTGACGGATTTCGCGCCGATCAATCTGGTCGCCGACGTTCCCTTCGTCATGGTGGTGCCGGCAACTCTGCCGGCAAAGACCTTGAAGGAGTTCATCGAGCTCGCGAACAAGGCGCCGGATAAACTGTCGTTCGGATCGGTCGGCGTCGGCACCCCGCAGCATCTCGGCGGCGAGCTGTTCAAGATGCATGCCCGGATCGATCTGGTTCACGTGCCGTTCCGCGGCGCCACGATGGTCATCCCGGACCTGCTGGCCGGGCGCATCGACATGTTCATCGGCGCCATCAACTCGCTGCTGCCGCTGATCCAGGAAGGCAAGCTGCGGCCGCTCGCCGCGACCGGCGGCAAGCGCATCCCTTCGTTGCCGGACGTTCCGACCATGGCGGAGGCGGGCCTGCCCGGCGTCGAGGTCGGCTCCGGCGTCGGGCTGGTGGCCGCGGCCGGCACGCCGCCCGCCATCGTCGATACGCTCAATCGCGAGATCGCGGCGATCATCGCCGATCCCGGCTTCCACCAGCGCATGGCCGCGATCGGCGTCGACGTGGTCGGCACCACGCCGGCGGATTACGCCAAGGTCATCAGCGACGACTACGCCAAATGGGGCAAGGTGGTCGCGGCCGCCGGGATCAAGCCGGAGTGAGCCATGTGCCTGACGCTCTACTTTCATCCCCTCTCGTCGTTCTGCCAGAAGGTCCTGATAGCGCTATACGAGAATGACACGCCGTTTGAACCCCACCTCGTCGATCTCGCCGACGCGAGATCTCGCGCGGACTTTTTGAAAGTCTGGCCGATCGGCAAGTTCCCCGTGCTCCGTGACGAGGCCAGGGATCTGACCGTCCCGGAGTCGAGCATCATCATCGAATATCTGGCGCGGCATCATCCAGGCAAATCGCAGCTCGTACCGAGCGACGCCGATCTCGCGCGGCGGACGCGGATGAGCGACCGCTTCTTCGACCTCCACGTCCAGTTGCCCATGCAAAAGATCGTCGGTGACCGACTCCGCCCAGCCGGAAAAAACGACCCGTTCGGCGTGGAACAAGCGAGAGCGCAGCTTCAGACCGCACTTGATCTGGTCGACCAGGACATGACTGCGAAGACCTGGGCCACGGGCGACGCATTCAGCATGGCCGACTGCGCCGCCGCGCCGGCACTGTACTATGCCAATCTGGTGGCGCCGTTCGCCGCCAGCCACACGAATGTTGCGCGATACTTCGAACGGCTGATGGAGCGTCCGTCCTTCGCTCGCGCCGTCGCGGAAGCCGAACCCTATCGCAAGCTGTTTCCGAATTAGCGCGTAGGATGGGTTGAGCGCAGCGAAACCCATCGCACATCGGCATGAATGGTGGGTTTCGCTACGCTCAACCCACCCTACAATCTGCGGCATAGGCGCGTTCCGATCACAGGAGGAATGACCATGCTGTATCGAAGCTCGATCGGTGCCATCGCGCTGGCGGTGGTCTGCTGGCTGTCTCCCGCCGCCGCGCAGGTCTTCGATTTCGGAAAATATCCTGACCTGAAAGGCCAGTGGCGACGGGTCGTCGTTCCCGGGATTCCGGGTCAGCAGGGTCACGACCAGACCAAGCCCGGCGGCCACGGCCAACAAGCGCCGCTCACCCCCGAGTATGAGGCGGTGTTCGTCGCAAATCTCGCAGAACAGGCCAAGGGCGGGCTCGGCAATATCTCCACCGCGCGATGTCTGCCGGCCGGAATGCCGCACATGATGATGGGTTTCGGACAGATGGAGTACGTCATCACGCCGGACACTACCCATATCCTGATCGACTGGGATGACCACGGCCGCCGGATATTCACCGACGGACGCGACTGGCCGAGCGGACTCGAACCGTCTTGGTCGGGCTACTCCATCGGCAAATGGATCGACCAGGACGGCGACGGCAAATATGACATGCTCGATGTCGAGACGCGCGGACCCTTCAAAGGACCACGCTCCTACGACCCGAGCGGCCTGCCGCTGCACTTCGACAACGCGTCGGTGTTCAAAGAGCGCATCTACCTCGACAAGGCCGACCCGAACATCCTGCACGACGAGGTGACCACGATCGACCACGCCTTGACGCGGCCGTGGACCGTCGACAAACGCTACCGGCGCAATTCAAACCCGCGCGCGGCCTGGTCCGAATACTATTGCGGCGAGAACAACGCGCAGGTCGTCATCGGCAAGGAAAACTATTTCCTGGCCAATGGTTTCCTGATGCCGGTGCGGAAGGGCCAGACGCCGCCGGATCTGCGGTATTTCGAGCCGACAGGACGGTAATGGGCCTGCATACCTTGCGAGAGGAGCCGAAAATGATGCGCCTGGTCACCTTCGGTCTTGCCTTGTTCCTCGCCGAGCCAGCCGCGGCAACGGACTGGCAGGAATACGAGTATCCCGACCAGTCCTTCACGGTGCATTTTCCCGCTGATCCCAAGATCGAGATCGCGACCTATCAGGGCGTGGACGGCCGCGCGGCCGAAGCGCGCGTCTACTCCGTTACGCTGGACACCGGCATTTTCACAATGACGGTCGCCGAACTGCCCGACGGTGGGCCAGACGACGGCGCCGTGATCAGCCATGCGGTCAAGACGATGACGGAAGGCGGCGAGATCAAGCTCGACTTGCCCCACCGCATCCGCACGGTCTACGGCCGCCAACTCGGCATCGCAGCGGCGAACGGCGGATTCTCCTACGTCGCGGTGTTTTATCGCAACAAGCGGCTCTACCAGCTCGAGGGCAAGGCGTTTGTCGCGGGCGGCCAGGCCGAGGTCGACGCCATGATCTTCCAGCAATCGCTCGACTTGACCTGAAGCCCCGCGCCGGACTTGCCGGCACGCGCATCACCGCGCAGGTCAGGGGACCGGGCCGCACCGGAATCCATGGACCGCCTCGCCGATGCCTAGTCTAAGCTCACGCAACGCGACCAGGCTGGAGGAGGAAACGATGGCTGAGGCAGCATCGCTCGGCGCACTTGCTTACGCGAGACCGAGCCGGTCCCGTGGATCGAGTCCACACCGGGCAACAAGATGAAGGTGATCCATCACGCAAGACGCGTAGGCACGCTTCGCTTTGCCCAGCCTACAACTTGCGGCTCCTACGCATTCCCGCGCGCCTGCTTTTCGATCTGCTCCTTGAGCCGCGGATAGACCTTGAGCGCGTTGCCCTCGAACACCTTCTGCTTGTCGGCGGCGTCGAGGTTCGGCGTGTTGTCGACATAGCGCTTGGTGTCGTCGAAGTAATTCCCGGTCTTGGGGTCGATGCCCTTCACGGCGCCGACCATCTCGGACGCGAACAGGATGTTCTCGGCCGGCACCACCTTGGTGAGGAGGTCGATGCCGGGCTGGTGATAGACGCAGGTGTCGAAGTAGATGTTCTCGCCCATGATCTCGGTGAGCTCGGGCTTCTTGTTGTCGAGCGCGATGCCGCGGAAGCGGCCCCAGTGGAACGGCACCGCGCCGCCGCCGTGCGGGATGATCAGCTTGAGCTTGGGGAATTGCTTGAACAGGTCGGACAGGATGAGCTGCATGAACGCCATGGTGTCGGCGTTGAGGTAGTAGGAGCCGGTGGTGTGCTGCGCCGGATTGCAGCAGCCTGAGACATGGACCATCGCCGGCACGTCGAGCTCGATCATCTTTTCGTAGAACGGGTACCACCATTTGTCGGTGAGCGGCGGCGCGTTGAAATAGCCGCCGGACGGATCCGGATTGAGGTTGCAGCCGACCATGCCGAGCTCGTTGACGCAGCGCTCGAGCTCCTTGATCGAGCTCGTCGGCGACTCCCCCTGCGTCTGCGGGAGCTGGCACACGCCGATGAAATTCTTCGGGAACAGCGTGCAGACGCGGTGGATCAGGTCGTTGCAGATCTGCGTCCACTCCTGGCTGACCGCGAAGTCGCCGACGTGATGGCCCATGCCCGACGCGCGCGGCGAGAAGATCGTGAGGTCGGTGCCGCGCTCGCGCTGCAGCTTGAGCTGCGCGCCCTCGATCGACGCCTTGATCTCGTCGTCGGACATCGTCAGCCCCGCGCGCGGCGGCAGCGGCGCCTTGTTCTTGACCGCCTCGGTCTGGTCCTTGCGGAAGCGGTGCAGGTCCTTGGGCTCGGTCGTGTAATGGCCGTGACAGTCGATGATCATGACGCGTTCACTTTGGTCCTTGGTGGCTGGATTCTCGCAGCGGCTCGGCGCCGCGAACATATGTGGATTGGATTCAAGCTGGAACCGGATCGAGTCTTTTCTCGATGCGATCCAGACGGCCCTCGATACTGGTCGATGCGCCTCGTCTGGCTCGCGATCTGTGCCTGCAGGTGACCGATCTAAGCCATGACATGCCCCATGGTCGCCTCGAAGCCCGTGATGCGCGACTTGATCTCGGTCAGTTCCGCGTCGAGCTTATCGACCTTGGCATCGAGTCGGTCGACCTTGACATCGACCTTGGCGATCGCCTGCCGGATCTGCCGCAGATGTTCAAGAACGATATTGTCCGGTTCGTCGATCATCATGCCAGTCTAGCCAATTCGAAATCGCTTCACCACAGCCCAGTTGACCACTCATAGATGCTACGAAGTGGCAATTATCATTGTCAAACCGGCATCGTTTCGGCCACATTGCGGCCGACCAGGAACCGCAGCGCGTACGGGGGAGTAGCATGGCCGAACTACCGCGTCTCAACAGCGTGATCAAAGCCCTGGAACAGGGCAAGCCCACGTTCACGTCGTTCTGCCAGGCCGACCCCGAAACCGCGATCGCCATGGCCACCGCCAAATACGACGGCGTCGTCTACGAGATGGAGCACAATCCCTGGGACATCCGGGCGCTGCGCGATAGCCTGCAATACATGCTCAATCGCGGCCAGATCGCCAGGTCCGGCTCGGTGGCGCCGCCCGTCACCCCGATGGTGCGCATCCCGCCGAACGGCGCCGAGAAGGCGCAGTTCCACGCCAAACAGGCGCTCGACCTCGGCGCCTATGGGATCGTATGGCCGCACATCTCGACCGCGGACGAGGCCTATAACGCGGTCGCCGCCTGCCGTTATCCTCGGCTCAAGGACAAGCCTCTGTACGAGCCGCAGGGCATCCGCGGCGACGGACCGACCGCGGCGGTGCGCTACTGGGGCGTGTCGCAGCAGGAATATTACGACCGCGCCGACGTCTGGCCGCTCAATCCGAAGGGCGAGATCTTCGTGATCCTGATGATGGAGGACACGCGCGGGATCGAGAACCTGCCGAGAATCCTGAAGGAGGTGCCCGGCATCGGCGCCATCCTGATCGGCGAAGGCGATCTTTCGCAGGAGCTCGGCTATCCGCGCCAGTACGAGCACAAGGTCGTGCTCGAATGGATGGCGCGTGTGGTCAATTGCTGCAAGGAGCACAACGTCCCGGTCGGCCATCCGCATGTCGATTCGAACAATGTCGAGCGCGTGCTCGCCGAGGGCTACCGCTTCCTGATGGCGGCGCCGGTGCGCAGCTATGGAGCGCTGGAGAAGGGCCTCAAGCTGGCGGGAAGGGCGTAACGTCGCTTGCTCCGCCCTCATGGTTGGCGACGCCCGCCCCCATCCTCCCCCAGCTTGCGCGCATAGGCGCCAGAGGCGCCAAGTTAACGCGCATAGGCGCCAAGTTAAAAGGTGCGTGTCCCGGGTGGTCACGGCGATCCGCGCGATGCGCGCCATTGCGGCGCGACCGCATCGTGACGCCGCAAGTCTCGTTCACGGTCTGGACTCTTACGGCCCGAGTCGCCTTGGGGGTAAAGTCAACCGATTCGCGGGCTTGGTGGCGGTCGAGGCACGTGAGGTGCCGCCATGCGGTCCGCGTGAGCCGGTTGGCGCCGGCCAAAGGCGGTGGGGCAAGCGGGAATGCCGGACACGATCCGGATCACCGGCGGGAGCTTTGGGGCTCATCCGCGGCGCAGCGGATTTCGCGCGGCCGCCGCTGTCCTGTGTGCGCCGTTCTGGACCGGCGGTGCCGCCGCGCAGGACGCCGTCGATGCCCTCCCGATCCGCGGCACGGTGTTCGAGGGTTCGACGCTCGACGCCTATTTGTGGGCGCTCCTGCAGCTCGACGGGCATGAGATCGCCGCGCTGGCGCTGACGCTCGGCGTCCTGTGTTTCGCGGTGGTCACCGCGATCCTCCTGGTGCGCACCCGGCACCGCCTCGTCGAGACAGAGGCCATTGCGCGCGACCAGATCATCGCCGCCAAGGCCGAGAGCGACCGCGTGCTGACGCTGCTGCGCTCCGACCCGCAGATTCTCATCGTCTGGGCGGCGGCCTCGGACGAGCCCGAGATCATCGGCGATCCGACCCTCGTCGCCAGCGCCGACGCGCCGCACCGCGTGCTCGCCTTCGGGACCTGGCTCGAGCCGGAACAGGCGCGGACCATGGAGGGCCTGGTCGAGCAGCTCCGCGCCCGCGGCGAAAGCTTCGCGACCACGCTGGCCACGCGCAACGGCCGCCCGATCGAGGCCGACGGGCACGTGATCGGGGGACGCGCGATCCTGCGCCTCAAGGACGTGAGCGGGGTCAGGCGCGAGCTCGCCGATCTGCTCGCGCGCTATCAGAAACAGACCGAGGACAGCGATGCGCTGCGCACCCTGATCGATACCCTGCCGTCTCCGATCTGGGTGCGGGACGAGGCCGCCAAGCTGGTGTTCGCGAACGCCGCCTATGCGCGCCTGGTCGACGCCAAGGACGCCCGCGAGGCGATCGAGCGCGGCATCGAGCTGTTCGACCGCGCCGCGCGCGAGGAGCTGTTCCGCGCCCACGAGGCGGAGCAATCCTACGCGGGACGGCTGCCGGCCATCGTCGCCGGCAGCCGGCGGACCTTCGACGTGCTCACCTCCCCGGCCCGGCGCGGCAGCGCCGGCATCGGCATCGACGCCACCGAAACGGAAGCCTTGCGGGCCGAGCTCAAGCACATGGTCGAGGCGCACCGGCGCACCCTTGACCGGCTGGCGACCGGCGTCGCCATCTTCGGCTCCGACCAGAAGCTCATCTTCTACAACTCGGCCTATCGCTCGCTGTGGGACTTGGAGGCCGCCTTCCTGGACCAGGGGCCCACGGATTCGGGCGTGCTCGATCAGTTGCGTGCGATGCGCAAGCTCCCGGAGGAGCAGGACTTCCGGCAGTGGAAGGGGCAGTTGCACGAGGCCTATCGCGCGCTCGAAGCCAAGGAGTTCACCTGGCACCTCCCGGACGGCCGCACCTTGCGCGTGAGCACGACGCCCAATCCGGAAGGCGGCGTGATCTACCTGTTCCACGACGTGACCGAGCGGCTCGATCTCGAGCGGCGCTACGACGCCCTCATCAAGGTGCAGGGCGAGACGCTCGACAACCTCACCGAGGCGGTGGCCGTGTTCGCGAGCGACGGCCGGCTGCGGCTGGTCAACCCGGTGTTCGCCCGCATGTGGAAGCTGGCGCCGGAGACGCTGGCGGAGCGTCCGCATATCGAGACCGTGATCGGCTGGTGCCAGCCGCTCTCCGGCGACGACCGGCTGTGGCAGGCGCTGCGCACCACCGTCACGGCCATCGACAATCGCGACCTGGTGACCGGCCGCCTGGAGCGGCGCGACGGCAGCGTGGTCGATTGCGCCACCATCCCGCTGCCCGATGGCGCCACTCTCGTCACCTTCCAGGACGTCACCGATTCAGTGAACGTCGAGCGCGCGCTGCGCGAGCGCAACGAGGCGCTCGAGGACGCCGACAAGATCAAGATCGACTTCGTGCATCACGTGTCCTACGAGCTGCGCTCGCCGCTCACCAACATCATCGGCTTCTCGCATTTCCTCGGCGACCCGGTGACCGGGCCGCTGACCGGCAAGCAGCGCGAATATCTCGGCTACATCCAGGTCTCGACCAACGCGCTGCTCGCGATCATCAACAACATCCTCGATCTCGCCACCATCGACGCCGGCGCCATGAAGCTCAACCTCGGCCCGGTGGACATCCGCAAGACCATGGATGCGGCCGCCGAAGGCGTGCAGGACCGGCTGGTGCAGAGCGGAATCTCGCTCACGATCCGGGCCGCGCCGGATATCGGCAGCTTCGTGGCCGACGAGCGGCGGGTGCGCCAGACGCTGTTCAATCTCCTGGCCAATGCCATAGGCTTCTCGCCGGCCGGCGAGGCCGTTACGCTCTCGGCGCAGCGGCTCAAGGATGCCGTCGTATTCTCGGTCACCGATCACGGGCCCGGCATCCCGCCCGACGTGCAGGACAAGGTATTCGATTGGTTCGAAACCCATTCCCTCGGCTCGCGCCATCGCGGCACCGGCCTCGGCCTGTCGCTGGTGCGCTCGTTCGTCGAGCTGCACGGCGGCGAGGTGACGCTCGATTCGGCGATCGGGCGCGGCACCACCGTGACCTGCATCTTCCCGCTCGGCGAGGTTGGCGAGCGGACCGCGGCGTGAGGTGTTGCTCAGGCCGCACGCTCGGTCTGCGCCTCCCTTGTAAGGCTGGTGCCGCAACGTTCCCTCCGCCCTTGTGGGGGAGGGACAGGGAGAGGGGTAGCAGCGGGTCCCGGACGCGTGGCCTCCCCCTCCCCTACGCTGGCGGGAGGAGGGGAGTAGACCGAGTTCGCCGCCACGATCATGCCAACTGGCAAGCGGAACGCGCGTGATGGCCATGCTGCTGACCCCGTCCGGCGGTGCGAGCTTCTCGGTGGTGCTGCCGGACGAGCACGCCACGCGCCGGCTCATGGTCGACGTCGCGAGCGCGCTGGAGCCCGGCGACCTGCTCACCCTGTCGGGCGACCTCGGCGCCGGCAAGACCATGTTCGCGCGTGCCATGATCCGCTTTCTGGCCGGCGACGAGACGATCGAGGTGCCGAGCCCGACCTTCAACCTGATGCAGGTCTACGACCTGCCGCGGTTTCCGGTGGTGCACGCCGATCTCTACCGGCTCTCGGGCGCGGCCGAACTCGCCGAGCTCGGCTTCGACGACCTGCCGGAAGGCGCGGTCGTGCTGCTCGAATGGCCGGACCGCGCCGCCGGTTTCCTGCCGCCCGACCGGCTCGACGTCGCGCTCACGCTGGTGCCCAAGCTCAAGCTCCAGTTCCGCCAGGCCCGGGTGACCGGCTACGGCGCCTTCGCGGCGCGCGTGGACCGGATGGCGGCGGTCCGCCAGTTCATCGCCGAGGCCGGCATGAGCGAGGCGCTGCGCCAGCGCATGGCCGGCGACGCCTCGACGCGGAGCTATGACCGGCTGCTGCTCGGCGAGCGCAGCGCCATCCTGATGAACGCGCCGCGGCGGCCGGACGGTCCGCCGGTGCGCGACGGGCGGCCCTACAGCGGCATCGCGCATCTGGCGGAGAGCGTGGTGCCCTTCGTGGCGATGGCGAAGGGCCTGCGCGAGCGCGGCCTGTCCGCGCCCGAGATCTATCACGCCGACCTCGACCAGGGGCTGCTGCTGATCGAGGACCTCGGCGATGAGCGCGTCGTGCAGGGCGATCCTGCGGCTCCGATCGAGGAGCGTTATGCGGCCGCGGTCGACGTGCTGCTGGCGCTGCATGAACAGCTCCTGCCCGACCGGCTGCCGGTCGCGCCGCACGTCGAGCATCAGATTCCCGCCTACGACATGGAAGCCTTCCTGATCGAGGCCGAGCTGCTGCTCGACTGGTACGTCCCGCGGCTGGGCGTGCCGATCACCGACGAGGCGCGCGCGGCGTTCGTGGCGCTCTGGCGCGAGGCCCTGCAGCCGGCGATCGATTCCCCCCCGACCTGGGTGCTACGCGACTACCATTCACCCAACCTGCTCTGGCTGCCGCGCCGGACCGAGCTGCAGCGGCTCGGCCTGCTCGACTTCCAGGACGCCCTGATGGGGCCGGCGGCCTACGATCTCGCGTCGCTGCTGCAGGACGCCCGCATCGACGTGCCCGAGGCGGTCGAGGTGGCGCTGCTCGGCCGCTATGTGCGCCGGCGGCGCGCCAGCGACCCGGACTTCGACGGCGGGCAGTTCATCAGGACCTATGTCACCCTGGCGGCGCAGCGCGCCAGCAAGATTCTGGGCATTTTCGCCCGCCTCGACCTGCGCGACGGCAAGCCACAATATTTGCGCCATATGCCGCGGGTATGGACCTATCTGCAGCGCTCGCTCGCGCATCCGTCGCTGGCGGCGCTCAATGAGTGGTATAGCGAACACGTTCCGGCGTTGAAGACTATCTGATTCGCAGCGGGGGACTTGATGGGGGGATCACGCGCCGTCGCGGCTCCGCGCCGCGCCATGGTGCTGGCGGCCGGCCTCGGCACGCGCATGCGTCCGTTCAACGGCAAGGTCCCGAAGCCGCTCGTCACCGTCGGCGGCAAGGCGCTGATCGACCATGTGCTGGACCGGCTGGAGATGACCGGCGTCGAGCGCGTGGTCGTCAACGTGCATCACCTGGCCGACCAGATCGAGCGGCATCTCGCCGGCCGGCAGCGCCCGGCGATCGTCATCTCCGACGAGCGCGGCGAACTGCTCGGCACCGGCGGCGGCGTCATCAAGGCGCTGCCGGAGCTCGGCGCGGCGCCGTTCTTCCACGTCAATTCCGACACCATCTGGATCGACGGCGTCGCCTCCAACCTGGCGCGGCTGGCCGCCGCCTTCGATCCTGCCCGCATGGACGCGCTGCTGCTGGTGGCGCCGACCGCGACCAGCATCGGCTATGCCGGGCGCGGCGATTTCACCATGGCGGCCGACGGCCGGCTCGCGCGGCGCGGCGAGCGCGAGGTGGCGCCGTTCGTCTATGCGGGCGCGGCGATCCTCACGCCCGCGTTCTTCGCCGGCGTCGCCGCGGGGCCATCGTCCATGTCGCCTTTGTTCGACCGCGCCATCGCGGCCGAGCGGCTGCGCGGGCTTCGCCTCGAAGGCGTCTGGATGCATGTCGGCACGCCCGAGGCGGTCGAGGCCGCCGAGGCCGCCATCGTGGCGAGCGCGGCGTGATATCGCGGGCGCGACGTCATTGCCGGACAGTGTATGATTCACCATGGTCAGCCCCCGCGTCTTCACCATCCCGGCCTCGGCGCCGTTCGTCCCGACGCTGATCGGGGCGCTGCTCGCCGGCAAGCTCGTCGAAGGCTTCCCGGCCGCGCCTGACCCGCTGGCGCTCGCGAGCGCGACGCTCTACCTGCCGACGCGGCGCGCCTGCCGGCTGGCGCGCGATCTCTTTCTCGACGCGACCGGCGGCAGCGCCGCGATCCTGCCGCGCATCGTCCCGATCGGCGACGTGGACGAGGACGAGATCGCCTTCGCGCAGGCCGCGGCTCCCGCGCTTGCGGGCGATGCTCTCGACCTGCCGCCGCCGATCGAGGGCATCGAGCGGCGCGTCCTGCTGACGCAACTGGTCACGCAATGGGCCGCTTCGCCCGAGGTGCACGGCGAGGACCGCATGCCGCTGGTCGCATCGACGCCGGCAGCCGCGCTCGCGCTCGCCGACGACCTCGCACGCCTGATGGACGACATGGCGACGCGGCGGGTGCCGTGGGAGCGGCTCGACGACCTGGTGCCGGACACGCTCGACGAATATTGGCAGAAGACGCTGCGCTTCCTGCAGATCGCGCGCGTGCACTGGCCCCGGTATCTCGACGAAACCGGCCGCATCGAGCCGGCCCAACGGCGTGACCGGCTGATCGCCGCGGAAGCCAGGCGGCTCGCCGCCCACACCGACGGCCCGGTGATCGCCGCGGGCTCCACCGGCTCGATGCCGGCCACCGCCGACCTGATCGCCACCATCGCCAGGCTGCCGCACGGCGCCGTGGTGCTGCCCGGTCTCGACACCGATCTCGACGACGCGTCCTGGGAGCTGATCTCCGGCGGCGACGACCGCGACGCACCGGCGGTGGGGCATCCGCAGTTCGCCTTGCAGGCGCTGCTCAAGCGCATCGGCATCGCGCGCGACGCGGTCGCCCTGCTGACGCCGGCGGCCGGGGCCGGGCGCGAGCGGCTGCTGTCCGAGGTTTTCCGGCCCGCCGGCACGACCGAGCTGTGGCGCGCGCGCGTCGCCGATCCGGCCTTCGCGGCCTATGCGCCCGCCGCGCTCGAAAAACTCTCCTTCGTCGAAGCCGCCAATCCGCAGGAGGAGGCGCTTTCGATCGCGGTGGCGCTGCGTGAAGCCGTCGAGACCGGCGAAAAGACCGCCGCCCTGGTCACGCCCGACCGCGCGCTGGCCCGCCGCGTGCTGGCCGAGCTCGCGCGCTGGAACGTGGCGGCCGACGATTCCGGCGGCGACGCGCTCCCCGACACCCAGGCCGGCGTGTTCGCGCGGCTCGCCGCGGAGACGACGCTCGGCGGGCTGCCGCCCGTGGGCCTGCTGGCGCTGCTCAAGCATCCGCTGATCCGGCTCGGCAAGGCGCAAGGCGCGCACGCGCCCGCGATCGCGGCGCTCGAGCGTGCGGTCCTGCGCGGACCGCGTCCGAAAGCGGGGACTGCGGGGCTGGGCGATGCGCTGGCGAGCTTCCGCGCCGAACTGGCCAAGCTGCGGCGCAAGGAACGCTGCGACCTGCACCCCTCCGACCCGCGCGCGACGCTGGGCAACGACGAGCTGCAGGCGGCCGCCGACCTGGTCGCGGAACTGACCGCAGCGCTTGGGCAATTCGAATGCCTGCGCCCCGGTCCGCACTGCTTTGCCGAGCTTGCGCAGCGCCACCGCGCCGTGATCGCGGCGCTCTCCGACCAGGGCACGGGCCTGCCCGCCGCCTTTGCGGGTGCCGACGGCAAGATGCTCGATGAGGCGCTGCAAACGATCGCCGAAAGCCCGCCCGCCGAACAGCTCCGCGTCAGGCTCGACGACTATTGCGAACTCTTCGATACCGCCATTCGGACCGAAAAGATGCGGGAAACGCCGCGCACGGGCGCGCGCGTGCGCATCCTCGGGACGCTCGAAGCGCGCCTGTCGCAGTTCGACCGCGTCGTGCTGGGCGGGCTCAACGAAGGCACTTGGCCGCCGGAGACGCGCAGCGACGCCTGGCTCAGCCGTCCGATGCGGCTCGCTCTCGGGCTCGATCTGCCGGAGCGGCGCATCTCGCTCTCGGCCCATGACTTTGCGCAGATGCTGGGCGCCAGCGAGGTCATCCTCACGCGCGCCGCCAAGGCCGGGGGCGCGCCGGCCGTGGCATCGCGCTTCGTGCAAAGGCTCGCGGCGGTTTCCGGCGAGCGCTGGGACGCGGTGCGTGGACGCGGCGAGCAGTACCTGTCCTGGGCGCGCATGCTCGATACGCCATCACGGCCGCCGCAGCCCGCCGCGCGGCCGGAGCCGAGACCGCCGCGCGCCGCGCGTCCGACGCGGCTCTCGGTCACCGCGATCGAGGACTGGCTGCGCGATCCCTACACGATCTACGCCAAGCACATCCTGCGGCTGATGCCGCTCCACGCCGTCGACACCCCGCCGGGCGCCGCCGACCGCGGCACCGTCATCCACGGCGCGATCGGCGACTTCACGCAAGCCTTCGCAACGGCGCTGCCGCCACACCCCTACGACGCCCTGATCGAGCTCGGCCGCGCGCATTTTGCAGCGATCGAGGACTACCCGGAGGCGCGCGCCTTCTGGTGGCCGCGCTACCAGCGGATCGCCCGCTGGTTCGCGGACTGGGAAAGCAAGCGCCGGACGGAGGTCGCGGCCGTGCATGCCGAGATTCGCGGCGAGATCGAGATCCCGCTCGGCGCGCGCGCGTTCAGGCTCTCGGCGCGTGCCGACCGCATCGAGCGCGGTGCCGATGGCCGCTACGCGATCCTCGACTACAAGACCGGCCAGACCCCCACCCCAGCCCAGGTCAAATCCGGGCTGGCGCCGCAGCTCACGCTCGAAGGCGCCATCCTGCGCGCCGGCCGGTTCCTGGACCTGCCGAAGGGCGTGTCGATCTCGACGCTGCTCTATGTCCAGCTCAGAGGCGGCGAACCGGCCGGCGAGCTGAAGGCGATCGCGTGGAGGGACACGACGCCCGACGCGGAGGCCGACCGCGCGCTGGAAAAGCTCACCGAGCTCGCCACGAGGTTCGAGGACGAGACGACGCCCTATCGCTCGCGCGAGCGGCCGATGTTCGCGCGCCGCGGCTACGGCGATTACGACCATCTCGCCCGGGTCAGGGAATGGTCGCTGTCGGGCGGCGCCGGCGACGATCCCGGAGGCGGCGAATGAGCGCGCCGGGCCGCATTCCCGACGAAGTGCTCGTGCGCCAGCGCGAGGCCTCCGACCCGGCTGCGTCGGTATGGGTTTCGGCCAATGCCGGCGCCGGCAAGACCTATGTGCTGGCGCAGCGCGTCATCCGGCTCCTGCTCGGCGGAACCGACCCGGCCAAGATCCTGTGCCTGACCTTCACCAAGGCCGCGGCCGCCAACATGGCGACGACCGTGTTCGACACGCTCGCGGTGTGGACGGCGCTCGACGACGGCGATCTCGATGCGGCGATCCGCGCCATGTCGAACGAACGGCCGACGCCGGCGCTGCGCGCGCTGGCGCGGCGGCTGTTCGCGCTGACCCTGGAGACCCCCGGCGGCCTCAAGGTGCAGACCATCCATGCCTTCTGCACGCGGCTGCTGCAGCAGTTCCCGTTCGAGGCCAATGTGGCGGCGCGCTTCACAGTGCTGGAAGACACCGCGCGCACGCAATTGCTTGAACGGCTGAGCCTTGACGTTCTGCTCGCCGGCGCGGGCGCGCCGGACAGCCGGATCGGCCGCGCGCTTGCGACCGCGATCACGTTGGCGTCCGAACAATCGTTTCGCGATATCGTCAACGAGGCGATCGGCGAGCGCGACGCGGTGCTCGGCTGGCTCGCGCGCGCGGGCGGCCTCGATGAGGCCGTGGCGGAGCTGGGACGGATGCTCGGCATCGCGCCCGGCGAGAGCATTGCGACGATCGAGGCGGAATTCTTCTCAGGTTCGCTGATCGCGGCGTCGGAATGGCCGGCGGTCGCGGCCGCGTTGGCCGAAGGCTTGAAGACCGACGCGGCGCACGCCGCGTGCTTCGAGCGGCTTCCCACGCTCGCGGGTGGCGACCGCCTGGACGCCTATCTGTCGATCTTCTGCACGGCCGAGCTGGCGCCGCGCAAGAACCTCGCGACCCAGACGATCCGCGACAATCATCCCGCCCTGTTCCAGCGGCTGCTGGCGGAGCAGGAACGCGTGTGCGCGCTGCTCGCTCGCAAGCGCGCCATCGTGACGCGCGACCGGACCGCGGCCCTGGTCACGGTCGCGGCCGCGGTGATCGGCCGCTACCAGGCGGAGAAGGACCGCCGCGGGCTCCTCGATTACGACGACCTGATCGACAAGACGCTCGCGATGGTGGCGACCGTGCACCCGACCTGGGTGCACTACAAGCTCGATCTCGGCATCGACCATGTCCTGATCGACGAGGCGCAGGACACCAGCCCCAAGCAGTGGGAGGTGATCGAGCGCCTGGTCGCCGATTTCGCTTCCGGCGCCGGCGCGCGCGGCGCGCTCAAGCGCTCGATCTTCGCCGTCGGCGACCACAAGCAGTCGATCTTTTCCTTCCAGGGCGCCGCGCCCGAGGCTTTCGCGGAAAAGCGCAGCGGCTTCAAGCGCGCCTACGACGCCGGCGGCCTCACCTTCCGGCCGCTGGAATTCAAATACTCCTTCCGCTCGGTGCAGGTCGTGCTCGATGCGGTCGACAAGGTGTTCAAGCAGCCGGCCGCTTTCCGCGGCCTGACCGCCGACCCGGTCCCGACCGCGCATACCGCGGTGCGCGCGCAGGCGCCCGGCCTGGTGGAGATCTGGCCGCTGGTCGAGCCCGAGAAGAAAGTGGAGGTCGATCCCTGGGATGCGCCCTTCGACACCACGTCGGAGACCAGCCCGCGCGTGAAGCTCGCGCGCAAGATCGCGGCCTGCGTGCGCGCCTGGATCAAGCGCGGCGACCGCGTCGGCGACGGCGACCGGCGGCACCGCGCGACGCCGGGCGATATCCTCATCCTGGTGCGCCAGCGCGGGCCGCTGTTCGAGGCCATCATCCGCGCGCTCAAGAACGCCGGCGTCGCGGTCGCGGGCGCCGACCGCCTGGTACTCACCGAGCATATCGCCGTGATGGACCTGCTCGCGCTCGCCGACGCGCTGCTGCTGCCTGACGACGACCTTGCGCTCGCGAGCGTGCTCAAGAGCCCGCTGTTCGGGCTCGACGAGGATCAGCTTTTTAAGCTGGCCTGGAACCGCAAGGGTCCGCTGCACGCCGCCTTGCGCGCCAGGGCCGGCGAAGACCCGGCCTTCGCCGACGCGTTGGCGCTCCTCGATCGTCTTGCCGCCGCCGCGAAACGCGAATCGCCGTCCGCCTTCTATGCGCGCTTGCTCGGCCCGGAACGCGGACGCCAGCGCTTCCTGGCGCGGCTGGGCCCGGAGGCAACCGACGCGCTCGACGAGTTCCTCAACCTGGCGCTCGACTATGAGCGTATCGAGACACCGTCGTTGCAGGGCTTCGTGGCGTGGCTGCGCACCGCCAATGCCGAGGTCAAGCGTGACATGGAGATTGCGCGCGACGAGGTGCGGGTGATGACGGTGCACGGCGCCAAGGGCCTGGAAGCGCCGATCGTGATCATCGCCGACACCACGACGCCGCCGGCGGGATCGCACCCGCCGCGCTTGCTGGCGCTCCCGGTCGCGGACGCCGCCCCGGGCGCGCCGCCGCCGCTGGTCTGGGCCGGCCGCAAGGATGACGATGTCGCGCCCGTCGCCCGCGCGCGCGCCGCGGCGGTCGAAGCGAACGAGAACGAATACCGGCGGCTGCTTTACGTGGCGATGACGCGCGCCGCCGACCGGCTCGTGATCTGCGGCGCCATGGGCGGGCGCGGCAGGCCGGACGGCTGCTGGTACGATCTGGTCCATGGCGCGCTCGCGGCCGAGGCCGCCGAGGAGGAGGCCGACGACGGCGACGGGCGGGTCTGGCGCTACCGCAAGGCCGCGCCGGAAGCCGAAGCGGCGGCCGCCCCAGGCGGCTCCGCCGGCGGCCGGCCGGCGCGTCCGGCCTGGCTCGACCGCACCGCGGCATCGCAGCCGCGCACGGCCGTGCCGCTGTCGCCGTCGAGCGTCCATGACGAGCAGACCGCGCTGCGCACGGGCGGCGCCGGCGCCGAGCGCCGCAGCGCGCTCCAGCGCGGCACGCTCGTTCACCGGCTGCTGCAGGCCCTGCCGGGCATCCCGCCCGCCGGCCGCGGCGAGGCGGTGCGGGCCTACCTGGCGCGGGCGGCGCCCGATTTCTCGGCCGATGAGGTCGAAGAGACGATCGAACACGTGCGCAGGGTGCTCGACGACCAGCGATTCGCGGCCCTGTTCTCGCCCGGCAGCCGCGCCGAGGTCCCGATCGTCGGGCGGCTCATGCATCAGGGCCGCATCGTCGCCGTGTCAGGACAGGTCGACCGTCTCGTGGTCACCGCCGACGCCGTCTTGATCGCCGACTACAAGACGAACCGCCCCGCGCCCCGGCGACTCGAGGAGGTGCCTCGGGCCTACGTCACCCAGCTCGCGCTCTATCGTGCCGTGCTGGCGGAATTATACCCCGACAGGCCCATCCGGGCCGCGCTGGTCTGGACCGATGTGCCTGATCTCATGGAGCTTTCCGCGCCAGCCATGGACCAGGCGCTGGCCGCCCTCACCCCGCCGTGAAGCCGCCTTGACGCGCCCGGGGGCCGTTCATAGGTTCGGCATCCCCCGCGGCGCCCTGCCGTCACCCAAGCTCAACGAGGTCTCCATGGCTGTCGACAAGGTTTCGGACGCCAATTTTGAAACCGAGGTGTTGAAGGCTGCCAGCCCCGTGGTGGTCGACTTCTGGGCCGAATGGTGCGGCCCCTGCAAGATGATCGCGCCCGCGCTCGAGGAGATTGCCGGCTCGCTCATCGGCAAGGTCCGGATCGTCAAGCTCAACGTCGACGAGAATCCGGCGACCGCGCAGAAGTACGGCATCATGTCGATCCCGACGCTGATGATCTTCAAGAACGGCGAGATGGCCGCGCGCCAGATCGGCGCCGCGCCGAAGCAGAAGCTCGAACAGTGGATCACGTCGGCGGTGTGACGCCCGGCGGATCATTCGTCATATATTTTCATGACGGCCGGCCGCAACGCCGGCCGTCGGCGTTATAGCCTTGCCGTATCGAGGGCTGTCATGACGCTTGAGCTGCACCCGCCGCTGCCGCCGATGGAAGCGTCGTCGGCCGATGAAATTCCGACCGGCAAGGAGTGGCAGTATGAGCCGAAATGGGACGGTTTTCGCTGCCTGATCTTTCGCGACGGCAACACGGTCGAGCTGCAGGCGAAATCCGGCAAGCCGCTCACGCGCTATTTTCCGGAACTGGCCGAGGCGGCTCGCGCGCTCGAGCCGCGCGCCTTCGTGCTCGACGGCGAGATCGCCGTGCCGGAAGGAGACGCCTTCTCGTTCGACGCGCTGCTGCAGCGCATCCATCCGGCGCAAAGCCGGATCCAGCGGCTCGCGAAGGAGACGCCCGCGCTGCTGATCGCTTTCGATCTGCTCGCCGGACCGGATGGAAAATCCCTGACGCAAAGGCCCCTGCAGGAGCGCCGCGAGGCGCTTGAAGCTTTCGCTAGCGAGAATTTTCGCAAGGGCGCGCGCATTCGGCTTTCCCCCGCGACCGGCAAGATCGGCCACGCCAAGGCCTGGCTGCAACGTGTCGGTCCGGCTCTCGACGGCATTATCGCCAAGCGCCGCGACCTTGAATATCGCCCGGGCGACCGCACCGGCATGCAGAAGATCAAGAACTATCGCAGCGCCGACTGCGTGGTGGGCGGGTTTCGCTACAACGAGGGCAAGCCGGTCGTGGGATCGCTCTTGCTCGGCCTCTATGATGACGAGGGCCTGCTGCACCATGTCGGCTTCACATCGTCGATCCCGAACAAGGATAAGCCGGCGCTCACGGCCAAGCTGGAGAAGCTCGTGGCGCCGCCCGGTTTCACCGGCAACGCGCCGGGTGGTCCGAGCCGCTGGTCGACGAGGCGGTCGAGCGAATGGCGGCCGCTGAAGCCCAAGCTCGTGGTCGAAGTCTGTTACGATCATTTCTCCGGCGACCGCTTCCGCCATGGAACGACGCTGCTTCGCTGGCGCCCGGATAAGGCGCCGCGGCAATGTACCCTGGACCAGGTGAAGCAGAAGAAGGCCAACCTGATGACGCTGCTGAAGTAAAAAGCTGCTGAAGGCTCTCTTTCGTGATTCCGGAAGCCTGCGATCAGACCTTTCAGTTCGGCACCGTGCCGTTCTCCGCCAGCACCGCGCCGGCGAGATAGAGCGAGCCGGTGATGAGGACACGCGGCGGCGGGTCGAGGCCGAGGCCGCCGATCGCGGCGAGCGCGGCCGCGACGTCATCGGCGCTTTGCGCCGGGATGCCGACGGCGCGCGCGATGTCGGCGAGAGCATCGGCACCGAGCGTCTTCTCCTGGCGCGGGATCGGCACCGCGATGATGCGGCGCGCCAGTCCAGCGAAATTCTTCAGGAACGCCTGCGCGTCCTTGGTCGCCAGCATGCCGATGACGAGCACCAGCGGCCGCGAGACGCGCTCCTCCAGATCGGCGAGCGCGTTGGCGATGGCACGGCCGCCGTCGGTGTTGTGGCCGCCGTCGAGCCAAAGCTCACCGCCATGCGGGAGCAGCGCGGCAAGCCGCCCCTGCGCCAGCCGCTGCATCCGCGCCGGCCAGTCGACCTTGGCGACGCCGGCCTCGAAGGCGGAGGGCGGCAGTTTGAGGCCCGTGGCCGTGCGCAAGGTCGCGACCGCAAGGCCGGCGTTCTCGAACTGATGCCGGCCGTAGAGCTTCGGCGCCGGCAGATCGAGCAGCCCGTCGTCGTCCTGATAGACTAGGCGGCCGCGCTCCTCGGTCGCGGTCCAATCCTCGCCCGCGACCTTGACCGGGGCGCCTACGCGCGCACCCTGGCGCTCGATCACCGCGAGCGCCTCGCGCGGCTGCGATGCCACCAGCGCCGGAACGTCGCGCTTGAGGATGCCGGCCTTCTCGGCGGCGATCTTGGCGACCGTGTCGCCCAGGAATTCGGCATGATCGAAGGAGACCGGCGTGATCACGCTGGCAAGCGGGCGCTCGACGACGTTGGTGGCGTCAAGCCGCCCACCGAGCCCGACTTCGAGCAGCAGCACGTCGGCGGGATGCCGCGTAAACAGCAGAAACGCCGCCGCGGTCTCGATCTCGAACACGGTGATCGGCGCGGAGCCGTTGGCGCGCTCGCATTCGATCAATGCCGCGGCGAGCTCGTCGTCGGTCACCAGCACGCCGCCAAGCCGGAACCGTTCGTTGAAGCGCACGAGATGGGGCGACGTATAGACATGCACGCGCCGACCCGCCGCCTCCAGGATCGCGCGCATGAAAGCGATGGTGGAGCCCTTGCCGTTGGTGCCGGCGACGTGGATCACCGGCGGCAGCCTGCGCTCCGGATGATCGAGCGCGGCGAGAATGCGCTCCATGCGGTCGAGCGAAAGATCGATCAGCTTCGGGTGAAGCTTCAGGAGCCGCGCGACAATGGAATCGACTTCATTCATGGCGCGCCACAATAGCCAGGAATTCGTGGCGCGCCGATGGCCGTTCAGGCACTCGTCGGCGCCGGCAGAGTTTCGATCGGCGTTTCATCCGCGGTCGGCATCGGCGACGAGGCAGGCGCCTTGGTGAGCAACCGGCACAGATTGGCGAGCGTCGCACGCAACTGGTGGCGGCTCACCACCATGTCCACCATGCCGTGCTCCTTGAGATATTCGGCGCGCTGGAATCCTTCCGGCAGCTTCTCGCGGATGGTCTGTTCGATCACGCGCGGACCGGCGAAACCGATCAGCGCGCCCGGCTCCGCGATCTGCACGTCGCCGAGCATCGCATAGGACGCGGTGACGCCGCCGGTGGTCGGGTTGGTGAGCACCACTAGGTAAGGCTTGCCGGCCTCGCGCAGCAACTGCACCGCGACCGTGGTGCGCGGCAACTGCATGAGCGAGAGAATCCCCTCCTGCATGCGCGCGCCGCCCGAGGCCGCGAACATGATGAACGGCGTGCACTTGGCGACCGCCGTCTCGAGCCCTTTGACCACCGCCTCGCCCGCCGCCATGCCGAGCGAGCCGCCCATGAAATCGAAATCCTGCACGCCGACAACGATCGGCAGGCCGTCGAGCTTGCCATAGCCGAGCTTGATGGCATCGATCGTGCCGGTCTTGTTGCGCGCGTCCTTGAGCCGGTCGGCGTAGCGGCGCTCGTCGCGGAATTTGAGCGGATCGAGCGGCACGTCGGGGACCGCGATGTCGAACCAGGTCTCGCCGTCGAAGATCGACTTCATGCGCGCGGCCGCGCCCATGCGCATGTGGTAGTTGGAGCCGGGGATGACGAACTGGTTGGCCTCGACGTCCTTGTAGAACACCAGTTGGCCGGTTTCCGGACACTTGATCCAGAGATTCTCCGGGGTTTCGCGGCGGTTGAGGAAACCGCGAATCTTCGGCCGCACGACGTTGGAGATCCAGTTCATGCAGTGCTCCGCGGCCGCGAACCCCTCTCGGCCTCATCCTTCGAGACGGGCGCTTCACGCCCTCCTGGGGACGAGGGCGGGAGCGCGCCGATGCTCCCGGTCATCGATCAACAGATAGGGTAGCACCCAGGCGAATGATACACCCGTCCGCGGATGCCGGGGGCTGCTTATTCCGCCGGCCGCCCCGCCGCGCGCACGCCTGCGGCCAGGCTCGCGACCAGGTCGGTCACCGCCTTGACGGTCTTGCCGGTCGCCTTGTTGTCCTTGTCGAGGCTTGCCTTGAGCGCATCGACCAGCGCCGAGCCGACCACGACACCGTCGGCGCCGCTCGCGATGGCGCGGGCATGCGCGGCCGTCCGCACGCCGAAGCCGACCGCGACCGGCAGCCTGGTATGGCGCTTGATGCGCGCGACCGCGCCCGTGACCTTCGACGTATCGGGCGCCGCCATGCCGGTGATGCCGGTGATCGAGACGTAGTAGACGAAGCCGGAGGTGTTCGCGAGCACCGCCGGCAGGCGTTTGTCGTCGGTCGTCGGCGTGGCGAGACGGATGAAGTTGAGGCCGGCCGCGAGCGCCGGCAGGCACAGCTCGTCGTCCTCCTCGGGCGGCAGGTCGACCACGATGAGGCCGTCGACGCCGGCGGATTTCGCATCCGCGAGGAACTTGTCGACCCCGTAGATGTAGATCGGGTTGAAGTAGCCCATCAGCACGATCGGCGTCGTGTCGTCCGAGGTGCGAAAGCCGCGCACCAAAGCGAGCGTCTTCTTCATCGTCTGCCCGCCCTCGAGCGCGCGCAGGCCCGCGGCCTGGATCGCCGGGCCGTCGGCCATCGGATCGGTGAACGGCATGCCGAGCTCGATCACGTCGGCGCCCGCTTGCGGCAGCGCCTTGAGGATCGCGAGCGACGTCTCGGCGTCGGGATCGCCGGCTGTGAGGAACGTCACCAGCGCGGCGCGGCCGTCGCTCTTCAACTCGGCGAAGCGGCGGTCGATACGCGTTGCACTCATGTGCCGCGGCCGGCTGCGATATACTTCTCCCCGGCGGGGAGAGGTCGGCCGCGCAACGGCCGGGTGAGCGGGCTGGAGCATTTCAAGCCAAGAGCACGAAAGCTCCGCGCATCGCAACCAAGCGCCGAAGCGCTGCTTTGGCAGGCTCTCAGAAACAGGCAGTTGGCGCGATGGAAATTCCGCCGCCAACACCCGATCGAGCGATACGTCGTGGATTTCGTCACGATCGATGGCAAACCGATCGTGGAGGTCGGTGGGGTTACACATTCGACACGAGCGGAACTAAAGCGAGATTGCGATCGCACCCGCATCCTTGAATTATGCGGGCTGCACGTCATGCGAGTCTCCAATGTCGACGTGTACGAAAACAGGGAAGGAGTCCTTGAATTGATCGATCGGACCCTTAGAACGGTGGAATAGACGAATCCCCTCACCCGGCGCCTACGGCGCCGACCTCGCCCCGCCGGGGAGAGGTAAACCGAGTTCGCGGCGCTACTGTCCATTTCGCCCCGGTCCCTTCTGCCGCCGCTCCCGCCTCGCCGCGAGGCGCACATTGACGGTGCCGAGCATCAAGCACCCGATCGACGAGATCACATAGAGCCACTCCTTGTTCGCGATCAAGGGTCCGGGAAGCATCACCCGCGCGCGCAGGAAATACGCGAGGTAGGCCGCCGACACGGCGATCATGATCCATCCGACGACCTTCTGCCTGCTGATCACGATGCATCCCGAATGCTCGGCCAGTCCGATCACGCGCCGTGGCGTTCCAGATAGTCGGCGACGCTCGCGAGGTCCTTGTCGCCGCGGCCCGAGAGATTGACCACCATCAGGTGGTCCTTGGGCTTGTGCGGCGCGAGGTCCGCGACCCGCGCCAAGGCGTGCGCAGGTTCCAGCGCCGGGATGATGCCTTCAAGCCGCGAGCAGAGCTGGAAGGCGGCGAGCGCCTCCTGGTCGGTTGCCGAGAGATATTTCACGCGCTTGATGTCGTTGAGCCAGGCGTGTTCCGGCCCGATGCCGGGATAATCGAGGCCGGCGGAAATCGAATGCGCCTCCTGGATTTGCCCGTCGCCGTCCATGAGCAGGTAGGTGCGGTTGCCATGCAGCACGCCGGGCTTTCCGCCCGCCAGCGAGGCGGCGTGCTGGCCGGACGTCAGGCCGTGCCCGGCCGCTTCCACGCCGTAGATCTCGATCTGGGTGTCATCGAGGAAGGGATGGAACAGCCCCATCGCGTTCGAGCCGCCGCCGATGCAGGCGATGAGCGAGTCCGGCAACCGCCCTTCGGCCTTCTGCATCTGCTCGCGGGTTTCACTGCCGATGATCGACTGGAAGTCGCGCACCATCATCGGATAGGGATGCGGGCCGGCCACCGTGCCGATGCAGTAGAACGTGTCGGCGACGTTGGTCACCCAGTCGCGCAACGCCTCGTTCATCGCGTCCTTGAGCGTCTTCGAGCCCGACTCGACCGGCCGCACCGTGGCGCCAAGCGCCTTCATGCGCAGCACGTTCGGCTTCTGCCGCTCGACGTCGACCGAACCCATGTAGACGATGCATTCAAGCCCGAACTTCGCGCACAACGTCGCGGTCGCCACGCCGTGCATGCCGGCGCCGGTCTCCGCGATGATGCGCGGCTTGCCCATGCGGCGCGCCAGCATGATCTGGCCGAGCACATTGTTGACCTTGTGCGCGCCGGTATGGTTGAGGTCTTCGCGCTTGAGATAGATTTTGGCGCCGCCAAAATGCGCGGTCATGCGCTCGGCGAAATAGAGCGGGCTCGGCCGGCCGACATAGTCCACCAGATAACCGGTCATCTCCTTCTGGAAAGCCGGATCGTCCTTGGCGTCCGCATAGGCCTGCTCCAGCTCCAGGATCAGCGGCATCAACGTCTCGGCGACGAAGCGGCCGCCATAGATGCCGAAGTGCCCGCGCTCGTCGGGGCCGGTGCGGAAGGAATTGGGCTGCTGGATGGTCATGCGCTACTCGCAACTTTACGAGCGCCGGTATCGGCCGCCGCGCGTGCGGCGCGAATGAAGGCGCGAATCTTCTCGGGGTCCTTGTCGCCGGGGGCGCGCTCGACGCCCGAGGACACGTCCACGCCCGGCGCGCGCGTGATGCGCAACGCCTCGGCGACGTTGTCGGTGTCGAGCCCTCCCGACAGCATGAACGGCACGGCTCGGTCGACGCTGTCCAGCAGCCGCCAGTCGAAGCTCTTGCCGAGCCCACCCGGCCGGGTCGCCGCGCGGGGCGCGCGGGCGTCGAACAGGAGCCGGTCGGCGACCTTGGCATAGAGGCGGATCGATGCGAGATCGGCGCGTTCCGCAATCGGCAGCACCTTCACCACCGGCAGCCGGAAGCGCGTTCGCACCATGACCACCCGGTCCGGGTCCTCCTTGCCGTGGAGTTGCAGCGCATCGGGCTGCAAGGCCTCGATCGACGCCGCCAGGACATCGTCGTCGGCATCGACCGAGAGCGCGACCTTCTGCGCCCGCCCGCGCACCCGCGCGCCGAGCACGCGCGCCGCCTCGAAACCGAGATGCCGCGGCGACGGCGGGAAGAACACGAAGCCGACCATGTCGGCGCCCGCCTCGAGCGCCACGTCGAGCGCTTCCGGCGTCCGCAATCCGCAGATTTTGATCAGCACGCTCATACGCCAGTCCGCTCAATCGATGGGATCAGCCGATTGACCGGATGCTTGGCCTCGACCGCCGCTCGATGCAGGCGCAGGATCGCGCGGTTGATGATCGGTACGTTCATGGCCCAAACCTCGGTTTGGATTGTACCACAGGTCATCCAAGACGGTGGCTACTCGCAAGCGGCAAAGAAAAATGGGCCGCCGGGGTTGTTGCCCGCCATCGCCTTCACCCCGCCGGCGGCGGGATGGTCAGTCGCGGCGCGTCGACGACGGACATCGACGGCGGCGGCTCGGTCACCCCGCCACGCGTCTTCATCCGGTCAAGCTCGCGCCGCAGCTCGCGCGCCTCGGCCTCGAAATGCCGCGCCCGCCAGCGCCATTTGCCTTGCCCGAGCCAGGCCGCGATGCCCCCCAGAATGACGCCGCTGATGAGCAGGGCGAGGATCAGCGCGAACAGCGGCATCGAGAGCGACAGCGCGGGCTGCGACGAGTTGAACGGGTCGAGCGAGATGACCACGCTCTGGCGGTTCGCCACCGCGAAGGCGATGAAGACGACCGCGATCGGCACCAGGATCAGCGCAGTAAGGATTTTGCGGATCATGATCGAGCACTTTCGGCGTTCGTATCCCGCACGCAATGCAGCGTGAATCGTCGTGACGCGTAGCGATGCACTGCTGATCCGGGACCGCTACAGGCCGGAACGGTGTTACGGCGCGGCGCGGTTGAGGCGCTCGCGCATTTCCTTGCCGGTCTTGAAGAATGGCACCGACTTCTTGTCGACCGAGACGTGCGCGCCGGTGCGGGGATTGCGTCCGGTGCGGGCCGGCCGGTTCTTCACCGAAAAGGCGCCGAAGCCGCGCAGCTCCACCCGGTCGCCGCGCGCCATGGCGGCGATGATCTCGCCCAGGATGGCGTTGACGATGTTCTCGACGTCGCGCTGGTAGAGGTGGGGGTTCTGCGTCGCAATCCGCTGCACAAGCTCGGATTTGATCATCGTGCTCCCCATCTCGCGGCCCTTTCCTCGAGTCTATCCGAGGCCCTAGTTGGCCGTCGGAGGGTGCCAAAGCGCCAGAAGACCGTCAAGGTTGAGTCGTTCGATGGCCCGCACCGCCCCCCACTCCTCGACATGACGCGCGAACCCGCTCAACCCGAGCGCGTCGAGGGTCGCGATCGCCGCCGTATGCAGGAACGGCAGGTCGCTGAGGCGGTCGCGCAACCGATAGTCGCGCACCGGGGTCTTGGGATCGATGTTCTTTTCCTTGGCGAGCCAGGCGACCGCGGTCCTCTCGTCGCCAAGCTCGTCGACGAGCTTGAGGCCGACGCCTTGTCTGCCGGTGAACACGCGGCCGTCGGCGACACGGTCCAACGCCGCCTCGTCGAGTTGCCGGCGGCTTTTCACCAGGGCGCGAAACCAAGCATAGGAGTCCATGACGATCGACTCGATCGCCGCGCGCGCTTCCGGACTGGTGGGCTCGAAGCCGTTGGGCGCGGCCTTCAACGGCGAGGACTTGATCTCCTCGACCCGGATGCCGAGCGTCTTCAGTGCGTCCGTGAAGTTGGGATACTGGAACAGGACGCCGATCGAGCCGACCAGGGACGTTTCTCCCGCAATGATATAATCGGCGGCCAAGGCGGCAATGTAGCCGCCGGAGGCCGCGAGCCCATCGACCACGACCGCCGTCGGCTTCTGCTCCTTCAGGCGCTTGAGCGAATCGTACAGTTCCTCGGAGCCCGACGTGGTGCCGCCGGGACTGTTGATGTGCACGATCACGGCTTTGGCCGGCGAGGTTCCCAATTTCTCCAGCGCCTCGACACGCTCGCGATCGGTCCGGATGAGGCCGGTGATGGTGACGCGCGCAATCGATCCTGCGGACTGTCCGGTCAAGATGCCGATGCCGGGCGCGCGCGTCGCCGCTCCCACCGCGATCACGGCACAGATCGCCAGGAGAACCGCGAAGACGCGCCAGAAGGTCAGCTTCCGGCGCATCCGGCGGCGGTCCACGATGGTATCGGCATCGAGCGACATGGCTCGTCTCCCGCGATGAAGCGGCCGCGACAGTGCAGCCGCGGGGCACGCCGGTCAATGGCAGGGATAACCGGCCGCAATTGTGGCAAAGACTTTCGAAACACCGGCACGCCGGCCACCTTTCGGGTTTGGCCCGAAGATGTCATCGCCTTCCGGGAAAGAAGCATGAGCCCCCGGGGCAAGCCCGGGGGCTCCTGGTGCGGTCGAGCCGCTATTCCCTGGTTTCGTTCTCGTCGGTCTTTTCAGCCGGCTTCTCGCTCGCCCGCTTCAGCGCGGTGCCCAGGATGTCGCCCAGCGTGGCGCCGGAATCGGAGGAGCCGTATTGGGCGATCGCCTCCTTCTCCTCGGCGACCTCGAGCGCCTTGATCGAGACCTGCACCTTGTGGGTGCGGCGATCGAACTGGGTCACGCGCGCGTCCACCTTCTGGCCGGCGGCGAAACGCTCCGGCCTCTGCTCGCCGCGGTCGCGCGCGAGCTCCGCGCGCCTGATGAAGGTGGTGAGATCGGTGCCGACGATCTTCACGTCGAGACCGGACTCCTTCACCTCGGTGACCTCGCAAGTGACGACGCCGCCCTTCTTGAGGTCGCCGGCGCCCTCGCCGACGAACGGATCGCCTTCGAGCTGCTTGATGCCGAGCGAGATCCGCTCCTTCTCCACATCGACGTCGAGCACCTGCGCGTTGACCTTGTCGCCTTTCTTGTACTCGTCGATCACCTGCTCGCCGGGACGCTTCCAGTCCAGGTCGGAGAGATGCACCATGCCGTCGACGTCGCCGTCGAGGCCGAGGAACAGCCCGAACTCGGTCTTGTTCTTGACCTCGCCCTCGACGTTCGTCCCGGGCGGATATTTCTCGACGAAGACCTCCCATGGATTGCGCATGGTCTGCTTGAGGCCGAGCGAAATCCGGCGCTTGATCGGATCGACCTCGAGGATCTGCACCTCGACCTCTTGCGAGGTGGCGACGATCTTGCCCGGATGCACGTTTTTCTTGGTCCACGACATTTCGGACACGTGGATGAGGCCCTCGATGCCGGGCTCGAGCTCAACGAAAGCGCCGTAGTCGGTGATGTTGGTGACGCGGCCCTTGTAGCGCGCGGCCACCGGGTACTTCGCCTCGATGCCCTGCCAGGGATCGTCCTGCAACTGTTTCATTCCAAGCGAGATGCGGTGGGTCTCGTGGTTGATCTTGATGATCTTGACCTTCACCGACTGGCCGATATTGAGCACCTCGGTCGGGTGATTGACGCGCCGCCAGGCGATGTCGGTGACGTGCAGCAGGCCGTCGATGCCGCCGAGGTCGACGAAGGCGCCGTAGTCGGTGATGTTCTTCACCACGCCGTCGATGACCTGGCCCTCTTCCAGATTCTGCACCAGTTCCTGGCGCTGCTCGGCGCGCGTCTCTTCGAGCACGGTGCGGCGGGACACCACGATGTTGCCGCGCCGGCGGTCCATCTTGAGGATCTGGAACGGCTGATTGACGTTCATCAGCGGAGTGACGTCGCGGATCGGCCGGATATCGACCTGCGAGCGCGGCAGGAACGCCACCGCGCCGTCGAGATCGACCGTGAAGCCGCCCTTGACCTGGTTGAAGATGACGCCCGTGACCTTCTCGTTGTTCTTGAACGCGGTCTCGAGCTTGCCCCAGCTCTCTTCGCGCCGCGCCTTGTCGCGCGAGAGGACGGCTTCACCGAGCGCATTCTCGACCCGGTCCAGGTAGACCTCGACCGTGTCCCCGACCTTGAGCTCGCTCTGCCGTCCTGGACCGGAGAATTCCCGCAATGCCACCCGTCCCTCGGTCTTCGCGCCGACGTCGATGACCGCCATGTCCTTTTCGATGCCGACGACGAGCCCCTTGACGACGGTCCCCTCCTGCGGCGTGGCGCCCTGAGCGAACGACTCTTCGAGCAGCTGGGCGAAATCTTCGCGTGTGGGGGTGGCGGAACTGGTAGCGGTGGCCATGAACACTCCTGGTTGGCGGGCGGCGCCGGACTGGTTGAATGGGCGTTTCGAACGCACGGACCGAAAGTCCCGCGGACTTTCAGAACCGCCGGCAAATTGGACTGCCGCAGGCTGCGAAGACCAGCCTGCGTGCCGGCGGCCCGGCGCAAGCCGAGCGATCGAAGCGATGGTGCGATCCGGCGCGCCACCGGGGAAACGGTCGGAGCAGGCTCGTCCTCCACGACGGAAGCGCGATCAGCCGCGCTTCCGGCCTGCTCGGACGGCTTCGACGATGTCGATGGCGGCCCGGAATGCGGCGTCTATATCCAAATGCGTGGTGTCGAGCAAGTGCGCGTCCGCTGCGGGTTTCAAGGGAGCGGCGGCGCGCGTCGTATCGCGCTCGTCCCGACGGCGGATGTCGGCAAGAACGTCAGCCTCCCTGACCTTTTGACCCCCCGCGGTCAGTTCGGCGGTCCGGCGTCGGGCTCGCACCTCGGCCGTGGCATCGACGAAGATTTTCACCTCGGCGTCCGGGAATATCACGGTCCCGATGTCGCGTCCGTCGAGCACCGCGCCGGGCGGCTGCCGCCCGAAATCGCGCTGGAAAGCGAGCAACATGGCGCGCACCTGCGGGATCGCCGAGACGACCGAGGCGGCGTCCCCGATCGGGTGGCTCTTGAGGGCGCGTTCATCGAAACCCGCCGGATCAAGCGCCTTGGCCGCCGACGCCGCGTTGCGCGTGTCGTTGAGGTCGTGCCCGGCGTCGAGGAGCGCCTTCGCCACCGCCCGGTAGATGAGCCCAGTATCGAGGTGGCGCAGCCCGTAATGGACGGCGAGCCGCTTGCCGAGCGTGCCCTTGCCGGACGCCGCCGGCCCGTCGATGGCGATGATCATTGCCCATCCGACGGTACGGGAATCTTCCTTGCAAACGGCAAGTGGCTGCGCGCCCGTCGCAACGGCTGCTCTTCGGTGAAGATGTTGCGTGAGCGGAACTCTGCGGGGCTCACGACACTAAGGTATTCTCTCAACGCCGGACTAGTCGACGATGTGGTGAACCAAGGTTCCTCGAGCCGCCGGCAGGGCTCCGATACCCAGAGCGGAACGCGTCCAAGCTGATATTGCTTGGCAAGATACTCCGCCATCGCCCCCGCAAGCGCATCCAGGCGCACATCCCCCGAGCGTTCCGGCTCCGACTCGATTGTGGCATAACGGACACCGTCGTCTGGCGCCATTAGAAAGGTATCCACGAACTCCGCCAGCGACACATCCTGCGGCTCGCCAAAGCGAACGCGCTCAACTGCTTCTGCTAGGGTATGTGGGCGCATCCACTGCTCCTTCAAGATTCATGGTCTTAAGGAGAAACCGCTGTTTTTCGGCACCCGCCGCGCTCACGGGAAAGTAGCGCGCGAGCACGGCAATCGCCTCTTCGATAGTGCGAATACCGACAACCCGCATCAGATTCAAGATATCGAGCCGTTCCTGCTCGCCGCGAACCGGATCGATGACGCGGATGGCCTTGAGCTTCAGAGCCAACAAATACGGTGCCGAAGGAACGTAAACAACGAGACCAGGGACGCCAGCTCGCCGCGGAAACGATCCAAATTCGAGGTGGTCGGCGGCGTGGTCCGCAAGTGAACTCAAGTGGAAGGCCACGCCTTCATTGAACCAGTCCTCGACCCATCCGTTTGCAGCGGTGATCTTATCGACGATGCGACGCAGCCACTCCGGCCAGGGATTCTCTAGCGGCGATACATCGGCGTCTTCAGTCGCAAACCGAAAGTTGCTTGCCAGCATCAAGGCCGAGCCGCCGTAGACTGCGATTTGCAACGTCGTGCCAGCGCCAGTAGCAGCCAGCCCAATCTCATCAAAAGCCTCAAGAAGTTTTTCGCGATCGAGGGTGGGGGCCACGTGAGCAGGTTCCTGAAAACTCCGATTGCTGTAAGGTGCTGTTATGACAGGTCGCCACCCAGGCCACGCATGATATCGACGAAGCCCGGGAAGCTGGTGGCGATAAAGCCGGTGTCATCCACCCCCACCGGCCTCTCGCTCGCCAGTCCCATCACCAGGAACGCCATGGCGATGCGGTGATCCATGTGGGTCGCAACCATGCCGCCACCGGCCGCGCGGCCATTGCCATGCACGATCAGGTCGTCGCCCTCGATCTCGACCGCGACGCCGTTGGCCCGAAGGCCCTCGGCGACCGCGGCGAGGCGGTCGGATTCCTTCACGCGCAGCTCCTTGAGGCCGCGCATCCGGGTGGTGCCTTCGGCGAAGCTGGCGGCCACCGCCAGCACCGGATATTCGTCGATCATCGAGGGCGCGCGCTCCGCCGGCACGTCGACGCCGCGCAGCGGCGACGCGCGGACGCGGAAATCGGCCATCTCCTCGCCGACGTCGCTGCGGACGTCGAGCGCTTCGATGTCCGCGCCCATTTCCCGCAATGTCGTGATCAAACCGGTGCGCAACGGATTGGTCATCACGTCGGTCAGGATCACCTCGGAGCCCGGCACGATCAGCGCCGCCACCATCGGGAATGCCGCCGAGGACGGATCGGCCGGCACCACGACCGGCGCGGGCGCGAGCTCGGGCTCGCCCCGGAGCGTGATCTTGCGTCCGTGGGCACCGTCGCGCTCGACCGCGACCTCGGCGCCGAAGTGCGCAAGAAGCTTTTCGGTATGGTCGCGGCTCGCGTCGGTCTCGATCACGATCGTCTCCCCCGGCGCCGCCAGCGCCGCCAGCAGCACCGCCGATTTGATCTGCGCGGAGGGAACCGGCGTGCGGTAGACGATCGGGATCGGATCGCGCGCGCCGGCGAGCGTGATCGGCAGCCGTCCGCCCTCGGCCATATGCGTTGCCCGCGCCCCGATCAGTGAAACCGGATCGAGGATGCGCTGCATCGGCCGGCGCCGGAGCGAGGCATCGCCATCGAAGGTCGCGGTGATCGGGCAGCCCGCGACCGCCCCCATGACCAGGCGCACGCCGGTGCCGGAATTGCCGAAATCGAGCACGCCCGGCGGCTCCCGGAAGCCGCCGATGCCGACGCCCCGCACGCGCCATTCGCCGTCGCCGGCGCGCTCCACCTGGCTGCCGAGCGCGCGCATGGCGTTGCCGGTGTTGAGCACGTCCTCGCCCTCGAGCAGGCCGGAAATGCGGGTCTCGCCCACCGCCAGGGCGCCGAAGATCAGCGCCCGGTGGGAGATCGACTTGTCGCCGGGCACGCGGACACGCCCCTTGAGGGCGCCGGCGCGGCGCGCGCTGAGCGGGACTTTGGCGGCGTGATCCAAGGCGACCTCGGTTTGCGGAAATTGGCCTTAGCATGCGGCCAGGAGGGCGTCACCAGAGCGTCACCCGGGCGGGCTTTCGGCAGGCCGGCCGGCCGCCCCGGGCGCTTGACCGCTATTGACAGCGGCAGGGCAACTAGCCAAGTGAAGCACCTTATTTTCGGCCCCCCTGCAAGGAACCCGATCCGTGGCAAAACCCGAGCTCGGCACCAAACGCCTATGCGGCAGTTGCAACACGAAATTCTACGACCTCAGCAAGGACCCGATCGTCTGCCCGAAGTGCCATACCGTGCTGACGCTTGCGGCGGTGAGTTCCCGCTCGCGACCTGAGCCGGTGGCGCGCCCCGTCGCCCCCGTGCGCCAGGAGGAGGTCGTGGTGCCGGAGACGCCGGAGGCGGAATTCGTCTCGCTCGAAGATGCGGACGCCGAGGCGCAGGGGAAGAAGTCTGTTGACGGCGACGCCGTCGAGGGGGGCGACGACGAGATCGAGATCGATCAGAGTCTCGACGATGCCGCGCTCATCGAAGTGCAGGAGGAAACCGACGAAGACGTGACCGACATCATCGGCGAGCGCGAGAACGAGGAGGAACCTTGAGGCCATCCCGGCGCACCGTCTAACCTCGCGCGCCGGCGGCAGGATTGGATGCGGAGTTCCCGATACCGCGTCCCGGAATGGGGCCATAGCTCAGTTGGGAGAGCGCTTGAATGGCATTCAAGAGGTCGGGGGTTCGACTCCCCCTGGCTCCACCAACCTTCGACCGCCGCGGGCGGGGTTGACGGCTGGCTTACGATTGATGCGAAGGCGATGGTTCGCACCAACATCTCAAGACTGCTTCCGGCAACGCATTTGCAAATAAGCGGATAGAGGACATGCAGCCGACGGTTCGGCGGCCTCACTCTTCCTCCAGCGGTTCTGCACCACGACCGGAGCCGTCGAGCCCCGAACCAATATGTCGCCGGCGAATTAAACCGGCGCAACGCGGGCGTGACGAACGGCCACGCCGCACTGTTTAATGCCTGGCGGGCCCCCTATTATGTGAAGGACAAAAAGGCGGCCGAGCCCGCCACAGGAGAGGAAACCCATGTTCCAGCAAGCCAAGATTCTCGTGCTTCCGGCCGCCTTCGTGACCTCGCTGGCGGCGCTCGCACTGGCGCCGGCGGCGGCGCAGGGCCCCAACCTCGCCGGCAAAAACGTGACCATGCTGATCGGCTTCGGTCCGGGCGGCGGTTACGACCAATGGGGCCGCGTGGTCGCCCGCCACATCGGCAAGCATCTTCCCGGCACGCCGTCTGTCGTTCCGCAGAACATGCCGGGCGGCGGCAGCTTCAATGCCGCCAATCACATCTACACGATCGCGCCGAAGGACGGCACCGTGCTGGGCATCATCGCACGCGACGCGGCGCTCGGACCGCTGACCGGCGCGTCCGGCGCCCGCTTCGACCCGCTCAAGATCACCTGGCTCGGCACGCCGACCCTGGAGACCAACATCTGCATTTCCATGAACCGGGCCAAGGTGAAGACCTTCAAGGACCTCCAGGAGCAGGAGCTGATCATCGGAAATACCGGCGTGGGCACCGGCACCTACTCCTATCCGAAGGCGCTGAACGGAATGCTCGGCACCAAGTTCAAGCTGATCTCGGGCTTCCCCTCCTCGACCGACGTGTTTTTGGCGATGGAGCGCAACGAAGTCGACGGCATCTGCGAGAGCCTCGACAGCGTGGTCAGCAAGCGGCCGGACTGGATCGAGACCAGGAAGGTCAACGTCCTGTTCTATGGCGGCGCCGCGCCGACCTCCGATCTTCACGGCGCGCCCTTCATCGTCGACCTGGCGCGCAACGCGGAGGAGAAGCAGGCGATCGAGTTCCTCTATGCCGGCCAGGGCATCGGCCGTCCCTTCGTGGCGCCGCCGGACCTGCCTGCCGACCGGCTGAAGATGCTGCGCGATGCGTTCAACGCGACCATGAAGGACCAGGACTTCGTCGCGGACGCCAAGAAGCTGATGCTCGACGTCGAGCCGGAGGACGGCGAACACCTCGAGGCCTTCATCAAGAAAATCTACGCCACGCCCAAGGCGGTCGTGGACAAGGTCGGCGCGCTGATCAAATAGCTGTTCCGTCCTCATCCTCAGCACCGGCCGCAGTCTTGGAGACGCGTTGCTCGGCAACGCTCCTCCGCATGAGGCCGAGCGAGGCTGCGCAGAAATCAGATCCTATATCGCTCGATCGCCTTGGGATCCCACGACAGCCCGTTGCCCGGCCGGTCGGGGACGATCGCGCGACCCTCGACGATGCGCAGGGGCTCCTCCACCAGGCCATCGGCCCAGTCCATGTATTCCAGGAAGTGGCAGGTCGGCGTGGCCGCGAGCAGGTGCGCGCTCACCTCCGGAAAGAGATGCGAAGACATCTCGATGCGGTGTTCGGCCGCGAGCGTGGCGGCGCGCTGCCAGCCGGTGACGCCGCCGATGCGTTCGAGATCAGGCATCACGTAATCGGCGGCACCGGCCGCGATCCCCGCCTCCATCGAGGTGACCAGCGAAAAATTCTCGCCGATCTGGATCGGAGTCCTGAGCGCGCGCGCGAGCGCCGCGCAGCCGGCATAGTCGTCGTGGCGGATCGGCTCCTCCAGCCAATAGATGCCTTCCTGGTCGAGCGCGCGGCCGCGTTCCAGCGCCTGCGCGACGTCGAGCGCCTGGTTGTAGTCGACCATCAAGGCGATGCCGTCACCGATCCGCCTGCGGACGGCCCGCAGCGCGGCGAGATCGTCCTGCAGCGTCGGATGGCCGAGCCGAAGCTTCACGGCGCGGAAGCCACCGGCGAGCAGCTTCTCGGCCTCGTCGGCCACCGCGTCCGGCGATGCCATCAGACCGAGCCCGCAACTGTTGTAGGCTTGGATCGGTCTCGGTTCGCCGCCGACGAGGGTCGCAAGCGGCACGCGCGCGCCGAGCGCCAGCGCGTCCCAGACCGCCACGTCGAGGCCCGCCATCGCCATGCGCACGATGCCCTGTACGCCCACGAGCTTGAAGCGCTGGGCCAGCATCTCCCAGAGCGCGGCCGGCGCCACCCGCTCGCCCGTCGCCATCTGCCCGATCGCGTCCAGCATCTTCGCCACCACCGGCGCGACGGCAGGCAGATAGCAGAACAGGTACGCGTGCCCGGTGATGCCCTCCTCGGTCTCGAGGTCGATGAGGAGGAGCGGCGCCGCCGTGATGCGCGCCTGGCTGGTTCCGAGCGCATAGGTCATGGGCACCTGGACCGCGATGGTGCGCAGCGCCCGGATGGTGAGGAGCGGCAGATTCGGTGTGGAAGCGGGCATGATGGCCGGCAGCCTAAGCTCGCGGGCGGCGCGCGCAAGGCGTGCCTGCCGTGCGCTTGCCTGCGGGCTCTTGCGTTGGGAACTTCTGCACGACGGCCGGGTTATTGGTGCGGCTGAAGCAAACCCCGCGACGCGACCGCGCTTGCTTCTTGCCAAAGACCCCGGACCAGTCGCGGCCGGGGTCATTTATTCAGGACGCAATGTCGAGGAGGCAACCATGAGCCTGGGTACCATCCTGCTGATTGTTCTGATTCTCATTCTGGTCGGCGCGCTCCCGACCTGGCCGCACAGTGCGGGCTGGGGCTATTATCCGGCCGGCGGCCTGGGCCTGGTGCTCGTCATCGTGCTGATCCTGGTGCTGCTCGGGCGGATTTGACCGCGACGCTTGGCGGGCAGCCGTCATGGCGCGGCTGCTGCCGGCGTGCCGTCCGCACGTCCGGCGGCATGGAGCGTGAGGATGTCTCGCACGGCGCGGTTCATCGGCGTCGCCACACCGACCTCCGTACCCAGGTCGACCACGCCGCCCGACAGCCAGCGCACTTCGAGCGGCCGCCCGCCTTGCAGGTCGTGGTGCATCGATGTGGTCATCGCCGCCGGCCATCCGTCGAAGAACGCAATCCGCTGCTCGGCATAGTCCGCCGGCAGATCGACGCCGTGGGCGCGGCCGACGGCGACCACCTCGCGGGCCAGATCGAGCAGGAATTCGCGCGTAAGCGGGTTCGAGCGGATCGGCCCGATGGTCGCGCGCATGGCTGTGGTCGCGCCCGACATCGCGACCAGCACGACGTATTTCTCCCAGATCGAGCGCCGCACGTCGTCGCTGAGTTCGGCATTGATGCCGCCCCGCTTGCACAGCGAGAGGAACGTCTCGGCCCGCGGCGTTCGGCGGCGGTCGTATTCGCCGAAGACAAGACGCTGCAACGGACCGGTCTGCGCGATCACGCCCGGCCTACTGATGGCGGTGCCCACATAGGCGACGCCGCCCATGAGCGCCTGCTCGCCGAAGATCGGGCGCAGCATGTCATCCTTCTGAACGCCATTCTGGAACGAGATGATTCCGGTCGCCGGCCCGACGATCGGAAGGAGCTGCCGCGCGGCCGCCTCGGTGTCCCACAGCTTGACGCAGAACATGACGAGATCGACCGGACCGATCGTTTGCGGATCGTCGGTGACTGAGACCTTCGGCAGATGGACCGGCTGCGGTCCCTCGATGGCGAGCCCGCGTTCCCGCATCGCCGCAAGGTGCGCGCCGCGCGCGACGAAATGGACGTCGGCGCCGCCCTTGGCGAGAAGCCCGCCGAAGAAGCCGCCGACACCGCCCGAGCCCATGACTGCAATCCGCAAGAAGACCTCCCTGAGAAGCGCCGCAGGCTAAAGCGGCCGACCTCCCATTCTCTGCCGCGGCGGTCAAGAAAGCAGCCCATCGCGGGCCTTTCCGCATTCTTGAAGCCTTAACCCCGACACCCCATATTTCTGCATGACCGGACAGCGGGATGCAAAGACCGCCGGCCGGTTGCGGGGGGCGCCACAAGGGCCCCATCAAAGTCGCTTCAAGAGGGCTTTGAGATATGTCCCGAGTTCCGTCGCTGTCCAGTCCCTTCCTGCTTGGGTTCGACGAGATCGAGCGTGCGCTCGACCGCGTCGCCAAGGCTGCGGACGGTTACCCGCCCTACAACATCGAACGGATCGCCCGCGAGAATGGCAATCCGGAGCGCCTGCGGATCACGCTGGCGGTCGCCGGTTTCACGCGCGATCAGCTCGACGTGACGGTCGAGGAAAGCCAGCTCGTCATCCGCGGACGCCAGCAGGAGGAAAAGGCCCGGCACTATCTCCACCGCGGCATTGCCGCGCGCCAGTTCCAGCGCACCTTCGTGCTGGCCGACGGCATGGAGGTGCTGGGCGCGGACCTGAAGAACGGGCTGCTGTCGATCGATCTGGCCCGGCCAGAGCCGGAACGGATCGTGAAGACGATCAGCATCGTGGACAATGACTGAACCGGTAACCCGGTCTCGACGTTTGAATAGAAAGGAGTCGAGAGCCATGACCAACAACGATATCAACCTTCCGACCATCTCTCCCGAGGCGCTGGCCCTGCTCGGCGGCGGCCGCATCGCCTATGTCAGGGCTGTGCGCTCCGAAGACGTGCAGAAGCAATTCCCGCAAGCGCCGCACCTTGCGCCTGGCACGCTGCTCTACGCATTGCACGCGGCCGATGGCACGCCGATCATGCTGACCGACAGCCGTGAAGCCGCGATCGCCAATGCCTGGAGCCAGGAGCTCGAGACCGTCAGCGTGCACTGATCGGGAAATCAGTGATCAGGGGTCAGTAATTCAGATGAGATCAGCGCGAGGGAGAATCATCCTTCGGAATCTGCTTCCTGGGTTTACTGATGCCGCCGCCGCTAGGCGGCGGACGCCGACGGCATCGCCAGCACTGCATAGAGCGCTTCCGCATCGCGCGAATTGCGCAGCTTGCGGACCGTGTCTGAATCGCGCAGGAGCCGCGCCACCCGGGCCAGCGCCTTGAGGTGGTCGGCGCCCGCGCCTTCGGGCGCGAGCAGCAGGAACACGAGATCGACCGGCTGGCCGTCGAGCGCTTCGAAATCGATCGGCCGGTCGAGCCGCGCGAAAAGTCCGAACAGCTTGTTGAGCTTCGGCAGTTTGCCGTGCGGGATGGCGATGCCGTTGCCGACGCCGGTCGAACCGAGCTTTTCCCGCTGCAGGAGGATTTCAAAAATGGCGCGTTCGCTTTGACCGGAGAGTTCGGCGGCCCGGGCCGCGAGCTCCTGCAAGGTCTGCTTCTTGCCGTTGACTCTCAGCGTCGGAATGATCGCATTTGGCGCGACGAGATCGGTGAGCAGCATGGAATTGTTCCAGGAATACGAAGCTCAGCGGAACGCGGCGTCGCTAAAGGGGGCGGACCATAAGGACCGGCTCCCGGGGCGTCAATGGGCGTCCTTGGCTTGCGGATCGACCCATCCGATGTGCCCGTCGGGGCGGCGGTAAACCAGATTGACGCGGTCGTGTCCAGCGTGGCGGAACACGACGACCGCGACGCCGGTGAGATCAAGTTCCATCACGGCTTCGCTGACCGAGAGACGCTTCAACGCCGTGGTCGTTTCCGCGATGATGACCGGATTGAAGTCGCCCACCTCCTCATCGGTATCGTGCTCCGGCGCGGAAATGACGTAGTTGCGCGAGTCGAAGGCGATGTCATTGGCCGCAGGCCCATCCGCGCGCGCCAACTGATGATCCTTCAGACGCCGCTTGTATCGGCGCAGCCGCTTCTCGATGCGCTCGGCCGCCTGGTCGGCGCTGGCATAGGCATCGGGGGCAGTTGCGTTGGCTTCAAGCACGATGCCCGAATCGAGATGGATCACGCATTCGGTGCGGAAGCCAAAACCGTCCTTGCCCACGGTAACGTGGCCCGAATAGCCGCCGTCGAAATATTTTGCGGTCGCGTCCGCAATGCGCTGGTTGATCCGTACGCGCAACGCTTCGCCCAGGTCGATGTTCTTACCCGAAACACGAAACGGCATGATCGGCCTCCGATATGCGTTTCCACCACTGGTCCGGCTGGCGAGGGTCGCCCGCCGGCCATCCGTTTACATATGAACAGGGACGCCGCGCCACCAGATGGCAAGCCGTCGCGCCGCGCTGGCCTGGCCTCTCCAAGGCGCAGCCTCGCTCAAGATGCCGCACCCATCGAGGTCTGCTTCTCGCGGCGCCGCTGCACCGAAGACGGGATCCGCATCGCCTCGCGATATTTCGCGACCGTCCGCCGGGCGATGTCGATCCCGGCCTCCCGCAGCTTCTCCACCAGCGTGTCGTCGGAAAGAACGTGCTGCGGAACCTCCGCGTCGATCAATTGCTTGATGCGGTGGCGCACGGCTTCCGCCGAATGCGCTTCGCCGCCATCCGAGGCCGCGATCGAGGAGGTGAAGAAATACTTGAGTTCGAAGATGCCGCGGCTGGTCGCCATGTATTTGTTGGCGGTGACGCGCGACACCGTCGATTCGTGCATGGCGATGGCGTCGGCCACGGTCTTGAGGTTGAGCGGCCGCAGGTGCTGGACGCCGCGCACGAAGAAGGCGTCCTGCTGGCGCACGATCTCGTTCGAGACTTTCAGGATCGTCTTGGCGCGCTGGTCGAGCGCGCGCGTGAGCCAGTTCGCGGTCTGCAGGCAATCGACCAGATAGGTCTTTTCCTTGTCGTTCTTGGCGCTCTTCGACACTTCGGCATAGTAGGTCTGGTTGACCAGAACCTTGGGCAGCGTGTCGGAATTGAGCTCGACAAGGAAGTTGCCGTCGGGTCCCGCCCGCACGAACACATCCGGCACGATCGGCTGCACCACGGTCGAACCGAATGCGAGACCCGGCTTCGGATTGAGCTGGCGGATTTCGCCGATCATGTCGGTCAGGTCTTCGTCGCCGACGCCGCAGATCTTGCGCAACGCCGGGAGGTCCCGCTTGGCCAGCAGGTCGAGATGCTCGACCAGGGCTTGCATCGCGGGGTCGAAGCGGTTGCGCTCCTTGAGCTGGATGGCAAGGCATTCCGTCAGATTGCGCGCGCACACGCCGGACGGATCGAAGTTTTGCAGGATCCCGAGCACGGCCCCGACCTCGGCCGGCGGCGCCCCAAGCTTCTCGCCGACCTGGGCGAGGTCGCCGGTCAGATAGCCGGCCTCGTCGACAAGATCGATGAGGTATTGCCCGATCATGCGGCGCGCCGGATCGGAAATCGCCAGCGCAAGCTGCTCGGCGAGATGGTCGGCGAGCGTCGTCTCGGCCGACACGAAGGCTTCGAGATTGTAGTCGCCGTCTTCGCGGCCGCCGGAACCGGTGCCGGACCATTCGGAATAGCCCTGCGGGATGTCGCTGTTGCTGGCGCGCGTCGTGACGGCGTCGGCCTCGTCGCTCGCGCGCTCATCGAGGGCCGCGCTGGCCCGGCCCTCGGTCGCGTCGCTGTCGGCGGACCGCTCGGCCGACCAGTCACCCGCGGCGCCATCCTGCGCCGGCGCCGCCTCCCCGTCGCCGTCCCCGGCGCGGCGCTCGCCGTCGTTGTCGCCGGTGCGCTCGAGCAGAGGGTTTTGCTCGAGCTCGTTCTCGACATAGGCGACCAGGTCGAGATTGGAGAGCTGCAGCAGCTTGATGGCCTGCATCAACTGCGGCGTCATCACGAGCGCGTGGCTCTGCCGGATTTCTAGTCTTTGAGTGAGTGCCATGTTGCGCTGCACAAGTGGTCCGGTTCTTGCTTATCCTGTTTGTTCGGCGGTGTACACCCATTCGGCCGCCACGGTTAATCGGTGAAGGCGCCCAGGCCGCACGCAATACGTGCATCTCCGCATCGGCCGCGCCGCCGCCGTGGTCAGCCGCCAAACCCCAGGGGCGCGGCCAGCTCAACGATCTTTTTGGCGACATAGCCGTTGCCGACGGCGTTGACGTGGGCAAAATCGAGATAGACCGATTCATCGGGATCGAACAGCGACACCAGGTCGTGAATCTCGCCGCCGGCTGCAATTTTCTTCCGGATGAGGGGGTACACAGCCGTGAATTGTGGCTCGAGATTCCTCGACGCCTTGAATCGGGTGGCGGCTGAGCCGGTCAGGTAGGACACCGGCTGGAACAGCCCGATGAACTTTGCATCGAACAGCTTGGCCAGCCGGCTGGCAAACTGCCAGTCGCGGACGAGATTTTCAGCGATCGCTTCGGCCTTGGCCGGATCGGACGCGCAGTCGTACACGCCCTCGCCGAGCGATTGGGAAATCTCGTTGTTGATCCTCTCGACCAGGCGGACGACGGCGCGCAGATAATGCGAGAACGTGTCCGGCTTGCTGTCCGACAGGATGGCCCTGTAGTCGCGCTCCCACATATGCGAATGCGCGTCATGCTCGCGCCGGCACTTGGCCCAGACGTCATTGATGCCGTCGTAAAACACCACGAGGTCCGGCCGATGCCCGTCCTGCAGAAGCTGAATGAGGTTGACCAGGCTTTGGTGCGCGATATATCCCGGCACCGCGAAATTTTCGGAGTGGATCCGGGTTGCCGCGGCAAACTGCGACGGAATCGTCTGGACGTCGTTCGATCCGGCTCCCCACATCGTGGAGCCTCCGAAGAAATAGACTTTCCTGCTGCCCTCGGTGTTGTCATTCACCGTCCGGCGCTGCATCAGCGGTCCACCGACATTGAAGTCCGCCGTCTTGATTTCGCTTCCTCGCCATTCGACAAAACTTTTGTAGACGATTCTGCTGCTGGCGATCGGGCTCTGATTCTGGAACAGCGACGAGATCGCCGTGAAGGCCGGAATGGCCCAATACAGGATATTCGCAATCACGAAGAAATCGAGAACAGTGCGGGACGCGCGCTTGAGTGTTCCGACAATCCGCCAACTCATATGAACATCTACCAAGCTGCTGCACGCCAAATCCCGACGACAAATCGTCGGCGCTAGCAATAATCATTCACGATTTTGCCACCGGTGACAAGGCGGAGCGCCGCGGGGCATTCGCGATCGCGCCGCGTCTCGGCTACATCCGGAATTCTTCGCCGAGATAGAGCCGGCGGACCTCCGGGTCGTTCACGATGTCCTCGGCGCGGCCCTCCATCAGGACCTCGCCCGAATAGATGATATAGGCGCGGTCGGTCAGGCCCAGCGTCTCGCGCACGTTATGGTCGGTGATGAGGACGCCGATGCCGCGGTTGGTGAGATGGCGCACCAGCGCCTGGATGTCGCCGACCGCAATCGGGTCGATGCCGGCAAACGGCTCGTCGAGCAGCATGTAGTTGGGCCGGCTCGCGAGCGCGCGCGCAATCTCGACCCGGCGCCGCTCGCCGCCCGAGAGCGCGATGGTCGGTGTCTTGCGCAGTCGCGTGATGCCGAATTCCTCGAGCAGCGCGTTGAGATCGGTCTCGCGCCGCCGCCGGTTGGGCTCGACTACTTCCAGCACCGCGCGGATGTTGTCCTCGACGTTGAGCCCGCGGAAGATCGAGGCCTCCTGCGGCAGGTAGCCGATCCCGAGCCGGGAGCGCTGGTACATGGGCAGGCCGGTGATGTCATAGCCGTCGAGCTCGATGCGTCCGCGGTCGGCCTTGATCAGACCGGTGATCATGTAGAACACGGTGGTCTTGCCGGCGCCGTTGGGTCCGAGCAGGCCGACCGCCTCGCCGCGCCGCACGTAGAGGCTGGTGCCCCTGACCACCTTGCGTCCGCCGAAGCTCTTTTCGAGGCCGTGGGTGGCGAGAAAAGCCTCACGGACGGGCTGCCGGCGCGGGAGGTCTTCGCCGCGCCGGGGCAGGCTGGGCGCAGCCGCGACGGTGGTGCGGGCCGGCTGGGCGGGAGCGTCCTCGGAGCGCGGCCGCGCCTTCTTTTTCGCGGGAAGATTGACGGCTTCGGTGCGCGCAGCCGTGATCGGCCCGCCCAGGGACCGCAGGTCCATGTTCCAGAACGTGGAGGCCGAATCGCGCTTGCGCCGAAATCCGCCTCGCAGGAATGACAGGAAGTTGCGCACGCCTGCCTCGAAGCCAAGGGTTCGATTCGATGATCCGCTGCCGGGGTGCGGCGGCGATACGTTAGCCGATTCGAATGAGGGGCGGCGCCCGGTCAATTCTTGCGCGACGCCGGACGTGGCGACGGCCCCTGGCCCGGCGCGGCATTCGGGTCCGGCTGCTGGTTCGGTTGCTGGTTCGGTTGCACCAGCATCTCGACCCGGCCGCCGCCCGAATCCACCTTGTACACGCCGGTGGTCAGATCGACGGTGACTTTCTGCCCGCGCACCACGTCATGACCCTTCGTCATCACGACGTTGCCGATCAGCGTCACGGTGTTCGCGCGCATGTCGAACTCGCCGCTGTCGCCGGTCGCGACCTGATCCTTCTGGGTCAGGATGACCCCGCCCTTCGCTTCCATCCGCCGGATCTGCTGCTGGTTGGCGGGTCCCGGCTGTGCTGCCTTCTTGACGCCGCCCTTGGCGGCCTCGCCGGACGCGTTGTTGTCATAATAGACGTGCAGGATCTTGCACTTCATGTCGGTGTCGCCTTGCACGACGTGGACGTCGCCGCTGAAGATCGCGAGCTGTTGCTTGTCGCGCACTTCGAGGCTGGCCGACTGAATCCTCACCGGCTGATCGCGATTCGACGACAGGCCCTGCATCGTGCTGGGCGGAATCCGGTTCTGCTGCGCGACCGCTTGCACCGGGGCGAGCACGGCCAGCGCGAGCGCGACCGCGCCCAGGAGAACCCGCCCGCGCTGCGCCGGCCGCCGGTTCATTGTGCCACCGCCTTGCCGGCGGACGCGGCGCCGTCCATCGTCAGATCCATGGTCACACCGCGCTCGAAACGAATGATCTCGCCGGAATTGATGATTTCCATTCGATTGGAATTGATCGTTCCTTGCTGCATTTTCACTTCGGCCGGCCGTTCGGACAGCATGTGCCCGGTGCGGGTGTTGATCACGGCCTCGATCAACCGCACCTCGTAGCTCGGACCGACGACCACGACATCCTGTTTCAGCACCAGCTTTTCGGCCTTGGACTCGTAGAAGCCGAAGCGCGCCGTCAAGTTGAAGGTGCTCTGATCCTTCATTTGCATGGTCGATTGAAGATCCTCCAATTCGAGCAGGTCGGGGTTGGTGACATCCTGGGCTGCGGTCCGCGCCGTGATGGTGTAGGGGCGCGAATCCGCCGTGAAGCCCGCGAGCCGCGGCGCCTGCATGGTGATCTTGGTGCCTGAGACCACGAGGCCTCCGAGCTTCACCGGAAGCTTCGCGAACGCGCGCAGCGGGTCGAGCACGGTGGCGGCGATAACCGAGCCGGCGATGCCGAGCACGACGGCGAGCGGGAGCGCCACCCGCAACACCCGCACGGTGCGGCTGTGGCGCATGGCGCGCCGGAACATGCGCTCGCCGTCGCCACGTCCGGTCGCCACATAGGCGAGGGCGCCGCGGTTGTCGATCTGTGACACGGTGGTCAAGCGGTTACCCCGAGCTTGGCGCCCGTACCGGAATCAGGCGGTTCCCCATTGGCGATCTTAGCGCTTCTTGCGGTCATAGTGCCCATAAATGTGGCCCGGTCGCGGCACGGCGGGAGGGCCCTTCGGGGATCGGCCGGCGCGCCATCATGCCTGCAACCCTTGCCGCGATGGCTGCGCGTTCCCGCGCCGCGTTTTTGATTTTGCGGCCGGGGCTTTTGCTGTTTCCCCCGCGCTTGCGAAGGCGCCCCTCAGTGGGACGAGGTGATGGGAATATAGGCATGCGTTAGGGATAAAGTCAAACGCCCGTCGACCACACCACGGCGCCCGCCGAGCGGCGCCCGGTCGGGAATCGGAAGCCTGGTCAGGAATGCGCGAAAATGTCTTCCGCCGCCCAGCCCGCCATGTCGAGCCGGACCCGGTCGGGGAGGAAGCGGAAGCAGGCCGCGGCCAGGTCCTGGCGGCGCTCGCGCGCCAGCATGGCATCGAGCTTGGCCCGCAGCGCGTGCAGGTGGAGGACGTCGGAGGCCGCATAGGCGACCTGGGCCTCCGTGAGGTCGGCCGAACCCCAATCGGAGAGCTGCTGCTGCTTCGACACCTCGACGCCGAGCACCTCGCGCGTCAGGTCCTTGAGGCCGTGCTTGTCGGTGTAGGTGCGGGCGAGCCGCGACGCGATCTTGGTGCAGTAGACCGGGCCGGGCATGACGCCCAGCGCCCCGCACAGCACGCCGAGATCGAAGCGCGCGAAGTGGAAGATCTTGAGGGTGCCCTCGTCGGCGAGCAGCCTGGCGAGGTTCGGCGCCTGCGCGGCGCCCGCCGGCATCTGCACCACGTCCGCGGAGCCGTCGCCGGGCGACAATTGCACGACGCAGAGCCGGTCGCGCCGAAGCTCCAGCCCCATGGTCTCGGTGTCGACCGCGACCGCGCCGGTCTGATAGCGCGACAGGTCCGGCAGATCGCCACGATGCAAGCGGATGGTCATTGCGGCTTGGTTGTTGCGGCTTGGTTGTTGCGGTATGGGCGATCGGCGCCTTCTATCAGCGGCCCGTCCATGCAGCAAGAGTCGGGCGCAAGGCTGACGCAGGCTGCCTGTGCGCCATTGCCGATTCCGTTATGATGCCCGGCGATGGATCAGCTCACCCCGCGCGAGCCGAAGCCGCCGGAGCGCTGGCACCTGGCGCATGCGCGCCGTCCCCCGCTGGCGATCGCGTTCGCGGCCAGCGTCGCGCTCATGAGCGGCGCCACCATGCTCTACCCGGTGCTGCCCGTGATCGCCGCCGACCTGGCGATCGACGAGGCGCGCATCGGGCTTGTCATGGTGGCATTCACGGCGCCGGCGATCGTGCTGGCGCCGCTGTTCGGGATCATCGCCGACCTGCACGGACGCCGCTGGATGCTGATCCTCGGGCTCGCCCTGTTCGGCCTCGCCGGCGCCGCCGCCGCGCTGGCGCCGTCCTACGGCTGGCTGCTGGCGTGTCGCGCGGTGCAAGGCATCGGCATGAGCGCCATCTCGCCGCTGACGATCGTGCTGATCAGCGACCTTCTCTCCGAAGACGACGAAATCCACGGCCAGGGATTCAAGGTCGCGCTCGACCGGGTGGCGATGATCCTTCTGCCGCTGGCCGGCGGCGTCCTGGCGGCGGTGTCCTGGCGCGCCGCGTTCCTGCCCTATCTCCTGGTGCTCCCGCTGGCGCTCGCGGCTTTCGTCTGGATGCCGGAAACCAACACGCCCGGCGCCGGCACGCTCCGGCAATATCTCGCTCGAACGGCGCGGGCGGTGCGCGAGCCGCGCCTGCGGCTCGCCTTCGCGACCGGGTTCCTGCGCTTCTTTCTCGACTTCGGGCTCTACACCTATCTGCCGATCCTGCTCGTGCTCCGGTACGGCGTGTCGCCCGCGACCGCCGGCTGGGTGATCGCTGCATCGGCGGTCGGCTCGATCCTGACCGCGATGAGCATCGGGCACGTGCGCGACCGCTATCCGGTGGAGCGTTTCCTCGCCGCCGCGTTCTGCGCCAGCGCGCTTGCGCTCGCGATCATCGCGCTCGGGCTGCCGCTGTGGCTGCTCGCGCTCGCCTGCTTCGCATTCGGGCTCGGCAACGGGCTCATCTCGCCGCTGCAGAAGAGCCTGTTGACGCGGCGCACGCCCGCCAACCTGCGCGGCGGCGTGGTCTCGGTCGACCGCGTGATCCAGCAGGTCGCGAAGTCGCTGGCGCCGGCCCTGATGGGCCTGCTGCTGCTGGTGGCCGATCTCGACGCGGTGTTCTGGTGTCTGTGCGCGATGAGTGCGGCGGGAACGCTGGCGCTGATCTGGGTGGACGCAACGCGGCTGCGCGAATGAGTTCACGTGCCGGTGCCGGGCCGGCCGATCGGTGCTATCGTTGCCGCGGCACCGGGGCCCGGGCCTTTCCAAGGCGCCAATCACACCAAGGAGATCAGTCGAGATGGAACGAAAAAAAGCATCGGACTTCCCGCAGGAGCTTCTGAACCTGTTTGACGGCTACGTGCATGGCCGGATGAGCCGCCGCGCTTTTCTGGACGGCGCGCAGAAATTCGCCGTCGGCGGTTTGACCGCGACCGCCCTGTTCGAGATGCTCAAACCGAATTATGCCTGGGCGATCCAGGTTCAAAAGGACGACAGCCGGATCAAGGCGGAAACCGCCACCGTGCCGTCGCCGGAGGGGACCGGAAGCATCAAGGGCTATCTGGTGCGGCCCGCGAATGCGACCGGAAAGCTGGCCGGCGTGCTGGTGGTGCACGAGAACCGCGGCCTCAACCCGTATATCGAGGACGTGGCGCGGCGGCTGGCGGTCGCCGGCTTCATGGCGTTCGCGCCCGACGGCCTGACGTCGGTCGGCGGCTATCCGGGCGATGACGAAAAGGGCGCGGAGCTTTTCGGCAAGGTCGACAACGCCAAGATGCGGACCGACTTCCTCGCCGCCGCCACCTGGCTGAAAGCGCGCCCGGACAGCTCCGGCAAGCTTGGCGCCGTGGGCTTCTGCTTCGGAGGCGGCGTCGTCAATCAACTGGCGGTGCGGATGGGCGCCGACCTCGCCGCCGGGGTTCCGTTCTACGGAGCCCAGCCCAGCGCCGAGGACGCCGCCAAGATCAAGACGCCGCTGAATGCGCAATACGGGGAGCTCGACACCCGCATCACGTCAGGATGGGCGGCCTTCGATGCGGCACTGACGGCCGCCCACGTCCCGCACGAAGGCCACGTGTACAAGAATGCCAATCACGGCTTCCACAACGACACGACGCCCCGTTACGACGAGGCTGCGGCCAAGGAAGCCTGGCAGCGCACGCTGGATTGGTTCAACAAGTATCTCAAAGCAGCGGCCTGAATCAAAGCGATCCCGTCGCTCGTCTGAGTCCGCGGGTCCATGGGAATAGATCAAGGCAGGGAGCGGCATGCAGTCCCCGCGACTGCGTCCGCTCCCGCGGACCGCGCCAATGGCCGCAATGCGCGGCGCGCCTTCCGAGATGGTGCCCAGGAGAGGACTCGAACCTCCACGGCTCTCACCGCTAGTACCTGAAACTAGTGCGTCTACCAATTCCGCCACCTGGGCACTGCCGCGATAGGTACGGCAGCGGCTTTCGCCTTGTCAATTCGGCATCGGCCGCACGACAGCGCGGCGAACGCGGTGGACCGGCTCTCTCCGCTTGCGGTGAGAGGTCGGAAAGGCCGGCCCTGTACAGCCGGGGATCAATCCTGTATTCGGCGGCCAACCGCAATGCACAGCGGCGAAACCGCAATGCACAAGAGCGCGGCATGACCGCAATCCCCATCGACACGTTGGTCACGGTCTTCGGCGGTTCGGGCTTCCTCGGCCGCCATGTGGTGCGCGCGCTCGCGCAGCGCGGCTACCGCATCCGCGTGGCGGTGCGCCGGCCCGACCTCGCGGGCCATCTGCAACCGCTCGGGCGCGTCGGCCAGATCCACGCGGTGCAGGCCAACCTGCGCCACCCGGCTTCGGTCGACGCCGCCGCGCGCGACGCCGACGTGGTGGTCAACCTGGTCGGCATCCTGTTCGAGCGCGGCCGGCAGCGCTTCGAGACGGTGCAGTCGTTCGGCGCGGAGACGGTCGCGCTCGCCGCCTCGGCCTACGGCGCGCCCCTCGTCCACGTCTCGGCCATCGGCGCCGACGAGAACGCGCCGTCGCGCTATGCGCGCTCCAAGGCGATCGGCGAGAAGCTGGTGCTGTCGGCGCTGCCGGACGCCACCATCCTGCGGCCGTCGATCGTGTTCGGCCCGGAGGACGACTTCTTCAACCGGTTCGCGTCGATCGCGCGCTTCTCGCCGGCGCTGCCGCTGGTCGGCGGCGGTCACACCCGCTTCCAGCCGGTGTTCGCCGGCGACGTCGCCTTGGCCGTGGTGGCGGCGATCGAGGGCCGCCGCAAGCCCGGCACCATCTACGAGCTCGGCGGGCCCGAGGTGAAGAGCTTCAAGGAGCTCATGCGGTACACGCTCGCCACCATCGAGCGGCGGCGGCTCCTGCTGCCGCTCCCGTTCGCGCTCGCCAAGCTGCAAGCCGCTGTGCTGCAGTTCATGCCGAAGCCGCTGCTGACGCCGGACCAGGTCGAGCTGCTGCGGGTCGACAACGTCGTCTCCGAGGATGCCAGACGCCAGGGCCGCACGTTCGCCGCGCTCGGCATCGACCCCGTCGCCATGGAGGTCGTGGTCCCGTTCTACCTCTGGCGCTTCCGCAAGACCGGCCAGTTCAAGATATCGCGCGGCGCGACGTAAGACGCCTCGTCACCGCCCCAACGCCAGCGCGATCAGCCCGAGCGAGCCGACGATGACGCGCCACCAGGCGAACAGCGCAAAACCGTGGCGCTGCACATAGCCGAGGAACGTCTTCACCACGATCCAGGCGCAGACGAACGACACCGCGAAGCCGACCGCGATGATGATCGCGTGATCCATGCTGATCTGGCCGCGGCTCTTGTAGAGATCGTAGACGAAGGCGCCGAACATGGTCGGCATCGCGAGCCAGAACGAGAATTCGGCCGCCGAGCGCCGGTCGGCGCCGAGCAGCATGGCGGACACGATGGTGGCGCCGGAGCGCGACACGCCCGGGATCATGGCGAGGCATTGCGCGACGCCGATGGCGAAATACATCGGCAGCGTGAACTTTTCCGCGTCGGTGAAGCGCGGCTTGAGATCGAGGTTGTCGATCCACAGCAGGACGGCGCCGCCGACGATCAGGGTGAAGCAGACGATCCAGACATTGAACAGCACGGCCTTGATGAAGTCGTGCGCGAGCGCGCCGACCACGGCGGCCGGCAGGAACGCGATCAGCACGCCGATCACGAAACGGCGCGCGGCCGGATCGCTGAAGAAGCCGGCCGCGAGCCGCCACAGCCGAAAGAAATAGATCGACAGCAAGGCGAGAATCGCCCCGAACTGGATCAGCACCGCGAAGGTCTTGCCGAAGTCCTCGTCGTCGAAACCGAAGAACCGCTGCACCAGCAGGAGGTGGCCGGTCGAGGACACCGGCAGGAACTCGGTCAGGCCCTCGACCACGCCGAGAACGAAGGCCTTGAAAAGATCGAAGATCATGCGAGGCTCCGCGCGGGGCGCTGAGGCGACACGAAGCGCCCGCCGGCGGCGCCGCTGGTATCGGAATCACCCCGCAGCGCTTTTCCCGCAACATTAACCGCGGAGCAACGCCTAAGACCGAAGATTGCACAGGTTGCTCCCGGCCCCCTTCTGTCGCTAGGGTCCGGCGCAACCAAGCCACTGCGCCGCGATCCGGGGCAGCCGCGTTTCAAAAGGCCGCATGCTCACGCTTTTCCATCATTCGTTCTGCCCGCATTCGCGTTTCGTACGCCTCGCGCTCGGCGAATACGGGCTCGACGTGCGGCTGATCGAGGAGCGCACCTGGGAACGCCGCCACGATTTCCTCGCCATCAACCCGGCCGGAACGACGCCCGTGCTGGTCGAGGAAGGCCATCCGCCGGTACCGGGCGCCGCCATCGTGGCCGAATATCTGGACGAGGGCCGCGGCGATGACATGGCCGAGCGCCGGCTGCTCCCGCGCGAGGCCGGCCCTCGCGTCGAGGTGCGCCGCCTGACGAGCTGGTTCAACGACAAGTTCTTCGCCGAAGTCTCGGGGCCGCTCACCGCCGAGCGGTTCTACAAGCGCCACATGTCAGTCAACGCCGGCGGCGGCTCGCCCGACACCGAGGTGATCCGTGCGGCCAAGAACAACATCCGCTATCATATGGCCTATATCGGCTGGCTGGTGCGCGCGCGCGACTGGCTCGCCGGCGACCGCTTGAGCTATGCCGAC
>JAXDOD010000097.1:0-4711 GCA_034669045.1 Alphaproteobacteria bacterium
GCCGAGGCGACCAACGTCAACGCGATGGTGCAGCGCTTGGGCCTTCGCGACAAGCCATAGGCGCTCGGCCGCAGAGCGGTGTCAGCGTCAGGCGCTGGCGCAGCGTCGCGACGAGCTTGTCGCGCGCCTCGGGTTCGTAGTTCTTCGGCGGCGCCACGTTCCACACCGGCCGGGGCCAGGCCGCGTCGCCGCGCGAACGAGCGATGACGTGAACATGAAGCTGCGACACCACATTGCCCAGCGCCGCGACGTTGATCTTGTCGCAGCCGGTCATCGCCTTGAGGGTGCGGGAGGCATGGCCGATCTCGGTCATGAGCTGTGCCTGCTCGACGTATTCGAGATCGATGATCTCGACGGCTTCGTGCCGCCGCGGCACCAGCAGCAGCCAGGGGTAGTTGGCGTCGTTGATCAGCAGCGCCCGGCAGAGCGGCAGGTCGCCGATCGCGACGGTATCCCGTTCGAGCAGGGGATCGAGCGTCCAGTTGGCGGCTCGCGTGTCAAAATTCGTGGTGGAAAACATGGCGGGGATATTAGCCACATGCGGCCTGGAGGGAAGGCTGGGAACTTGCGGCGGCTTGCTTTGCCCCGGCGGACATCCGATATAGGGGCCGGGAGGTTGGCGGTGGACGAGACACTCGCCAACCGGGTCAGGTCCGGAAGGAAGCAGCCCTAACGAGCACGGATCGGGTCGCTCGTCAGCCTCCCACCTCGGCTGACAACCGCTTCGTCGTTCACTCCGGGGCGCCACGAGGTGGCGAGCCCGGAATCCGTAACCACGGCTGCGGCGTAGGGATTCCAGGCTCGCGGCTATCGCCCGCCCCGGCACGACGGCGCGCGGAAACGCAGGATGAACGACGCCACGCCAACGAATCCGCAAGGCGGCGCCTATCGCGTGCTGGCGCGCAAATACCGTCCGCAGACCTTCGACGACCTGATCGGCCAGGACGCCATGGTGCGCACGCTCTCGAATGCGTTCGAGGCCGGCCGCATCCCGCAGGCCTGGGTCCTCACCGGCGTGCGCGGCGTCGGCAAGACCACGACCGCGCGCATTCTCGCCCGCGCGCTCAACTACGAATTGCCCGATGGCGCGGTCGCCGGACCCACCATCAAGATGCCGGTTCTGGGCATCCACTGCCAGGCCATCATGGAGAGCCGGCACCTCGACGTGATCGAGATGGACGCGGCTTCGCACAACGGCGTCGACGACGTGCGCCAGATCAACGACGCGATCCGCTACGCGCCGGTCAATGCGCGCACCAAGGTCTACATCCTCGACGAGGTGCACATGCTCTCGGGCGCGGCCTTCAACGCGCTGCTCAAGACCCTGGAGGAGCCGCCCGCGCACGCAAAATTCATCTTCGCCACCACCGAGATCCGGAAAGTTCCGGTGACCGTGCTGTCGCGCTGCCAGCGCTTCGACCTGCGCCGCGTCGACGCCGCGCTGCTGGTGAAGCACCTCGCCGGCATCGCCGCGCAGGAGGCGATCACGGCCGAGCCCGAGGCGCTGGGCCTCATTGCACGCGCGGCAGAAGGCTCGGTGCGAGATGCGCTCTCGCTGTTCGATCAGGCGATCGCGCATTCCGGCGCCCAGGCGGGCGCTGGAATCGACCAAGCCACGGCGGAGCCGGTGCGCGCCGAGGACGTGCGGCAGATGCTCGGCCTTGCCGACCGCACGCGCACCATCGACCTGTTCGAGGCGCTGATGAAAGGCGACATCGCCGCGGCGCTGGCCGAATTGCGCGAGCAATACGACACCGGCGCCGATCCCGCGGTGGTGCTGGCCGACCTGGCCGAGTTCACGCATTTCGTCACCCGGGTCAAGATCGTGCCGGCGGTCGCCGCCGACGTCTCGCTGGCCGAGGTCGAGCGCATGCGCGGACGCGGCTTTGCCGAGAAGCTCTCGATGCGCGTGCTGGCGCGCGCCTGGCAGATGCTGCTCAAGGGCGTGAGCGAGGTCGAGGCCGCCAGCCGCCCGCTGGCCGCCGCCGAGATGGCGCTGGTGCGCCTCGCCTATGCGGCCGACCTGCCCACGCCCGACGAGGCGATCCGCGCGCTCGACGGCAACGGCGCGCGTGCGCCGGGCGCAGGCGCGGCGACGTCGGGCGCGCCTGCCGCTTCGCCGCCGCGCTTCGACGCGCCGCGCAGCGATGCGGTGCGCAGCGACCCTGTACGCAGCGACACGGTGCGCAGCGATGCCGTCCGCGGCGAGGCGCCGCGGGGCGGCCCGCGCGCGGCGCTGGCGCCCGCCGTCATGCCCGCCGGCGACCCGGTCGCGCCGGCGCAGCCGAGCGCGCCCGCGCTCGTCCTCGGCTGCTTCGAGGACATGATCGCGCTGGCGGCGCAGAAGCGCGATATCGGCGTCAAGCTCGCGCTCGAACGCGATGTCCGGCTGGTGCGCTGCGAGGACGGGCGCCTCGAGATCGCGCTCGAGAAGAGCGCGCCGCCGACACTGGTCAACGACCTGTCGCGCAAGCTGGCGCAATGGACCAACCGGCGCTGGATGGTGATCGTCTCCGCCGAGCCGGGCCGGCCCACGGTGAAGTCGCAGAACGACGCGCGCCAGGCCGAGCTCAAGACCGGCGTGCACGCCGATCCGCTGGTGCAGGCCGTGCTGGCGCGCTTCCCGGGCGCCGAGGTCGTCGGCGTGCGCGCCGGCGAGCCGCCGCCCGCGCTGCCGAGCGGCGAGCCCGACGAGATCGCGCCGGAACCGCCGCCGGTCGATGACGGTTCAGCCTACGGCGCCGACTGGCATTCGGAGCGCGAGGACGAACGATGACGGATTTCCTGGGCCTGATGAAGCAGGCCGCCGAGCTCAAGTCCAAGATGGAAGCGCTGCAGACCGAGCTCGAGGGCGCCGAGGTCGAAGGCAGTTCTGGCGGCGGGCTGGTGGTGGTCAAGCTCTCCGGCAAGGGCGAGATGAAGGGGGTCAAGATCGATCCCAGCCTGATCAAGCCGTCGGAGCTGGAAATCATCGAGGACCTCATCGTCGCGGCCCACGCCGACGCGCGCCGCAAGGCCGAGGCGCTGCTGCAGGAGAAGATGAAAAGCGTCACCGGCGGCCTGCCGCTGCCACCGGGGATGAAGCTGTTTTAAGTCTGAGTCAGCACGCACACGCATTTGGGATGGTGAAGGTTAGCGCCACAGCGTTCCCTCCCCCCTTGCGGGGGAGGGACAGGGAGAGGGGTGAAGGAAAGACTCTTTCCAGAACCACCCCCTCCCCAACCCTCCCCCGGCGTCAGGGCGTTCACGCCCGTCGTCGACGGGCGATGGGGGGAGGGAGCCGACCGAGTTTGCCGCGCCGCGTGGCTCAACCGCACCAATGACACCGATGAGCGTACCGCGAGTGAAACGCAAAATGGACAAACACTCGTCATCGCAGAGAGAATCATGCCCACCGCCGTCGCCGGACCCGAGATCGAACGCCTGATCCAGCTCCTGGCCCGCCTGCCGGGACTCGGGCCGCGCTCGGCGCGGCGCGCGGCGCTGTTCCTGATCAAGAAGCGCGAGCAGATCATGGCGCCGCTTGGCGCCGCGCTCGCGACCGCGATGGAGAAGATCGCGATCTGCCGCACCTGCGGCAACATCGACACCCAGAACCCCTGCACGGTCTGCACCGATCCGCGCCGCGACGCGTCCATCGTCGTCGTCGTGGCCGACGTCGCCGACCTGTGGGCGCTCGAGCGCGCGCACGCCATCAGCGCGCGCTACCACGTGCTCGGCGGCACGCTGTCGCCGCTCGACGGCATCGGGCCGGCCGACCTCACCATCGACGCGCTCATCACGCGCGCGCACGACCCCGCGGTGGGCGAGGTGATCCTCGCGCTCAATGCCACCGTCGATGGCCAGACCACCGCGCACTACATCACCGACCTCCTGCACGGCGCCAACGTCAAGGTGACGCGGCTCGCGCACGGCGTGCCGGTCGGCGGCGAGCTCGATTATCTCGACGAGGGCACGCTGTCGGCCGCGATCCGCAGCCGCACGCCGTTCTGACGCGGCGCGGCTTCGCTCAGGGCGAGCGCGCATCGAGCTTGGCGAAATGTCCGCGCCGCTGCAGCCAGGCCAGCAAGACAAGACTCGGCAGCCCCGCGGCGGCGCAAATCGCGAAAAACCACGCCCAGCCGGTCGCCTCCGCGATATAGCCGGCCCCGAGCGACAGATAGGTGCGCCCGACCGCCGCGAGCGCGGTCAACAGCGCATATTGGGTCGCGGTGTGGAGCGGGTTGTTGCACAGCGCCGACAGATAGGCGACGAAGATCACCGTCCCGATCGCGCTGGTGAAATTCTCGGCCGTGATCGCGAAAGTGAGCGCCGCGATGTCGGCGCCGACCGTCGCCTGCCAGGAGAATGCGAGATTGGCGAGCGCCTGCAGGACGCCGCCGATCCACAGGCTGGTCGACAGCGGATAGGCGCGCGCCACGAAGCCGCCCGCGAAGCCGCCGAGCAGCGTCGCGGCAAGCCCGACGCCCTTGACGACCGCGGCATATTCGTCGCGCGAGAAGCCGATCTTGATGACGAAGGGCGCCGTCATGGCGCCCGCCAGCGCATCGGTGAACTTGAACAGCACCACGAAGACGAGCACCGCGACCGCGGCATCGCGCGACAGGAATTCCGTGAAGGCGGTGTAGGCGGTGCGCGCGACCCGCGCCACGACGTTCTCGCGCGCATGCGCCGCATGGTCGGCTTGGGCGAGGTCGGACTTCGCGGGCTC
>JAXDOD010000098.1:0-32317 GCA_034669045.1 Alphaproteobacteria bacterium
AGGGCGGCGTAATGGCCGCCCAGCCGCAGCAGCTCATCATGGCTGCCTTGCTCGACGATATGGCCGCGATCCAGCACCACGAGCCGGTCCATGCGGGCGATGGTTGAGAGCCGATGGGCGATGGCGATCACGGTCTTGCCGCCCATCAGGGTGTCCAGGCTTTGCTGGATGGCGGCTTCGACCTCGCTGTCGAGCGCGGAGGTCGCCTCATCGAGCACCAGGATCGGCGCGTTCTTGAGGATCACGCGGGCAATCGCGATGCGCTGGCGCTGGCCGCCCGAGAGCTTGACGCCGCGCTCGCCGACCTGCGCGTCGTAGCCGCGGCGCTTGCGCCAATCCTCCAGCGTATGGATGAACTCCTCGGCGTGCGCGAGCCTTGCGGCGGCGACGATCTCGGCTTCGGTCGCGCTCGGCCGGCCATAGCGGATATTTTCGCGAACCGACCGATGCAGCAGCGAGGTGTCCTGCGTGACCACGGAGATCTGCGCGCGCAGCGATTCCTGCGTCATGTGCGAGATGTCCTGGCCGTCGATCAGGATGCGCCCGCCTTCCAGGTCGAAGAACCGCAGCAGCAGGTTGACCACGGTCGACTTGCCGGCGCCGGAGCGCCCGACCAGCCCGATCTTCTCGCCCGGCCGCAGCGTGAGCGAGAAGCCTTCGAGAACTTCGGTGTCGCGGCCGTAGCCGAAACGCACGTCCTCGAAGCAGATCCTGCCCTCGCGCACGTCGAGCGCCTTCGCGCCGGCGGGATCGACGAGCTGCAGCGGGCGCGCGATCGTCATCATGCCCTCCTGCACGATGCCGATCTCCTCGAACAGGTCGGTGATCTGGACGGCGATCTGGCGCGACATGTTGGTGAGCTGCAGCGTCAGCGGCAGCACCATCGCGATGGTGCCTACCTCGACCGCGCCGCGCTGCCAGAGCCAGAGCGCGATCGCGCCGGCGCTGGCGATCAAAAGCGCATTGAGCAGGTTGAGCACGGTGCCGAACACCGTCAGCAGCCGCTGCGCGGCGAGGAACACGTCGACATGGCGATCGACCGCGTCGCGCACGTAGTTGTCCTCGTCGCGCGGACGCGCGAACAGCTTGACGGTGAGGATATTGGTGTAGCTGTCGACGATGCGGCCCATCAGCGCCGAGCGCGCCTCGGAGTTGACCTTGGAGCGGTCGCGCATGCGCGGCACGAAGTACCACAGGAGCGCGACGTAACCGGCGAACCAGGCCAGGATCGGGATCGTCAGCCAGCCGTCGGCGGAAGCCGTCATCGCCAGCGCGGTGACGCCGTAGACCAGCACGTACCAGACCGCCGTGACCGAGGCCGTGAGCGTCGAGCGCACCGCCGGGCCGGTCTGCATCACGCGGTTGGAGATGCGGCCGGCGAAGTCGTTCTGAAAGAACGCCCAGCTCTGGCGCACGACATGGAAATGCGCCTGCCAGCGGATCAGCCCGGTGAACGGCGCGGCGATCGCCTGGTTGGTGATGAGATAGCGCGAAAGCGCGACCAGCGGACGCGCCACCACCACGATCAGCAGCATGCCGACGAGCCACGGCCAGGTCTCGGCGAGGAAGCGCTCGGCCGGAATGGTGGTCACGAAGGTGACGATCTTGCCCATGAACCAGGGCACGGCGCTGTCGGTCAGCGCGACGAAGAACTCGACGACGAACAGCGCGGCGAACAGGCCCTTGGCCTGCTTCGCAAAATGCCACAGGAAGGCGACCAGCCCGGCCGGTGGCTCGGGACGCTCGGGAATCGCGGTCGGCTGCAGATAGCGTTCAAACAGCTTGAACATGAATCAGCGGGCAATCACGGTCATGGCGCTTTGGTTACAGTCGTCACCGCCCCGGCGCAAGGCGCAGAACCCGCCCGGCCGCGTTGTCGGTGACCATCCAGAGCGCGCCATCGGGACCCTGCCGCACGTCGCGGATGCGCTCGCGCAGCTCCTGCAGCATGCGCTCCTCCTTGCCGACGGTCTCGCCGCTGACCTCGAGCCGCACCAGTGCCTGGCCGGCGAGCGCGCCCACGAACAGATTGCCGCGCCAGCCCGCAAACAGATCGCCGGTGTAGAACGCCATGCCGGAGGGCGCGATCGACGGCACCCAGTATTTGACCGGCTGCTCCATGCCGGCCTTGCGGGTACCGATGCCGATCTTGGAGCCGTTGTAGTCGATGCCCCAGGTGATCACCGGCCAGCCATAGTTCTTGCCCGCCAGCGGGATGTTGATCTCGTCGCCGCCGCGGGCGCCGTGCTCGTGCTCCCACAGCTTGCCGCTCTGCGGGTGGAGCGTCGCGCCCTGCGAATTGCGGTGGCCGTAGCTCCAGATTTCCGGCTTGGCGCCGGCGCGGCCGACGAACGGATTGTCCGGCGGCACCGAGCCGTCCGGCTTGATGCGCACGATCTTGCCGAGATGGTTGCCGAGGTTCTGCGCCTCGTCGCGAGTGGTGAAATGATCGCCCATGGTCAGGAACAGGTTGCCGTCGCTCGCCTGCACGATGCGGCAGCCGAAGTGATTGCCGCTCGAGAGCGGGCCTTCCTGATGGAAGATCACCTTGACGTCGTCGAGCCGCGGCGTGCCCTCGTCGACGAGCCTGGCGCGCGCGAGCGCCGTGCGGCCGCCGCCGGCTGCGGGCTCGGCGAAGCAGAAATAGATCGTGCCGTCCTGCGCGAAGCCGCGGTCGAGGATGATATCGTGCAGCCCGCCCTGGCCGCGCGCGAACACCGGCGGCACGCCGGCGAGCGCGGGCGAGAGCTTGCCGTCCTTGCCGGCGATGCGCAGGCGTCCCGGGCGCTCCGTGACCAGCATGCGGCCGTCGGGGAGGAAGGCGAGGGCCCAGGGATTTTCCAGACCTTTCGCGATGGTCTCGACGGTCAGATTGCCCGCGGACGAGCGCACGGTCTGCTGCGCCTCCAGCGGCGTGGAGGCGACCGCGAGCAGCAAGGCCGCCCAGGCGGTGGTCCGGTGCATGGAAACCTCCTCGGATGACGCCAGGATAACCGGCTTCGCCCGCGGCAGTTCCTTGCGCGCGCCCGGCCGGCCGCGCTATTTCGCCGGCACGACGCGCAGGATCCGCCCGGCGGAATTGTCGGTCAGCAGCCAGAGCGCGCCGTCGGGTCCCTGGCGGACGTCGCGGATGCGATCGAGGTCGCGCAGCAGCCGCTCCTCGGCGCCAAGCGTCTCGCCGTTGACCTCGAGGCGCAGCAGCATCTTGCGTTCGAGCGAACCGATGATGAGATTTCCGCGCCAGGCGGGAAAAAGGTCACCGTCGTAGAACGTCATGCCGGAGGGCGCGATCGAGGGCGTCCAGTGCCGCAGCGGCTGCTCCATGCCGTCGCGGTGGGTGCCGGCATGGATCTTGGCGCCGCTGTAATCGGTGCCATAGCCGATCACCGGCCAGCCGTAATTGCGCCCCTTCTCGATGATGTTGACCTCGTCGCCGCCACGCGGGCCATGCTCGTGCTGCCATAGCTTGCCGGTCTGCGGGTGGAATAGCAGCCCCTGCGGGTTGCGGTGGCCATAGCTCCAGATTTCCGGCCGGGCGTCCGGCCGCCCTATGAAGGGGTTGTCGGCGGGGACCGTGCCATCGGCCGCGATGCGGATGATCTTGCCGATGTGGTTGGAGAGATTCTGCGCCTCGTCGCGCGGGAAGTAGTGGTCGCCCAGGGTGAGGAAGAGATTGCCGTCGCGCGCCTGGGCGATGCGGCAGCCGTGGTTGAGGCCGGTCGATACCGGCCCTTGCTGATGAAAGATGACCTGGACGCCCTCGAGGCGGGGAGCCCCTTCATCATCGAGCTGCGCGCGGGCAAGCGCGACCTCGCCGCCGCGACCCGACGGCTCAGTATAGCAGAAGTAGATGACATGATTGGCGTCGTAGCCGCGGTCGAGCGCCACGTCGGCCAGGCCGACCTGATCGTAGGCATAGATCTTCGGCAGTCCCGCGACCGGCGGCGACAGCTTGCCGTCCGGGGCGACGATGCGCATGCGTCCCGGGCGTTCGGTGACCAGGAGCCGGCCTCCCGGCAGGAAGGCAAGCCCCCAGGGGCGTACGAGCCCGGTCGCGAAGGTTTCGACCGTGAGCGCTCCCGCCGACGACGGAAACGTGCGCGGTGCGCCAGATGCGGCCGCCGTGCTCAAGGGCAGGCCCAGCAGCGCCACGAGGCCTGCGGTGAAAAGAGATTTCATTCGGCTCTCGCTGCGACCGAAGCGGGCTCGGTGCGGACCGCGAGTGTGCCCGCCGGCGCGTTCGATCACAACGGCATATCGGCGAACGCGTTGGCCGGCCCCTTGCGCAAACGCGCCACCGCCGCGCATCGGGGGAATGCGCGGCGGTGACGGTACGCGACATCGCCTGAAAACTGAAAAGCTCCTGCGCCCGCTCAGTCGCGGCGGACGCCATCCTCGGCCATGACGGCGGTGAGCCCGCCCATCGCAGCGAACAGCAGGCCGACCAGCAGCGCGATGGCGAAGGGTGCGGCGTCGGCGTCGGCGCGCACGCCGAGCACGTCGGCGCGGGCGATCCCGATCGACACCGCCATGACGGCGACCAGCGTCGAGAGCGCGAGGCCCACGGTCGCGAACAGCTCGACCGGCCGCGAGCGGATCAGCGATTGCGAGGCCTCGTGTTCGAGCGCCGCCCCGGTTGGCTTGGACATTGTGGTCTCCCGCGAATCAGTTTGTCTGCTGGACAAAAGATTGCGTCGGATACCGACCGCGGTTCGACCGGACTTGGGCGAAGTCGTTGGGGAATGAGGGCCATTTTGTGAATTGGGTTAAGGAAGAGTTAACGCAAGCGCCACGACGGCGATTTGTCGGCCACTATGGCGCCGCGGCAACAGCCGGAACTTATGCCGCAAACATGCGGTGTTTGGGAGGCGCCGGACGACGTGCTAAACTGCGGGACCGACAGATCGAATGAGTTTCGCGGTCCCGCCGCCGACGCGGCGCTTCCGGCGAAACGCGAAAAGAGATGACGGCAACCGATGAAAGCAAGCTGCGGTGTTGGTGTGGCCTTGTGCGTGCTGCTGGCGGCCGGCGGTGCGGCGGCGCAGACGAATTATCCGGACAAGCCGATTCGCATCTATGTCGGGTTTCCGCTCGGCGGTCCGCCCGATATCGCGGCGCGGGCACTGGCGGAAAAATTCTCCGAGACCTGGCGCATATCCGTCGTGATCGAGAACGTGACCGGCAGCGGCGGCAATCTTGCCATCGAGCGCGCCGTCAAGTCTGCGCCGGACGGCTACAACCTGGTGATGGCGAGCAACGCGATCGTGATCAATCCGGGCCTCTACGAGCGGCTTCCATACGACCCGGTTCACGACCTGGCGCCGATCTCGCTCGCGGTCTTCACGCCCTGCATCCTGGTCGTCAACAACGAGGTGCCGGCGCGCAGCGTGGCGGAGCTGGTCGCGATGGCGCGCGCGCAGCCGGGCAAGCTCAGCTTCGGGCATGCCGGCGTCGGGACGCCGGCGCACCTTGCCGGCGAGCTGTTCAAGGCGCGCGCCGGCGTCGACATCGAGCCGGTCTCCTACCGCGGCATGCCGGTGGTGCTGCCGGATTTGCTGGCAGGGCGCCTCACCATGATCTTTCCAAACGTCTCGGTGGTGCTGCCGTTGCTGCGCGAGGGCAAGGCGCGCGCGCTCGCGATCACCTCGCCGAACCGCTTTGCGGCGTTGCCCGATCTGCCGACCATGCACGAGCAGGGCTTTCCCGGCTTCGAGGCGGCCGCCTGGTTCGGCCTGATGGCGCCGGCGGGCACGCCGCCTGCGGTCATCGACACGCTGCACCGCGAGACGGTGCGGGTGCTCGCGCTCGCCGACGTCCGCAGGCGCCTGGACCAGCTCGGCCTGGAGGTGATCGCCAACACGCCTGCGGAATTCGCCGGCGTGATCCAGGCGGAGACGCCGCAGTGGGCGAAAGTGATCAAGGACGCCGGCATCAAGGCGAGCGACTGAGCCGCTCACTCCGCCGCGGCCGCCGCGGCCGGCTGCTCGTCCATGGTCACGAAGCCGGGCTCCGCCTCGACGCGGTCGAGCCAGGCACGGATATAGGGGAACGTCGAAAGGTCGAAGTCGCACTGGTGCGCCAGGTGCGTATAGGCGTAGAGCGCGATGTCGGCGATGGTGTAGCGGTCGGCCGCGAAATAGCGGTGACCCTTGAGGTGGTTCTCCATGACGCGGAGCGAGCGGTAACCCTCCTCCATCCAGTCCTCGAGCGCGTGCTGCTGCAATTCGCGTCCGCCGCGCACCAGACCGAGCCAGAAATACGCGGCGCCGAGATTGGGCTCGAGGCTGTGCTGCTCGAAGAACATCCATTGCAGCGCCTCGGCGCGGTCGATGCGGTCCTCGGGGGCGAACGCGCTGCCGCCGGCGACGTACCAGAGGATGGCGTTCGATTCGGCGATGAAGCGGCCGGGCGCGACTTCGAGCAGCGGCACTTGGCCGCTTGGGTTCTTGGCCAGGAAATCGGGCGTGTGGCTTTCGCCTTTGAGGATGTCGATCTCTTCGAGCCGATACGGCAAGTCGAGCTGGGCGAGGGCGAGCCTCACCTTGTAGCTGTTGCCCGATTTTTGCATCGAATAGAGCGTATACATGACCCGTGCCCGAAGCGTTGGTCGGCCCATGCGGGTCTTAGATGCCCGCTGCAATGGCTATGTGACATGGACAGTCTGAATGTCCTGTTTGACATGGACCTCTCTCACAAGGACCTCTTTCACAAGGACCTGGGCGATGTCATGACAGGACGCAGCCGCACCGCCCCGCAGCATAGGCGAAGTCGCGTGCGGCCGCGACCGTAAATCGTCACCGCAGCAGAAATTGCTACTCGCCGCCGGCCAGTTGGGCAGTCTTACCAGCGGGCGCGGGCAGGAGGGAATGCTTGACCGCCGCGCGCGCCGCCATCCTTCGCGCCGCCAGCAGCACGAGCACGGCGACGGCGATGCCGGCGAACACGTCGACGAAATAATGCGAGCCGTCGATCGGGGTGGCGGCCAGCATGACCGTGTTCACGCCCAGGACCCCCCAGCGCAGGTAGGCGACCGGCCACAGCGTGGCGGCGAGTATCACCGCCAGGGCCGCATGCAGGCTCGGAAATGTGATGATGCCCTCGGAACCGACCGCGACCAGCGCGCGGAAACTGCCGTCGCGCAGGCCATAGAAGACCGGCCAGCTCGTGTTCACCGCCGGCGTCACATGGGGCGAATCCGCCGCCGTGAGTCCGTAATAGGGCCATACGCCGGCCGCCGGCAGCACGGCCGAGATCGCGATGGTCGCAAGCGCGGCCAGGATGAAGGCCAGCGTATAGATGCGCACCTCGACCAGCCGCCCGGTAAAGGCGAGGCAGAGCACCGCGATGGTCATCTGCAGCGTGAGGCTGAGATAGATCAGGCGCAGCGGCTTGTAGAGCGCCGGCGAGCTGTTCAGCCCGTCGAGCAGCGCCTTCCAGTCGAGCCCGAGCGCGCGGTCCATCAGGTCGAAGGCATGGTCCTGCAGCGGCAGGTTGGCGCTGGCCGCAAGGTAGGAGAGGGGGGCCCCGACGGCCGCGAAGGCGACCACCTGTGCGGTGCTCTCGAGCCCGGACGCCAGCCGCGCGTCTTCGCGCCAGCGTCGGTAGAACCAGGCCGCACCGACCATGGCGAGGCACGCCCCGAGCGGTGCCGCGAAGGCCGGCCATTCGATATGGAAGCGGCTGAGAAGCGGCGCCGCCAGCACGATCGCGGCCACGATCGCCACGAGCGTCCAGATCAGGTGGTCGAGCCGGCGTAAAACCGCGGTCTCGGGCATGGGTCCCGCACCTCCGCAACCGAGCTAGCACGCCGGAATTGCCCGGGAGTTAACCGGCCGGCAACCAGCCCGCGCGAGCCTGCGCCGGATGAGCGGCCGCCGATGACGGAAAATTCAGCGGACGGCGCGGGCCGGCCCTTGCCGCGCCGGGGCTGCGGCTTTAGGAGGTTTCCGGCCGCCGTGAATGTGCGGGCTCTGGAGTGTCCGATGGCCTTCCTCGCCGAGCAGCTCAAGCGCATCAAGCCGTCGGCCACGATCGCGGTGACCGACAAGGCGCGCGCGCTCAAGGCGGCCGGGCGCGACGTGATCGGTCTCGGCGCCGGCGAGCCGGACTTCGACACGCCCGACAACATCAAGGAAGCCGCCATCAAGGCGATCCGCGACGGCAAGACCTCGAAATATACCGCCGTCGACGGCATGGCCGAGCTCAAGGCGGCGGTGGCGCGCAAGTTCAAGCGCGAGAACGAGCTCGACTACAAGCCGAGCCAGATCATCGTGGGAACCGGCGGCAAGCAGGTGCTCTACAACGCGCTGGTGGCGACCATGAACCCGGGCGACGAGGTGATCATCCCGGCGCCCTATTGGGTGAGCTATCCGGACATGGTGTGCCTGGCGGGCGGCGAGCCGGTCGCGGTCACCACGCGGATGGAGGACGGCTTCAAGATGAAGCCCGAGGCGCTCGAGCGCGCCATCACGCCGCGCACCAAGTGGATCATCTTCAACTCGCCGTCGAACCCCACCGGCGCCGCCTATGACCGCTCCGAGCTCAAGGCGGTCACCGACGTGCTGGTGCGCCATCCGCATGTCTGGGTGATGGCGGACGACATGTACGAGCATCTCGTCTACGACGACTTCGAGTTCTTCTCGCCGGCGCAACTCGAGCCGCGGCTCTACGAGCGCACGCTGACCGTGAACGGCGTGTCGAAGGCCTATTGCATGACCGGCTGGCGCATCGGCTATGCGGGCGGGCCCGAGCCGCTGATCAAGGCGATGGCGATGATCCAGTCGCAGTCGACATCCAACCCGACGGCGGTTGCGCAATGGGCCGCGCTCGAGGCGCTCGACGGGCCGCAGGACTTCATCGCCAGGCACAACAAGATCTTCAAGGAGCGGCGCGACCTCTGCGTGTCGATGCTCAACCAGGCGAACGGCCTTAAATGCCCCAAGCCGGACGGCGCGTTCTACGTCTATCCGTCGTGCGCGGGGACGATGGGGCGCACGACTCCGACCGGCAAGACGCTGGCGACCGACGAGGACTTCGTGGTCGAGCTCCTGGAGTCCGAGGGCGTGGCGGTGGTGCAGGGCACGCCGTTCGGCGTCGGCCCGGCGTTTCGCATTTCCTACGCGACCAAGACCGAAGATCTGGAAGAAGCCTGCCGCCGCATCCAGCGCTTCTGCGGGAATTTGAAGTAACTCCGGCTAGGCACCCCGCAGCCGCATAGGCGTTACGTCAACGTGCGTTTCCCGGGCGCAGTGCAACACCCAGCGAAGCGGAGCGACGCGCTGCAGACCCGGGATCGCTGCGGACCTGATTTTATGACACCGGATGCGCAAGGTAGATGCGCAGCCGCGGATTACTTCGCGGCCGGCGTCGAGCGGATGGTGGCCCAGGGATCGGCCTTTTGCTGCGGCGCATTGTCCCGGTCCCGCGCCGTCCTCATCAACGCCCGCTCGCGGACGTCAAATTCTCTCTTCTTGCGCGCCATCTCCTCGAGCTGCGGATCGTCGCCCGCGCTCTTGCCGCCATTGGGGCCAGCCAAATTGGTCTGCGCGCTGACCGGCACGGTCATCAGCGTGATCAGCGCTGCCGCCAGGATGATTTTCATCGCATTCCTCCCGCGTCCCAAACTCGTCGATCCTCTGATGCAATTTTACGACGGTTTTGCGGCCAAAAGCGACCCCTTTTTCGCGGCTGGCCGTGTTCAGGCCATGGCGGGCGGCGGTCCGAATTCGCGCCGGATGCCGAGAACCTCCACGGTTTTCATCAACGCCATGCGCGACCAGCAGAAGCTGACCGCGATCGCCCCGCAAATCCCCTGATGACGGCGGCCGCACGGGCGCAGGAGGAACGCGACTTGCGGCTCGTTTTGGCGTAGGATGGCGGCCGGGGTTCCGGCCTGCGGCCATGCCGGGTCGATTGTGCCGTAGGGACCGATTGTGGAGGGGTTATTGATGAATCAAAACATCATCGGGGCTGCCGCTTTGGCGCTGGCAGTTGCATGTTCCAGTCCGGCCGCCGCCCAGCGCGCCAAGGCGGGCGTCCTGACTTGCGATGTATCCGGGGGCTTCGGCTGGATCATCGGATCGGTGAAATCGGTCGCCTGCGTGTTCACGCCCGACCGGCCGGGGCCGGCGGAGGCCTATGACGGCTCCATTCGGAAATTCGGCGTCGATATCGGCGCCACCGGACGCCAGCAGATGGTTTGGGGCGTGTTCGCCGAGACCTATGGTGGCCGCGGCGCGCTGGCCGGCGACTACGTTGGTGCCACCGCGGAAGCGACCGTTGCGGTCGGCCTCGGCGCCAACGTGCTGCTCGGCGGCTCCAACCGCACGATTGCGCTGCAGCCGCTCTCGGTGACCGGCCAGACCGGGCTCAATATCGCGGCCGGCGTCGCCGACCTGCAGCTTCGTTCGCGCTGAGGCGGGCCGACCCGAACGCACGCGCCGCCGTCAGCCCGGGCGGCCGCGCTCAGGGCAGGTTCTGCTGCCGCCGCGGACCGCCTGCGCTCGACGGCGTGACCACCGTGGACAGCGGCGCTGCCGGAGCAGAGCCTCCGAGCGCCTGGGACACGGGCCGCGCATCGCCGCCGGCGAGGCCGGTGACGTCGAGCGCGAAGGCCTGGATCAGCCCCAGCTCTTCGAGCCATTCGAACCGGCCGGCCGCGCCGAAATGCCCGGCCGACATGCGCATGATGAGCGTGATGCGGGCATCGTTGGTCTTCATCGCGCGGAGCTTCGCGACCCATTTCGCCGGCTCCCAGTATTGCACGCGCGGATCGGCGATCCCGCCGGTCACCAGCATGTGCGGATAGGCCTTGGCAGCGACATTGTCGTAAGGCGAATAGCCGGCCAGCCGCCGATAGGTCTCGACATCCGCGCTCGGATCGCCCCATTCCGGGAAATCGCTCACCGTCAGCGGCAGCGTGTCGTCGAGCATGGTGTTGACCACGTCGACGAAGGGCACGCGGGCGATGATCCCGGCGAACAGGTCCGGCCGCATGTTCGCGACCGCGCCCATGAGCAGGCCGCCGGCGGAATCGCCGCGCGCGACGATCCGTCCGGGGCGGCTGTAGCCGGCCTTGGTCAGATATTCCGCGACCGTGATGAAATCCTTGAAGGTGTTGACCTTGTTCTCCCGCCGGCCGGCCTCGTACCAGCGCTGGCCCTTGTCGAGCCCGCCCCGGATGTGCGCGATGGCATAGACGAAGCCGCGGTCGACCAGCGATAGCATGTTGGAATTGAACGGCGTGGCGAACACATAGGCATAGGCGCCGTAACCCTCGAGAAAGAGCGGCGCCGAACCGTCGAGTTGCAAGCCTTTGCGATGCAGCACCGTGACCGGCACCTGCTCGTTGTCGGCAGTGGTCGCGAATAGCCGGCGCACCACATAGGCGGACGGGTCGTGCCCGCTCGGGATGCGCTGCTGCTTGCGCAGCACCCGCTCGCGGCTCTCCATGTCGTAGTCGATCGTCTGCTGCGGCTGTGCCGGCGAGGAATAGAGGTAGCGCACCGTGCTGGTGTCGAACTCGTAGCCGTTGCCGAATTCGAGCGCATAGGCCTCCTCGTTGACGGCGACGACGTGCGCGGCGAGGTCCGACTTGCGGTAGATCACCAGGCGCGGGAGCCCATCCTCGCGCTCGACGCTCGCCAGGTGACCCGCAAACGCGACGACGGACACGATCTGGCGGCCCTCCTTGTAGGGCACCAGATCGCGCCAGTTGCTGCGGCCCGGCGCCGCCGCCGGTGCGGTGACGACCTTGAAGTCGCCGGCCCCGTCGGCATTGGTGCGGATGACCAGCCGGTCGCCCCAATCGTCGACAAAGTAGCGCAGTCCCGGCGCGCGCGGGACCACCACCGCGGGCGCGCTCTCCGGCTTGGCGCCGTCGATCAGCCATGTTTCCGAGGTGTCGGAACTCCCGGTCGAGATCATGACGAAGCGTCCGCTGCGCGTCCCGTAGATGGACACCTCGAAGCCGAGGTCCTTCTCCTCGAACACCAGTTGATCGGCCGCCGGGTCGGTGCCGAGACGGTGGCGATAGACGAAGCGCGCACGATGGTCGGAATCGAGCCGCACATAGAACAGCGTGGCGCTATCGGGCGCCCAGGTGAGGTCCGCGACCTCGGCCACGGTTTCCGGCAGGTCCTTGCGCGCGCCGACATCGCGGATGCGCAAGGTGTAGCTCTCCGACCCGGTCTCATCGACCAGGTAGGCGAAATAGCGGTGATCCTTGCTGTGCTCGGTGCTGCCGAAGTTGAAATAGGCCTTGCCGGTGGCCATGGCGGCGCCGTCGAGCAGGACCTCTTCGGCGCTGCCGTCGCGGCGCCCGCGCACGAGTTGGGGATGCTCGGCGCCGGCCACGAACTTGCGCCAATAGGCATAGGTGCCGTCCGGCGTCGGCACGCCGGTTTCGGCCTGCTCGATGCGGCCTTTCATCTCCTCGATGAGTCTGACCCGCAGTGCCGACAGCGGCGCCAGGGCGGCCTCCGAATAGCGGTTCTCGACCTCGACATGGGCGCGGATCTCGGGCGCGAGCCGCGACTGGTCCGCCATGACCTCACGCCAGTTGGCGTCGCGGATCCAGCCATAGTCGTCGACGCGTTCGATCCCGTGGGCGGTCAGCCGGACCGGCTTGCGGGCCGCCACCGGCGGCGTGGCCTCGGCCGCCGTGAGCTGCGCGGCGGCGCGTTCGGGACCGAGGAGCGGACGCTGCGCGAGTACGACCAGAAGCAGGACCGGCAACAACCACCAACGCATCAACCACCGACGCATCGCAACGCTCCCTGTTCGCAAAATCGCCCGTGCCGCCCGCGACCTCGATTGGACCGGGATTTCTTTGTCCCAGTCAAGCGTTTCGAGGCCGACGGCGGGTGCGTCCTAAACGTCAGCCTCTTGCCAATCCCCCCTCCGGTTTGAAACGATGGTTCTCCGGCCCAACGGTTCCAAGAAGGCCGCATCTCGGCAGACATGGGAGGCGGAAATGGCACAGAACGGCACACGAGCCACGGGTCCCCGGTGCATCGCGCTGGTGGGCCCGTTCCAAAGCGGCAAGACCAGCCTGCTCGAAGCGATCCTCGCGCGCACCGGCGCGATCCAGCGCCAGGGTACCGCCGAAGCGGGGACCACCGTCGGCGACGCCAGCAAAGAGGCGCGCCACCACCTCATGAGCGTCGAACTCACGGTCGCCAGCACCGGTTTCATGGGCGAGAGCTTCACGTTCATCGATTGTCCGGGCTCGGTTGAATTCGTCCACGACATGCGCGCGGCGCTGCCGGCGGTCGACGCGGCGGTCGTCGTCTGCGAAATGGACGAGAAGAAGATTCCGCAGCTCCAGCTCATCCTGCGCGAACTGGAGGACCAGAAGATTCCGCACTTCCTGTTCCTCAACAAGATCGACAAGGCCGACGCCACCATCCATGACGTGCTCAAGCTGTTGCAGCCGGCGTCGCGCAGCAAGCTACTGATGCGCCAGATTCCGACGTTCGCGGGCGAGCTCGTCACCGGCTTCGTCGATCTCGCGCTTGAACGCGCGTTTGTCTACAAGGAGCACGCGGCCTCCGAGGTCGTGCCGCTGGAAGGGGAGATAGCCGATCGCGAGAAAACGGCGCGCTTTTCCATGCTGGAGACGCTCGCCGACCACGACGACGAACTGATGGAGCAGTTGCTGGGCGACATCGAGCCGCCCAAGGACAAGGTGTTCGACGACCTCGCCAAGGAGCTGCGCGACGGGCTCGTCTGCCCGGTGCTGATGGGCTCGGCCACGCGCACCAACGGCGTCCTGCGGCTGATGAAGGCGCTGCGGCACGAGGCGCCCGACGTGGCGACCACCGTCAAGCGGCTCGGCATCAAGGCCGGCAGCGACCCGGTCGCCTATGTGCTCAAGACCATGCACACGGCTCACGGCGGCAAGATGTCGATCGTACGCGTGCTCAACGGCCAGGTCGCCGACAGCTCCACCTTCCTCACGCCCGAGCGCGAGGCCGGCCGCGTCGCCGGCATCTTCAAGCTGCTCGGCCAGAATACCGAGAAGCGCGGCCCCGCGCAGCTCGGCGAAACCGTGGCGCTGGGCAAGCTCGACCACGCCAACACCGGCGACACGCTCTCGGCTGGCAAGCAGGCGCACCCTCCGGTCGCCAACGTCACGCCGTTGCCGCCGGTGCTCGCGCTGGCGGTCGCGGCCAAGGAACGCAAGGACGACGTCAAGCTCGGGCAGGCGCTGCACCGGCTGCTGGAGGAGGACCCCTCGATCAGCGTCGTGCACAACCCGGAAGCGCACGAAGTGGTCGCCTGGGGCCAGGGCGAGATGCACCTGCGGGTGGCGGCCGAGCGGCTCGCGGACCGCTACGGGGTCGTCATCGCCACGCACAAGCCGTCGGTCGGCTATCGCGAGACCATCAAGAAGGGCATCGTCCAGCGCGGCCGCCACAAGAAACAATCCGGCGGCCACGGCCAGTTCGGCGACGTGGTGCTCGACATCAAGCCGCTGCCGCGCGACCAGGGCTTCAAGTTCATCGACGAGATCAAGGGCGGCGTGGTACCGCGCAACTACATCCCGTCGGTGGAGGAGGGCATCATCGACGCGCTCAAGCGCGGACCGCTTGGCTTCCAGGTCGTCGACGTGCAGGTGAAGCTGGTCGACGGCTCCTATCACACCGTCGATTCCTCCGACATGGCGTTCCAGACGGCGGGCCGCATCGGCATCTCCGAGGGCCTGCCGCAGTGCAATCCGGTGCTGCTCGAGCCGATCTACCAGGTCGAGATCGTGCTGCCGTCGGAGGCGACCGCCAAGATGAACGCGCTGATGTCCGGGCGGCGCGGCCAGATCCTCGGCTTCGACACCCGCGAGGGCTGGGACGGCTGGGACGTGGTGCGGGTGCAGATGCCGGAATCGGAGATCGGCGACCTCATCATCGAGGTGCGCTCGGCTACCGCCGGCGTCGGCAGCTTCACCTTCAAGTTCGACCACATGGCCGAGCTCACCGGCCGCACCGCCGACCAGATCGTGGCGGCGCGAAAGACGCCCGCCGCATCGTAAGCTGCAGCGCGCGGGGATGCTGCGATGATCGGAGCGTTGCCTCCGGTTCCCGTTTACGGGCGCGCCGGGCGCAATTCCGGCCCGGCGGTTACCTTCTGCAAAGCATGATCGTCTTTCGTACGCGGGCCGTTAACCCCGTTGCCTCGAATTGTCGTCATAACAGGCGATAAATACGGCGGCGGGGCGAACCGCCCCGGGCGTTGGGAGACGGCGAGCTTTCCATGCTGAAAGCGTTGCGCAGACTGTTTGTTGCCGACGAGGAGGTGGAAGTCGCCGATGCGGGCGACGGCAAGATCACGCTTGCGGACGTCCTGCAACGCGGCTGGTTCGAGCTCTGGTATCAACCGAAGATCGAGATGAAGACGATGCGGCTCGCGGGCGCCGAGGCGCTGGTGCGCGCGCGCCATCCGCAGCGCGGCGTGCTGCCGCCCGGCCTGTTCCTGCCGGGCGCGAGCGAGGCGGACATGCTGGCGCTGACCGAGCGCGTCATCATCACCGCGCTCAAGGACTGGGCGGACTGCGCCGCTCACGGCATGTCGATCAAGCTCGCGGTCAACGTGCCGGTATCCGCGCTGGTCAACCTGCCGATCGCCGAGATCGTGCGCTCGGAACGGCCGAAGGCGGACAACTGGCCGGGCCTCATCCTCGAAGTGACCGAGGACGAGATCATCCACGACCTTAAGCTCGCCAATGATGCCGCCGACCGGCTGCGATCGGCGCACTGCACGCTTGCGCTCGACGATTTCGGCGCCGGCTATTCGTCGATCGCGCGCTTGCGCCAGCTTCCGTTCAGCGAGCTCAAGATCGACCGCGCCTATGTGATCAACTGCCATACCGACCGGGTCAACGCCGGCCTCTGCGAGGTGTTCGTCGAGCTGGCAAAACGTTTCGGTCTCAAGACCGTGGCCGAGGGCATCGAATCGACGCACGAGAGCCACAAGCTGCAGGCGCTCGGCGCCGACGTCGGACAGGGCTACCTGTTCGCCAAGCCGATGTCGAAAGGGCAGTTCATCGGACTGATGCGCAGGCGCCTCGTCCCCGCTCCGGTGGTCGCCGCGCCGGGCAAGCGCTCGGCCGCCGGACTCGTCCCCGGCTTCAGCGTCAAAGGCTGAAAGTCCCGTCAGGCCGGAACGAATTCATCCGGCACGTCGACCGAGATGCCAGCCTCGGCATCGATCGCCGCGACGTGCAGGTGGGCCGGATTGACGATCGACTGGAACGCGGCCAGCACCAGGCGGATGCGCCGCACGTCCAGGTCTTCGCGCAGATAGATGCCCGAGCGCACATTGGGCAGCGCGGGCAGACACTTGTCGCGCGCGATCCGCAGGCCGGGCACGATCGCCCGCTTGGTGACGACGCTGACGCCGGCGCCGGCCAGGACGGCTGCGGTCCGCACCGTCAGTTCCGGGCTCTTGAACGCCAGGTAATACGGGATGCCCGAATCCTCGAGCGCCTTGATGGCGGCGCGCTCGGTGAGGCTCCCCGGCCAGCTCACCAGGGCGACCGGCGCATTCGGCACGACATTGAAGTGCGGCGCCTTGACCCAGACCAGTTCCTCCATCCATTCCGACACCGCCGTCAGCGGCGCCTGCGGAGCATCGATGATGAATGCCACGTCGAGATAGCCCGAGCAGAGTCCGCGCGACAGATTGGCCGCGTTGTCGCAATGGAATTGGATGCGGCGGTCCTGTGCGGCCTCCGCGCAGCCGGTGATCAGCTCGTTGATGGTGGTGCGGCCGATCCCGTTGGGCAGGCCGAAACGGATATGTTCGGCGACCGGATCCTGTCCGACAAACGCGAGGATCTGATCATTGAGCGCGAGGATGCGCTGGGCGTAGCCGACGACCACCGCGCCGTATTCGGTCAGGCGCGGATTGGAGCCTGACTTGGTGAACACGTCGACGCCGAGGATCGCCTGCAGCCGCTTGATCTGCGCGCTGATCCCGGGCTGTGAAATGTTGAGCGCGCGCCCGGCCTTGGTGAAGCTGCCATAGTCCGAAATGGTGATCAGCGTCCGCAAGAGCTCGATCGGAACATTCTTTTGGTCGTGTCGCCGTTGCATGAAACCCTCGAAAAATCATCGTCCCGAGCAATCGCGATCATAGCCGATTCTGCGCGCGCGCAAACTCGGACGATGCATAAATGGTTGCTGCGCAAAGAGAATTGCCGGACGTGATACGATTTGCGGCTATCGGTTGCCGACCCGGATGAGGTCGCGAACGTGCCGCACGATCTCGGGCGGGGTATCGATGGTCTCGCGCATGAGGCGTTCGGCTTCCTGCCAGGTGCGCGGGTCGGGCGCCTGCATGGTCCTGGAAATCGCAACGATGAAGGCGCGATCCCGCACCATCGCCTCGAACGCAATGCGCAGCGTGGTGAGCCGTTCGGGCGGCACGTCGGGCGGCACGATCAGCACCTTGCCGGGCGCGCGGGCGAGCGCGAGAAAGCGGAATGCCGCCTGGTCGACCGGCGTCTGCGCCAGCTCCTGCAACAGCGGCACATCCGGAAGTTGCGGCGAGCGCGCGTCGTTGAGTTGCGCGAGCCAGTTGAACTGCTGCTCGGCGAGCCACTGCGGCCGCAGCTCCTGCATCACCTCGTAGCCGCCGTACCAGCCGTCCACCTCGCCGCGCTCCAGCGCCAGATAGATTTCGGCGGTATCCTTGAAGCCCGGAATGATCTTGAACTGGGTGCCGAACAGCCGGTTGAAGATGTTCGGCAGATAATATTGCGCCGAGGCGACGCCGACGGCGCCGATCACCGCGGGCTTTTGCCGCGCGTCATCCATTGTCGCGATGCCGGCGCGCTTGTGGATGCCGAAGACGCCCGCCTCGCCTTTGCTGAGCGAGCCCAGCGCGCCGAGGCGCCGGACGTCGAACTTGAGATTGTCGTCCGGCTCCAGCACCTGCACGGTCGGCATGTTATCGTACATCAGCCCGACCACGGTGCCGTCCTTCGGCGCGGCGTTGTAGAGGTAGTTCATCTGCCGCAGTCCGCCGGCGCCCGGCATGAATTGCGAGATGCCGTTCGGAGTGCCCGGGATGTGACGCGCCAGGTGCTCGGCGAGCAGGCGCGCGATCGTGCCGTTGCGCCCGCCTTCACCGAACGGATTGACGATCTGCAGCGTCTTGCCCTTGTAGAAGGCGGCGGCGCCGTCGTCGGCGTGCGCGCAGGCCGGCGCGACGGCGAGGACGAGCGCCAGGAGCGGCCATGATCTCAGCATTCTGGGCGCCTTCGCGCTGGCAGCGACTTTGTTACGTTCAACAAAACATAGCATATGATCCCGCATCTGTGACTTGCGGGTGAAAGGGCATAGACGTACCTCTGTGCCACCTGAGCCGGAGGACCGTCCCATGCATGTCATCCGCCGCCGCGGTTGGGAAATTCCCGAACGCCTTGCCACGCCCGAGCATCTGTTCATGAATCGCCGTGCCTTCCTGGCCGCCACCGGCGCCGCGGCGCTGGCGTTATCGCCGCAAATCGCGCGGGCACAGCGCGCCGCCGATGTGCCGGACCCGACTGCCGATCTCTATCCGGCGAAACGCAACGACCGCTATGTGCTCGACCGGCCGGTCACCGAGGAAAAGATAAACCTCAACTACAACAATTTCTACGAATTCGGCGGATCCAAGCAGGTCTCGCGCGCGGCGCAGGCGCTCAAGCTGCGGCCCTGGACGGTCAAGCTCGACGGCATGGTGGAGAAGGAGCAGGAGGTCGGCATCGACGACCTGCTCCGCCAGATGCCGCTGGAGGAACGGCTTTACCGCCACCGCTGCGTGGAAGCCTGGGGCATGGCGATCCCATGGTCGGGCTTTCCGCTGGCCAAGCTGGTGGAAATGGCGAAGCCGCTGTCTTCGGCGAAATACCTGCGCATGGAGACGTTTCTCGATCCGTCGGTCGCGCCGGGACAGCGCCAGAAGTTCTATCCCTGGCCCTATGTGGAAGGCGTGACCATGGCGGAGGCGACCAACGAGCTCGCCTTCCTGGTCACCGGCGCCTATGGCAAGCCGGTATCGAAGGTGCAGGGCGCGCCGATCCGGCTCGCGCTGCCGTGGAAGTACGGCTTCAAGTCGATCAAGTCGATCACGCGCTTCACCTTCACCGACCAGCGGCCGAAGAGCTATTGGGAGGCGTTGCAGGCGTCCGAATACGGATTCTGGGCCAACGTGAATCCGCAGGTCGCGCATCCGCGCTGGAGCCAGGCGACCGAAGAGGTGATCGGCACCGGCGGGCGCCGCCCGACGCTGCTGTTCAACGGCTACGCCGAATACGTCGCCGACATCTACAAGGGGCTCGAGCAGGAGCGGCTGTGGACGTAGCGGCCCGCAGCACCGAGGACCGCCAGAAACGATCTACGCCACCGCCTTGGTCGCGGGCACCGAGGGATGCAGCCAGGGGCCGAGTTCGTGTGCCGGCTTCGGCTCGCTGAAGAAAAAGCCCTGAACTTCCGTGCAGCCTTCGCCGCGGAGCTGCGCAAGCTGTTCTTTGGTTTCCACGCCCTCGGCCGTCGTAGTCATGCCGAGACTGATGCCGAGGCCGGCAACGGCGCGGACGATGGCGATCGAATCGGGCTTGTCAGTCAGATCGCGGATGAACGATCGATCGATCTTGATCTTGTCGAATGGAAACTTCTGCAGGTAGCCCAGGCTGGAATAGCCGGTGCCGAAGTCGTCCATGGAGATGCGCGCGCCGAGATCGCGCAGTTGAGTCAGCGTCGAGACGGTCGTCTCGGTATCCTGCAGCAGGACGGTTTCCGTGATCTCGAGCTCCAGCCGGTCAGCAGCCAGCCCGGACACGCCCAAAGCCGCAACCACATCCAGCACCAGATTGCCGCTCTTGAACTGAACAGGCGACAGGTTGACCGCGATCCTGATATGGCTTGGCCAGCCGGCGGCCTCGCTGCAGGCCTGTTTCAACACCCAGGCGCCGATCGGTCCGATGAGGCCGATCTCTTCGGTGAGCGGGATGAACTCTGCCGGCGGGACCAAGCCGCGCACGGGGTGCCGCCATCGCAGCAGGGCTTCGAAGCTGCTGACCTCGTTGCTCTCCAGGTTGATCAGCGGTTGGTAGAAGAGTTCGAATTCCTTGAGGGCCAGCGCCTTGCGCAAGTCCAGTTCGAGCGCACGCCGGGCCTGCATCTTGGCATCCATCTCGGGCTCGAAGAACCGGTAGACGCCGCGGCCGTCCTCCTTGGCGCGATAGAGCGCCATGTCGGCGTTCTTGAGAAGCCGGTCGGAATCGTCACCGTCGTGCGGGGCGACCGCGATGCCGACGCTGGTGCCGATGACCAACTGGTGGCCTTGAACATCGAACGGTTCGCTCATCTCCTTGATCAGCCGGCTCGCAAGCGTCGTAGAGCCCACGGGCTGATCTGCGTCGACCTGCACGATCGCGAACTCGTCACCGCCCAGGCGCGCCACGGTGTCGGTCGGGCGCACGCATGCCCGCAGCCGCTCGGACGCCGCTCGCAGGAGGGCATCCCCGACCGGATGACCGAGCGTGTCGTTGACCGTCTTGAAGTGGTCGAGATCGATGCAGAGGACGGCGACGCTTTCACCCCGCGCCGTGCGCGTGAGCGCCTTTTCCATCTCCTCGCGCAGGCGCACCCTGTTCGGCAGTGCCGTGAGCGCGTCATGGTGCGCCATATACGCGATCTGCAGCTCGGCCTTGCGACGCTCGGTCACGTCCTCGTGGGTTGCGATCAGCCCGCCGTCCGCCATCGGCTGATGCGAGATGGCGATGACCTGGCCGTCGTTCAACTCGGAGACCTGATACCACGGCTTGTTTTCGGCGATGACCGCAAGCCGGCTTTCGATGAAATCTTCGGCGTTCTGCAGCCGGCTGCTCTCGACGCGATGCCGCAAGATGGTCCGTAGCGTCGTTCCCGGAACCGTGTGCTCGGGCGGCAGACCGTAGATTTCGGCGTAGCGCCTGTTGCAGATGATGAGCTTCTGCTCGGCATCGAACATGCACAGGCCTTGCGGCATGTTGTTGATCGCCGCGTTCAGGCGTTGGTATTGCGTGTGAATCTCGGCCTCCGACCAGGCGATCAGCCGCCGGCGGGCGTCGGCCAATTCCGCGATCATGAGGTTGAAGGAGCGCGACAGCATCCCGATCTCGTCGACGCGCCCGGCCTCGGCGACGCCGGGAAGAGCGTTCAATTCGCCCTTCTCCCGGATTTGGACCACGTGATCCGTCAGCCGCGTCAGCGGCCGGGTGATGCGGCCGGCGAAAAAGAAGCCGAAGGCGAGGCCCGCGAGCACCGTGGTCACGACACTTGCGGCGACAGCCTTATGCGCCTGCGTGATGCCGTTCGCGGCATTGAGCTGCGCCTCCTGATTGAGCGTGCCGACGGCACTCTTGATATTCTCGACCATCTGGAGATATGTGCGGTCGATCCGGTCTAGGTTGGCTCGGTCGGCGGCGCGCTCGGCTTGCGTCGTCACTGCGTCGCGGTGCCTTTCGAACAGGCCGTCCGGTCCGAGAAGCGCAGTTTCCAGACCGAGGATGCCGCTCCGGAATTTCGTCAGCTCGACTGTTCCGTCGGCATCGCGCAGGCGGCCGGCGAGCGTCTCGGTTATGGCGTCGATCGTCTTGAAGGTCCTCTTCACCCGCTGCTCGACGGCCGTCAGCGCGGCGGCATCGGTCTGCACCAGCAGCAATTGGGCGGCGTCATCGATTTGATCGACCTGGCGCAGGAGCCTGCCCGTGTTCTGCACGATCGGATACGCCTCCGTCAGGACGTCCGACAACATGTCGCTGAGACCCTCGACGGTCGCGGCGCCGGTCTGGACTTGAACCTTTGCTTCATCCTCGGTCCTGAGCATCTTTCCCTGGGCGCGATTGGCCAAGTCGAGCAGGAGCGCGTCGACATCGCGGCGCTTTGCCTGGAAGCTCGCGGTGCGCTCTTGCGTGACCAGCAAGGCCGCCTTTTTCTGCTGCGAGACCTCGGACATGCGTTCGAGAATTTGCACGAACTCCCGCTTGTATTGCTCCACGTCATCGAGCGCGACTTCGATCTTCGCCTTTGCCGCAAGCTCGCGCAGCGCCTGCAGATGCCGAGTACCGTCAGCGCGGAGCTGGGCAAGCTTCTCCGGCATGATCTCGCCGCTCGCAAGCACGCGGAAAACGGTTGCCCGCAAGCGCCGGGCATTGTCCACGACCGCATCGCTTTCCGTGAGCAGGGGCGAGGTGACGTCCGAGAACATCGACACGGACGCCCCGATACGCTCGACAAAGACCAGCCCGACGATGCCGCAAAAGCCTGCCATCATCGCCATGCCCGCGAAGGCCGCGATCAGCTTTGCACGAAGCTTGAGCGTTTTGATGGACTGGAGCCATACGAGAAGCGACATCGAACACACTTTCTTGGCTGGGCGCGCGGCTTGAATGTCACCTGACCAGGTCAAGCTCTGCGTCCGCGACCGGTCTGAACATCTGGATGCGGTTGTTGGCGGTATCGGCGACGTAGACACGGCCGCTGGTCTTGTCGATGACGCCGTGCACGTTGCCACCCTCGCCGTCCTCGCCGACGCCGTCGGAGCCGATATTCATCACGTGCTCGAATGTGAGCGTTTCGGTGCGCGCCGTCGTCATCAGCCGCGTGACGCACAGCGCAACGCACGAATGTCTGGCCGACATGACACCTGTCCTGGTCCACCTTATGGACGTGTTCCGTAGTTAAACGTCACGTCCTAAAGTTTTGGTAAGACAGGAGCTCGTTATGAATCCAAGTCTGGTGGCGGAAGCGTTAAAATTCGTCGCGCAATTCGATGCTTTGTCCGATCGGTAAACGTGCCACCCGGCGGCATCAACGCGCCGCGCGGAGCGGTCAACCGTTCTCGCCTGCTTCCACCTCTGCGAGCTTGTTGCGCCAGTCGCGGCGGCTGCGCCGCAGCGAATGCGCGGCGAGAACGAGCAGCGCGGCGCAGATCGCCAGCAGCACGGCGGCGACCGGCCGCTGCACGAAGATCGACCAGCGTCCGTTCGACATCACCAGCGATTGCCGCAGCGACATCTCGAAGATCGGCGCGATGACGAGACCGAGCACCAGCGGAGCCGGATCGAAGCCGAACTTGCGCAGCATGTAGCCGACGACGCCCATGATCAGCATGATCCAGACGTCGACGACCGAGTGGTTCACCTCGTAGACGCCGATGATGCAGAACATGATGATGAGCGGATAGAGATAGGCGTAGGGAATCCGCAGCACGCTCACGAACACGCCGACCAGCGGCAGGTTGAGCGCCAGCAGCATCAGGTTGCCGACATACATCGAGGCGACGAAGCCCCAGAACACGTCCGGATGATCGTTGACGAGCGTCGGGCCGGGCGGCACGCCGTGGATCAGCAGCGCCGCCATCAGCACGGCGGTCACCGGCCCGGTCGGCAGTCCAAGCGCCAGCATCGGCACGAAGGCGCCGGTCGAGGCGGCGTTGTTCGCCGATTCCGGCCCGGCGACGCCGGCGACCGCGCCCTTGCCGAACTCCTCGGGCGTCTTGGAGATGCGCTTCTCCAGCGCATAGGACAGGAAGCTCGAGATGATGTGCGCCGAGCCGGGCAGGATACCCACCAGGAACCCGAGCAGGCTGCCGCGTGCGATTGGCATCGCCGATTGCCGCCACTCCTCGCGGCTCGGCAACAGCTCGGCCAGCCGCGGCGGCACCACCTTGCCGGTGACCATGCTGCTCGGTGTCGAGAGGATCTCGCCCAGCCCGAACAGCCCTACCGCCACCGGCACGATGCCGATGCCGTCGCCGAGCTCCGGGATGTCGAAGGAGTAGCGGAAATGGCCGGTCATCACGTCGATGCCGATCATGCCGAGGAGGAGCCCGAAGCTCGCCATCAGCAGCGTGCGCGCGAGCGAGGTGGATGACATGTAGGCGAGGAAGATGAGGCCGAGAACGAGCAGCGCGGTGTATTCCGGCGGCCCGAATCCGAGCGCGAAGTTGGCGAGCGGCGGCGCCACGACCGTGAGCACGATCACGCCGAAGGTGCCGGCGATGAAGGAGCCGACCGCGGCGATGCAGAGCGCCGCGCCGGCGCGTCCCTTCTGCGCCATGGCGTAGCCGTCGATGCAGGTCATCACCGAGGAGGCTTCGCCCGGAATGCGCATCAGGATCGAGGTGGTCGAGCCGCCATATTGCGAGCCGTAATAGATGCCGGCCAGCATCACGATCGCCTTGGTGGCGTCGAGGCCGAAGGTCACCGGCAGCAGGATGCTGATGCCGGCGAGCGGCCCGATGCCGGGCAGGACGCCGACCAGCGTGCCGATGGCGCAGCCGAGGAAGGCGTACCACAGGACGTCCGGCCGGAACGCGACCGAGAAACCGAGCAGCAGGCTGTCGAAGGTCGCTTCCACGCTCTAGAATCCGAACGGGCTGGGCGGCAACGGCGATTTCAACAGCGTCCCGAACAGCAGGTAGGCGAAGACCGTGACCCCGATGCTGAAGGCGGCTGCGGGCACGACGTTCCTGCGCTCAACGCCGACCAGCAGCACGAACAGCATCAGCGCCATCGTGACCACGAAACCGAGCATGGTGTAGAGCGCGATGGCGGCGGCCGCGATGCCGACGACGCAGAGCGCATGCGGCAGGTCGCTCCATGCGATGGTCGCGAGCGGCGGGTTGTCGCCGGCGCGCGCCACTAGGATCAGTCCGAACAGGATCATGAATCCGATCAGCAGCTTCGGCAGCATGCCCGCCCCCGGCATCGCCATCGAGCCCCAGGGCAGATCGCCGCTCACCGCGAACACGAGCGCGCCGCCGACCACGAAGATGCCGCCGGCCACGTGGTCGCGGCGCAGGATCATGGGTTTGCCTTGAGGATCATGGGTTCGCCCAATCGACGTACGACGGTGCGGAGTTGCACTTCGCCTCCCGGCGAGGTCTCTCCGACCCCTCCCGCCACTCGCTTCGCTCGCGGGGGGAGGGGAGCCGAACCAGCGTGCCCGCCTTGCCCGGACGGGGATGCCATGCCGCCCACCCAGGTGGTCGCGCCGCCTTATCCGTCCTGCCTGCCGACGATGCGCACGGCCTCCTCGACCCGCTTGGCGTCGGCGTCCCAGAATGCCTTGAACTCCGCCTGGTCGAGATAGGCGACCTCCTGGCCGAGATTGGTCATTGCCTGCTTGAACGGCTCGGCGGCCATCGCCTGCCGGGTCAGGTCGCGCAGCTTGCCGACGATCGGCTCCGGTGTGCCTTTGGGCGCAAACAGCCCGACCCACAGGTAGAACTCGATGTCGTAGCCGAGCTCCTTCATGGTCGGCACGTCGGGATGCGCGGGCGAGCGCTTGCCGCCGAAGGAGGCGAGCGCTCGCGCCTTGCCGGCCTTGAGCTGTCCGCTCGCCGCCGCGATCGAGGACACCAGCGCCTGCGAATTGTTGCCCATCAGGGCCGTCAATGCCGGCCCGCCGCCGGCGGTGGGGAGGTGGCGAAGCTGGACGCCGGCCGCTTTCATGAACAGCGCCATCGGCAGATGCAGCGCGCCATAAAGACCCGACGAGCTGAAGATCATCCCGTTCGGCCGCTTCTTGGCGTCGTCGACGAATTCCTCGAGCGTCTTGTGCGGCTGCTTGTCGTTGACGATGAGCACGCAAGGATCGGCGATGAAGCGTGCGATCGGGATGAAGTCGGCATTGGTGAACTTCACCGGCCGTCCGAACAGCCGGTCGACCTCGGCGAATCCGGAGATCGACACGATATGGATCAGCAGCGTGTAGCCGTCTGGCCTGGCGCTGGCGGCGAACTGGGCGCCGACCTGGCCGGCCGCACCGGCCTTGGTCTCGATCACGCAGGGCTGCTTGATCAGCGGCTCGAGCACGGCGGCATAAGGGCGGCCGACCACGTCGGCGGCGCCGCCGGGCGGGAACGGATTGATAAAGGTGACGGCGCGCGACGGATAGATCTCCTGCGCGCCCGCCGCCCCGCTCGCGAACGCGGCGGCGGTTGCGGCCGAGCCGAGGACAAAGCCGCGTCGGTCGAAGCCGTGTGCGTCCATGCGTTCCTCCCTGCGCTTTTATGGCGATTGCGCGGATGCTAGCGAGTGCCGCCCGGGCGGGCAACCATGCGTTGCCGCATCGGCGCCCGCCGCTTCGCGGCGGCCCTTCGTTCAGCAATGTTTCTTGCGCATTTCATCGGCGGCGGAAGTGGTTACAGCGCCTTCAACGCGTGAACGCATTCGCTGGCCGTCGCGACTTAAGGGCGCATGGCCGTTCCGGCCGCTGCGGCCAAGAGGAAAACGACGATGTCCATCCTGATTAAGTTCACTGCCGCGACGGCTGCCGTGTTCGCCGTCGCCGCCGTGGTATCGCTCACCGCCGGCAGTTCGTTTGCCAACACCACCCCGCCGAAGCCGAAGGGCGGCACGGCCCACCATCATCCGTATGGCTACGGCTCTGGCTATGGCCACAAGCGTCCGCACCATTACGGCCCGAGCCAGGCCAAGACCAACAACGTCGTCCAGAAGTGCTACTGGCTGCCGACGATCGCCGGTGGAACCGTGACTGGCCTTGAGCAGAAGTGCATCTGGATCGTCCAGAAGTAACGTTCGTCGAACGGCATCCCCTTGCGTTCGTCGTTCGAGCGGCCCGCCCGGCTCTCCCTCCGGGCGGTCCTGCTATTTTGCAATGAACGCGAGGGCGCGCGGCGTATCCTGTAACGCCCTCTTCCGCGCCGACCGCGGTCATGCTTCCGAAGCGTCGAAAGTGCCTCACGGGCCTTTTTCCGGGTCGCCCGTTCGCCTATCGTCGCGGCAGGTGCCGATCGGCGCACCATCAAAGGGAGAACGCGTCCATGCGCCTGAAAGCGGATTGGCCGGTCCGAGCTGCGGCGGGGGCAGCGCTCATCGCGCTCGCCGCCACGCCGGCGCCGGGCCAGGGCCTGGTCAAGAAAAGCTACCTGTCGGCGGCCCTGGCGCACGAGCTGCTGACCACGGCGGTGGAAACCTGCGCCAGGCAGAACCAGCAGGTGAGCGGCGTGATGCTCGACCCAGCCGGCCTGCAGCAGGCGTTCCTGCGCGGCGACGGCGCCGGCATCCATACGGTCGAGACCGCCGACTACAAGGCCTATACCACGCTGTCGTTCCGGATCGACGGCATCGACCTGGTGGAGCGGTCGAAGGGCCGCCCGCCGTCCGGTGCGGTCAACAAGCTGCCGCGGCTCCTGCTCGCGCAGGGCGGCGTCCTGATCAAGGCCGGCGACGAGATCGTCGGCGCCATCGGCATCAGTGGCGCGCGCGGCAACAACATCGACACGGATTGCGCGCGCGCCGGCGTCGAGAAGATCAAGGACCGGCTGAAATAGCCGCAGGGAGCAAGAACCATGCAGACGAGGATCGTCATCCAGGGGACGGCCGTCATCGCGCTAGCCGCGCTCATGCAGCCCGCGGCCATGGCCGAGGGTCTTCTCAGCACCAAGCGCCTGTCCGCGTCGCTCGCCGGCGAGGCGGTGATGGCGGCGGTGCAGGACTGCCTGAAACGGAACTACAGCGTCGGCGCCGTGATCGTCGACTACAGCGGCGTGCAGCAGGCGGCCTTGCGCGGCGACGGCGCCAGCGGCCAGAACATGCTCAACGCCATCGACAAGGCCTTCACCGCCGCCACCTTTGGCGAGGACACCGCCGAGATCGTCAAGCGCCAGCAGGCCGGAGGTTCGGTGTCGAGCTCGTTCAGCAAGGTGCCGCATCTGCTGCTCGCATCCGGCGGCGTCGTGATCAAGGTCGGCAACGAGGTGATCGGCGCGCTCGGCGTGAGCGGCGCCACCGGCGGCGACAATGATGCGGTATGCGCGAAGGCTGGCCTCGACAAGATCAGGGATCGGATGAAGTGATCGGCCGACGGGCCAGGCAGAGGGCTGGTACCTCAGGGATTGCGCCCGGTTCGATCTCATGCCGCCCAAATTCAGCCAGATGACGATCCGCCATACCAACGCTTCCAAAGCCGTCTGCGTGATCGGTTGGCCGGTCGAGCATTCCCGCTCGCCGCTCATTCACAATCATTGGATCAAGGAGCTCGGCCTCGCGGCCGAGTACCGGCGCGAGGGCGTGCCGCCGGAGAAGTTCGCGGATTTCGTCTCGCGCCTCGCCGAGCACGGCTATGCGGGCGCCAACGTGACGGTGCCGCACAAGGAAGCGGCGCTGCGGCTTTCGGACCCAGACGCGCGCGCGACGGCGGTGAGTGCCGCCAATACGCTGTGGCTCGACGGCGGCGTCCTGCGTTCGACCAATACCGACGGCGAGGGCTTCATCGGCAATCTCGATGCCACCGTCCCGGGCTGGGAGCGCGATGCGAGCTCGGCGGTCGTGCTCGGCGCCGGCGGAGCCGCGCGCTCGATCGTGTATGGGCTGATCGAGCGTGGGGTCGAGCAAGTACACGTCGTCAACCGCAGTTTAGAGCGGGCGGCGGCGCTGCGCGCACAATTCGGCGAGCGCGTGCATCCGCGGCGCTGGGAGGAGACCGAAGCGCTGCTCCCGTCTGCCGGGCTCCTGGTCAACACGACCACGGTCGGCATGGCGGGCCAGCCGGCGCTGGTGCTCGACCTGGCGCGGCTCCCGGCGCAAGCGGTGGTCTCCGACATCGTCTATGTGCCGCTCGAGACCGCGCTGCTGCGGGCCGCGCGCGCGCGCGGGCTGCGCAGCGTGGACGGGCTCGGGATGCTGCTGCACCAGGCGGTCGGGGGATTTGCGCGCTGGTTCGGCGTCCGTCCCCGGGTGACGGAGGCCTTGCGCGCGCTGGTCGAGGCCGATCTCGCGCGCAAATGACAAAATGCAAACCAGCAACCCCCTCTATGACGAGAGCAATGACCCCCGGCGGCAGCCCGCAATTACGGCCGCGACGGCATCGTTTCGCCGATGTAAGATGGGCTCACGGCCCGACCGCGTGGGTCGAGGCTTCCGGTTCGCACCGCAACCTTGCGATGCGCACATAACCTTTGGAAAACCATCGGAGGAAACGACATGAAGACAGCATCACGGATTCTGACCGCCACCGCACTCGCGGTAGCTTTCGCGGCGACGGCGGTTTCCGCGCAGGCGCAAAACGTGCGCGTGCGCGGCACGATCGAGAAGGTCGACGGCAACAAGGTCGACGTCAAGTCGCGCGACGGCGCAGCCCTCAAGCTGACGCTCAAGGACGATGCCCGGATCGGCGGCGTGGTCAAGGCATCGCTCACCGACATCAAGGCCGATACCAATGTCGCTATCACGTCGCGGCCGCGTGCCGACGGAGCGCTCGAGGCGGTCGAGCTGCGCATCGCCCCCGCCGGGCAGCCCTTCAACTCGTTTCACGGCGACTGGGACCTGATGCCCGGCAGCTTCATGACCAACGGCGCGCTGCAGACGTCGATTGCCGCGGTCGACGGCCAAATGCTTACGGTGAAGTACAAGGTCGCCAACAAGCCCGACGAGGAGAAGAAGATCCTGGTGACGCCCAAGACCATCATCGCCACGACTGTCCCCGGCACCAAGGCCGACCTCAAGCCCGGCCTCAAGGTCTTCGTCGCCAACGCGCCGAAGCTGCCCGATGGGTCGCTCGACGTCGCGGCGATCCAGGTGGAAAAGGAAATCGCCCCGCCGCAGTGAACGCGCCACGTCTTGGCTGGAGCATTTTCAGGAAAGGTGGAATCCGATTTTCCGCCCGAAAATGCGACCGATGCAAGAGTCTAAGGCGCCTCGGGCGGCAATCGCCGCCCGAGTTTTAGTTTCGGAGGAACCATCATGGCCATCTTGAGAACGCTCACTGCCGCCGCCATCGTCACGACGCTGGCCGTCACGTCCGCCTATGCGCAGCAGCGCCTGAGCGGCGAGATCCAGCGCGTCGATGGCAACACGATCTTCGCGAAGGGCCGCGACGGCTCCGCGATCACGCTCAAGCTCTCCGACGATGCGGTGGTCGTCGCCGTGTTGAAGGCAACGGTCGCCGACATCAAGCCTGGCGCCTATATCGGCAGCGGCGCGGTGCCGCAGGCTGATGGCAGCCAGAAGGCGGTCGAAGTGCACATCTTCGCCGAATCCATGCGCGGCCAGGGCGACGGCTATCGTCCCGGATGGTACGGCGCTCCCGAGGGCACCATGACCAATGGTGCCGTCGAACCGACCGGTGCGGTCATGGCGGTCCCCGGCGGCGGCGAGCCGAGCTTCCTCGTCAAGTACAAGGAAGGCGAGAAGCGGATCGTGGTGCCGGCAAACGCGCACATCGTGCGCTACGAACTCGGCAACAAGAGCGACCTCAAGGCCGGCGCGGCCTTCGCCATCCAGGCGGCGAACAAGCAGGCGGATGGTACGTTCATGTCGCCGCGCATCAACGTCGGCCGCGATGGCGCCCGGCCGTTCTGAGCAATCGGGATTTTGCGCCCCAGCGCGACAGCGGGACCCTGCGCAAGGAGCCGAGCATAGCAGCGGTTCGTGGATTCCCGCTTGCGCCCTTCGCTTCCCCGTGATGCCGGTGTATGCTGGCGGCTTGAAGTCTTTATGGAGGAAACACATGAACAGCACATCACGAATTCTGACCGCGGCGGCGCTCTTCACGGCGCTGGCGGTGTCGTCCGCCTGGGCACAGGCGCCCATGCGGGTGGCCGGAAAAGTCAGCGGCGTCGACGCCGGCGTGGTCGTCGTCAAGGACGCCAAGGGCGAAGAGTCCAAGATCAATGTGCCTGCCAACCTGGCGGTGATCGCCGTGTCCAAGGGCACCCTTGCGGACATCAAGGCGAACTCGTTCATCGGCGTCGGCGCGACGCCGCAAGCCGATGGGACCCAGAAGGCGATCCGGGTCGTGATCTTTGCGGAATCGCAGCGCGGCAACGGCGAAGGCCACCGGCCCTGGGATCGGCCCAACACCACCATGACCAATGCCACCGTCGACACGACGGTCGCGAGCGTCGACGGCCAAGTGGTGACGGTCAAATACAAGGACGGCGAGAAGAAGATCGTCATCGGTCCGGATGCGATCATCCTGGTCAACTCCGTCGGCGACAAGAGCGAGGTCAAGCCCGGCGTCAACGTCGCCTTTCCGGCGGTGACGAAGAAGCCGGACGGCGCGCTCGAAGCCAACCGCGTCAACGTCGGCCGCGGCGATATCATGCCGTAGGCCGGCGCCAGACACTCCCATTCCATCGCACCTGAACGTCACTGGCCCGGTACGTCGGAATCTCCGACTGCCGGGCCAGCCGATTCATGGGACCATGAGCCGCCGCACTGGATCGCCTCAGCCCTACTTACCGCCCACCTGATGTCCTGCCCAAACGCAGCATGATGAGAAATTGATCAGGCGGCTGTTGATCGCTGATCGAAACTTCATCTGTTGCCTACCAAAGAGGCTGCAGCGCGCCTGCGATTGGCCGTTAAGGCCTTGAGCAGCCGTCCAAAACCCGGTTTTCCGTACCGCGGCGGGTTGGCACGCCCATTGCTCATTCGCTTGCGGCTGCCGACCCAGGGTCTGCGGCTCAACGAAGGAGCGCGTCATCATGTCGACCTTCGACAACCCGTTCGATCCGAAACGCGGGCTCCGCCAGGCGGGCTGCGCATGCGGCCGGCATGTGAGTCAAATTGAACACGACCGCGATCCGTCGCCGCAGCTCCAGTGCGCGGCAGTCGACAGCGAGGACAAGCGCTACGAGGGTGTCGTCGCCTCGGCCGTGATGCGCGCGATCTTCCCCAAGGACGCCGCGCGGCGCGCCTTCCTCAAGTCGGTCGGCGCCTCGACCGCGCTCGCCGCGCTCTCGCAGTTCTTTCCGCTCAAGACCGCGACCGAAGTGTTCGCGCAGGGCGGCGCGATCGAAAAGAAGGACCTCAAGGTCGGCTTCATCCCGATCACCTGCGCCACCCCGATCATCATGGCGCATCCGATGGGCTTCTACACCAAGCACGGGCTCAACGTGGAGGTGATCAAGACCGCCGGCTGGGCGGTGATCCGCGACAAGACGCTCAACAAGGAATACGACGCCGCCCACATGCTCTCGCCGATGCCGCTCGCGATCACGCTCGGCACCGGCTCGAATGCCGTTCCCTACACCATGCCGGCGGTCGAGAACATCAACGGCCAAGCCATCACGCTTGCCATCAAGCACAAGGACAAGCGCGACCCGAAGGACTGGAAGGGCATGAAGTTCGCCGTGCCCTTCGACTATTCGATGCATAATTATCTGCTGCGCTACTACGTCGCCGAACACGGCATCGATCCCGACACCGACATCCAAATCCGCGCCGTACCGCCGCCCGAAATGGTGGCGAACCTGCGCGCGGATAATATCGACGGCTTCCTCGGCCCCGACCCGATGAACCAGCGGGCGGTCTATGACG
>JAXDOD010000099.1:0-16965 GCA_034669045.1 Alphaproteobacteria bacterium
CCTGCCCCAGCATCGCCCTGGCCGCCGGCCCGCTAAAGCGGCAGCCGGCAACAACGACAAAGCGGCACCGATCGGCGGCCGCAACGTTTTGGATTCCTTGACCGGCTAGCACCGCCTCCCTAAAACCGCAGCCAGTCGGGCGCTTAGCTCAGCGGGAGAGCGTTCCCTTCACACGGGAGAGGTCGTAGGTTCGATCCCTACAGTGCCCACCAGCCTGCCGCTCCGCCGTCGAGCCGCGCGAAATTCCATCCCAAATGCGCGCGTCGCATTCGCGCTGAACACGGTGACATTGGCATGAGCGGGCGGCGTCGCGGCGGCCCACCTTGCGGGACTGCGGGTGCCGACCATACTTGTGGCGGAGGTGGCCATGACACGGCGCATGTTCTTGCTCGGCGCGGCGACGACGATCGCCGGCGCGGCGGCGCCGCGGCTGGCCCGCGCGATCGTTCCCGCGCCCTATAGCTGGGACGCCTCGCCGCCGGCCGGCAGCCGCGACGCCTACATCAAATGGATGGTCGAGAACCGCGGCGAGAATCCAAAAATCCTCGCCGCCCGCTGGGAGCGCTACCTGTTCCTGCGCGGCAACAACGATTTCGTGAATGCCCGCAACGGCCGCGCGTTCCTGCTCACGCCGCGCGACGAGTTCGTGCTCAAGCACGACGTCGCGCGCGCCTACGATCGCGACTTCCACGACATCGGCTTCGGCGTCACCATCTCGGGGCCGCTGGTGGTGAGCCGCATGACCTCGACGGTCGACGTGCAGTTCGGCGAAAAGGTGCTGGAGATCGGCACCGGCTCCGGCTACCAGTCCGCCTATCTCGCCAATCTCACCGACAAGGTCTGGTCGATCGAGATCATCAAGCCGCTCGCGGAGCGGACGCGCGGCATCCACGATGCGCTGATCGGGCGCGGCTACGAGGAATTCAAGGCGATCACCAGCAAGAATGCCGACGGCTATTACGGCTGGGAGGAAGCGGCGCCGTTCGACAAGATCATGGTGACCTGCGGCATCGACCACATTCCGCCGCCGCTGCTGCAGCAGCTCAAGCCCAACGGCACCATGGTGATCCCGGTCGGTCCGCCCGGCCAGCACGTGATCCTCAAGGTGGTGAAGCAGCAGAACCCGGACGGCTCGATCCGGGTGGCGCGCTCGAACGTCTACAACAAGGTCGTGCCGTTCGTGGCGTTCACCAAGCTGGTCGAGGACAAGGTCACCGGGACCCACGACTCGTCGCGCCGTTCGCCAACCCCTGCCCCGGCCCCGCAACAGCCGAAAGGCTTTTGGCCGTTCGGCCGATAGACAAAGATCGCCGGCGGCGAGGAGAAATCCCCGTCGCCGCCGGCACTTTGCGTTTCAACTCTTGATCCAGTCGGGTTGCGCCGTCCCTATCGCTCATGCCCGCGCAAGCGGGCATCCAGATTCCTTGCAGGCAAAACTTTGGAAGTCTGGGTCCCCGCCTTCGCGGGGACGAGCGGAACAGTCCCGATGACATGCGACTGAATTCCTCCTGATCGCTACGAGCGCTTGAACGAGTTGTAGACCTGCTTCGTGAAGTTCACGGCGCCTTGCGGATCCGCCGCCCAGGTCGCGTTGAGCTCCTTCAGCGGATCGGCGGCGACCACCTCGGCTTCGCTCTTGCCCTCTTTGACCAGCTTCTCGACCTTCTCGCGCGCGGCCTTCACCATCGTGTTGTAGTCGGCGATGCTCTTCTTGTTGCCGAGCGGACCGTGGCCGGTCTGCACCTTGGTCTGGTCGTTCGTCAGCTTGAGCCACTCTTCGGTCGCGCGGATCATGCCGCGGATGTCGCCGCCGTTGGCGAAATCGACCTGCTGGTAGCGATGGTTGTTGTTCATGACGTCGCCGGTGGCGAGCACGTTGGCATCGGCGAAATACACATAGGTGTCGCCGTCGGTGTGGGCGTTGTTGACGTGGGTGAGCACCGCCTTGCGGCCGCCGACTTCGATCGTCGTGGTGCCGCCGACGAACGTCTGCTTCGGAATCGCGTCGCCGGTCCGCGGCGGCATCTTGTTCCCGGTGGTGCCGTTGGTGGTGCCGGCGATCAGACGAATGCGGATGTTGTCCTGCGCTACCGCGATGGTGCCGTCCTTCTGGAAGTTCGCGATGCCGCCGGTATGATCGCCGTGGAAGTGGGTGATGATCGCGTACTTGATCGGCAGCGGCGAAATCGCCTTGATCGCGGCTTTGATCTTGTCGGAGACCTGCTCGAACTGCGTGTCCACCATGATGATGCCATCGGTGCCGACGGCGACGGTGATGTTGCCGCCCTGGCCTTCCAGGCGGTAGGTCTTGTTGCCGAGGTCCGTGGTCTTGATCTCGACCTTGTCCCAGTCGACCGGCTGTGCGCTTGCGGTGCCCGCGAGCAGGACGGCCGCGGCCGTGGCCAATGCGATACGATACATGTGAACGCCTCCCTCTATCGGCCGGACCTGGTCCGGCATTCTGGGTTGGCTCCGGCTCGGAGCGAACCCGGCCAGCGTGCCACAGCTAGGACCGCCGGGGAACCGCCTCTGCGGGATATGTGATGGCGGCGGGCGTGCCGGGTGCCAGCGCCTGCGGGTCCACCTCCACCACGCCGTCCTTGATCCGCACCCGGTAGGTCGCGAGCTTCTCGGTGAACGGCGGCGGCGCGCAGCCGTCGGCCAGCCGGTACTGGTAGCCGTGCCAGGGGCAGGTCACGCAGCCGTCGATGATGCGTCCCTCACCGATCGGGCCGCTCTGATGGGCGCAGAGATTGGTCAACGCGCCGATCTGCGCGCCGTCGCGAAACACCGCGATGCGCTCGCCGCCGGGTGTCGCGACGATGCGCGCGCCCTTGTCCGGGATCGCGTGTGGCGGTCCGACCGCGATCCAGCCGGCGCCGCCCGCGGTCACGGCCCGATCGGCCGCCTTCTCTCGCCATCCGGCCAGCACGTGCAGCGCCGCAACGGCCCCGAAGCCGCCCATCAGCATCGCCGGAATGAGCCACGTGCGTTCGTATTGCATGATGCCGAGCGCGACGTGCATCACCACCAGACCGTAGGCGGCATAGAGCGCCATATGCAGGCCCTTCCAGACGCGCGGCGTCAGGAATGCGAGCCAGAAATCGTGGCTGGTCGCCGCCATCAGGAACAGCACCGCGAGCGCTGCAAGCCCCAAGGCCTTGAAGGGGAAACCGATGAACTTGCCGTAGTCGGCCCAGGTGGTGAGCTCGGTAACGAGGTTCGGCAGGTTGCCCTGGACCGCGTACCATCTCAGCATGAAAAACACGTGCGCCAGGGCAACGATGAATGTCAGCACGCCGAAATGGCGGCGGTTGTAGAGAAGCGGCAGGAAGCGGCGGTCGAGCCGCGCCAGCGGACCGATCGCGAGGATGACGGTCAGCATCACGAACGCGCAGCTCCCGAACGAGCGGATGTGAATATCGAGCCGCGCCGCGAGGTCCTGCGGCGGATGCAGCGTGTAGGCGATGGCGTTGAAGGTGCCGATGAAGAGCACCACGCCGGCGAGCAGGATCCCGTCATAGACGAGCTTGGCGCGGTTCCACTGGACGGCGCGAAAGCCCACGCTCACGGCGCGATCTCGACTGCGGGTGGCGCTGCACCAGCGGCGGGCGGCGGACGCAGGATCAGCGCCAGCGCCAATCCGAGCCCGACCGCCACGGCAAGCAGCGGCCACAGCGCGCGGTGCACCGCCCGCTGGGACCGCCTCATCGAGCGGTGCGGGATTTGTGCCAGCGCGCCAGCACCAACGGCCACAGCGCCGTGGCGCCCGGCAGCAGCAGGATGCGCGCGCCCAGCGTCACCGGCGCGCTCTGCACGTGCACCGCGCCGTAGCCGATGAAGGCTACGCCGACCGCCAGGCCGAGCGCCACATAGACGACCACAAAGCCGAAGATCACCGTTGTCATGAGTCGACCTCCTCCGTGCTAGCGTTCCAGTCCCTTGCCCCTGAGCTCGTCGAGATAGTCCTGCCAGTTGGCGGCGTGCTTGCGACCGAGCGTGAGCAGATAGTCCCAACTGTAGATGCCGGTCGAGTGCATGTCGTCGAACACCAGCCGCACCGCGTAGTTGCCGATCGGCTTCACCTCCAGGATGGCGACGTTCTTCTTGCCGGCGACGGTCTTGCGCTGGTCCGGAGAGTGGCCCTGCACTTCAGCGCTCGGGCTGGTGACGCGCAGATACTCAGCGGCGAGATCGAAGGTCTCGCCGCTGTCGAAGGCGATGGTCAGAGTCCTGCGGTCCTTGTGCAGGCGCAATTCGGTCGGCCAGGGCGGGGAGGCGCTATCCGTCATGCCGGGCCCTTCCGGGCAGCCTGGTAGCAGCCCGACGTGGAGCGATGAGCGGCCTCGGATAGCCCGAGGCCGCCGAACACGTTCGGCCGGCGATTGTCAGTTGCCGGTGGCGCGATAACCAAGACCATGACTCGCCTGCCGCTCGTCGGGCGGGTCGACATGAAAATCGATCACGCACACGCCGCCTTTCTTGAGGATGTCGACCCCCTTCGCGATCGCGGCTCGGGCGTCCTGCTGACTGGTGACCGGGCCGATGCCCACCGCGCCCTGCGCTTCAGCGAACTTCGCAATGTTCGGCACCGGATCCTCCATGCGCAAACCGATCCAGCGGTTTTTCGGCTCGCGGCCGCGGTCCTTCGCGACATGATCCTGATGGAGCTCGTCGTTGAAGTAGGAGCGGTTGTTGTTGACGATGATGAGCAGGGGAATCCGGTGCTTCACTGCGCTCCAGATCGCGGTCGCCCCCATGCAGAAGTCGCCGTCGCCGAGCATCGAGATCGCATAGCGGCCGGGATATTTGTGATGAAGCGCGAGCGCCGAGCCGACCGAAATGCCGGGACCGGAACCAAGACCGCCGCCGCCGTCCTTGCCGAGATAGGACATTCCGTTCTGCAACGGCCAGATATCGGTCGGCCAACCGCGGCCGAGCGTGCAGAACGTCACGTTGTCGGGATCGTTGAACTGGTCCCGCAAGGTCTGTGCGATGACCTCCATGGTCAGCGCGCCGTTGGCTTTCCGTTGCTTTGCCGGCAGCTTCGCCTTCCACGGGTCGCGGCGACTTTCGCCGAGCGCCGCATTGAGCTCGGCCACCATGGTGTCGCCTGTCGTCGCCGCGAACACGTCGCAGGGCGCCAGCTCCTGGTATTCCATGTTTGCGCCGGTGTGCAGGTTCTGGTCGAGCGAGCAGCTAATGATTTTCGCAGTGACGGTCCCGACGGTCTTGGCCTGACGGAGCGCGCCACCCAGGTCCATCCAGTCGAGCGACAGAATGACGTCCGCCTCGCACATCAATTGACGCGCTTCCTTGACGATCGCGTTGAATGGCTCCGCGTAGTGAGCCGGGTGGTCGCTGGGAAACATCGCGCCCTGCTTGAGATCGGTGAACACGCAGGCGCCGAGCCGCTCGGCGAGCCGGATGCGCGGCTGCCAATAGGGATCCTGGCGCGAACCGCGGCCGAACAGGATGATCGGCTTCTTCGCATTCGACAGAAGGGAAACGATCTGGTCGAGCGTATCCTTCGCCGGCCGCGATGGCTTCGGCGCCTGGAACCGCTTCAGGTCGGGCCATTCCGGCTCCTTGTCGAGCCGGCTCTCCTGGAAGCCCGCGTCGAGAACGATGTAAACCGGCGCGGTCGGCGCCGACCTGGTCATCATGTTGCCGCGCGCCATGGACTCCACCAGAGCCGCGGGCGACGTCGGCTGGTCGTCCCATTTGATGATGGAGCGGACATAGGCCCCCTGGTCGCGCGACGTATGGATCCAGTCGATCCAGGGACGGCGTTTTTCGGCCGCAACCGGGCCGGTCGCACCGAGCACCATCATGGGGACGCGGTCGCACCAGGCGTTGAACAGGCCCATCATCCCATGCAGAAGCCCGACATTGCTGTGCAGCACGCAGGCCATGGGCTCGCCGGTGGCCTTGGCGTAGCCATGCGCGATCGCGACCGAGTGATCCTCATGCAGGCACAGGATGATGCCCGGGTTTTCGTTGCCGAGATGGTTGACGAGGCTGTCATGGAAGCCGCGGTAACTCGCGCCAGGGTTGAGGCTGATAAAAGGCATGCCAAAGCGGCGCAGCATCTGCGCCGCAATATCGCTGCCCCAGGACACCGTGTCGTCGGGCTTTCCTTCAATTTGATCCAGCTTCATGTCTCACCTTTCTTGATCTGACGCCCATAACACCCCGGAATTGGGCATTCGGGCTGTATGTCTTGGGGCAGGAAAAGATCGGCCTCGGCGGTCGCGCCAACGCCACTTCTCCTTGATTTCCGTGGCATGCCACGCGACCGACTGTCGCCGTGCGTCATCTGGCGCGCTGCTCTTTATCTTTAATTACACCAAACGACTTTCCCACGGCGCGATCTTCTGCTTACATCCAGGAAAAGAGGGGCTTGGCTACCACGGTTTGGCGGCTCGGACTAGGGCAGCCAGTTTGCGCGTGTACGGCGCAACGAGTACGGGAGGCTGGAATTCCTTGCCATAACTGCCGAATGCGGTCCTGACTGCGATGCGCTGACGCGATCGCGGCCGGTCGACCTGGCGGCAGGGCATTACTCTGCGATGAATCGATGAGCGCGGCAGAACCGCGCATGTCTGCTGCGATCGGGGCGGCGTTGAAACGAACCTTGGGGATGGGTGAGACATGGATGCGATAACGGCCGAAATTGCCTTCATGGCAACGTCCGCGGGCAAGGCCTTCGTCATTCTGATGGACCCGGTGCGGCTGATGTATCTGTCAGCCGGCTGCATCATGGGGCTGATCCTGGGCATCGTGCCCGGCATCGGCGGCCTCGCCGGAACGGCAATGCTGCTGCCGTTCACCTTCAACATGGACCCCTATACGGCATTCGCGCTGTTGCTGGGCCTCGGCTCGACCACGGCAACCGGCGACCCGATCCCCGCCATCCTGTTCGGCGTGCCGGGGGGGGCCGCCTCGGCGGCGACCGTGCTCGACGGCTTCCCGATGGCGAAGAAGGGCGAAGCGGGCCGCGCCCTCAGCGCCGCCTACATGTCGTCCCTGATGGGCGGCGTGTTCGGGGCGTTCCTGATGGCCGTCTCGATCCCGATCCTGCGCCCGGTGATGCTGTTCCTCGGCTCGCCCGAGCTGCTGGCCTTCTCGGTGCTCGGCATTTCGATGGTCGCCATCCTGTCCGGCAACGCGCCGCTGCGCGGGATGACCGCGGGCTGCTTCGGCATCTTGATCGCGATGATCGGGACCGATCCGCAATCGGGGACGCTGCGCTGGACCTTCAACAGCCTCTATCTCTGGGACGGCCTGCCGTTGACGCCGCTCCTGCTCGGCGTCTTCGCCTTGCCGGAATTGTGCGACTTGCTGATCTCACGCACCGCCATCTCGGCCGATACCAGCGTCAAGAATATATACAAAGGCCAATTGCAGGGCATGGCGGACTGCTTCAAGCACTGGTGGCTGATCATGCGCTGCTCCTGGATCGGCGGCGGCATCGGCTCGATCCCCGGCATCAGCGCATCGGTGGTGGACTGGCTCGCCTACGGCCACGCGCTCAAGACCGAGAAGGGTGCCAACCTGACCTTCGGCAAGGGCGACGTGCGCGGGGTGATCGCATCGGAAAGCGCCAACAACGCCAAGGAAGGCGGCGCGCTCGTGCCGACGGTGGCGTTCGGCGTGCCGGGCAGCGCCACCATGGCGATCCTGCTGGGCGCCTTCCTGATCCACGGGCTGGTGCCGGGCCCCGACATGCTGACCAAGAACCTCGACATCACCTACGCGATGGTGTGGTCGGTGGCCCTGGCCAACATCCTCGGCGCCGGCATGTGCTACGCGTTCAGCCCGCAATTCGCCAGGCTGTCGGTGCTGCGCTTCAGCCTGATCCTGCCGGCGGTGCTCGGCATCATCTATATCGGCGGCTTCGAAGCCACCCGCCAATGGGGCGACCTCTACTCGCTGCTCGCCTTCGGCCTGCTCGGCTGGATCATGAAGCAGTTCAAGTGGCCGCGGCCGCCGCTCATCCTCGGCGTCGTGCTCGGCGACACGATCGAGCGCTATCTATTCATCTCGGTCGAGCGCTACGGCATCAGTTGGTTCGCGCGTCCGGTGGTGGCAATCCTGTTCCTCATCGCCATCATCGGCCTGGTGCGGCCGTTCCTGCAGGACATCCGCATCCACGGCGGCCTGCGGAAGATGATGACCAGCTTCCAGGCGCCCAGGTTCCACGTCGCCCAGCTCTTCACGATCTTCATGATCGCGCTCATCGGGTCCATGGTCCTGATGGCGTTGAGCTGGGACTTCAGCGCCAAGATCGTTCCGCTCGTGGTGGGCACCGTCGCCCTGACCGCGGCCGGCTTCAGCCTGTTCAATGACATGTGCCGCAAGCCCGAAAAGGGCGTCGGCAGCCTGGTCGAGCAGGCGATGGAGGACGTGGAGCAGCGGATCAACGCGGCTCCCGACGGCAGCACGGCCAACCCGGCGGCGGTTGCGGACCAGAAGATCCACATGGATCTGACGTCCGACACCGCGCACCTGCCGGTCAGCCTCATCATCAAGCGCGCCGCGCGTTTCTTCGGCTACCTGCTGGCCTTCATGGGGGTGATGTCGGTCATCGGACTGATCCCGACGATCGCGATCTTCGTCGTGGTCTTCATGCGCTACGAAAACCAGGAGCGCTGGTCGCTGATCATCCCCTATGCGGTGGTGCTGCTGGTCTCGATCAGCTTCGTCTTCGACTACGTCATGTCGATACCCTGGCCGCCGACGTTCATCGGCCAGTGGTTCCCGTACCTGAAGTTCATACCGTCGGTGTAAGGCAACAAGCATCGGGCCGGTCCGGCCGGCCCGATGCAGCCAAGGCTCGTCGCAGGACCTACGATGCAGAGCAACCCGCTGCAGGCCGTTCGTTTCGAGGCGCCGGCCTGCCGACCGAACAACCTGGATTTAGCTGGCACCGCGTGCCGAGGAGAAATGCCATGGGCAAGGTAATGGGCGTATTCTTTCTGCTGTTCATCGCGGCGTCGATCGGCGCGGCATCGCTGTTCGGATGGGTCTCGATCGCCCAGGGCATCTACATTATCAAGATGGCGGCGGGCTGGGCGGCATGGGTATGCTTCGTCGCAATCCTCTATGCCGGCTTGGAAAAGCTGTTTCCCCGCGTGCTCTGCGACCAGCATACCGACACCTGAAGCGCTTCGGCGCATGCCGCGACGCGGGCGCGCACCGTCCGCCGGGCCATAGGGCGGTCCCGGATCTGCAGCGCATCAGTCCGCGAAAGTGCGCGCCGTCATGCCCGACCTAGGCGGTCCGACGAGCACGGAAGTCTCGCGAGTGATCAATGCGCCGCGCGAGGCGGTGTACCGCGCCTTCCTGGATCAGGACGCCGTGGCAGCTTGGCTGCCCCCGGGCTCCATGAGAGGCGTCGTCCACGCCTTCGACGGGCGAGAAGGCGGGTCGTTCAGCATGTCGCTTGTATATCCGGACGATGACGAGTCGTCGCGGGGCAAGACCTCCAAAAGCACCGACACGTTCCGAGGCCGCTTTGTGACGTTGATTCCCTGCGAGCGCATCGTGTGGGCGGTTGAATTCGAGTCGGCTGACCCCGCTTTCGCCGACGATGACCGTGAGCACGACGTTGGCCGCTGCCGGCAGCGGCACCCAGGTCACCATCGTCTGCGAGAACATCCCTCGCGGCGTCCGGCTTGAAGACAACGAAGCCGGCTGCCGCTCCACGCTGGAGAAACTCGCCGCTTTCCTCGCGCGAACGACGTCGCAGCCCAGCTAGTTCGACTTGCCGAGCCGCTTATAGGCGGCGACGATCTCGGACGTCGCCGCGACCGCCAGCTCGTCGATCATCCTTGCGAGCTGGGCGCCGTCGAGCGGCGCGCCGACCGGCAGATCGGTCCGTATCGCCTCCGCCTGGTAGTCCTTGTCCGCGCACATCGCCAGAAACGCCTGGCGCAGGATGTCGAGGCGTTCGGCCGGGATGCCGGGCGGACCAACGAGCGGCAGGCCGAAGTTCTCAAGCGACATCACCAGGTTCAACAGCGGCCGCTCGCTTTGCGGAACCACGTCGCGCAGCTCCGGAAGTCCGGCCGTGATCGGCTTGTTCTGCAGGATCGGCAGGACGGTCTTGCTCGCAAGCAGGTCCTGCCGGCGGGCGAAGGAATCCTCGACCGTGAAGACGCCGTCGATCTCGCCCTGCTCGAGCGCGAGCAGCACGCGTGCGGTCGATACATAGCCGAAGATGATCTTGAGCGGGACGCCGGCGGCCGCCAGCATGGCCGGAATCATCCCGGTCGGCGTCGTCGGCCCGATCGAGCCCACCGTCACGGTCTGCCGGGACGCCTTGAGCTCGGCAAAGCTCCTGATGCCGGTGCTGGCGCGCACGAAGAACATCGAGTTCCCGATGCCCGGGCTGCCGATCCAGGAGAACCGCGCCGGGTCGAAGGTGACGCCGGGGCTCTTCACGATGCCCTCGACGAACCAGGACCGGCCCGGAACCGCCAGGGTGAGACCGTCGGGCGCGGCGCGCTGGTTGACGTGATTGGCGGCGACCACGCCGCCCGCGCCTTCCATGTTCTGCACCACCAGCGCGGGCTGCCCCGGGATGAAGCGCACGAGATGCCTGCTGACGAGGCGCGCGGTGGTGTCGACGCCGCCGCCGGGCGCAAAGCCCACGATCACGGTGAGCGTCCTGCCTTGGTAGACGTCGGCCGCGCCCGCGCGGCGAGCCGCGCTTACGCCAAGGCCAAGCGACAACCCACTGCTCCCGACGCCAGACAGCAGCGTTCTGCGCGACAGGTCCATCGGCGCCGGCTACTCGGCCGCCTGCATCGCGGCATCCGAGTGACCGGCGGCCGTGATGCCGGCGAGGTCGGGCAGGCCGTAGTGCAGGAACTCGGTCGTCTCGCCGGCGCACAGCGTCGCACGCTCTCCGGTGTCGAGGAACACGGTGGTATATTGCCGCAGCGGCAGGCCGGCGCATTCGCCCGCGCCCCGGAGCACCAGGTAGACGCCGCGCCCTTCCACCTGGTAGCTCGCGCCCGCTTCGAGCCGGAGCAGGTCGGCCTGGGTGCGGCGTTCGGTCCACACCCCGAAGAGCTTCTGCGCGACACCGTTCTGCACGGCACCCGTGCCGTCCTTCACCGGCACCCAATCGTAGTTCGTCGAGTCCGCATAGGTCGGCGCGTCGTAGCGGCCCTTGGGATAGACCATCTCGCGCCCGTGCACGTGCTCCCAGATCGCCTGATAGGCGTCCATGTTGCGTCGGCCCGGCAGGCCCTCGCGGCGATGAAAGATGCCATCCTTGAACTCGCCGTAAGCCTTCAACTCCTCCATCCCGGCCTTGACCTCGCGCGGGAGCAGATAGCCCGAGCCGCTGGCGCCACCGAACTGCAGGACGGCGCAGTAGATCTCGGTCTTGTTGACCTGGGGACCATAGGGCACGCCTTCCGGGTAGTAGCCGAGCATGCCGGCGTTGAGCGGGCCGTCCTGCCCGTAGTCGGATTGCCCTTCGATCATGAACCGGTACTGGTCGAAATTGTGCCGGTGGCGAGGTCCGGAATAATCCGTGCCGAGCTTGCTCAGCGAGAACTTGAAATTGCCGGGCGTGCCGGGTTCGCCTTCCGCGGTGGTCCGCGAGTGAAATGTCCCGCCGCGATGCTCCAGACCGCGGACCTCAGGCGCATCTTCGAGCTGCATGACCTTCATGGCGTTCCTCCGTTTTTCATTGGACCTGGCGGCATCATAGCAGAGCGGCGGACGCAGGGAATCGGCGAATCGTCCGCCCTTTGACCGGGCCGCGCCGAGGTCCTAAGAAAGCGGCATCGCAGGAGCGAGCGTGCCGGGCATGAGCAGCGTAGCGACAAGCAAGGAAGACTTCCGTTCGCCCGCCAGCGTGCTTGCGCCGGGGTCGGTCGCCATCGTCGGCGCATCCGAGCGCGGCCAGTGGCAGGGCATGATCTACCGCAACCTGCGCGACTACCGCTATCCCGGCTGCGTCTTCCTGGTGAACCCGCGCCAGAAGGAGGTGTGGGGCGAAAAGTGCTTCGCCTCACTGCGGGAGTTGCCGGAAAAAGTCGCGCACGCCATGGTGATCGTGCCGGCAGCCGCGGTCGCGGACGTGCTGGTCGACGCCGATGGCGCGGGCGTGACCTCCGCCACCGTCTACGCGGCCGCCATGGGCGACGGCCTCGACCCGCAATCGAAAAAGCGCGGCGCCTGGCTCAAGGATTTTCTCGGCCAGAGCAGGCTGCGCATCGCCGGCCCCAACTGCATGGGCGCGCACAGCTACCACGAGCGGCTCTTCGCCTATCCCAACACCGAGCTCGGCAAATTCCCGGCAGGCAACGTCGGCGCCATCTTCCAGTCGGGCGGCACGCTGCAGTTCTGGCTGCGCACCGGTGCCGACCGGGGCCTGCGCTTCTCCTACGGCATCACCTCGGGCAACGAGGCCGATCTCGATCTCGCCGACTATCTCAACTTCCTGGTCGACGACCCGAACACGCACCAGATCGCGATGTTCATCGAGGGCATTCGCCGGCCGCAAGCCTTCATGCGGGCGGCGGCGCGCGCGCTCGCGGCCGGCAAGCCGATGACCGCGATCAAGACCGGCGCCACCGCCAAGTCGCAGGCCGCGGCGCAGTCGCATACCGGCGCCATCGGCGGCGACTATGCCGCCTATCTGGCGATGTGCGACCGCTATGGGATCGTCAACTGCCGATCGCTCGACGACATGCTGGAGACCTGCCTCGCCTTCAACGGCCGCCGGCTGCCCAAGGGTCCGCGCATCGGCTTCGTCACCACCTCCGGCGGCACCGTCGACCTCCTTTACGATTACGCCGAGGCGGAGGGCGCGGTGATGCCCGACTATGCGCCGGAGACGCTCAAGGGCCTGATGCCGTTCATGCAGGAGGGCATCGAGCCCAAGAACCCGCTCGACCTCGGCATCCCGATGGGACTCCAGCACGCCGCCGGCGTCTGTGAGGTGGTAGCGAAGGACCCCAACGTCGACATGATCGCCTGGGCCGCGATGCTGCCGAGCAAGGCCGGCGCCTGGAACGGCGTCGAGGCGCTGCAGGCGATGGTGAAGGGCACCGACAAGCCGATCCTCGGCTTCGGCCGCATGAGCTATCAGATGACGGCCGAGGCCGTGGCGGCGCAGGAGGCCGCCGGCTTTCCCTTCGTGCAGGGCCTGGAGCCGACGATCCGGGCGCTCAACGCGCTCTGGTTCCACGCCCAGCGCCGGGGCCGCGAGCCGGCGGCGGCGCCCCCTGCCCCGCCGAGCGATCTGTCGCCGGCGACGCTCGATGCCACCCTGGCTCGCTACGGCATCGTGCTGCCGCAGAGCCGTACGGTCGCGACTTCGGCGCAGGCCGCGGCGGCGGCCGAGAGCATCGGCTTTCCGGTCGCGCTCAAGATCGTCTCGCCGGACATCCTGCACAAGACGGAAGCCGGCGGCGTCGTGCTCGGGCTGCGCTCGGGCGCGGACGTGAAGACGGCGGCGGACGCGCTCGTGGCGTCGGCACGCGCGGCAAAACCTGGCGCGCGCATCGAGGGATTCCTGGTGCAGGAGATGGTGTCCGGCGTCGAGGCGATCGTCGGCGCGCGCAGCGACGCGCTCTACGGGCCGATGCTGCTGGTCGGCGCCGGCGGCGTGCTGGTCGAGCTCGCCAAGGATGCGGCGCTGCGGCTGCTCCCGGTGACGGCGCAGGACGTGACCGCGATGGTCGACGGGCTCAAGCTCAAGACCCTGCTGGCCGGCTTCCGCGGGCGCCCGGCCGCCGACCGCGCGGCGCTCGAAGCGACCGTGCTGGCGCTCGCGAATTTTTATCTCGATCACCGCGCGCGGATCGACGACATCGAGATCAATCCGTTGATGGTGCGCGCCCCTGATCTCGGGTCTAGCCGAGATCAGCAGTCTAAACTGCCCAACTCGGCTCGAGCCGACTTGGGTGGGGCCGTAGCGGTCGACGTGCGCGTGATCTGGAAAACCTGAAACAGGGGAGCTGCGTAATGGAGTTCGAACTTCCCGAAGAATTGCGTATGTTCAAGGACTCGCTCCGCCGCTTCGTCGACAAGGAGCTGATCCCGGTCGAGCGACAAACGATCACGGCGGAGGGCGAGGAGATCAAGCCCGAGTTCCTGGGCCGGTTCCAGCAGCGCGCCAAGGACCTCGGCATCTGGATGATGGAGGTGCCGGAGGAATACGGCGGCCCCGGCCTTTCGCTTCTGCAGCGTACCGTCGTGGTGGAGGAGCTGTCGCGCTCGATCGCGCTGCCCTCGCGCGGCGAAGGCATCACCGGCCCCTCCGTGCGCCACATCCTGTTCACGCTGACCGGCGAGCTCAAGGAGAAATACCTGCTGCCGGTGCTGCGCGGCGAGAAGAAGGTCGCCTTCGCGCAGACCGAGCCGGACGCCGGCTCCGATCCCGGCGGCATGCGCACCACGGCGGTGCGCGACGGCGACCACTACGTCATCAACGGCACCAAGCGTTTCATCACCGGCGCCCACAAGGCGAGCTTCCTGCAGCTCATGGCGGCGACCGACCGCGCCAAGGGCTCGCACGGCGGCATCTCCTGCTTCCTGGTCGACATGGACACGCCGGGGGTCAAGCTCGGCACCTCCTACCAGACCATGATGGGCGACCGGCCGTGGGAAATCATCCTCGACAACGTGCGCATTCCGGCAACGCAGCTCATCGGCGAGGAAGGCAAGGGCTTCGGCCTGGCGCAGAAATGGCTCGGCGCCGGCCGCATCAAGCACGGCGCGCGCGCGCTCGGGGTCGCCGAACGCTGCCTGGAGATGGCGACCAAATACGCCAAGCAGCGCTCGACCTTCGGCCGGCCGCTCGCCGACCGCCAGGCGATCCAGTGGAAGCTCGCCGACATCTTCATCGAGCTGCAGGCCGCGCGGCTGCTGGTCTACAAGGCCGCGACCCGTCTCGACAAAGGCGAGGACGCGCGCGAGGACTGCTATGTCTGCAAATACTACGCCGACGAGATGGCGTTCCGCGCCGCCGACGAGTGCATGCAGATCCACGGCGGCATCGCGCTCACCACCGACCTCCCGATCGAGAAGATGTGGCGCCAGCAGCGCAGCTACCGCATCACCGAAGGCGCCAGCGAGGTGATGAAGATGGTGATCGCCCGCCACGTGCTGAAGGCTTACGGCTGAGGACGCGCCATGATCCAAGCCCGCCGCATCACCCATGCGACCTTCGAGACGCCGGACCTGGAGCAGCAGATCGAGCACTTCACGACGGTGACCGGGCTCGCGGTCGCGGCGCGCGCGAAGGACCGCGCGCTGCTGTCGAGCAAGCTTGGACAGCTCGTGGTGCAGCTCGTGCGCGGCGACAAGGCGCGCTGCGCCAGGCTCGCCTTCCAGGTCGCGAAGGATTCCGATTTCGGCGCGATGGCGCGCTGGCTCACGTCGCAGGGCATCAACAGCGAGATCCGCAGCGATGACCTTCCCGGCACGCCCAAGCTGCTCGCCTTCGAGGACATCAAGGGAACCACCATCGAGCTCGTCACGGAGTGGGACTACGTCACGCCCAACCAGTCGGTGCTCGGCGTCGGCCCGATCAAGCTCGGGCACGTCGCGTTCCTCGTGCCGGACCCGCAGGCGGTGGCGGACTTCTACCAGCGCATCCTGGGCTTTCGCGTGTCGGACTGGATCGAGGACGTCTTCGTGTTCCTGCGCTGCAATCCCGATCACCACACGGTCAACTTCCTCAAGGGCAAGCGCGCCAACATGCACCACATCGCGTTCCAGCTCCGCGATTTCTCGCATCTGGAGAACGGCTGCGACGTGCTGTTGCAGAACCGCATCCCGATCATCTGGGGGCCGCTGCGGCATGGGCCCGGACACAACGTCTCGATCTATCACCGCAGCCCCGACCAGCACGTGATCGAGTTCTTCGCCGAGCTCGACCAGATGCTGGACGAGGACCTCGGCCATTTCGATCCGCGTCCCTGGCACGAGGACCGGCCGCAGAAGCCGAAGGTCTGGACCCGCGGCGACCGGGCCAACGCCGGCTGGGGCCCGCCGCCGACGCCGGACTGGCATCTCACGCATGAGGATGAGTGATAGCTGCGAAGTCCTCGGAGTCCCCGCATGCGCGGAGACGGACGGAACGATGGAGCAATCTTGCCCGAATGGAACACGCTCCATCTGACGTCCCCGGTGCTCTCGAGACCCCGGACCGCAAGCCGCGTCCCGTCCGGGTCCCGCCATGAACGGCAGCACGCGCTACCGGCTTGGCGTCGACGTCGGCGGCACGCACACTGACCTGGTGCTGCTCGACACGACGACCGGCGCGCTCATGGTCGAGAAGGTCTCGAGCACGCCAAAGAACCCGGCGCTCGGCGTGCTCAACGGCGTCGCCAAGTTCATCGCACGCGGCGTCGCGCCCGAGGCCATCGAGTTCTTCGCCCACGGCACCACCATCACCACCAATGCGCTGCTGGAAATGCGCGGCGCCAAGGTCGGACTGTTGATCACCAAGGGCTATCGCGCGGTGCAGGAGGTGCAGAACCAGGCCCGCGACGGCAACCTGTTCGACTATTTTTATGCCAAGCCGCAGCCGATCGCGCCGCAAAGCCTGACCAAGGAAATCCCCGAGCGGTCGGATTACGCCGGCAACGTGCTCGTTCCCCTCGATCACGACGCGGTGCATCAAGCCGCGCGCGAGCTGAAGGAAGCCGGCGTCGAGTCGATCGCGGTCTGTTATTTGTTCTCGTTCATGAACCCGGCGCACGAGGAGGAGACCCGCAGGCTTATCCTGGAGGAATTCCCCGGCGTGCATGTCTCGCTGTCGAGCGAGGTGATGCCGCGCATCCGCGAATGGGCGCGGCTGTCGACGACGCTGCTGAACGCCTATCTCGAGCCGGTGATGGTGCATTATATCGACCATCTCAGTCACGGCCTCGACGCGGCCGGCGTCAGCACCCAGCAACGTTTCCTGATGCAGTCCAACGGCGGCGT
>JAXDOD010000100.1:0-30981 GCA_034669045.1 Alphaproteobacteria bacterium
CATCCGAATAGGGGCTTCGTCCCATGGCGTCCTCCGAATCAGAAGCGCCATGGACTCACAATCGAAACCAGATGAGAATCCTCAACCCGATCACAATCGATTCATCGCCAGCGGGGAATGCTCTAGCTCGACACCAGCAGGATCGAGGTTTCGGCGCTCTCGATCACGGCTGCGGCAGTGTCGCCGAAACTCAGCGGCTCGCCGGCGCGGCGGCTCACCCCCAGGACGATGAGGTCGCAGCGGCCGCGGCGCGCCGCCGTCACGATGGCGCGATCGGGGGCGACCTGGGTCTCGACCGCGGTCTTGATCTCGACGTCATAGCGATCGGCAAGCTCCACGAGGTCCTTGAGGATGGTTTGCTCCTGCCGCCGCGAGCGGCGCTGCCGGCCGCGCACCGGACGCCTGTTGGCGACGTGGAGCGCGGTCAGGGAGCTCTTGCAGACGTGCCCGATCTCGATCGCGATTTCGGCGGCGCGGCGCGATATCTCGGTTCCGGCGACCGGGACCAGGATGTTCATGGGGCAGGCTTGCGGGTTTTTCAGATGGGCTTTGCGCGCGAGCGCGATCGCCAGCGGCCCGTCGAAGGCCGAGGCGATGCGGGTGACATCCGGGTTCAGGTCGCCGCCCTTGCGGGTGGCATTCTTCACCCCGATGAAGAGCAGGTCGTAGCCCTTCCTGGCCTCGCTCGCGACCGCCTCTTCGAGCGGCTTGTCCGAGCTGCGCACCGTGATGTCGGGCGGCGACAGCGGGGTCGCGTCCTCGTCCAGGTTCCTGGCTTCCTCGGCGGTGACTTTGACCAGGTCGGTGCTGCTGCCGGCGGCGTTCGCTGTCGCGGGCGTCTCGGCCGGCTTGCCGGTGCGTTCCGGCTGCAACGGCAGAACCGTTATCGGCAAGCCGCGCGGGCCGACGACCAGCCCCGCGAGCCGGGCGGCGAATTTTCCGTTCGGGCTGTCGTCCACGGCGAGCAGCACGCGCTCGACGTTGGGGAGAAAGCCTTTGGCCTCGAACTCCTCGTGTTCGAGGCGCTCCTTCTCGGCCTTGCTCATCGGCACCCGCGACAGGCTCCAGCGCAACATCGGCGGCATCGCCAGCGTGGTGATGACCGCCATGGCGACGATCATGGTGAAGAGGTTCTGGCTCAAAGCTCCCATCGACAGCCCGATCGAGGCGACGATGACCTCGGTCGAGCCGCGTGCGTTCATGCCGCAAGCGATCGCCAGAGCCTCGCGGCGGTTCAATCCGCCGATTGCGCTGCCGAGAAAGGCGCCGGCGAATTTTCCGAAGCTCGCGATCGCGATCACGCCGAGCGCCATCGACAGGAGTTCCGGATCCTTCAGCACGGTCAGGTCGGCGGAGAGGCCCGCCACGCCGAAAAACACCGGCATGAAGAACGCCAGGATCAGGCCGCGGAGCTGCTCGTCGATATGCTTGCTCAGGATCGGCGATTCTCCGATCAGCACGCCGGCGACGAACGCGCCGAGCACGCTGTGGACGCCGATGAAATGCGTCGTCAGCGCCATGACGCCCATGATCACCAGGATCATCGTGATCACGGGAAGTTCGCTGACGAAATTGTCATTCGCCCAGCGGATCAGGAAATACACCAGCCGCCGTCCGACGCTGAAGCTGAAGATCATGAACGCGATGGTCCCCAGCACGCCCTTGCCGACCGTCATCACGTCGATGGTCCCGGCCTCGGCCAGACTGAACGTGATCGCAATGATGACCCAGCCGATCGTGTCCTCGCAGATCGCCGACGTGACGATCACTTGCCCGAGGTTTCTCCGCAGGAAGCCCATTTCGCGCACGATCGCGGCCACGATCTTGATCGACGAGATCGATAGCGCGGTGCCGAGAAACAGCGCCGTGAGGAAGCGCTTCTGCGGATCCGGCAGGACCTGCTCGGGCAGCAACCAGCCGAGCGCGACCCCGCAGGCGAACGGCACGATCACGCCGGTGATCGAAATGCTCAGTGCGGGGCGGCCGACCTTGCGGATCAGCTTGAGGTCGGTCTCCATCCCGGTCAGGAGCAGCAGCAAGAGGATGCCGAATTGGGAGATGCCGTCCAGCATGGCCTTCTGCTCGGGCGTGCGCGGAAAGATCGCGTGCTGAAGGTCGGGCAGCAGCAGGCCGAACACCGAGGGCCCGAGCACAATGCCGCCGACGAGCATGCCCATGACCGAGGGCTGGCCGATCCGTTGCATCGCCTCGCCGAGCAGCCGGCCGACCGCCATCAGCGCGATGAGCTGCATGAGGAAGACGACCTCGGACGCGCCCTTGCCGGCTTCCGCCGCCAGCGCGGCCGAGCTGCTCGCGAGGAGCATGCCCGCGCCCAAAAGACAGGTGCTGACGGCGGACGCACCCGCGCCGGCAGGGCGGCGGGGCGGCATCAAACTGGGCTGCGCGCGCATGGAACTCCCAGGGACCCCGGGGCGGTAAGGCGCAGGCCGGACGATTTGTTCCGGGCCTTCAAAGGCTTGATCGGAAAACCGACGGGCACCGGCGGGGTCCGGAGATTATGCAATTGCAAATTATTCGCAACAAGGTTATATCAGGTCATCGGAGGACCCCGCATGGCCGTTACCTCATTGCCGCAGGAGCCAGTCGTCGCCGCGACCGACTCCGGCTGGCGGCGCGCGCGTACCAACCGCTCGCTGTCGGAGGTCTTCGGCACCATCGCAGTGCGTCCGCAAGGCTCGACCTTCAAGAAGCTCGTTGCCTTTCTCGGCCCCGGCTACCTGGTCGCCGTCGGCTACATGGACCCCGGCAACTGGGCCACCTCGCTCGCGGGCGGGTCCAAGTTCGGCTACACGCTGCTCAGCATTGCGCTGATCTCGAACATGATGGCGATCCTGCTGCAGGCGCTGTGCGCGCGGCTTGGCATCGGCGCCGGCCGCGACCTGGCGCAGGCCTGCCGCGACGCCTTCCCGCGCGCTGTGTCGTGGCCGCTCTGGGTGCTCACCGAGATCGCGATCTGCGCCACCGACCTCGCCGAGGTGATCGGCACCGCGATTGGCCTCAATCTCCTGTTCGGCATCCCGCTCGAAATCGGCGTCGTCATCACCGCCCTCGACGTGTTCCTGATCCTGTGGATGCAGAACATGGGATTCCGCTGGATCGAAGCCTTCATCGTGACCTTGCTTGGCGTGATCACGATCTGCTTCGCGGTCCAGATCGCCATGGCCGACCCGGATTGGGGCGCGGTGATCCGCGGCTTTGCGCCGACGACCGAGATCGTCACCAATCCGGACATGCTCTACCTCGCGATCGGCATCATCGGCGCGACCGTGATGCCGCATAACCTCTATCTGCATTCGGGCGTCGTGCAGACGCGCCGGTTCGGCGACACGATCGAGGACAAGCGCGAGGCGATCAAGCTGGCCACGCTCGATTCGACCATCGCGCTGATGTTCGCGCTGCTCATCAACGCCTCGATCCTGATCCTGGCGGCCGCAACCTTCAACAAGGCGGGAAAGACCGACGTCGCCGAGCTCGACCAGGCGCACGCGTTCCTGGCGCCGCTGCTCGGCTCCGCCATCGCCCCGACGCTGTTCGGCATCGCGCTGTTGTGCTGCGGGATGAATTCGACGGTGACCGCGACACTGTCCGGCCAGATCGTGATGGAGGGCTTTATCGACATCCGCCTGCCGCCCTGGGCGAGGCGGCTGGTGACCCGCGCGATCGCGATCGTGCCGGCTGCGATCGTGACGATCTGGTACGGCGAGGCGGGAACCGCCAAGCTCCTGATTCTCAGCCAGGTGGTGCTGGGGCTTGCGCTGCCGTTCTCGATCGTGCCGCTGGTGATGTTCACCGCCGACCGCCGCAAGATGGGCGAACTGGTCGCCGCCCGCTGGGTGAGCGCGCTCGCGGTGCTGACCGCGGCGGTCCTCATCATTCTCAACATCAAGCTGCTTTACGACCAGGTCGCCGGCTGAAGCGGAGCGTCCGGGTCGTCAGCGCTCGACACGCTGCCAGCCGTCGGCGGTGAGCCGCTCCTGCGGCAGGAAGCGGCCCTTGTAGTCCATCTTGCGCGAGCCCGCGACCCAATAGCCGAGATAGACGTAGGCGAGGCCCATGCGCCGCGCGCGCGCGATATGGTCGAGGATCATGAAGGTGCCGAGCGAGCGCGCCGCGTGGTCGGCATCGAAGAACGAGTAGACCATCGAGAGCCCGTCGCCGAGCACGTCGGTGAGCGCGACCGCCAGCAGTTCGCCGGTGCCGCGGCCGTTGAGCGCGCTGTCGGGGCCGCGCCGGCGGTATTCCACCATGCGGGTCTCGACGTGGCTGTCCTCGACCATCATGGCGTAGTCGAGCACCGTCATGTCGGCCATGCCGCCATCGCGGTGGCGCAGGTCGAGATAGGAACGGAAGACCGAATATTGCTCCGAGGTCGGCACCGCCACCCGCATGTCGCCGGCCACGTCGGCATTGCGATCCTGGATGCGGCGCATGCTTCGCGTCGGCCGGAAGTCCTCGGCCACGACCCGCACGGAGACGCAGGCCCGGCAGGTCTCGCAGGCCGGCCGATAGGCGATCGACTGGCTGCGCCGGAAGCCGCCGTGGGTCAGCAGATCGTTGAGCTCGGCCGCCTTCTCGCCGACGAGATGGGTGAAGACCTTGCGCTCCTCCTGCCCCGGCAGATAGGGGCATGGCGAAGGCGCCGTCAGATAGAACTGCGGGGTGTTGCGCGAGTGCTGGGTCACGGGCCTCGACTCAGTCCTACCATCGGCGGATTCCCCCGCCGGGGCCTAGGATCGCCCGCTAAAGGCTTCCAGTCAAACGGCTTTGCGGGGATCAGACGGTGCGCCGGAGCTGCTTGAGCGCCTGTGCCCTGACCGGGTTGTTGATAACAACCGTGCCGACCAGGATGTCATGCAGGAGCCGGCGGCGCTCGTTGAAGAAGCCGACCAGCAGGACCAGCGGGGTGAGGACCGAAACCGTGATCCAGAATACGATCGCGTGCACGGCGCCGAGGACGAAATAGGCCGGCGCCCCGTACCAGGTGCGCATTTCCAGGTCCATGACGCGCATTCCGATGGTCGCCGATGCCGGCGAGCCGAAGGTCAGCCCGTAGTAGAAGATCGCCCAGATCACCGTCCCCGGCGAGATCAGCCAGAACAAGGCCCAGCCGAGCCCCAGGGTGACAAGGCCGAACATGAAGATGAATATGCAGGCGAACAGCACCGGAAGGGCGATGATCACCACGTCGATGAAGAAGGCGATCAGCCGGCGCGCCAGCACGCCCTCGAACAGCTCCGGGTTGGCCACCGGGTCATAGGCATGCGGCTTGAGCTCGATCGACAAGCCGATCCGCCGTGGTCCGCCGTCGGTCATGACCGTGATTTCCTGGCCTTGTCCTCGAATCCACCGCCAGATGGAGAGTAGACTGTCCAGGCGCAAGAGGCACGGCCGATTTGACCGCTGGAGACACGGAATGAGCATCACGCTGGCCGACATCGAGGCGGCGGCGACAGCCATCGCCGGCCATGTGCTGCGCACCCCGATGCTGCCGGCACCCAAGCTCTCAGCGCTCACCGGCGCCGCGGTCTTCGTCAAATACGAGAACCTGCAGGTCACCAATTCCTTCAAGGAGCGCGGCGCCCGCAATAAGCTTGCCGCGCTCTCCGGCGAAGAGCGCGCGCGCGGCGTCATCGCCATGTCGGCGGGCAATCATGCCCAGGCGGTGGCCTATCACGCCGGGCGGCTCGGCATCCCGGCCTGCATCGTCATGCCGGTGACGACGCCGTTCGTGAAGGTCGATGCGACGCGGGCCTGCGGCGCCGAAGTGGTGCTCGATGGCGAGAGCATCGCCGACGCGCAGGCGCGCGCCGAGGCGATCGCGCGCGAGCGCGGGCTCACCTTCGTGCATCCCTATGACGACGTGCTGGTGATCGCCGGGCAGGGGACGATCGCGCTCGAAATGCTGGAGGAGGCGCCCGACCTCGACATGCTAGTGCTCCCGATCGGCGGCGGCGGGCTGATCGCCGGGAACGCGGTGGCGGCGCGCGCGAAGAAGCCTTCGATCGAGATCGTCGGGGCCGAGGCGGCGCTCTATCCGTCGTTCTGGAATGCGCTGCACGGGGAGGACCGCCCGCTTGGCGGGCCGACGCTGGCGGAAGGCATCGCGGTGAAGAATGTCGGCGCCCTGACGTTGCCGATCGTGCGCGAGCTTGTATCGGGGATCGTGCTCGTCGACGAGGCGCATCTGGAGCGCGCCGTGAACGCCTACCTGACGCTGCAGAAGACCATGGCGGAAGGGGCCGGCGCCGCCGGCCTTGCCGCCATGCTGGTCGAGCCGGAGCGCTTCCGCGGCCGCAAGGTCGGTCTCGTCCTCTGCGGCGGCAACATCGACCCGCGCATCCTCGCCTCCGTGATGGTGCGCGAGCTCGAACGCGAGGAGCGCATCGTCTCGTTCCGCCTCGCCATCCCGGACCGTCCGGGCGTGCTCGGCCAGATCGCGACGCGGCTCGGCGGGCTCGGCGCCAACATCCTCGAGGTCGACCACCGGCGGCTCTTCCTCGACGTGCCGGCCAAGGGCGCCAAGCTCGACGTGACCGTGGAGACGCGCGACCGCGCGCACGGCGAGGAGATTTTCAGGGCGCTGGAGGCGGAAGGCTTTCAGCCGGTGCGCATCGACGCGGCGACGGCAATGGAATGAGCTTTGCCACTGGGGGTGGCAGAGGGCGCAAGGAAGAACCGCCGGCACGGCGTGTCGCATGCCTTGTTCCGCGAAATCTCGACCTGTCGGGGCGGGCGCCGTGAAGACTTGTCACGACCGCCGGACTGGCCCAGATTGAAATGGACGCTGGCGGGTGTTGAAGACCGCTTCATTCGCCGCGCAAAAACAATTCAGGGAGGACAACAATGCCGGACAACTCCAAAGCCGATGCGTCGGTCGATTCCGAGCCGAACCTCAACCGACGCCGGTTCCTGAGCGCGGGCGCCGCGGCCGGCGTCAGTGTCGCCGCCGCCGTTGCGAGCAGTCCCGCGCCAGCGGCCTCTGGCAAGGAGATGGTTTGGGATCGCGAGGTCGATATCATCGTGATCGGCGCCGGTGCCTCCGGCCTTCCCGCCTGCATCGCCGCCCGCGATCAGGGCGCGTCGGTCATGGTCGTCGAGCACCATTTCGATACCGGCGGCATCGCCATCATGAGCGGGGGAGACATTCGCATCGGCGGCGGCAACCGGCTGCAGAAGGCCGCCGGCATCAACGAGACCCCCGACGACGTCTTCAAGCAGTGGACGCACCCGCTGCGACATCGTTTCGCCGACGCCGATCTCGTGCGCCGCTTCGCCGATGAGAACGTGGCGACGTTCGATTTCCTGGAAGCCAATGGGGTCAACTTCGACCTTCACGGCACGGAGGTGCCGCAAGAGTACAAGACCGGCGTCACCGACGCCGGCATGAGACCGCACGAATGGCCTATCCGCACCGACAAGCTCGCTCTCGATCAGGGCCGCAACGGCTCGGGCATCGTGCGGCCGCTCGAACTCAGCGCCCGCGACAAGGGCGTCGAATTCCTGCTGTCGCATACGCTGCGCACCATCCATCGCGAAGAACCTTTCGCCGGCCGCGTGCTCGGTGTCACCGTCGAGACCGTGGACCGCTGGTTCCAGCCGCAACACCGCTTCCTCAATCTGCGCGCGCGCAAGGCCGTCGTGCTGTGCAACGGGGGCCACGGGGCGAACGTCCATTTCCGCCGCATGTTCGACCCGCGCCTGACCGCGGAATACCAGCATCACGGCCAGGCGACCGCGCCAGCCAATGCCGCGGGCGAAATTGCCGCGATCTCGATCGGCGCGGCGCTCTGGTCCTGCGGAAATGAGACCGACACCGGCACCGGGCAAGCGATCGACAAAGGGCGCCTCGCGGTGCGCGAAAATTACGTACGCGGCAAGATCGGCCCGGAGGCCGCCGTGTTCTTCCGCCATCGGGCGCTCGGCCTCGACGTCAAGGACTGGCAGGACCTGATCCTCGTCAAGGAGAATGGACTGCGTTTCTGGAACGAGATCGACAAGACCGACGCCTATTTCTCCCATGCGCTGCAGCCGACGGGCGACCCCAAGAAGCTCAACGGCGGCGGTCCGATCTGGGCGATCTTCGACGCCGACGCGGTCGCGCGCGAGAAATGGTCGACGGAAACGCCCCATGTCGATCGCGCCGGCGGCTACTTCTTCAGCGGCGCCACGCTCGAAGATCTGGCCGCGCAGCTCAGGCGGAATATCTACCAGTGGCGTGCGATGCCGGGAGACGCCTTGCGCAAGACGGTCGAGCGCTTCAATAGTTTCGTCGTGTCCGGCACGGACAGCGACTTCAAGCGCCCGAGCCCGCCGCACAAGATCGAGAAGCCGCCGTTCTACGCCGCATGGGCGACGCCCTGTCTGCACGATTCCTACACGGGGCTGCGCACCAACACCAACTGCCAGGTGATGGACATGCAGGGCAAGTTGATACCGGGACTGTTCGCCGCCGGCGAAACGCAAGGCGGCATCAAGAGCCATGGCCTGGGACGCTGCATCGTCACCGGCCGCATCGCGGGCATGGAGGCTGCGCGCAGCGCGTGATGAGCACGGATCGAGCTCACCCGATCGAACTCGATCTGTTCGAGGCACTCGCGGCGCAACTCGACCGCGGCGCGCCATTTTCGCTCGCCGTGGCGCTGACGACCAAAGCGGGCTGCGATCTTGCCGGCGCTCAATACCAAGTTCTGCAGGGGGGAGAGGCCGTCGCCGCCGGTGTTCTTCCCCCGATCGTGCGGTTCGATCCGACCAGCAACGACTACGATCCGCGCAACGGGCCCCTCGACAAGCGCGACCATGTTCGCATCGCCTTGCGTGCGCCGAGCGAGCTCGGCGTGTTCCATTGGACGCTTGTTCTGCCGGAGCAGGAACTCGGGGGCATCCCACTCGCAGAGGCGGCTCTGACCTTCTCGTTCCGCACCGCCGAACACGGCACGAGTCTCGCCGTGTGGGACGTTCCATCGCCCGTCGTCGCCGGCGAAAAATTTTCCGTGAAGGTCGGAGCCAAATGCACGGCGTGCTGCGCCTTGGGTGGACGGCAGGTCGAGTTGCGCGACGAGACCGGCTGTGTCCTGGCGGTGGGACATCTCGGCGAGACGGTGTGGCCCGGCACGCAGGGACTCTACTGGACGGAGCTGGAGGCAAGCGCGCCCGACAACGAGGGTCTGCACAACGGCACGGTCGCCTTCGCGGCCTGCGATCACGCCTTGCCGCATCAGGGCGCCGTGGCGGCGCTCAGCTTCGTGACGGTGGCACCCGGCCGTCACCGGGTTTGCGTCGCGATCGTGGAACGCGAGACGGGGGCGCCGGTCGCCCAAGCGCAGGTACGGCTCGGCTATCATCGCTGCGCAAGCGACGAAGCGGGCGTGGCACGGTTCACGGCGCCGTCCGGCAAACACAGGCTGTTCGTCTGGAAGGCGGATTTCTCGGCGCCCGAGCAGGTGGTCGACGTCGAGCAGGACCTCGATCTCGTGGTCGAAGCCGAGGCGCTGCCGAAAGACGATCCCTATGCGCGCTGGCAGGGCTAGAGCACATTCAGTTTCCTTGAAACTGAACGTGCTCTAGGATTCTTGCGTTGGTCGCATTTTCGACGGAAAACCGGATTCCACTTTTCCTGAAAATGCTCTAGCGCCGCCGCCTCGGCGCCTTTGCCCCCGACGCGTTTGCCCGCCATGATTGCCTAGGATCGGCGAATCACCCGCTCCGAGGGCTGGCCCTTGCGCGAGAAGGAACTTCGCATTGCGCTCGTCTGCTTCGGCGGCGTCTCGCTCGCCGTCTATATGCACGGCATCAGCAAGGAAATCCTCAAGCTCGTGCGCGCGTCGAGCGCGCTGCACGAGATCGCCGACCGGGCCCGGCGCACCAGCGCGTCGTTCTTCGACAGCCGCGACCGCGACGAGGCCGGCTATCAATACGACACCGAGGAGGTCTATTTCGATCTCCTGCGCGAGATCGGCCGCGGCGTAGAGCTGCGCGTGGTGGTCGACATCATCGCCGGCGCATCGGCGGGCGGCATCAACGGCACCATGCTGGCGCGCGCGCTCAGCCACGACCTGCCGATGAGCCGGATGCGCGACCTGTGGCTCGATAATGCCGACGTCACCGTCCTGCTCTCGCCCGACACCCGCCCCGGCGCCTGGAGCAAGTGGTTCCTCAAGCCGTTCCTCTGGGGCGCGGCCAAGACCGGCATGTTGCGGGCGATCCGCGACATCGAGGTCCGCCAGAAGCTGTCCCTGCTGCTGCGCTCGCGCTGGTTCCGGCCACCGCTCGACGGGCGGATCATGGCGGCGCTGATGTACGATGCGGTCACCTCGATGGGGACGCCGAAGCGGCCGACCGCCTCGCTGCTGCCGTCCGGCCACGGGCTCGACCTGTTCGTGACGCTCACCGACTTCCACGGCTACCAGCAGCTCGTGCAGATCCACGATCCGCCGCTGATCCACGAGCTCGAGCATCACCATGTGCTGAAGTTCAGCTACCGGCGTCGGCCCAATGGCGAGGTCGAAAGCGACTTCGGCCTGGACGACGCCCCCGCGCTGGCCTTTGCGGCGCGCGCGACGTCGTCGTTCCCGGGCGCGTTCCCGCCGGCGCGGATCGCCGAAATGGACGACGTGGTGGCACGCAAGGGCGCCACCTGGCCGCGGCGCGCGGCGTTCATCGCGCGCGCCTTCCAGCAGCACCTGCAGACCGGCGTCGACCCGGTGTCGGCGCCCTTCATCGACGGGGCGGTGCTCAACAGCCGGCCGTTCCAGGAGGCGATCTCGGCCATCCACGGCCGGCCGGCCTATCGCCAGGTCGACCGCCGCCTCGTCTATATCGAGCCGCATCCGGCGCCGCCGGCGATGCCGCCGCGCGGCAAGATGCCGGGCTTCTTCGCGACGCTGCGCGGCGCAATGTCCGACATCCCGAGCTCGCAGCCGGTGACCGACGAGCTCAACTGGGTCAACGATTTCAACGACCGGGTCCGGCGGCTGCGCGCGATCATCGACAGCGCCCGGCCGCAGATCAGCCAGCTCGTGGCAAACGTCATCCCGGCGAGCTTCGAGCGGTCGATCGCGACCGCCGAGCTGCGGGCGTGGCGCGAGCAGGTCAACTCGCAGGTCGCCCACGACGCGGGCTTCGCATACCAGGCCTATGTCCGACTGAAGCTCGCCTCGGTGCGGGCTTTCGGCGCGCAGTTGATCGTGAAGCTGCGCGGCGTGCCCGCCACGTCGCCGCTCTCGCGCGCGGTCGGCGAGATCATCGATGCCTGGGCCATCCGCAAGGGCATCGTCTACGAGCGCGCCGACAGCGAAGCGCTCGAGTTCGAGGCGCAGAGTGCCGGGCATCTTCCGGGCTGGGTGAAATACCTGCTCGCCTTCGACGTCAAATATCGCGAGCGGCGCCTGCATTTCCTGATCGAAGGCCAGAATCGCCTCTACGACATGCTCGACCAGGAGCGCTTCGCCGGACTCGATCCCCTGGTGGTGGACCGGCTCAAGCGCGAGTTCTATGCCCGCCTCGACGCGCTGCGCCGGCGCGACAATGTCGACTACTACAGCGCCGCGGTGCGCGGCCTGGTGGCCGAGATATTCCCGATCGCGCCGTCGCCGGGCGAGGTCAGGGACTTGCAGGCCTACGCGAGGGCATTCGTGGAGCGGCATTTCGGCAAGCTCGATCGGCTCATCGAAATGCTGGCGGCCGAGATCGACCTCGACGCCTCGACCCACGACATCGACGACCTGCTGGCATCGCTCGATCCGGCCGCCTGGCATCGCGAGGCGCGGCGCGAGGTGCTGGTGAACTATCTCGGATTTCCGTTCTGGGACGTGCTGACTTTCCCGATGACGAGCGCGCACGAGATCGGCGAACTCAACGAGATTCTCGTGGACCGCATCAGCCCCCAGGATGCCCACGCGCTCAAGGGCTTCGAGGGCATCGAGAGCCTCAAGGGCATCGGCTTTGCCCACTTCGCGGCCTTTCTGTCGCGCGCCTACCGGGAGAACGACTATCTGCTCGGGCGCCTGCACGCGGTCGAGCGGCTGATCGACATCGTCTGCGATTCGGCCGGTCCCGATTGCGTCGGCAGGATCGACGTGGTGGCGCTGAAGAGACGCGCGTTCACGCAGATCCTCGACTCCGAGGAGAAGAACCTCGGCCAGAGCGCGGCGCTGATCGCGGCGCTGCGCCGATGCGTGGCGGAGATCGGTATTACGCCTTCAGGCGTGGGAACAGCTTGATCGCGTTCTCGTACTCCACCGCCTTGAGATCGGCGGCGGAGAGGCCGGCCTTCACCAGATCGGCTGCGTTCTCGGTCACCGACACATAGGGGTAGTCGGAGCCGAACATCACTTGCGAGATGGCGACGTATTTGAGCAGCGCCGCGAGGTTCGGCGCGAAGGCGGCGTTGGCGGTCTCGTAGAACAGCCGCTGCAGCTCGAAATCGATGCCATCGGGAAGGCTCGCGGCCGTGTTCTGGAGCTGGATCTTTGCCAGCGACTTCACGCGGCCGGCGAGCAGCGGCACCGCGGCGCCGGCGTGGCAGAAAATCCAGCGCACGTCGCGCGTCCTCGTGAACGTGCCGCTGAACAGCAGGCTCATCACCGTGCGGTTGGTGTCCTGCGGGTACTCGGCGAACGAGGCCGGCACGTAGGACATCAAGGTGTTGCAGCAGGCCGGGCCGAGCGGATGGACGAAGACGACGGTCTTGCGCCGGTTGAGCTCGTCCATGACCGGCTTGAACGCGGGATCGCCCAGCCACTTGTCGCCGTAGCTGGTATTGAGGCCGATGCCGTCGGCCTTCATCACATCGAGGGCGTATTCGATGCCTTTCAGTGCGGCATCGATATCAGGCATGGGCAGGAATCCGAACACGCCGAACCGCCCGGCATGGTCGGCGCGAGCTTTGGCGGCGTAGTCGTTGACCCGCCGGGTCCAGGACAGCCGGTCGTCGGCGCTCAGGTTCGGCAGGTTGATGCCGGTGGGCAGCGACAGCATCGAGGTCGCCACGCCGCCCTTGTCCATCTGGTCGAGCGTGTCGGCAAGCGTCCAGCGCTGCACCACCGGTGCGTTGCGCACGTTGGCCTTCTGCCAGGCCTCCTGCAGGTCCGCGGGATAGTAATGGTGATGGACGTCGATCCGGTGCGGCCTGGTGGCCGGCGTCGTCGGCTGCGCCCACAGCGTCGGTGCCGGCAGCAGTGCGCCCGCGCCGACGGCCGAGACCGATTTCAGGAAGGACCGGCGCGTGCTGCAACCGCACAGCGCGGGCGGGCAATCGTGCGGAGATGACGTGCGCTCGACGGGCTCGCACCACATGCTGGAATCCTCCCCCCGGTGTTGTTGTTTCACCACCCAGCAGGCCACGGCCGCGGGCGTGCGGTCAAGGCGCGGATTGCCTCAGCTTCTCGGCCATCCGCGGCGCGAAATAGCTGAGCACGCCGGCGGCGCCCGCGCGCTTGAACGCGATCAGGCTCTCCATCATGGCTTTGTCGCCGTCGAGCCAGCCGTTCTGCGCCGCCGCCGTGATCATCGCGTATTCGCCCGACACCTGATAGGCGAAGGTCGGCATGCCGAAGGTCTCCGTCACGCGCCGCAGCACGTCGAGATAGGGCATGCCGGGCTTGACCATGACCATGTCGGCGCCCTCGACGATGTCGAGTTCGACCTCGCGCAACGCCTCGTCCGAATTCGCGGGGTCCATCTGATAGGTGCGCTTGTCGCCGGTGAGCGTCGTCGAGGAGCCGACCGCGTCGCGGAACGGACCGTAGAAGGCGGAGGCGTATTTCGCCGCATAGGCCATGATCGACACATCGGTGTGGCCGGCCTCGTCGAGCGCCAAACGGATCGCGCCGACGCGGCCGTCCATCATGTCGGAGGGCGCGATGATGTCGGCGCCCGCCTGTGCCTCCACCAGCGCCTGCTTCACCAGCACCGCGACCGTCTCGTCGTTGAGGATGACGCCGTCTCGCAGAAGCCCGTCATGGCCGTGGCTGGTATAGGGATCGAGCGCGACGTCGCAGAGCAGACCAAGCTGCGGCACCTCTTTCTTGATCGCCCTGATCGCACGGCAGACCAGGTTGTCGGCGTTGAGCGCCTCGGTGCCGTCCGGGTCGCGCAGCGCCGCATCGGTATAGGGAAACAGCGCGAGGCAGGGGATGGCGAGATTGGCCGCGCGTTCGGCATCGCGCACCGCTTCATCGACCGAAAGCCGCTCGACGCCGGGCATCGAGGCCACCGGCAATCGCTTGCGCTCGCCATCGAGCAGGAACAGCGGCCAGATCAGGTCGTCGGTCGTGAGCACGTTCTCGCGCACCAGCCGGCGCGCCCAATCGGCCTTGCGGCTGCGGCGCGGACGGCTCGTGAGATCGAGGCGGACGGCCGGCGACCGCGTTTCCACGGGTGTCAGCCGTGCTTTGGCTTCGATCGGGCGGCCGTATTTGATGGCCATGCGAGGTTCTCCGGCGCAGGACGCTGTTTTAGCCGTTCCGGAGCCTTTCTGCCAGCGGCCGGTCGGGGCCAACAAGTCAACCGTCGGGTACGGCGCGCGTTTCCCGCGAATACTCTCGCCGGTACGTAGACACCAATTTCACGCATGCTAGCGTGAGCCGTTGCGGCAACGAACGTAACTCCTGGGGGGACGATGCGCCTATCCTACTCTGCCTTGTTATTCTTGCTTGCGGCCACGGCACCTTCGTTCGCGGACGAAGCCATGCCGCACCGGACGATCAACGTCCGCGATCATGGCGCCAAATGCAACGGCAGCCATGACGACACCGCGGCCTTCCGCAAGGCCTTCGAAAAAGCCCCGGTCGGCGGGATGGTGCTGGTGCCGCCGGGCCGCTGTGTCGTGAGTGACACGTTGCTCATCAACAGCGCCAATGCGGTCTCGATCGTCGGGGCCGGCAGAGCCAGCCAGATCTTCCAGCGTGCCACCAACAAGACGTTGTTCGAATTTCGGGACGTCAATGGCCTCGTGGTCAAAGACCTGTTCCTCGGCTCAGCTTCGACAGTCGCGGGCACCGCGCTGATCAAGCTGACCAGAAGCCATCATATGCGGATCGACAATATCACCATGCTGGGCAGCTATTATGGTCTGCACCTCCATGGCTCGCTGCTCAACACCATCGTCGACCTGCGCAGCGGCACCAATTTCGGAAACACGTTCTTTGCCGCGGGCCTGACGTCGCCGAACCAATACTGGGTCTATGGGGAGCGCTACACCGATCCCAACCCCAACAACAGCGTTTCGGCCAACGCCAACACATTCGTCGCCCCTGTGCTCGAAGGCGGCGTCAATGGCCTCTGGCTCGTGGACACCCACGGCGAGGGCAGCCTCAATATCACGGGCGGCACGATCGAAGGCGTCGGCATCGCCTGCGCCTGCGGGGTTGCCCTGAAGCTCGATGGCACCTTCCTGTCCTCGTCGATCACCGGAACGCATTTCGAGGCGAACGGCGCCGCCGACATCGTGCTTCAGGCGGCAAGCAATGTTCGTATCTCCTCCATCGTCTCGGACAAGCAGATCAGCCTCTTCGGCGACACCCGCAACGTGACGATCAGTGACAGCCTGGCTCAGAATATCTTCATCGATGTCGGCGACGGCGGTTACACGGCAGGTGGCGGCACCGGCACGGGCGCCAAGCGCATCATCCTGCAGAACATCACGACCTGTTGGGCGGCCGGGCCTTCGAGCATCATCCCGCCCTGGACGGCGCATACGAACCTGCAAGGTGACGGATCGTCTGATCCGGTCGTGTTCAACCCCAACCAGGGCACGAACCGGCGCGACATCATCTACACCAACATCGGCAAGCTGTGCGGTGGTGGCTGAGCACGGCCAGTCCTGACCACGCGGGTCGGGGCGGGGGAATCCCGCCACGGCCTGCCTTGGCGGCGGTTGTCCCGCCGCGCCAATGGCGCCTACTCTCCCTTGGCAACAATCGATAAACTCGCGGCTCCATGTTCCCATCCATGAGGGCCGAGCCATGACCATCCGCGCCATATTTTTGCGATTGACGCTGCTGCTGACGGCCATCGCGGCCGCGGCGTCGAGCGATGCCGCCGAATACCTGTCGGGCAGCCCGCGCGCGCGGGAGCGCGCCTATTCGCCGGCCGTGATCACCGAGGGCGGCCGCATCGTATGGCTCGCCGGCATGGGCGGCTCGCGCACCGCCGACGGCAAGCTGATCCCCGAATTCGCCGAACAGTCCCGCCAGGCTTTCCGCACCATCGACGCCACCCTCAAGCGCGCCGGCGGCTCGCTCAAGGACGTGGTCACCATGACCGTGTTCATCCGCAATCAGGCCGACGGCGATGAGTTCGTGAAGATCAGGGCGGAGGTCTTCAAGGACAATTTCCCGGCGAGCGCGCTCATCACCGCCAAGGATTTCGCCAATCCCGACATTCTCGTCGAGATCCAGTCCGTCGCGGTGATTGGCGCGCGCAATTGAAACGGCGGGCGATGACCGCGCGCCTCGAAGCGGCAGCCCGGACGCTGCTGGACGGCGATGTGCTCTCCCACGACCGCCCCTGTTCGCCGCGCGGGATCACCGGCAGGCCGTTTCCCTGGCCTGCAACGTGAATTCGCAGTCCGAGATCCTGTTCGAGCGCCGCGGCACCGCCGGCCTCGTCATCCTTAACCGGCCGCAGGCGCTCAATGCGGTGACCCACGCCATGGTGCGGGCGCTGGCGGAGAAGCTTGCCGAATGGGAGCACGACCATGCCGTCACGCGCGTGCTCGTTACCGCGGCCGGCGGGCGCGCGTTCTCGGCCGGCGGCGACCTGCGCGCGCTCTATGATCTCGGGCGCGCCGGCCGCCACGACCAGGCGCTGGCTTTTTGGCGCGATGAATATCGCCTCAACGCGCGCATCAAACGCTATCGCAAGCCCTATGTGGCGCTGATCGACGGCGCGGTCATGGGCGGCGGCGTTGGCGTCTCCATTCATGGCTCGCATCGGGTCGCCGGCGACGGCTTCCGCTTCGCCATGCCGGAGGTCGGCATCGGCTTCTTCCCGGACGTGGGCGCCACCTGGTTCCTGCCGCGGCTGCCGGGCGAGCTTGGCACCTGGTGCGCGCTGACCGGGGAGCGGCTCGACGCCGCCGATGCGGTCGCGTGCGGGGTGGCGACGCACCGCGTGCGGTCGGAAAACTTCCCCGACCTGATCGAGGGGCTCTGCGGCGCAGTCCCGGTCGACGCGCTGCTCGGGGCCTTTGCGGAGCCGGCCGGGGAGGGCGCCGTCCTGGCGCAGCGGGCGGCGATCGACGGCCTGTTTCGGGCCGGCGGGGTCGAGGACATCCTCGCCGCCCTCGACGCAGAGGCCGCCGGCGGTGGCGCCGCTGCGGCCTTCGCGCGCGCCGCCGCGGCCGCGATCCGCTCGAAGGCGCCGCTCAGCCTCAAGCTCGCGCTTGCGCAGCTCCGGCTGGGCCGGACGCTCGATTTCGACGAGTGCATGCGCGGCGAATTCCGCATAGTCTGCCGCATCGTGCACGGCTATGACTTCTATGAGGGGATTCGAGCGGTGATCATCGACAAGGACCAGGCGCCCCGCTGGCGGCCGCCCACGCTGGCGGACATCGGCGAGGCTGAGGTCGCGCGCCATTTTGCGCCGCTTGCGGACGAACTCGACCTGCCATGAGCGATCCGATCATCAACGAGCGCCAGTCGCTCGAGCCGGTGCATGCCGGCGAGGAGGAGGCCCCGAAGGAGAGGTGGGCGGCTCGTCTCGTCTTGTTCCTGCGCGCGATGGCGGGCGTGGAGTTGTTGAAGGGCCTCTACCATTGGGCGGTCGTCTGCGGCATCGACTCCCCGTCCAGCGTGGGGTTCGATGCCTATACGACGCCCTACCAGTCGGCGACCGTGTTCTTCGCCGTGATCGATCTCGTCGCGGCGGTCGGCCTGTGGCTGGCGGCGCCCTGGGGCGCGGTGGTCTGGCTCACGTCGGTGATCTCGATGATCGCGGTCGAGCTGCTGTTCCCGCAGATCTATGGCGGCCGGATGTGGGTGGCCGCGATCGAGTTCGTGCTGCTCGGCAACTACCTGTGGCTCGCGCTCCTTGCCGCGCGCGAACAGCCGCCCTGAACGCACGACGCGGTACGCCAAACATCCTTCAACGGAGTGTCATCGACGTGGTCATCGACTTTCAGCAGCACTATACGCCGCCCGAACTTCTCAAGGGCGATCGCAACGCGGTTTCCGTCAGTCTCGACGAGAACGGCAATCCGAGATATCTGCTCAACCCGCTGCTGTCCGATCTTTCCGGCCATGTCCGGGTCATGGACCGGGCCGGCATCGACGCGGGGGTGCTCTCCTGCGCGCCCGGCTTCGATCAGCCCGACCTCGCCACCTGCCGGCTGATCAACGACCGCCTGCGCCAGGCGGTCAACGATCATCCCGGCCGCTTCATCGGCCTTGCGCATGTGCCCGCGCTCAAGCCCGCGGAGGCGGCGGCCGAGCTCAAGCGCTGCGCCGTCGATCTCGGTTTTCCGGGCGTCGTCATCGCCTCGGAGCTGCAAGGGCAGCCGCTCGATGCGCCGGCGCTGCGTCCGTTCTGGCGCGCGGCGGCCGATCTCGGGCTCTATGTGTTCGTCCATCCGCTGCCGAACGTCATCGCCTGGCAGCCCATGGATGCCGACGATCTCGGGCGCATGCTCGGCTGGGAGTTCTCATTGATGGTCGCGACCGTGCGTGTCATCAACAGCGGGCTCCTTGACGAGCTTCCCGGGCTGAAGATCCAATTCGCGCATTTCTCCGGCGGCATCGGACGCTATCTCGGGCGCATCCGCGGCTTCCAGCAGCGCGATAAATGGGGGACGGCCGCGGTGCCGCGCCATGGTCGCGGACCGCAAAAGCCGTTCGACCATTACCTCGAGCAGCGCCTGTTCTATGACTGCGGCGGCTGGGCCGGCCCCGACCACGCCGGCGAGTGGGGCGCCGAATGGGTTCGCTTCGGCCTGCAGGAGGTCGCGCTGTCGCAGTGCGTGTTCGCGACCGACTATCCGCAGGCGGTGCGCGACGCGGACGAGGTGGCGGCCTATGTCGCGGCGGTGCGCGCGCTCGGACCCGATGCGCGCGCCATGGTCGCTGGCGTGAGCGCCGGCAGGCTTATTCCCGATCTGGCAACGCGGCTGCAACGTTCATGATGTAAACGGGACAAAAACGAGAACGCGCCCGCGTCCATCATGAATCCAATGTTACGGAAGTGCCCGTAATTGTAGGTTCAATTGACCATTCACCGTCGCAAATAAACTTTATCTTTATCGTGTTGTTTAAGTCGAATTTAGACCATGGGCCGTATTGTGGCGCCAACACGACGGGGAACAGGGCCCGTCAAATATAAGCAACACAACAGTGAGGCGTCACCATGAAAGCCGTTGCCAAGACGGTTGAACCGGCTGCCGAGCGGGAAGTGCGGTTCGAGCACATCCGGCCGCTCTATCTCGAAGCCTTGACGCTGGTGGAGCGGCTGCATCGCCGCCTCCTCGACGTCATCAAAGATGAATTCGACCGCAGGAGCCGCGCCGACATCAACTCGGTGCAGGCGTTGCTGCTCTACAACATCGGCGAGAAGGAGCTCACCGCGGGCGAGCTGCGCACGCGCGGCTATTATCTCGGCTCCAACGTCTCCTACAATCTCAAGAAGCTGGTCGAGATGGGTTTCCTCGACCATCAGCGCTCGCGCGTCGACCGCCGCTCGGTGCGCATCCGCCTCACCGACAAGGGCCGCGAGGTGCGCGACATCGTCGAGACGCTCTACCAGAAGCACGTGCGCACGGTCGAGCAGGTCGGCGGGATCAATTCCGACGAGTTCGCGACGCTCAACAAATCGCTGCACCGGCTCGAGCGGTTCTGGACCGACCAGATTTTGTATCGGCTGTGACGGCGCGGGATCGTTGACACCTCTGCCCCGGAGCGCTTTCCGGGGCTTTTTCTTTCGGTCGCCGCCGTTTTCTCGATTGTCGGCCCGTGCTAACCCAGGGCCATGACCTTTCGGGCCACGACGCGCCGACGCCCCGGCCAGCACGCGCTCCGTCTTACCCGGCGAGGTTTTCTCGCGGGCGGGGCGAGCCTTGCGGCCGGCGCCGCCGGCGCCGCCGAAGACGCGATCCTGCAGGGCCTGATCCGGCAGAACCAGCAGTCCGAATTCGGCCAAGGCTATGACTCCGCCTTGCGCACGATCCAGATGCCCAAGACCTCGCTGCCGACGCTCTCGGCCGCGACCGCGCAGACCACCGAGCAGGTGATCGGGCAATACGAAACGATCGCCGCGCGTGGCGGCTGGCCGCTGGTGCCGCCGGCCGATCGGCTGCGCGTCGGCATCCGCCACGCCAGCGTCGTGCCGTTGCGGGCGCGCCTTGCCGCGGTCGGCGACCTCGACGTCGCCACCGGCACGACCGACATCTTCGATTCCTATGTCGAGGCGGCGGTGCGCCGTTTCCAGGCCCGCCACGGTCTCACCGCCGACGGGGTGCTGCGCGACCAGACCTTCAAGGCGCTCAATGTCGCGGCCGACGTGCGCGTCGCGCAGCTCAAGACCAACCTGGCGCGGTTGCGCAGCCTGAGCGGCAACCTCGGACCCCGCTTCGTCGTCTGCAACGTCCCGGCGGCGCAGATCGAGGCGATCGAGAACGGGGTCGCGATCTCGCGCCATACCGCCGTCGTGGGCAAGCCCGACCGGGCCTCGCCCGACATCAACAGCAAGATCACCGAGATCAGCTTCAATCCGTACTGGACGGTGCCGATCTCGATCGTGCGCCGCGATCTCATCCCCAAGATGCAGACCGAGCCGGACTACCTCACCAAGAACCACATCCGCATCTTCAATCAGCGCCGCCAGGAGCTGCAGCCCGAGCAGGTCAACTGGAATACCGAAGAGGCGGTGAACTATCAGTTCAAGCAGGACCCCGGCGACTTCAATTCGCTGGGTGCCATACGCATCAGCTTTCCCAATCCGCACCAGGTCTACATGCACGACACGCCGTTCAAGAACCTGTTCGGCGAGGACTTCCGCTTCCATTCCTCCGGCTGCGTGCGCATCCAGAACGTGCGCGAGCTGGTCTATTGGCTGCTCACCGAGACGCCCGGATGGCCGCGCGTGGAGGTCGACCGCGTGATCAAGGACGCCGAGCGCAAGGACGTGAAGCTGGCGCGGCCGGTTCCGGTCTACTGGGTCTATGTCACCGCCTGGGCGGCGGCCGACGGCGTGGTGCAGTTTCGCGACGACATCTACGGCCGCGATGGGCTTGCGACGGCGCCGAACGCGTCGGCGGGGTAGCGCGGAAGCGCGCTGCGATCGTGCTGCGTTCACACCGTCGCGCCGGCGGCAGGATTCCCATTACGGCGGATTGGCCGGCGTTCGTTCCGGCGACGCCTGGTCGGCAGCGATCCAGCGCTTTAGCAGCGCGTTCGCAACGACGACGCCGGCGGCGAGGATCAGCACCGCCATCAGCCCGCGCATGGCGCTCGCGAGGAGCGCCGCGTCGATCTTGGGGATGGGAAATTTCGCGAGCTCGCCGCCGCGCTCGCTCATCCAGTGCCAGGCGGCATGGGCGACGAGCGCGGACAGGATGATGATGCCGAGCCGCTCGGCGACCACGGTGCGGAACAGCAGCCCAAGCGCGGGGACCAGCACGATCAGCACCGCGAGCTGGCCGATCTCGACCCCGACGTTGAACGCCAGGAGCGAGCTGACGAGATGGTCGCCGGCGAACTGCAGGGATTCCCGCAGCGCAAATGAAAACCCGAAACCGTGCACCAGCCCGAACGCGAAGGCGATGATCCAGCGCCGCGACAGGTCGGCGCGGGCGTCGCGGCCAAGCGCCGCGATGACGATGTTTTCCAGCGCCATGGCGACGACGGTGGCGGCGATCAGGACTTCGATCAGCGGCGGGAACCAGAGCGCGTCCGGCACGAAGCCGAAGGCCGAAGCGATCAGCGCGATCGAATGCGCGACCGTGAAGGCGGTGACCACGATGACGAGCGGCTTGAGACGCCGGAACGGGATCACCAGGCAGAGCAGGAACAGGAGGTGGTCGGTGCCTTCGAGGATGTGCCAGAAGCCGGAGCGGACGAAACTCAGGACCGCTTGGTGCCAGCGCGGATCGAGCCGCAGCAGGCCGAGGTCGCCGTGGAATTCGAACGCGCGCACCGCGCCGTCGGGCGGCAGGAAACGCAGCGCGGTCGAGACTTTTGCGCCAAGCCGGTCGAAGCGGAACGAAAGCGCAAAGTCGGAGCGGTCGGATTTGATCGGGTATTCGAGCCGCACGTCGAGCAACTGCTGGTTCCAATAGAGCTCCAGGTCGTCGGCGAGGCGGGGCCCCTGCACATGCGCCAGCGCCGCCTCGTAGGAGGTGAAGGACCGGTCCGAGGGCAGCGACACCCGCACCTGCACGACGCGGGGCGGCGGCAGCGGCGCGTCGTTCTCGTAGACCGTGATGTTGTCGGTGAGATTGAGCTTGACCGCGCCGCGCAGCGCCTCCTCGACGCGCGGCAGATCGAGATAGCCCGGCCCGCGGGTCGGGAACTCGACCTCGGTCATGGCGGCGAGCGGCACGCGCAGCAGGAGCTCGAGCCGCTCGCCCGCGGGCTTCACGAAAGCGTTGATCTTGACGTCGCTCGGGATCTCGTGCGCCGCGGCACTCGACGCGATCGCGCAGGCGACGATCGCCGCAGCCGCTCCGGCGATGCGCCTCATCGTTCTCGAGAGCCCGCAGGAACGCACAACAACTCCCTCATGCAGCGCCAGTGAATGGAATTTTCCCGGTGCTGACAAGCGCAATCCAAGCAACTATAGTCGCCACCACAAGCCCGGGGGCGGCCGTCGCGAGTCGATGGGACCCGAAACCCCGGCCGTCAGCGATCGTTGCACGGCAAGCGGTCGTTGCACAGCAAGGGAGGCTGTCATGATGCGCAAGCCAGCCGGCAATCTCATCTCATTGGCAGCGCTCGGCGCGGCCATCCTCGCGCTCGGCGCCGGCCAGGCGCTGCTGCAGCGGCATGCCGAGGCGCAGGGTTCGAGCGTCACCGCCCCGATGTTCGAGGTCGATCCGCTGTGGCCCAAGCCGCTCCCCAACAACTGGCTGCTGGGCTGGACCATCGGCACCTGGGTCGACGAGCAGGACCATGTCTGGGTCATCCACCGTGGCGCCGGCGGGCTGCACAACAACGAGAGGGGCGCCGAGCTCAATCCGCCGATCGCGGAGTGCTGCCGCACGGCGCCGCCCGTTCTCGTGTTCGACCCGGATGGCGGGTTGGTGCGGACCTGGGGCGGCCCCGGCCAGGGCTATGAGTGGCCGCAATCCAATCACGGCATCCATGTCGATTACAAAGGCAACGTCTGGATCGGCGGCAACGGCGAGAAGGACGCGCACATCCTCAAGTTCACCAAGGACGGCAAGTTCCTGCTGCAGGTCGGCCACTTCGGCAAGAACGGCGGCAGCAACGATCCGGAGAATTTCGGTCGCGTCGCCAAGATCTGGGTCGACCCGAAGACCAACGAGGCCTACGTCGCCGACGGCTACGGCAACAAGCGCGTGGCCGTGCTCGATGCCGACACCGGCAAGATGAAACGCTACTGGGGCGCCTACGGCAACAAGCCTGACGACACCAACCTCGGCCCCTACGATCCGAAGGCGCCGCCGGCGCAGCAGTTCCGCAATCCGGTCCATTGCATCGAGCGCGCCAATGACGGGCTGGTCTATGTCTGCGACCGCCAGAACGACCGCCTGCAGGTGTTCACGCCGGAGGGCAAGTTCGTGAAGGAGCAGTTCTACGCCAGGAACACGCTCGGGGCGGGCTCGGTCTGGGACATCACATTTTCCAGGGATCCCGCGCAGCGCTTCATGATCATGGCCGACGGCCAGAACGAGCGCGTGCGCATCATCGTGCGCGAAACGCTCGAGGAGCTTACCGCTTTCGGCGACGGCGGCCGCCAGCCCGGCCAGTTCTACGGCGTGCACAGCATCGCGTCTGATTCCAAGGGTAACATCTACACGACCGAAACCTACGAAGGTAAGCGCGTGCAAAAATTCGTCTACAAGGGCGTCGGCTCGGTGCCGCGCGGCTATCAGGGCGTGCTCTGGCCGCGGAAGTCCTGACCGGAACGCGATTGCGGCATCAGCCCCGGCCGCGCGCCAGGGCTTTTGTTTTTAGGGCGCGCGGAGCGTAAACTGCGCCATGACCAACGCCCATTCAGCCATCGATTGCGACGTGCATCCGCAGGTGCCGAGCCTCGAGGCGCTGCACCCCTACCTCGATAAATATTGGAGCGAGAGTTTTACCGAGCGCGGCATCCCCGGCTTCGAGTCGAACAGCTATCCGCCGCATGCGCCGCTGAGCGCACGGCCGGACTTCCGCGACAAGAACAGCCGCGCCGCGACCGACGTCGGGGCGCTCACCGCGCAGGTCTTCGACCGGTGGGAGGCCGGTGTGGCGATCTGCAACTGCCTCTACGGCGTCCAGCTCATCTTCAGCGAGGACATGGCGGTCGTGGTGGCGCGCGCCGTTAACGACTGGATGGCCAAGGAATGGCTCGACCGCGATCCAAGGCTGCGCGCCTCGATCGTGATCCCGACGCAGAACGTCGAATATGCGGTCGACGAGATCGAGCGCGTCGCCAAGGACCGGCGCTTCGTCCAGGTTCAGTTTCTCGCCATGCAGGAGACGCCGCTCGGGCGCCGGCACTGGTGGCCGGTCTATGCCGCCGCCGAGCGCCACGGGCTGGCAATCGCCATCCATCCGGGCTCGGCCTACCGCCAATCGATGACGTCGCTCGGCTGGCCGAGCTACTACATCGAGGACTACACGGCCTATGCCCAGGCCTTCCAGTCGCAGCTCGGCAGCCTGGTCTGCGAGGGTGTTTTCGCCAAGTTTCCCGGCCTCAAGGTGGTGCTGCTGGAATCGGGCGTGACCTGGCTGCCGACCTACCTGTGGCGGCTGTCCAAGTTCTGGCGCGGGGTGCGGGCGGAAGTGCCCTGGGTCGACCGCTCGCCGGCCGACATCGTGCGCGACCACGTGCGCCTGACGGTCGCGCCCTTCGATGCGCCGGACGACCCGGATGTGATCCAACGGGTGGTCGATCACATGCGTTCCGATGATATACTACTCTATGCGTCGGATTTCCCGCACTGGCAGTTCGACGGCGAGGACGCCATTCCCCCCGGTCTGCCGCAGGCGCTCCGCCGCAAGATCCTGGTCGATAATCCGCGCGCGACCTATCCGCGTCTGCGGGAGGACGGATGATGAAACGATGTAGGGTGGCCAAAGGCGCGGGCACTGCGATGTCCGCGTGGGCAAAGTCCAACGTGCGCCATGCCCACGCGGCGGCGGCACGGCAAGCGACTTTGCCCACCGCACCGGAGACTCGGTCATGAACATGGAAGTCAGGCAGCACGACGTCGCGCAGAAGACGCGTCTCAAGATCGTCGACGTCGACATCCATCCCAAGAGCTCGCTCTCGGATCTCAAGCCCTATCTCAGCAAGCGCTGGTGGGATCACATCCACACCTACGGCGCACGCACGCGCCAGGGCTTCCTCAAGGGCTTTCCCTATCCCAAGAGCCAGCCGCTGGCCTCGCGCCGCGATAGCTGGCCGCCGGGCGGTGGGCTGCCGGCGAGCGATCTCGGCTTCATGAAAAAGCAGTACCTCGATCTCTATCCGATCGAGTTCGCCATCATGAACCCGCTGTCGCCGACCGGGCAGGGCGACCAGAACGACGAGTTCTCGACGGCCATGGCGTTCGCCGCCAACGAGTTCCAGCTCGAAGGATGGAACAGGCGCGACCCGCGGCTGCTCGCCTCGGTGGTGGTGCCGTTCGAGGACGCCGCAGCCTCGGTGACGGAAATCCGCCGCCGCGCCGGCGACAAGCGCTTCGCCCATGTGCTGCTCAAGAGCCGCACCAGCGAGGCCATGGGCAAGAAGCGCTATTGGCCGATCTACGAGGCCGCCGTCGAGGCCGGCCTGCCGGTGGCCGTGCACGTCTTCGGCACCAGCGGACGGCCGGCGAGCAACACGGGCTGGCCGTCGTTCTATATCGAGGACATGACCGAGCATTCCTCCTGCTGCCAGGCGCAGACCGCGAGCCTGATCCTGGAAGGCGTGTTCGCGCGCTTTCCCGGCCTCAAGATCGTCATGATCGAGGCCGGCTTCGGCTGGATGCCCTCGCTCGGATGGCGCATGGACAAGACCTGGAAGCGGCTCAAGGACGAGGTGCCGCATCTGAAAAAGGCACCCTCGGAATACCTGCGCCAGCATTTCTGGGTCTCGACCCAGCCGATGGAGGAGGCCGAGGAGCCGGAGCATCTGATCGACGTGATGGACTGGGTCGGCTGGGACCACATCATGTTCGCCAGCGACTACCCGCATTGGGACTTCGACGATCCGCTGCAGGCGCTGCCGCCGAGCCTCGACGACAAGCGCCGCGCCAAAATCTTCACCGAGAACGCGCGCGCTCTCTACCGGCTGGATTGATGGCAGCCCACGTCGTCGCCGCCGTCGATGAAATCCCCCCGGGCCGGCGCAAGCTGGTCGAGGTGCAGGGCCGCGCCATCGTGGTGTTCAATCTCGGCGGCGATTTCTATGCGCTGACCAACCGCTGCCCGCACCGCGGCGGCAGCCTCTTCCACGGCATTCAGACCGGCCTGGTGGAGTCCAAGGAGCCCGGCGACTATTGCTATTCCCGGCGCGGCGAAATGGTGAAGTGCCCCTGGCACGGCTGGGAATTCGACATCCGCACCGGCAAGTCCTGGTGCGACCCGAGCCGCGTCCGCGTGCGGCAATATCCGGTGGCGGTGAAGCCCGGGACCGAGCTGCTCGAAGGGCCCTATGTGGCGGAATCCTTCCCGGTGCGGATCGAGGACAACTACGTGGTCGTGGAGGCCTGAGCTTGTCCGCGCCCGACGACAAGACTTCTGAAGTCTTTTTCGAGTTTGCCGCCATCGGCCGCAGCGTGAAGGTGTCTGCGATCCACAAGGCGACCGGGATCGAGGTGAGCGTGGTCGGTCCGGCAAGCGCCTCGCGCGCCGACCTGCAGCAGGTTGCGTTGCGAAAGCTGCTCCTGCGGCTCAAGCGCGAGAGCTGACGCCCGCGCTGGCGCTGGCCGCGCCCGTGCTTTAAAATGGCACAGGATGCCAGCCAATCGGATCTTGGAAGGGCCGCAAACCATGCAAGATGTCCTCGACATCCAGGTCACGCCGCTGTCGCCCGCCTGCGGCGCGGAAATCAGCGGGGTCGATTTGACCAAGCCGCTGCGCCAGGAAACCGTGGAGGCGATCAAGGACGCCTGGGGCAAGCACCTCGTGCTGGTGTTTCGCGGGCAGAAGGTCAACCAGGACGACCAGCTTCGCTTCGCATCCTATTTCGGCGACCTCGGCAGCCGCAAGAAGGCGCCCGAGGCGCTGAAGACGCGCACCGAAGGCGTGCTGCAGGACAACGAGAAGGTTTTGCTGGTCAGCAATATCAAGGTCGACGGCGTGCCGATCGGCGCCTTTGGCGAAGGCGAGTTCTGGTTCCACATCGATTCCGGCTATTCAGCCAAGCCCTACAAATACACCTTCCTCTACGCGCTGGAGCTGCCCTCGACCGGCGGCAACACCATGTTCTCCAACATGTATAAAGCCTACGAAGCGGTGCCGGCGGCGCTCAAGGACAAGCTCAGGGGCCGCAAGGCGCTGCACATCCACGAGTACAACCGCGCCAGGCAGGCGAATTCGTCAGGCGACATCAGCGGCATTCCGCATTTTGCGCATCCCATCTTCATCACGCACCCCGACACCGGCCGCAAGACCTTGTTCGTCGACCGGCTGATGACCACGCGTATCGAGGGCATGAGCCAGGAGGAGAGCGACGCCATCCTCGACCAGCTCTATGACCTCGGCGAGCGGCGCGAGTTCATCTTCGAGCACGTCTGGAAGCTCGACGATTTTCTGATGTGGGACAACCGCTGCACCATCCACGCGCGCACCGACTTCCCGAAGGAGGAGCGGCGCCTGCTGCGGCGCTGCACGGTCGAAGGCGTGCCGCTCCAAGAATAGATCAGGAGACGCCATGTCAGCCGCACGCCTGCCGGCCTTCGAAAGCTTCGTCCGCGATCTGCGCGCCATCTGGGCCGCAAACCCGGACGACCAGAGCCGCATGGAAAAGGCCAAGCCCGTGCTCGAGAAGCTGGTCATGGAGCCGAGCCTCAAGGCGCATTCCGCCACCTGGCCCTCGACTGAGGGCCACAAGAACCTCCTTCTCTACGTGGATCCCGAGCACGGCTTCGTGGTCAACGCGGTCGTGCGCATGCCCGGACGCACGGGCAGCGTCCATGACCATGCCGATGCCTGGGTGCTCTACGGATTGCTCGACGGGACCGAGAGCCTGGAACGCTTCGACCGCGTGGACGACGGCAGCCGGCCGGGCTACGCCGAAGTGAAGCTTGCTTCGGTGACGACCGGTACCCAAGGCAAGGTCGACCTGGTGCCGCCGCGCGCCATCCATGCGGAGCAGGGCGGCCAGTCCCGCTCGGTCGCGATCATCGTCCGGAGCCAGAAGCTCGGCGACGGCACGGTGCTGCAGGGCCGCTACGATCCGAAAACCAATATCCGCACGGAAGGCTACGGCCCCACCCAGGTGCCCTACGACCTGGTCGCGTGAGCGGCGGTCCGCGGGCCCTTAGAACCCCAGATATTGCGGTATTTCCCTGCGATCCTGCTAGTGCTTGGCGCTTCGGCAGCGGTATGCTATCGGCAGCCCCGTGAATTTGGTCCACGCCCGCCGGCTTTTTGGCCGCACGAGCCTTGGTACGATGAGAAGGCTTGGCGCGAGGAGAAAGCGATGTCAGCGACCGACCCGTCCGTCAAAAATGATGCGTCTTCCCTGTTTTCGGCCACGCTCGCCGAAGCCGATCCCGAGATCGCCGAGGCGATCGGGCTCGAACTCGGACGACAGCGTGACGAGATCGAGCTGATCGCGTCGGAGAACATCGTGAGCCGCGCCGTGCTCGAGGCGCAGGGCTCGGTGCTGACCAACAAATACGCCGAGGGTCTGCCGGGGAAGCGTTATTACGGCGGCTGCCAGTACGTCGATATCGCGGAAACACTGGCAATCGAACGGGTTACCAAGCTTTTCGGATGTAGATTCGCAAATGTGCAGCCGCATTCCGGCGCCTCGGCGAATGCCGCGGCCTTTATCGCGCTGCTGTCGCCCGGCGACACCTTCATGGGGCTCAATCTCGCCGCCGGCGGGCACCTAACCCACGGATCCCCCGTCAATATTTCCGGTAAATGGTTCAAGCCGGTGCCCTATGGCGTGCGCCGCGACGACCATCGCATCGACCTCGTAGAAGTGCAGAAGCTCGCCCGCGAGCATCGCCCCAAGCTCATCATCACCGGCGGCTCGGCCTATCCTCGGATCATCGACTTCCGCGCCTTCCGCGAGATTGCCGACGAGGTCGGCGCGCTGCTCCTGGTCGACATGGCGCATTTCGCCGGCCTGGTGGCGGGCGGGGTGCACCCCTCGCCGTTCCCGCATGCCCATGTGGTGACCTCGACCACGCACAAGACGCTGCGCGGGCCGCGCGCGGGCTTCATCCTTTGCGACGATGAGGCGCTGGCGAAGAAGATCAATTCGGCGGTGTTCCCGGGCCTGCAGGGTGGGCCCCTCATGCACGTGATCGCCGCCAAGGCGGTGGCGTTCGGCGAGGCGCTGCGGCCGACGTTCAAAGTCTACGCCAGGAGCGTGGTCGAGAACGCCAAGGCGCTCGCCGAGACGCTCAAGTCGAAAGGCTGCGACATCGTCTCGGGCGGCACCGACACGCATCTGATGCTGGTAGACCTGCGGCCGAAGCGGCTCACCGGCAAGGTGGCGGAGGCCGCGCTCGGCCGCGCCCACATCACCTGCAACAAGAACGGCATCCCGTTCGACCCGCAGAAGCCGACGATCACGTCGGGCATCCGCCTCGGCACGCCGGCCGGCACCACCCGCGGGTTCGGCATCGCCGAATTCCGCCAAGTGGGCGAGCTGATCGCCGAGGTGCTCGACGTGCTCTCGCAGAAGGGCGTCGAGGAGGACTCGCTGGTCGAAGCCGCGGTGCGCGAACGGGTCAAGGCGCTGGTCGGACGGTTTCCGATCTACCAGGGATAGCCGGCATGCGCTGTCCGAACTGCACCAGCCTGGACACGCAGGTCAAGGATTCGCGGCCGACGGAGGATTCCTCCGTCATCCGCCGCCGCCGCGTGTGCCTGTCGTGCAATTTCCGCTTCACGACCTTCGAGCGCGTGCAGTTGCGCGAACTGGTCGTGATCAAGCGCAACGGCCGCCGCGTGCCGTTCGACCGCGACAAGCTCCTGCGCTCGGTGCAGATCGCGCTGCGCAAGCGTCCAGTCGAGCCCGAGCGCATCGACCAGGCGGTATCGAAGATCGTGCGCGAGCTCGAAAGCCAGGGCGAGAGCGAGATTTCATCGGAGGCGGTCGGCGAACTGGTGATGGAGGCGCTGCGCTCGCTCGACGACGTCGCCTATGTGCGCTTCGCCTCGGTCTATCGCAATTTTCGCGAGGCCAAGGACTTCGAAGCCGTGCTCGGGGAATTGTCCGGCGAGGACGACGGCAAGCCGCCTGTTCCCCCGCGCAAATAACGAGATTTCGGCGAACGCGCGACGGGATTGCTACTTGTAGATCCGGCCCTCTTTGGCTCCCGCGAGCAAATAATGTCGCCGGGGGTCGGAACGGACGTCGCGATTCAGTTCCAGATAACGCGCATCTTCGAAGTCACGTGGAAGCCGGACGTTGTCTTGAACGACCGGCCAATCAAATAACTCGAAGTCAGAAAAGCACAGGTCCATATAGGTCGGATCGAATCGGTCAAACCACATGACGGGATTCAAAGAAAGCTGGTCCCGTTTCGAGTGGCACAGAACCTGTTGGTGCCAATGTTCCATCACGAGCGTTAAGGCTGCAGCGTGGTGCCGACGAAGAAGGACCCCGGACGCGCTGAGCCCATTTTGCGCT
>JAXDOD010000101.1:0-57298 GCA_034669045.1 Alphaproteobacteria bacterium
CTGCTGCGACAGGATCAGCTCCAGCGCGGCGCGTTCGCGGTCGTTGCGGGCGAGCTCGGTGACCAGCGGCACGTCGGGCAGCTCGGGATGCTTGGCGGTCGCGAACTGCAGCGCGATATAGATTTTCTTGTCGCGGATCCAGTCGGCCTTCGACGCCTTGGCCGCCGACCAGGTCCAGCCGCAGCGGCCTTCGGTTTCCCCGCGCTCCATTGCCAGGCTCAGATCGTTGACGCCGGGATAGCCGGTAACGACCTTGAACTTGGTGCCAAGCAGGTTGTTGAGGATGTGCGGGAACACGTCCGACTCCGAGCCGGGGGCGTTGCCGGCGAAGATCAGCGGCCGCGCCATGAACTCCGCGATCGAGCGGATGCCGACGGCGTGCCAGACCGCGCAGATCGACACTTCGTTGTTGGCGCTGCCGATCCAGTTGAGCTCGACCGGATTGAAGTTGGCGCCGTCGCGGCCAAGCAGGCGGTCCATCGCCACCGAACGCGCGAACATACCGATGACAGTGCCGTCGCGCGGCAGCACGTTGTAGAGCTCGCTGACCAGGTTGAGGCTCGCCGCGCCCGGCTTGTTGCGCACCACGAATTGCGGATTGCCGGGCACATGCTTGGTCAGGTAACGCGCGATCAGGCGCGCGTAGACGTCGTAGCCGCCACCGGGCGGATAGCCGACGAACAAGGTGCCGCTCTTGCCCTTGTAGAAGTCGGTGACCTCGTCAGCGGCCAGCCGCGGCGCCGCCGCGATCGCAGCGAGACATAGCGCGGCAATACGAAAGAGCAACAAACTGAGTCTCATGGTGTCATTCCGCGGCCATAGGGTTACATCGCGGGCAACAGATCGCGGGCGCGTTCGACCGCGGCATCCGGCATGGCATAGATGCCGCGCACGATGCCGGTGAGCTCGTCGGCGCCGATCGGATCGAGGTCGAGGTTTTGCCGGCGCAGCAGGTCGGCGAATTCCGGGTCCTTCATGGTAGCGACATAGGCGGCGCGGATCGCCTCGACGCGCTCCTTCGGCACCCCCGGCCCCATGAACGAGGGATAGCCGGTGGCGCTGGGCGCACACAGCACCTCCAAGACCTGCCGGTCCTCCGGCGACTTGGCGAGGTCGAGGCCGAGCGGCACATCGGCGGGAATATCGGGCGCCTTCTTCACGCCAAGCTGCACCAGAACGGTGACGATCTTGTCTTTGACCCAGTTCGCGCTCGGTCCGCTGTTGAGCGAATTCCAGGTGGAGCCGACCTTGCCCTGCACCTCGCCGCGCTCCATGGCGATGTCGACGGCGCCGAGGCCGGCATAGCCGGTGACGATCTTGAACTTGGTGCCGGCGACGCGATTGAGCGCGCGCGGAAAGATGCCGGTGTCCTGCGCGATCGAGGTGGCGCCGACGACCACCTCCTTGTCCATCGCTTCATGAATCGTGCGCACCGGCGTCCAGGCGTTCCACACTGCCCCCATCGAGACGGTGCGCGCCGGGCTGCCGATCCAGTTGAATTGCGCCGGATGGAAGTTGGCCTGCGGCAGCTTGAGCAGCGGCGCCAGCATGAAGCCGCGGGTGATGAAGCCCCAGGCGGTGCCGTCCTGCGGGGCGATGCTTTCGACATAGGTCGCGGCTTTGATCCCACCGGCGCCGGGCATGTGCGAGACCACGACGGTGGGATTGCCGGGGATGTATTTGCGGATGATGGGCGCGAGCGCCATCGGATAGGCGCTGACCGCGCCGGTGCCGATCCCGGTGCCGACGTACATCGTGACGGTCTTGCCGCGGTAGAAGTCTTCGACGCTCTCGGCCGCGCAGGGACCAGCCGCAAACACGCTTGCCGCAGCGAGGATCGCCAGCCATCGCATCGTCGTCTTCCTATCGCCGCGCCTTGCCATCCTGGCCGACCCAGACGCCGTAGTCGCGCTCGGCCGCCGCCGGGGAAATATAGCCCGCATCGAGGTCGCGCTGAACATGGTCGAGCGCGCGCTCGCTTGGCGGACCATAGCCACCGCCGCCACCGGTTTCGACGCGCACGAGATCGCCGGGTGCGAGCCGCAAGCCCTTTTCCTTTTCGATGCTGCGTTCCTCGCCGGTCGCCCCGCTGACGAGGGTAAAGCGCCCCGGCTGCGCGTCCGCGCCGCCCTGCACGCCCCAGGGCGGAAAGCGCGTGCGATCGAGATTGGTCTGCAAGTTGCACTCGCCCAGCATGCGGTAGCTCTTGTGGAAGCCGAGACCGCCGCGGAATTGTCCCGCGCCCGCGGAATCCTCGCGCAGTGCGAATTCCTCGAAACGCACCGGCAAATAGGTTTCCTGCAGTTCCAGCGGGATGATGCGGGTGTCGCCGTGCGCCATGGTGCGGAAGGGGCCGGCGCCATCGTGCGTGGCGCAGGCGCCCCAGCCGCCGTGGCCGCTGTCGTGGGTGCCGAAATAGGAGCCGTCCGGACGGCGGCCATAGAAGCGGATGCCGGAATGGGTGCCGAAATGGCCGCCCGGCACGCGTTCCGGCAGCGCCTTCTCCAGTGCTTTGATGACTGCGTCGATCACGGTCGGAAACGGCGTCGAATAGTTGCCCATGGGCGCCGTCGCATCGGCGCTGAGGATCTTTCCCGGCGGCAGCACCAGCTTGAGCGGGCGGAAGGTGCCTTCGTTCGCCATCTCGCCGGCGCCCATCAGGTATTTGAAGGCAACACGCGCGGTGGTCTGGCCGCCGCCGAACCAGCCGGAATTGATCGGGCCCTTCACCTGGCCTGCGATGCCGGAATAGTCGATGGTCATCTCGTCGCCCGCGACGATGACCTTGATGCGGATCGGCAGCGGCTCGTCGCCCGAGCGGTCGTTGTCGAGAAATGTCTCGTGGGCATAGACGCCGTCCGGCATGGACCGGATCAGCGCGCGGGCCGCGGCCTCGGACTGGTCGAGGATGAGCTCGACCGCGCGCTCGTAGGTGGATACGCCATATTTGTCGACCAGCGCCGCCACGAGGTCGCGGCCGAGCAGGCAGCCGGCAAGCTGCGCCGCGATGTCGCCCATGAGCTCCACCGGTTGGCGCGTGTTGTTCTCGATGATGCGGTATATTTCCTCGAGTGGTTCGCCCTTCTTCCAGAGCTTGATCGAGCGGAGCTGCAGGCCCTCGCCGAAGATGTCGGGCGAGCGCGGCACCGCGCCGGCGACGTCGATCCAATGCACGTTGATGGCGAAGAAGCCGACCAACGTCTCACCGCCCACGCCGGCATGGATCGGCGTGTACATCACCGTGTTGTTGAGGTGCTGGCCCTGCACCGCGGGATGATTGCACAGCACCACGTCGCCGCGATGGAGGCGCTCGCGCCCGTAGATCGCGAGCCCATCGCGCACCGCCATGCCGACCGAATCGGCCACGAAGGGCGGCATCCCGCCGGTGCATTGCGCGATCAGCATCCCGTCGGCGCCGGTCAGCCCCACGGCGAAGTCGTTGTACTCGTAAATGTAAGCGGAAAAGGCCGTGCGCTTGATGTTGGCGTCGATCTGGTTGGCGACCGACACGAGGCCATGCCGGATCACTTCGAGCGTGACCGGGTCGACCGCGAGCGCGGCGCGGTTATGAATCTCCTGCATCCGGAAGGCATCCGATGGAAGCCGCCCGCCGACGGTAGCATAGGAAAATTCAGTTGGAATGACGTCAGCGCCCCGAGCTGAGCTGGTAGTCGGTCGGCGCCGTCTCGTCCGCCCCCTTGATGGAGCGGAACTGGTTGAAGATCACCGAGAGCACGATGCTGATGCCGAAATTGAGCGCAAGCGCGTAGAGCGCGGCATAGCCAGGCACGGTGAGGCCGTCGACCTGCAGGGCAAACGTCGCCGACTGGAAACCGGTGGTTCCCGCCATCCAGGTCCCGGTCAGGAGTCCGGCCGCCCAGCCGATGAGCAGCGCCCACGGATGGAACCAGCGCGTGTAGAGGCCGACGATCACCGCCGGAATGGTTTGGCTGATCCAGATGCCGCCCAGAAGCTGAAGCTGGATCGCATATTGCAGCGGCAGGACCATGATGAAGAGGAGCGCGCCGAATTTGACGACCAGGGAGACGATCTTGGCATTCCGGGCCTCTTCGGCCGGCGTGCACTCAGGCCGGACGAAACGGACGTAGATGTTGCGCGTGAACAGGTTCGAGGCTGCAATCGACATGATCGCGGCCGGCACCAGGCCGCCGATGCCGATCGCCGCGAAGGCGACGCCCGCGAACCAGTCCGGGAACGTATGCAAGATCAACGCCGGCACGGCAAAATTGGATTTGTATTGCGCGAATCCGTCGGCAAACTCAGGCAGCTTGTCGACGCCGGCCGCTACCGCCATGAAGCCGGTCAGGGCGAGCAGCCCGAGCAGGAATGAATAGGCCGGCAGGTAGGCCGCGTTGCGGCGGATGACCTCGCCATTCGTCGCGCTGAGGACAGCGGTCATGGTGTGCGGATACAGGAACAGCGCGAACGCCGAGCCGAGCGCAAGTGTCGCATAGGCGGAGAATTGCCCGAGCGTCCCCGGGCCGGGCTGTTGCAGCAGCAGTTTCTCCGGCGGGATGGCGTTGAAGATGGCCGCGTAGCCGCCCAATTGCAGCGGCACGACGATGGCCAGGGCGAGAACGGTAATGTAGATCAGCGTATCCTTCACCACCGCGATCATGGCCGGCGCCCGCAAGCCGCTCGTATAGGTGAAGGCGGCGAGGATGATGAATGCGATGATCAGCGGCACGTCGCCCACGAGACCGCCGCCGGTGCCGACGCCCATCGCGCCGATCACAACCTGCAATCCGAGGAGCTGCAGCGCGATGTAGGGCAGGGTTGCGACGATGCCGGTGACCGCGACGGCGAGCGCCAGCCACCGGTTGCCGTAGCGGCCTTGGACGAAATCGGCGGCGGTGATGTAATTGTGCCGATGGGCGACCGACCACATGCGCGGCAGGATCAGGAACACCAGGGGATAGACGATGATCGTGTAAGGCAGCGCGAAGAAGCCGATCGCACCGGCGCCGAACACCAGCGCCGGCACCGCGATGAACGTGTAGGCGGTGTAGACGTCGCCGCCGAGCAGAAACCAGGTGATGACGGTGCCCAGCCGCCGGCCGGCGAGCCCCCATTCATGCAGTTGATCGAGATCGCCGCGGCGCCAGTAGGCGGCGACGAAGCCCAGCACCGTCACCAGCCCGAACAGCAGCACGAATACGATGATTGCGGTTCGGTTCACGGGCGCCGGCCTTCGCTCTCGGCGTGCGATGGCGCAGCCGACGGCTCGCGCGTCCGGTTATGAACGAGCAGGATGATTGCCGAGGTCAGGATGACCCAAAGGAACTGATACCAGTAGAAGAATGGAATCCCCCAGAGCGCCGGATTGATGCGATTGTAGGACGGCACCCATAGGAGGGCGATGAACGGGATAATCAGTAACAGTTTCCACCAGTTGGAGCCTGATGACGCGCTGGAGCGGACTGTCGCCGGGGGCATGGTCCCACCTCAATGATCTCTCTCCGAGAAGCGCGTCGGGCGCGCTCCACGACCGGTCCGCCATCGCCCACCTAACCAAGCACCACCTTTCAAGGTTCCCGATTTGCGCCGGCGCGATGTTTCGCTGGAATCCCGTCGTTCGATGCGCAACAAACCATGGAGGACCCGCAAAAGCCGTGAGGAGCACCCCATGCCGTTGACCCGCCGAAACATTTTGAGCGCCATGGCCAGGCTCGGCGGTGCCGGGGCCGTCTATGAGACGCTGGCGGTTTGGGATTTCCTGAAACCCCCGCCGGCGCTGGCCGCCGGCATCGGGCTGCCGAAGGATGCCGGCGCCGGCAAGACGGTGGCGATCCTCGGCGCCGGCGTCGCCGGGCTCTGCGCCGCCTATGAGCTCGATCGCGCGGGCTTCGACTGCGTGGTCCTGGAAGGCTCGCGCCGCATCGGCGGGCGCAGCCTCACGCTGCGGCGCGGCGACACCTTCAAGGAGACGACGGCGCCGTTGCAGGAATGCGCCTTCGACGAGGGTCAATGGCTCAATGCCGGGCCCGGCCGCATCCCGCATCACCACGTCCACGTCATCGACTATTGCCGTCAGTTCAACGTCGCGCTGCAGCCCTATATCTTCGCGAGCCGCGCCAATCTGGTTCATTCCGGCGCCATCGGCAACGGCAAGACCGTTCAGGTGCGCCAAGCCTATTATGATCTGCAGGGCCACGTCGCCGAACTCCTGAGCAAGTGCGCCAGCGCGCCCGGGATCGACATGCCGATCTCGCGCACCGATCTCGACAAATTCCAGGAGATGCTGGCGAACTTCGGCGGCCTGACCAAGGCCGAGGCGGCCGGCAAGACCAGCTATTCCTACAAGAACCAGTTCGGCCGCGCCGGCTTCGAGGTCCCGCCCGGGCTCGCCAACGAGCCCGGCCGGCCGCTGAGCCCGCTCGCGCTCGACGAGATCCTGCGCTCCAACGTCTGGAACGACTTCATCTTCCGCGACGCCGAGTATTTCTGGCAGACGTCGCTCCTGGAGCCCGCCGGCGGCATGGACAATTTCGTCAAGAGTTTTGCGCGCCAGCCGCTGATGCGCCAAGCCGGGACCATCGACGGGCTCGTGCGCTTTGGTGCCAAGGTGACGGCGATCGACTTGGCCAATGACCGCGTTCGGATCGGCTACGAGGACGCCGGCGCCACCCGCACGCTGGCAGTGGACTACTGCATTTCGACGATCCCGATGCCGATCTTCAAGACGCTGCGCACAAATCTGCCGCCCGCCTACATGGAGGCAGCGAGCAAGCTGCCGGTGCAGGCTGCCGGCAAGGTCGGCTGGCAGGCCGACCGCTTCTGGGAGATCAAGGACAACATCTACGGCGGCATTTCCTGGACCACCGATGTCATCACCCAGATCTGGTATCCGTCGTCAGGCTATCTCAGCCGCAAGGGCGTGCTCACCGGCGCCTACATGTACGGTGACGCGGCGGAGGGATTCAATTCCAAGCCGGTCTCCGAGCGGCTGCAGATCGCCAAGGACCAGGGCGACAAGCTGCACCCGGACTTTTCGAAACATGTCGAGCACGGGGTCGCGATCGGCTGGAACAACATGGAGTTCGAGCGCATGGGCTGGGCCGACGAGAGCGATCCGGAATTCGGCGCGCCCGCTCAGGTTCTGGCAACGCCGCAGGGCCGCTTCCACATGGCCGGCGACCAGGTCACCTACTGGAGCGGCTGGCAGGAAGGCGCTCTCATCAGCGCCTGGGCGGCGGTGAAGTCGATCGACCGGCAGGTGAACCCGACGGCCAGTCGCGGGTAATGTTTTGCTTTGCGGTGGCTGCTCGTTCGCTCGCTGGTTTTGATGCTCACGGGGGTCTCGCTTATTGATTGTCCGGCTCGCAGGTAATCCGGCTGATCACTGATGGCGTGGCAAACTCGATGAGCTCCCTCCCCCCTTGCGGGGGAGGGTTGGGGAGAGGGGTGGCTCCGGATTCGATCTTTCCTGGGGCACCCCTCTCCCTGTCCCTCCCCCGCAAGGGGGGGAGGGAACCCTGTGGCGCCGGCACGGCACCCTCGCCGATGTCATTCGCGAACGTTCTTACGCAACCTGGACCTTGCATCGGGTGGATGGGGGCGGTCCGGCTTCGATGGCTACGCCGCCGCTGAGGTCGGGCGTCGCCCGTTGGTCACGTCGTGACCGTAGATCCATTCGATCTTGTAGGTGTGCTCCTTCGGCTTGATCAGCCGCTTGAGCCGGTAGCCGATGTCGCGCCGCAGCCGCGCCAAGGCCGAGGTCGCGTGGTTGATCTTGCCGCGCTCGCGGGCGTGGAGCTGGATGCGCGCGGTGCGCGGCAGCCGCTGCGCCTCGTAGCTGCGCAGCGCTTCAAGCGCGTCGTCCCGGTACTGGTCGAGCATGTCGGCCAGCACGTAACCGTCCTCGAGCGCCTGCGCGGCGCCCTGCGCCAGGTAGGGCAGCATCGGGTGCGCCGAGTCGCCAAGAAGGGTCACGCGGCCTTGCGTCCAGCCCGGCAGCGGGTCGCGGTCATAGAGCGCCCACTTGTAGCAGCGCTCGGTGCGCGAGAAGAGCTCGCCGAGCAACGGGTTCCAGCCGGCGAAGGCCTTGGCTGCCTCGCGCCAGTCGCTCTCGACCGACCAGGATTCCTCGCGCCAGTCGGCTTCGAAATGTGCGATCCAGTTCACCAGCTTGCCGCGACGGACGTAGTAGTGCACGACCGTTCCGTTCGGGCCGAACCACGCCGTCATGTCCGGCTCGATCAGGCCCTTCGGCAGCGCGTCGCTGGGAACGAGTCCGCGCCATACGATATGGCCGGTGAACCGCGGCGCATCCGGCCCGAACAGGCTCGCGCGCACCGCCGAGCGGATGCCGTCTGCGCCCACCACCACGTCGGCCTGCGCCTCGCTACCGTCCGCAAATGTCAGGATCGCGCGGTCGGCGAGTTGGCGCACGCCGGTGCATTTCGCGTTGAGGCGGATGCACTCCGCCGGCACCGCACGCTGCAGCACCGAATGCAGATCGGCGCGATGCGCCCCGAAATAGCCGGCGCCGTATTGCGGGCGGAAGACGCCTTTCATCTGCGTCGCCGAGACGATGGCGCCGGTCTTCCAGCTCCGCACCACGTGGCGGTTCGGCTCGAACGCGATCGCCTCGAAGGCCCGGTCGAGGCCGAGCGCGATGAGAACCCGCGAGGCGTTCGGCGAAAGCTGGATACCGGCGCCGATCTCGCCCAGCCGGTCGGCCTGCTCGTAGATCGTCACGTCGAAACCGCGCTGCCGCAGCGCGATCGCGGCGCAGAGGCCGCCGAGTCCCGCGCCGACCACCGCGACATTTTGAACCTTGGTCATCCCCGATCCTTGCTTCCAATTCCAAGACGAGCTGGCCGGACTATGATAGCAAACGTGCCGCGGGATTGGCATCCCGGAGGGTTGCGAATGAACTTGGGCGTCCGCCTATCCTTTTTCACCGCGTCGGCGATCCTGCTTGCGGTTGCGCCGGCCGCGCAGGCCGACGACGTGGCGGACTTCTATCGGGGGCGGACGGTCAACCTGACCGCCGGCTTCAATCCCGGCGGCGGCGCCGACACCTATGCGCGCATCATCGCGCGTCATCTGGGCAAGCACATGCCCGGCGGTCCGACCGTGATCGTGCGCAACATGCAGGGCGCGGGCTCGGTGATCGCCGCCAACCACGTCTTCAACGTGTCCGCCAAGGACGGGACCGAGCTCGGCCTGTTCGCCGGCAACATCACCATCGATCCGCTGATGGGGGGCACCCAGCACAAATACGATGCGCGCAAGTTCAACTGGATCGGCGCGCCGTCGTCGGATTCCAACGTCTGCCTGTCCTCGACCGCGACCTCGTTCAAGACCATCGACGACGTGCTCAAGCGCGAGATGATCACCGGAACCTCGGGCACGTCGACCTATGATTTCCCGGTCGTGCTCAACAACGTGCTCGGCGCCAAGTTCAAGCTCATCAAGGGCTATGGCGGAAGCGCGGCGCTGCGGCTGGCCATGGAGCGCGGCGAGATCGAGGGTTTCTGCGGCGTCGGCTACAACTCGATGCGAACCGCCGGCCTGGCCGACGGCAAGGCCAATATCCTGGTTCAGATCGGGCTCGGAAAAAATCCGAGCATGCCCAACGTGCCGTTCGTCTTCGACTATGCCAAGAGCGAGCAGGACCGCCAGATTTTCCGCCTGGTGTTCGGATGGCTCGATCTGGAACGGCCGATCGCTGCGCCGCCCGGCACGCCCGAGGAGCGCGTGAAGGCGCTGCGCGAGAGCTTCGATCGCGCCATGAAGGATCCCGCGCTCCTGGCCGAGGCCGAGAAGGCGCAGGTCGGCATTGAGCCGATGACCGGCCGCGCGATCACGGGTTTCATCGAGGAGGCCTACCGTACCCCACCCGAGGTGGCGGCCAAGGCGGCGCAATATCTCGGACGCACGGCACCATAGCCGCGCTGGCCGCAGCGAGGGAGACCAGGCAGGTGAGGCTTTCCGTCATTCATTGTGCGATTCTTGGTACGGTTGTTGGCTTGATCGGCGTGCTCGCCGCCGGCGCGGTCAACGCGCAGACGGTCGAGGAGTTCTACAAGGGCCGGCAGGTCAACATCATCGTCGGCTTCGCTCCCGGCGGCGCCTACGATCCCTATGCGCGCACGCTGGCGCGGCACTTCCCGAAGCATCTGCCGGGCGCGCCCAATATCGTGATCAAGAACATGCAGGGCGCGGGCTCCGCCATCGCCGCCAACCACGTCTACAATATCTCGCCCAAGGACGGCTCCGAACTCGGCGTGATCGCCGGCAGCGCCGCCATCGAGCCGGTGTTCGGCAACAAGTCGACCCAGTTCAACGGCCAGAAATTCACCTGGCTCGGCAGCGCCAACAACGAGATCGCCGGCTGCTTCGCCTGGCACACGGCGCCGTTCCACACGGTGGCGGATTTGTTCGAGAAGGAGATGATTCTCGGCGCCTCGGGCGCCTCCAACCTCGAATTCCCGACCGCGATGAACGCGGTGCTCGGCACCAAGATGAAGCTCGTGCGCGGCTACAACGGGCCCGTCACCATCCTGCTCGCGATCGAACGCGGCGAGGTGCAGGGCATGTGCGGCATGATCAACACCGTCGTGGGTACCCAGCGCCCCGACTGGATTCGCGACAGGAAGATCCGCATTCTCGTCCAGATCGGGCTCGAGCGCACCGCGCGCATGGTCGATGCGCCGTTCGTCATGGATCTCGCCAAGAGCGAGGACGACAAGCGCGTCCTGCGGCTTATTTTCGGCTGGACGCTCATGGGCCGGCCGTTCATGGCGCCGCCGGGCATCCCCGAGGACCGCAAGGCGGCGCTCATCAAGGCCTTCGATGCGACCATGCGGGACCCCGAATTCGTGGCGGACGCGGCCAGGCAGCGCCTGGAAATCTCACCGGTGAGCGGCGCCGAGATCGACCGGTTCCTCGACGGCGTCTATTCGACGCCGAAGCCGCTGGTCGAACGCGCCGCCAAGATATTGTCGTCGACCCAATGATCATGCAGGGAATGGTCACCGGCGATGCGGCGTACTCGGCGGGCTCCCTCCCCCCGCGAGGCAGGGGAGGGAACGCTGTGGCGCTAGCCTTCGCCACGCCAACGAAGCGTTCGCATGTCGTTTCACAATCTGTGCGCGCGCGACGCAGGATTCTGGAAGCTATTTGCCGTACCTTGATGCTTGCAGCCACCCTCGCGTTCGCCGCTCCCGCCGCGGCGCAGACGGTCGAGCAGTTCTACAGGGGCCGCCAGGTCAACCTGATCGTCGGCTTCAATCCGGGCGGCGCCTACGATCCCTACGCCCGCGCGGTCGCGCGCCACCTGCCAAAATATCTGCCGGGCTCGCCCAATGTCGTGGTCAAGAACATGCAGGGCGCCGGCAGCGTCCTTGCCGCCAACCATCTCTACAACGTGTCGCCCAAGGACGGCTCCGAGCTCGGCCTGATCGCGGCGAGCGCGGCGCTCGAGCCGCTGTTCGCGGCGCGGCCGACCCAGTTCGACGGCCAGAAATTCTCCTGGATCGGCAGCGCCAACGACGAGCCCGGCGTCTGCTTCGCCTGGCACACCAGCACGTTCCAGACCGCGCGCGAGCTGTTCGAGCGTGAACTCGTGCTCGGCACCTCGGGCACCTCCAATCTGGACTTCCCGCTGGCGCTCAACGCGGTGCTTGGCACGAAATTGAAACTCGTGCGCGGCTATAACGGCACCTCGTCGATCATGCTCGCCATGGAGCGCGGCGAGGTCGACGGCATGTGCGGCATGGTCTATGCGGCGCTGCAGGCGGCGCATCCGGACTGGCTGCGCGACAGGAAGGTGCGCACGCTGATGCAGATCGGGCTCGAGCGCAACCAGAAGTTGGCGGACGTGCCGTTCGTGATGGACTTCGCGAAAAGCGACGACGACAGGCGCGTGCTGCGGCTCCTGGTCGGTTGGACCATCATGGGGCGGCCTTATCTGGCGCCGCCGGACATCCCCGACGACCGCAAGATCGCGCTGCGCCGCGCCTTCGACGCCACCATGAAGGACCCGGCCTTTCTCGAGGATGCCGCGAAGCAGCGCCTCGACATCGCCTCGATAACCGGCGAGGCGATCGAGAAATTCCTGCAGGACGCCTACGCGACGCCGAAGCCGCTGGTGGCGCGGGCGGGCAAGATTCTGGTGCAGAGCCAGCAGTAGCGAATTGATTCTCGGCGCGAGAGCGCCATTCTCTCCAATGAGCCTGGATCGATCTGTTAAGCGCGCAGTAGCGGCCGCAGTTCGCGCACAGAGCCTAATGTTGCGAGCTGATCGACCATCGCGACGAGCCGCTTGCCGCGCTCGGCGCCGATCACCGGCGTGACCAGATCGAGCGCCTTGTCCTCGATCTCCTGCGCCGTCATCGGATTGTCGGGCGTGCCGCGCACCGCCCGGGCGTGGTGGCGCAGCTTGCGCCCATCGGTGAGGTCGATCTCGACGATCGCCTGCCGCGCCGGCACCGCGCTGGTCAGCTCCGGGCTCGGGACGAGCTCGATGCGGTCGCGCATGGCCTGCACGGCCTTCTCGGTCATGCGCGCCTCGTCGTGCGCGGCGGCGAAGCTCAAGGTGCCATCGAGGATCACGATCGCGGCGCAGTATTGCACGCACACGTCCGGCATCGAACGGTTGTCGACGATGTGCATGCGGTCGTCCGGCATGGTGATGCGGACCTTCTGCACGTCGATCGCGCGGAGGCGATGCTCGGCGACGAGCGCGGAGGTCGCGTCGAGCACCGACTGGATCGGGGAGCCCACGCACCATTTCTTGATCGACGCCGCCATGATCTCGAAGCGGCTGCCAAGTTCATACGTCAGCGCTCCTGGGTCGGGCTTCTCGCCGAAGGCGGTGTAGAAGTGATTGCGGCCGGAAAACGGATCATCGATACCGGAGAAGCCGGCCGCCACCATCATCGCGCCGGCGACGCCGTTGCGTGCGCCCATGCCGCCGAAGTCGAATGCCTTCTCGACGTGCTCGCTGTCGCGGTGCCAGTAGGGGACGCCCGATGCCTGCTGCGCCGCATAGGAGATCACATGGCGCACGCGCGCCGGCTCGAAGCGCAGCAGCGCCGCCGCGGCGGCCGCCGCCCCGAAGGCGGTGCCGAGGCTGTGGGTGCTGTGGCCGATGGCGTTGTTCGGTTGCCTATAGCCCAGCGACAGGTTCAGCCGCGCGCCGACGTCGTAGCCGAGCGTGACCGCGCGCAGGAAGTCCATACCGCTTCTGTCCGCAAGCTCGGCGACCGCGAGCGCAGCCGGAACGATGCCGCAGCCGGGATGGAAACGGCCGGCGAGATGGGAGTCGTCGGTCTCGTCGGCATGGCCTGCCATACCATTGGCGAGCGCCGCGAGCTCGGCCGGGACCAGGAGCGCCGTGCCGAGGATGGTCGCCTCCTGCGCGCCGCCGAACCGTTCCGCATAGCCGGCGGCAAGTTGCCCCGCGCGCAGCCGCGAGCCGGACAGGATGGCGGCGAGCGTGTCGAGGATATGATGCCTCGTCTTCTCGGCGACGGGCGGCGGCATGTTGCGGTCGAGCGTGCCTGCGATGTATTCGGACAGCGCGACGCTTTCGGCGGAAAGGTCTTTCTCAGTTTGCTGGTTCATGTCGGCTCGCGCTATGCTAACGAATGGCGTGTCCTTGCCCGTCATCCGGCGAGCCCGGAAACCCATCATCACAGAAGTCTGCGATTTCGGCCAGCAGCGCCATACTCGAGGACTCGTGGATATCGCTTCCGGTCTTACGGGTGTCGTCGGCGCCGCGGGAATGGCGGCGGGTGAGCGGAGGAAGCTTTGTCACAGGAACATCCCCTCGAGGGCCAGGTCGCCATTGTCACGGGCGCCGTGCGCCGCATCGGCAAGGCGACCGCGCTGGCGCTGGCACGGGAAGGCGCCGCGGTCGTCATCAATGCGCGCTCGTCGCGCGAGGAAGCGGAGCGCGTTGCGGGCGAGGTGGCCGCGGCCGGCGGGCGCGCGTTGGTGGTGCTCGCCGACGTCACCGACGAGGCTGCGGTCGCGCGCATGGTGGCGGAGACGGTCGCGGCCTTCGGGCGCGTCGACATCCTCGTCAACAACGCCGCCAACCGCGGCGAGTCGCCGTTCCTGGAAATGTCGTTCCAGCATTGGCGCGACATCACTGGCGTGATCCTCGATGGCGCCTTCCTGTGCTCGCGCGCGGTGCTGCCGCACATGCTCGCGAACCATCACGGCCGCATTGTCAATATCGGCGGCGTGAGTTCGCATCTCGGCGCATCCGAGCGCGCGCACGTGGGCGCAGCCAAGATGGGCCTCGTCGGGCTCACGCGGGCGTTGGCACTCGAATTCGCGACGGAGGGGATCACGGTCAATTGCGTGGTGCCGGGCAAGATCGGCGGCGAACGCTCGGCCAGCTCCGGCCGCGGCCTTGCGCAGGGTCCGCCGGTCGGGCGCGAAGGCGCGTTCGACGACGTGTCGAACGTCATCCGGATGCTGTGCCATCCGACGAACGGCTACATCACCGGGCAGACTATTCACGTGAATGGCGGCCTCTACATGGCGAGTTGAGGGACGCGCGATGAGCGAGATGCGAAGCCACATGGCGCGGCCCCGTCGCGGTGCGCAAGCTCCTGATCGTGCCGTAGGCAGTCGCCGGCGTTGACGCTTGATACGCTTGCCCCGTGCAGGCGAGATCGTGCGGCTGCGCGGGTGAAGCGCCGCTCGACTAGGTGAGCCGCTCCACCGCCCAGCGCGCGCAGGCGAATAGGCGCTCATCCTCGTAGCGCGGCGCAACGAGCTGAAGCCCGACCGGCAGACCGTTCGGCCCGCGATGCGTCGGCAGCGACATCGCCGGCACGTAAAGCACCGTCCAGAACTGCTGGAACGCCGGATCGCCGGTGGCGGCTAGGCCGGGCGGCGCCTCGCCCTTCACGCAAGGCGAGATGATGGCATCGATGCCGTCGAATGCCTCGTCCATCCGCGCCCGGCACTGTTCGGCCAGCCCCAACGCGGCGACGTAGTCCTCGTGCTTCATCGCCATGCCGAACCGGATGCGGTCGCCGAGCACCTTGCTGATGCGCTCGCCGTGGCTGGCGTAATCAGCCGCCATGCTCTTGGAGCGCTCGTAATTGTTGATCGTTTCGCGCGCGGCGTGGAACAGCCGGGAGAATTCGTCCGCCAGCACGATATCGCGCACCGAGGCGCCGGCGGCGGCGAGACGTCTCGCGGCGTCCTCGACCGCGTGCTTGGTTTCCGGCTGCGCCGTGTCCCACAGCGGGGTGCGGCATAGCCCGAGCCGCGGCGGGGAATCGAGCTTGCGCCATGCGGGCGCCTTGTTCACGAGGACGGCGGTGATCAGTTCTACATCGTCCACGGTGCGCGCGATCAGGCCGATGGTGTCGAGACTTTCGGCCGCGAACTTGATGCCGGCGCGGTTGAACAGGTTGTAAGTCGGCTTGTAGCCGATCGCGCCGCAATAGGCGGCCGGCCGCAGCACCGAGCCGCCGGTCTGGGTGCCGAAGCCGGCCGGTACGTGCATGTCCGCGACTGCCGCGCCCGAGCCGCTCGAGGAGCCCCCCGGCGTATGCGCCGGATTATGCGGATTGGTGGTCGGTCCGGGGAACATGCCGGCGAACTCGGCGGTGACGGTCTTGCCGAGGATCACCGCACCCGCCGCGCGCACCAGCGCGACACAGGCGGCGTCGCTGAACGAACGATAGCCGCGGTAGATGGGTGAGCCCATCTCGGTCGGGAAATCGACTGTGTCGATGATGTCCTTGATGCCGATCGGTACGCCGTGCAGCGGACCGCGGTTCGGACCGCGATCGAGCGCGCGCGCCTGCGCGAGCGCGTGCTCCGGGTCGAGATGAGCCCAGGCCTGCACGACCGCGTCACGCGCTTCGATGCGGGCAAGGCAGTCGCGCACGACCGCCTCGGCGGTGAATTTTTCGGCAGCGATGCCGCGCGCGATCTCGGTGGCGGGGAGTTCATTGAGTGAAGGCATGGCTTGCCCTTGCTCCGCCCTTCATCCTGCGCGCGAAGCGCCGTCGCGAAGGATGGGGCGGCCAACCGATCTCGGGCTTGCCCGAGATCGGCAATATTGGGTCCGCAAGTCGGGTAAACCCGACTTGCGGTGCTTCGAGACGCGCCCTTCGGGCACCCCTCAATTCGCCTTGGCGCGCCCTGCCGTGGTGCCGGCGATCTTGCCGAACACCGAGCCGGAACAGAGTCCCGAACCGCCCGGATAATTGAAGTAGAACAGCCCGCCGACCAGTTCTCCGGCCGCGTAGAGTCCCCGGATGGGCTGGTAGTCGGTATTGAGCACCTCGCAGTCGGTATTGATGCGAAGCCCGCCGAACGTGAAGGTGATGCCGCAGGTCACCGCGTAGGCCTCGTAGGGCGGCGCGTCGATGGTGTTTGCCCAGTTGCTCTTGTTGATCGCGAGCCCCTGCGTCGAGCGACCGTCCTTGACGTTGGGATTGAACGGGACGTTCTGGCAGACCGCCTTGTTCCACTCGGCGATCGTCTTCGCGAACTCGGCGGCGTTCACGCCTTCGAGTTTCTTCGCCAGTTCCTCGATCGTGTCGGCCGTGACCTTGGTGATCTGCCGGATGCGGTATTCGTCGCGCTGCAGATGCTTCACCTTCTGGTCGAAGATCTGCCAGGCGAACTGCCCGGGCTGCTCCAGGATCACGCGGCCGTATTTCGCGTAGGTGTAGTTGCGGAAATCGGCGCCCTCGTCGACGAAGCGCTTGCCGGTGGCATTGACCATGATGGCGAACGGATAGGAGTGCTTCTGGAACTGGTCGCCGACCGCGAGGTCGCCGAACTCCGGCGCGTTCATCTCCCAGCCGACCGCGTGGCAGCCCGACCAGTTGCCGCACGGGCTCGCGCCGATGTCGAGCGCCATGCGGATGCCGTCGCCGGCGTTGAACCGCGAGCCGCGGACTTTGGCAAGGTCCCAGCCGGGGCCGAGATAGCGGGTGCGCCATTCCGGGTTGGCTTCGAAGCCGCCGGACGCGAGTACGACCGACTTGCCGCGCACCTCGCTCATCTGTCCATCGTGGCGCACGCGCACGCCCTCGACGCGGTCGCCGTTGTAGAGCAGGTCGATCGCGCGGGTGCGGTAGCGGATCTCGATGCCGCGTTTCTTGGCGGCGTCGGTGAGCATGGCAACCAAACCCGGGCCGCCGCCGACCGACTCCACCGTCAGCCCGCCCCAGAACTTGAACTTGCCATCGATCTTGAACGCCTGCCGACCATAGATCGGGATGAAGCGCACGCCCTTCTGCCGCATCCAGTTGAGGGTGTCGAAGCTGCGCGTGACGAGCAGCTCGACCAGGTCCGGATCGGCGCGATGCTGGGTTACCCGCGCCATGTCGTCGAAGAACTGGTCGGCCGTGTAGGTGCCGAAATCCGTGGTCTCGATTTCCGCCGGCGTGAGGTCGGGAACGAGCGTCTTGATGTCGTCGACGCCATTGTAGACGACGCGGATGGAGCCGGCCGTGAAGCGGCTGTTGCCACCGGATTCATCCTCCGGCGCCGCTTCCAGCATCACCACCTTGGCGCCTTGCTCCTGCGCCGCCAGCGCCGCGCAGAACGCCGCGTTCCCGGCGCCGACGACGACTACGTCATAGTCCGACATTATCCCTCCAACGCTCGCACCGTTGAGCAAGTGGTTCGCTATTAGATCAATTCTCCACCACCCGCCACTCGATCGTCTCGCCGCCGCGGTAGACCAGCGCCTTCTCGTCCGGCCCCTCGACCTTCACCTCTTCGGGCGCGATCCACGAGGTCTTTTCCAGCGTGATCGTCCCGGTGTTGGGCGGCAGCTTGTAGTGCCGCGGTCCGTTGAGCGAGGCAAAGGCTTCGAGCTTGTCGAGCGCGCCTTCCTGCTCGAACACCTTGGCATAGCTCGCCATCGCGACCGGCGAGTTGAACAGACCGGGGATGCCGTTGACCGAAAGCTTCTTCGCGATCGGATGGGGGGCGGAATCGGTGCCGAGGAAGTAGCACGCCTCGCCCGAGGTCGCCGCTTTGCGCAACGCGGCGCGGTCCTTCGCGGTCTTGATCACCGGCATGCAGTACATGTAGGGCTTGAGCCCCCAGCCGAGCCAGTCGGTGCGAGTCAGCGCCAGATGATAAGGCGTGATGGTGCCGCCGACCTGCGGCGCGGCGCTGCGCACGAAATCGACGCCATCCTTCGAGGACAGATGTTCCAGGATCATGCGCAGGCCCGGAAAACGCTTCACCCATTTCGACAGATAGCGCTCGATGAACATGGCTTCGCGATCGAAGATGTCGACCTCGGGGTCCACGTCCTCGCCATGCATCAGGAACGGCATGCCGATCTTTTCCATGCGCTCCAGCACCGGCATGATCTTCTTGTAGTCGGTGACGCCCGCCGCTGAGTTCGTCGTGGCATTGGCCGGATAGAGCTTCACGCCCGTGAACACGCCGGAGCGAAAGCCGCGCTCGACGTCGTCGGGGTCGGTGCCGTCGGTGAGATAGCAGGTCATCAGCGGCTCGAACGAGGAGCCCGGCGGCAACGCGGCAAACACCCGCTCGCGGTAGGCAATGGCATCCCTGGTCGTCGTCACCGGCGGCACCAGGTTCGGCATCAGGATGGCGCGACCGAAATGCTTCGCCGTGTACGGCAGCACCGCCTTGAGCATGGCGCCGTCGCGCACGTGCAGGTGCCAGTCGTCGGGCTTGCGGATGGTGATGCGGGTGGCCATCGTTTGCGAATGCCTCTTGTAACCGGGATGAGCGAAGCGAAATCCGGGAGCGGTCCCGCATCTCGCTCCGCTCATGCGGGCTACGAATAATGATTAGCCGATCGGAGCGGCCGCGGCGAGCAGCGTCGGAGCCGGCTTGTCGAAGACCATCCCGCCCGTGAGATCGGCGACGCGGGCGATGCCGCGCCTCCTGCACCACGCCTCCAGCCCGTCGATGATCGCGATCATGCCGGACGGATTGCGGAACGTCAGATAGCCGATCATCACCGCGCTGGCGCCCGCCAGCATGTATTCGACCACGTCCTCGACCTTGACGATGCCGCCGCAGCCGATGATCGGGATTTTCACCGCCTTCGAGCACTGATGGACCATGCGCAGGATGATCGGCTTGATGCCCGGCCCGGAAATCCCGCCGTAGCCGTTGCCGATCATCGGCTTGAATGTCTCGGTGTTGATCTTGAGCCCCAGCAGCGTGTTGGAGATGGTCAGCGCATTGGCGCCGGCCCGTTCCGCGGCGTGGGCAACCAGATCGATCTCGCCGGCGTTGGGAGAGAGCTTGGCCCAGACCGGCTTGTCGGTCATCTCGCGCACCCGACGGACGATCTCGTAGGTATGGTTCTCGTGCAGCGCGAAATTGCCGCCCCCCGGCTCGCGCGTGGGGCAGGAGATGTTCATCTCGATGACGTCGACCTCAGGCCGGGTGACGTCGCGCGCCATCGCCGCGAAGTCGTCCGCCGTGGTCGCCGTGATGTTGGCGACGATCGGCGGCGTGTAGCGCTTGTAGTCCGGAAGCTGATGCTCGAGGAAATAGTCGAGCCCTTTGCCCGGCAGGCCGATCGAGTTGATCATGCCGCCTTCGATCTCGGCGACGCGCGGGGGCGGATTGCCGATCCGGTATTCGCGCGATACGGTCTTGGTGACCAGCGCGCCGAGCCGGTTGATGTCCATCACCTGCGCGAGCTCGGTCGAGAAGGCGCCGGAGGCTGGCATGATCGGGTTCTTGAGCGTGACGCTCCCGATCTTGACCGACAAGTCTACCATCCGAGTGACTCCTGGAGATCGAAGACGGGCCCGTCGATGCAGACCCGGCGCAGTTCCTTGTGGCCGTTGACCTCGAAGGTGCGCACGCAGACGTAGCAGGGGCCAAGCCCGCAGGCCATGACCTGCTCCATCGCGACCTGGCCGGGAATGCTGTGCTCCTTGCCGAGCCGTTTCATCAGGTCCATCAGCCGGTTTGAGCCGCAGGTATAGAACGCGTCGGCGCGCCGCTCCGCGATCAATCGCCGCAGGATCGCCTCGACGTTCTCGACCGCGCTGGTGCCGTCGGTGTCGAGCACCGGGATCACCTCGCCGACTTTCTCGAACAGGTCGGCGGCGAGCGCGAATTCGGCGCTGCGCGCGCTCAGGATCGCGGTGACGCCGACGCCATTGTCGCCAGCGAGCTGCGAGATCGGTCCCATGGTGGCAAGGCCGACGCCGCGACCGAGCACCACGATATGCTTGGCGCCCGGATAGAGCGTGAAGCCGACGCCAAGCGGCCCGACCATGTTAAGCTGCTCGCCGGGCTTGAGCGTCGCCAGCCCGCGCGTGCCGCGCCCGACGCATTTGTAGAGGAACTCGATGCGGCCGTTGTCCTTGTCGATCCGGTAGACGCTTTGCGGCCGCCGCAGCCATAGTTCGCCGACGTCGGGCGAGGGGCAGAGCAGGTTGAAGAATTGCCCGGGCTTGACCGCGAGCGCCTTGCGCGATGCCTCGACGGCTATGAGCTTGTATTCGCTGTTGACCCATTCGTGGGACACGATCGGGCACAGCGCTTCCTCGGCCGGAATATGCGCGCGCGTCGGCGACGGCTCGCTCTTCCCGACCACGAATGGATCTGACGCAAACGGCTCAGCCTGCATGTTCAGCCATGCCCTTCCCGGCGCTTCTTGGGTTGCTGCCGGCAATTTAGCCGGTGCTGTGCCAAAATCAATATTTTTTCCAATTTTTAAACACGGCGCGATTTATTGAGTGTGCTCAATGCCTTCTGGGCGACCTCAATGCCGGCCGGCCGGGGCGATCAGCTTAGCCGCCCTGCCGGTCCATCAGCTCGCGCATGAAGCGCACCGCCGCCGGCCCCTTGATGGCGCGATGCCAGAGGTCCTTGGCCATCTTCTCGTGCAGCGCCAGCGCCTCGGGCGCCGAGGTGATCATCGCCACGCCGACGCGGATGTTGGGCTCCTCGCCGAGCCGGAACGGCGAGAGCGCGAGCACGTGCCGGTCGGGCTGCCGGAAGATCTGGAAGCTCGCGTGCGGCAAGGTGTCCGGCACGATGCCGATCTGTACGCCGATCGGCTCGTCGTCCATCAGCGCGGTGAAATGCTCGGCCTCGGCGCGCGCCAGCGTTCTTCGCGCGGCGCGCGTTTCCTCGTTCAGGTCGAGGCGGCCAACGAGACCGTGCCCCAGGAAACGCTCCATCTCGGAGGCCGCGATGAGATTGAGGATGCCCGGCTGGCGCTTGCGGTAGTTCGCCTTGCGCTGGCGAAGTACCGCCATCACTTCAAGGACCTGTTCAAGCGCACGCTGCCTCCCGTCAAGCTTGTCGGGGACGCTTTCGCGCAGCATCTCCTCGAGCGTGCGGTCGAAGGCGTCGGAGGCGAGAAGGTACGAGATCGGGCCGGCGAGCACGATGATGTGCTCGGAGGTCTCCTCGATCTGCCGCATGCGCTCGAAATAGCTGACCGGGGAGCCGATGTATTCGACGCCGACGCCGAGCAGCGTCGGCACCGAGACGCCGAGCAGCTCCGCGAGCTTCTCCAGCGTCTCGATCTTGGCTAGCTCGCCCTTCTCGAAGCGATAGAGCGCCGTGCGGGAAATACCGAGCCGGTTCGCAATCTCGTCGGCGGACAGGCCCGAGCCGAGGCGAAAGGCCTTCAGCCGGTTTCCGATGTCATCGAAGCGGATAGGCATGATGCAAGAGCCTGGCGAGGCAGCACTGAACGCGCCGCAAACTCGGTGGCCTCCCTCCGCCCACCGCCCGTCGAAGACGGGCGTGAACGCCCTGACGCCGGGGGAGGGTTGGGGAGAGGGGTGGTCCCGGCCTCGATTTCGCTTGTGGCATCCCTCTCCCTGTCCCTCCCCCCGCAAGGGGGAGGGAACCCTGTGGCGCCAACCTTCGCAATATCAGCAAATCATTCGCAGCCCGCGTCGTCATTTCGGCGTGCTTCACGCCTGCCCCTGCAGCCGCTTGGCCGCATCGAGCGCGGCGGCGACGATGCCCTGGTAGCCGGTGCAGCGGCAGAGATTGCCGGAGATTGCGATCCGCACCTCCTGCTCGGTCGGGTTCGGATTGTCGCGCAGGAACTCGGTCAGCGTGGTCAGCATCCCGGGCGTGCAGAAGCCGCATTGCAGGCCGTGATTGTCGCGGAACGCCTCCTGCAGCGGGTTAAGCGTGTCGGGGCTGGGCGCGAGCCCTTCAACGGTGATGAGCTCGTGGCCCTCCGCCTGCACGGCCAGCATCAGGCAGGACCGTGCCGTGAGGCCGTCGAACAGGATGGTGCAGGCGCCGCACACGCCGTGCTCGCAACCGAGATGCGTGCCGGTGAGGCCGAGCGTATGGCGGAGAAAATCCGCGAGCGTCAGGCGCACCTCGGCCTCGGCTTCGTAGCGCCTGCCGTTGACGGTCAGCGTGACCTTGCGTGTCTCGGCCATACGATGCTCGCTAGTGTTTCGCCCGGCTGGGCAGCCGCGCGCACGCCTGCTCCAGCGCGCGGCGTGACAGCGCGACCGCGAGATGCTGACGGTAGGCCGCGGACGCGTGGATGTCGTCGGTGGCGTCGATCTTGCGGCAGGATTCGCACGCTTCGCGCAGCAGCTTGTCGTCCGGCATCTGCCCGATCAGCGCCTGCTCAACCTCCGAGGCGCGGACCGGCGCCACGCCGAGGCCGCCGAGGGTCACAGACGCGCGCGCGATCCTGCCGGCAGCGTCCTCGGCGAGCAGCACCGCGGCCGACACGATGGCAAAGTCGCCGTGCCGGCGCGCGAACTCCACGAAGGCGTGACCATGCTTCTCGGGCCAGGCCGGGAACCGCACTGCGGTCAGCAACTCGTCCGGCTCGACTGCCGGCGTCATAAAGGCGACGGGAAACGCGGCAAACTCGACCTCGCGCCTGCCGTTCGGCCCCGTGACCGTCACCGTCGCGTCGAGCGCCGCCGCCACCGTGACGAGCTCCGCGGCCGGGTCGAGATGGCAGAGCGAGCCGCCGAGGGTGCCGCGATTGCGGGTCTGGCGGTGCCCGACGAGCCGGATCGCGTCGTGCATCAGCGGGCAGCGGCGGGCGACCAGGTCGGAGAACTCGAGCTCGCGCTGGCGCGTCATGGCGCCGATCTCGAGCGCGCCGCCGCTCTCGCGGATATAGGAGAGGCCCTCGATCTTGTTGAGATCGATGACGTGATCCGGCAGCACGAACCGCATGTTCAACATCGGCATCAGCGACTGCCCGCCGGCGAGCAGCTTTGCATTGTCGAGGCGTCCAAGGAGCCCGATGGCGTCGGCGACGGTGCGCGGGTCGTGGTAGCAAAAGGGCGGCGGTTTCATGCTGTGGGACCCAAAGAGAACGCGCTGCGGCGCCCAGGCTTGATATAACCGCAAAAGCGTGCCTCAATCCAAAAAATAATAAAAGTCCCAAATATGGAACGCGACCGTTTGTTGCTGACGATCTGCCCACGCGTCATTCCGGGGCGCGCCGAAGGCGCGAGCCCGGAATCCATAACCATGGCTGCGGAGCATGGAGTCCGGGCTCGCGAGCTGCGCCCGCGCGCCGGAATGACCGCGATGGTGATTTTCCAATGAAGCCGGCCGCCTTTCGGTATCACGCGCCAAGGACGCTCGAGGAGGCGGTTGCGACGCTGGCGGAGGTCGCGCCACAGGACGGCCGCGTGCTGGCCGGCGGGCAGAGCCTGGTCCCTATCATGGCGTTCCGCCTGGCGCGTCCGGCGCATCTCGTCGACATCAACGGTGTGCTCGGCCTCGACGGCCTGGAAACATCGAACGGCAGGCTTTCGATCGGGGCCTGCGTGCGCCATGCCGCATTCTACCAGCCGGTGACGGATGGTCCGCTCGGCAAGCTCCTGACCACGGTCGTCCAGCATATTGCGCATCACCCGATCCGCACCCGCGGGACATTCTGCGGCAGCCTCGCGCATGCCGATCCGGCGTCGGAATGGTGCATGGTCGCGGCAACGCTCGAAGCCGAGCTGGTCGCGACCGGCAGGCGCGGGACCCGCAGCATCGCTGCGGGCGATTTCTTCGCCGGGATCATGACCACCGCACTGGCCGAGGATGAACTGTTGATCGAGGCGCGGCTGCCGGTGCTTCCGCCCGACACCCGCTTCGGCTTCTGCGAGTTCAGCCGGCGGGCCGGCGATTTCGCCATCGGAATGGCGCTGGTGACCTATCGCGTCGAGGATGGCGCCATGGTCGAGCCGCGCGTCGGGATTGGTGGCGCCGAGGCGAAGCCGCGCCGCCTCGCGGACGCGGAGGCCGCCCTTGCGGGCCGCCCGCCGGGCGCGGATGCATTCAATCATGCAGCGGATGCTGCCGCCGCGGCGATCGAACCGCTTGAGGACTTCAACACAAGCGCCGAATATCGGCGCGACCTGATCCGCACCATGACGCGCCGGGCGCTCGAACGCGCCGCCGCCCGTGGTTGAACTCACGCAGCCCGCGCAAGCCTGGCTGCGATACAGAAAGGCCATGTCATGAACCGCCCCGCCGACCTCTCGCATAAGCCGCTGAGCAATGCCCCCAAGCAGGACCTGCGCACCTGGCTATCCCAGATGGAAGCCGCTGACGAAGTGCAGATCGTGCGCGGCGCCAACCGGGAGGAGGAGATCGGCGGCATTGTCGACTTCTATCAGCGCCAGACCGGCAACAAGGCGGTGCTGTTCGACGACATTCCGGGCTTCCCGTCGGGCTATCGCGCGCTCGCCAACATCCTGACCTCGACCAAGCGCATCAAGATGACGCTGGGCCTCCCCCCCGACGCTACCGACATGGACCTGATCCACTACTGGCGCAGGTACATGAAGGAGGCAAAGACCATCCCACCAGTCAATGTGCCGACCGGGCTCCTCCTGGAAAACACCTATCGTGGCGACGATGTGAACCTGCTGAAGATCCCGGCGCCGAAATGGCACGAGCACGATGGCGGCTTCTACATCGGCACCGGCTGCATGGTGATCATGCGCCATCCCGACACCGGCTGGATCAACTACGGCGCCTATCGCGTGCAGGTGCATGGCAAGCAGCTCGCGACCGTCATGTGCTCCAAGGGCAAGCACGGCAATCTGATCCTGCGCCGCTATCAGGAGCTTGGACAGAAATGCCCGATCGCGGTGGTCTGCGGCATGCACCCGGCGCTGTTCATGATCGCGGGCCTCGAAATCCCCTACGGCAAGAACGAATATGACGCGGCCGGCGGGCTTTTGGGCGAGGCGGTGGAGACGATCGCCGGCCCGGTCACCGGGCTGCCGATCCCGGCCAACGCCGAGATCGCATTCGAGGGCTATGTCTCGCTCGACGACCTGATCGACGAAGGCCCGCTCGGCGAGTGGACCGGCTACTACGCGGGCGGCCTCAAGAAGGAGCCGGCGATCCACGTCGAAAGCCTGATGCATCGCGACAGCCCGGTGCTGCTCGGGGCCATCCCGGGCATCCCGCCCGACGACGACTCGTTCTATCGGTGTACCTATCGCAGCGGAGCGGTCTGGAATCAGCTCGAAGCCGCCGGCGTGCCGGAAGTGAAGGGCGTGTGGTCGCACGAGACCGGCGGTAGCCGGCTCTGGCTCAATGTCTCGATCAAGCAGATGTATCCCGGCCACTCCAAGCAGGCCGGCCTGATCGCGTCGCAGTGCCATGCCGGTGCCTACGCCAACCGCTTCGTCGTGGTGGTGGACGACGACATCGATCCTGCCGACATGAACAAGGTGATGTGGGCGATGTGCACGAGATTTGAACCTCGTGAAGGTCTCGAGATCCTGCGCGGTTGCTGGAGCACGGTGCTCGATCCGATGTGCTACGGCGAAGATGACCCGCGCAACGCACGCGTGGTGATCGACGCCTGCAAGCCGTTCAAGCGCCGCGACACGTTTCCGATCGTGGTGCGCAACAGCAAGGCCCTTGACGAGCGCATCATCGGGAAGTTCAAGGATATTCTGCCGCGCGGCTATTGATCGGCATGACTGACAAGATAGACATCAAGCTGACCATCAACGGCCGCGATCACGCGATCCGGGTGGAGGCGCGCAAGACCCTGGTCGACGCCATCCGCGACGATTGCGGCCAGACCGGCACTCACATCGGCTGCGAGCACGGCGTGTGCGGCACCTGCACGGTGATCCTCGACGGCGAGGCGGTGCGCTCCTGCCTGATATTTGCCGTGCAGGCGCAGGGGAAAGCGATCCGCACGGTCGAGGGGCTCGGCACGCCGGAGAATTTGCATCCGCTGCAGCGCGCCTTCATCGCTCATCACGGGCTGCAATGCGGCTTCTGCACGCCGGGATTTTTGATGCTGGCCGCCAACATGCTGGAGCAGCGCCCGGATATCGGCGATGAGGACCTGCTCGACGTGCTGTCCTCGAATCTCTGCCGCTGCACCGGCTACCAGAACATCATCAAGGCCGTGAAAGCGGCGCGCGACGAGATGCCCACGAAGATAACATGATGAGCCACGGCAACGGCGACGGCCCCTACCCGATCGCGCCGCCTGCGAGCGAGCGGCGCGTGCTGGGACATGGAGTGCCGCGCATCGAGGACTTGCCGCTGGTCACCGGCCGCGGGCGCTACGCCGGCGACATCAACTTTCCGCATCAGCTCCACATGCGCATCGTGCGCTCGACCAAGGCGCATGCGCGGATCGTGTCGGTCGATGCCGCCGCGGCGCTGCCGCTGCCGGGCGTGCATGCGGTGTGGACCAACGATGACATCGCCGACCTCTCGCCGATCGATTTCCGCGGCGACAAGAATGCGACCGGCATCCGGGAATTCCGCCAGCCGGCGCTGGCCAAGACTTTCGTGCGCTACATCGGCGATCCGGTGGCGGCGGTGTTCGCGGAGGACGCCTATATCGCCGAGGACGCCGCCGACCTGGTCGCCGTCGAGTACGAGGAGCTTCCGGTCGTCCTCTCCGCCAGCGATCCGCCCGGCGAGTTCGAGCCCGGCCGCAGCACCGAAGCCATCATCCTGCGCCACAGCTACGGCGATGCCGACGCCGCCTTCCGCAACGCCCACGCCATTATCGAGCTTGACCTGCAGACCGGCCGGCATTCCGGCGTGCCATTGGAATGTCGTGGCGCCATCGGTCACTACGACGCCTCGAAGGACATCCTGGAGCTGCACGGCGCCGCGAAGATCCCGCACCGCAATCGCGAGACGCTGTGCCGGATGCTGGGTAGAAGTCCGTCGTCGCTGCACGTGCACGAATCCGACGTCGGCGGCGGCTTCGGCATCCGCGGCGAGCTCTACCCCGAGGACCTGCTGGTGCTCGTCGCCGCGCTCCGATTCCATAGGCCGATCAAGTGGATAGAGGACCGCCGCGAGCATCTGATGTGCGCCAACCAGGGGCGCGAGCAAAGGCACATTGCGCGCATCGCGGTCGACGTAGAAGGGCGGATCCTCGGGCTCGAGGATGAGATCCTCCACGATCAGGGCGCCTATATACGCACCCACGGCGTCAACGTCCCGAACCGCACCATGTACATGCTCACCGGCTGCTACCGCGTACCGGCCTACCGGGCGATGGCGCGGGTGCGGCTCACCAACAAGACGCCGTGCGCGACCTATCGCGCGCCCGGCCGCTTCGAGAGCACCTTCGTGCGCGGCCGGCTGATGGACGCGGTCGCCGACAGGCTCGGGATCGACCGTATCGAGGTGCGCCGGCGCAACCTCATCACGGCGGCCGAAATGCCGTATGTGCGGACCTGGAACGAGCCCGGCATCGAGGAGCTCGACATCGATTCCGGCGACTACGCCGCGCTGCTCGACAAGGCGCTGGCGGCCTTCGGCTGGGATGCGCTGCAGGCCGACCTCAAGCGCCGTCGCGCCGCCGGCGAACTGGCCGGTGCCGGCCTCGCCTTCTTCCTGGAGGAGAGCGGGCGCGGCCCGGCCGACAACGCAAAAATCACGGTCGATACGTCAGGCGACGTCGAACTGATCACCGGCGGCGCCTCGATCGGGCAGGGCTTCCCGACCGCGATGGCGCAGATCGCCGCCGAGGCGCTCGGCGTCGACTACAAGCGCGTGCGCGTGATCCGCGGCCAGACCGATCTCATCGATCACGGCATCGGCGCGCATGCGGCGCGCGCGACCGGCCTGACCGGCGGCGCGGTGCACGTCACCGCCATGATGGTGCGCGAGAAAGCGCTCGAGTTCGCCTCCGAGCTGCTGCAGACTCCGGCGGCCGAGCTCGACATCGTCGATGGCGCCGTGGCGCGCAGGAACGCGGCGGGTGGTCCCTCGATCACGCTCGCCGAGATCGCCAAGCAGATCGCGCCGGGCTCGAAACTCCTGCGCGGCCGCGCGCCGCAGCTTGCCGCGCATGGCTGGTACAACACCCCGCACACGGTGTTTCCCTATGGGGCGCATCTCGCCGTGGTGAGTGTCGACCGCGACACCGGCAAGATCACGGTCGAGCGCTTCATGGTGGCCTATGACGTCGGCCGCGCGGTCAATCCGATGATGGTCAAGGGCCAGCTCGTCGGCGGCTGCGCGCAGGGGCTCGGCGGCGCGCTGCAGGAGGAGTTCGTCTACGACGAGACCGGCGAGCCGCTCTCGGCCACCTTCGCCGACTACCTGATGCCGATGCTGCACGACATCCCCGACATCGAGATCCTGCTGACCGAGGACGCGCCGTCGCCGCGCCATCCGCTCGGGCTCAAGGGCGCGGGCGAAGGCGGCATCAACGGCGCCGGCGGCGTGATCGCGAGCGCGCTCGACGACGCGATCGGGATGCCGGGCGCGATCACGCGGCTGCCGGTGACGCCGCAGCGCATGCGGGAGCTGTTGCGGCGCCGGTAGGGGGCAGAGCGCGTGGAGGACCTTCTCCGCGTGGGCAAAATCGCGCGCGCGCCGTGTCCACGCGGTCGTGCGGCGTGAGCGATTTTGCCCACCCTACACCCGGCAATGATGGCGCGATCGCCTCGCGTCTCTTCGACGATATCCTTCGGCCGCGGCAGTGCGCTGCTGCGGGAATGCTAATTCTTGCGCATTCTCCCGAGCCTGAGCAAAAGATCGGGCAGGCCCAGGAGAGTCACGAATCGCTCGAGAGTATCGACGGAAAGGTTTCTCCGAAGATGGTTGCTGTCGCGGAACAGGAACTCGCCCTCGATCGACGTGATGCAATCGGGTTTGCACATCGTGTCCGTCGGCAAAAATGCAAGAACATCAGGGTGACTGGCTGCGACCGACGCCAGGACTTCGTTCGTCGCAGACAGTCTTTCTTCGAAACCGCTCCGGGGAATTGACGCGCTCACCGCTTGGCAACGCCCACGTTCGCTCGGATCGCGCCACAGGTGTATGCCTTCCCGATAGATGCTTTCCAGAATGACGCAGGGAATCGGATCGAATCCCATCTGCGGCATCTCGCCCAGCAGAACAATTTTTCGGCCAAGCGGCGCGATTTCGGTGACGAATTCCTCCAATCCCTCTTTGAGTAAGTCCAGGCCGCGCGACATCGACCGGGTGTCGCCTTCGTTCCTGTAAGTTTCAGCGAGATAAGCAGACCAGCGGGACGCTACAAAAACAAATTCAATCTCAGGCGAAGACTTGAGCACGTCGATGTAGCGGGCTCGCTGATCCGAACACAATGAATCATAGTCAGGAAATCCTGCTACGTAGCGCTTCAGTCCTCCCTGGTAATAGATCGGAGGACAGTCGCCAAAGAGCATAATCGAACGCCCGGTTTTTCGCCCAGCGAGATCGAGCAACGGCAGCAGATGCTCCGCGTGGCTGTCTCCCCAAATGACACCCAGGCTGGCGGCGGTTTGCCAGGGCGCGCCGACTGAACAATCAACATGATGCGGCCGCGGCGTATGGGGGCAGGTCCAGTCCCACATCGTCTTGAGGCTGCTCAGCGCCTCCAGCCGCGGATTGATGCGCCCGGGAAATCCGCTTTTTTCGACGACACCGAATGTCACGGCGGCGACTGCCGCCGCGGCGGTCAGGCCGAGAGGCAAGGTTGCCCTGGTCGGGAATGATTTTCTAAAAGGCTGCTCGATCCATTTCCAGGATGCAAAAGCGAAGACGAACGCAGCGACTGCCAGAATGGTTGTGTCCACGATCGTCAGCGCGGCGCCGCTTCGGTATTGACGCCAAAAGACGATGAGAGGCCAATGCCACAGATACAGGGAATATGAAATCTTGCCCACGAACGGCAGCGGTTGGAAGGATAAGAGGCGAGCGACGAAAGACGACGCACTTGCGGGATTGATGATGAGGGCGGCGCCGACGACGGCCGGCAGCGCATTCCAGCCGGGGAACAACCACTCGGGGGAAAGAAAGAAGACCGACCAAAGGATCAGGCCCAGTCCCAGTGCAGGGAGTTGCTTGTTGAGCGATCGACTCTGCAGTTGCGGAACAAAGACCAACAAGCCGCCTACAGCAAGCTCCCAAAGCCGGGCGTGGAGCAAATAGAACGCCGCTTTTGGATTGGTGAGGACGCCGTAGACGCTGACAAGAAAACCGGCGCCGGCAATGCAGAGCAGGAGCCAGGCCATGAAAGCCCGACGGCCCTTGGCGACTGACAGGAGGCCGATCATCACAAGCGGCCAAATCAGATAGAACTGTTCCTCCACTCCCAGAGACCAGGTGTGCAGCAGACCCTTTGACTCGGCGGGACTGTCGAAATAGCCGGTGGAAAAAAAGAAGAAAACATTGCCGAGCGAGAGCGCGGCGTAGAGGCCGCTCTGAGCGAACTCTGCGTAGTCGCCGGGGAACAACAGGAAGTATCCGAGCCCCGTGGTCAGCAAGATCATGACCAGCAGCGCGGGAAAGATGCGCCTTATTCGGCGGCTGTAAAACTGTCCGAATGAGACAGTCCCACGTTTTGTAAATTCCTCCGAAATGATGCCGGTCATCAGGAAACCGGAAATCACAAAGAAAATGTCTACTCCGACAAATCCCCCCGGCAGACCGGCGGCCAAGTGAAAGATAAGGACGGCGAGGACCGAGACGCCCCGCAGCCCCTGAATGTCAGGTCGATATACCAAGCAGCTCCCAGCCTCGATTTGGTGTGGAGCGCGACAATATACTGGTCACCGACGACCCGGGAAGGAGATGGGCCTCGGATACCACCAGCGGTCATGGTGCCAGCGGCAACCGGCTCTTCCGGTTTGGGTCAGGACGCACACGCGACTGGGCTCAAGTGGCGCGTGGGCAAAGGCGCGCGAGGCCGGTGCATACGTCGGCTCTCGTTCTTGCGCCTTTGCCCACCCTACAGACCCGGGAGAGCTACGGCGCGATCGCCTTGCGCGTCTCTTCGACGATGTCCTTGGGCGTGCGATAGAGCTCGGCCACCAGCTTGTCGACGGCGCCGCCCGATACCGGATTGACCTCGAGCTTGAGCTTGTTTGCCTCCTCGAGGAAGGCGGCGTCCTTGAGCGTGTCGTCGAAGGCCTTGCGCAGCGCCTGCTTGCGGTCCTCGGGCACGCCGGGCGGCGCGGCGAACGGCCGTCCCATGGTCTGCCGGCTGAGCACCAGCTTGAGGATCTGCTTCTGGCGGTCGTTGGCGTAGTCGGAAATGAGCGGAACATGCGGCAGCTCTTCCGCCTTCGTCTCGGACATGTGGATCAGGTAGTTGATCTTGTTCTCCGCGACCCAGGCGGGCCGTGTCGATTTGAGACTCGACCATGACCAGCCGCAGCGTCCGTCGACCTCGCCGCGTTCGATCGCCAGGATGATGTCCGTGGTTCCGTGGTAGCCGGTGACGAGCTTGAGCTTGGCGCCGAAGGTGTTGCGCACCAGCGCCGAGAAGGTGTCCGGATCCGAGCCTGCGCCTTCGCCGCCGACGGTGAACTGGGTCTTGAGCGCATCGGCCCAGGTCTTCACCGGCGACGTATGCCAGGTGCCGCAAAGGCTGACCTCGTTGGTGCCGCTGCCGAGCCAGGTGAACTTGGTGGCGTCGAACTGCACCTTGGCGGTTCCGATCAGCGGCTCCATGGCAATGCCGCGGCCGAAGGTGCCGAAGGCCGTGCCGTCCTTGGGCGACACGTTGTAGATGTGGTTGGCGGCGTTGAGGCTGCCGGCTCCGGTGACGGTCTGCACAATGAAGGTCGGGTTGCCCGCCAAGTGCTTGCCCATGTGGCGGGCGAGCGCGCGGGCGTAGAGGTCGTAACCGCCGCCGGCGGTGTAGCCGACGATCACCGTGATGGTGCGGCCTTTGTAGAAGTCGCCGATCGCGTCGGCCCGGGCGGGCTCACCAGGCAGGATCGCGGCGGCTCCGCACAGCCCGAGACATGCCCAGCGAAGTGGCAAACCGCGCATTGGAATTCTCCTCGTTCGATCCGCAAGACCCTGCTACGGGCACGCCGGCAGGTCAACGCCGAACGGACTGGACGCCTGCGCAAGTGGATGGCATGAGGCATTCTGACGCTTTCCGGGGATACGCGTTTCTACGCAATCGAGAGGTGTGCAGTGGGTGAATTCGGAATTGGCCAGCCGGTGCCGCGGTTCGAGGATCCGCGGCTGGTTCGGGGAGAAGGCCGCTATGTGGGCGACATGATGTTTCCGGGCACGGCGCCCGGCTACGTGCTGCGTTCGCCGCACGCGCATGCGCGCATCGCGCGCCTCGACGTATCCAGGGCCAAGGCCGCGCCCGGCGTTCTGGCCGTGCTCACCGGCGAGGATTGGGACCGATCGGGTTTCGGCGATCTGCCGGTTCCGTCGGGCCCGCGGCGGCGCGACGGATCGCCGCTCTACCGGCCGCGCTACCGCGCGCTCGCCAGGGATCGCGTGCGCTGGGTCGGCGACTATGTCGCGTTCGTGGTCGCCGAAACGGCCCATCAGGCGATGGACGCGGCCGAGCTGATCGAGGTCGACTACGAGCCGCTTGCCGCCATCGTCTCCGCCGCCGATGCGCTCAAGCCGGGCGCGCCGCTGGTGTGGGACGACTGCCCGAGCAACATCTGCTTCGTGCATCTCGAGGGCGACCAGGCCGCGACCGAGGCGGCGTTCGCGAAAGCCGCGCATGTCGTCAAGCATCACTTCGTGATCAACCGCGTGACGGCCGCGAGCATGGAGCCGCGCGGCTCGATCGGGGTCTATCGTCCGCACGACGGGCACTACACCGTCTACACCACGCTCCAGCGCAACCATTCCTTCCGCGAGGAGCTGGCGAAGACCGTGCTCAAGGTCCCGGAGACGAAGCTGCGGGTGGTATCGGGTGACATCGGCGGCTCGTTCGGCATGAAGAGCGCGGTCTATAACGAGGTCGCGCTGGTGCTGTGGGCCGCCAAGCTGACCGGCCGGCCGGTGAAATGGATCAGCACCCGCTCGGAGGCCTTCCTCAGCGACGGCCAGGCGCGCGACAACGTGACGGACGCGGAGCTCGCGCTCGACCAGGATGGAAACTTCCTCGGCCTGCGCGTGAACATCATCGCCAATGTGGGCGCGTTCCTGCAGGTCGGCGGACAATCCTTCGTGGGCAATCTCGGAACGCTCGCCGGCGTCTATAAAACGCCGGCCTTGCATGTCGACGTGACGGCGGTGCTCACCAACACCAATCCGGTGCGGCCCTATCGCGGCAACGGCCGGCCGGAGGCGGCCTATGTGATCGAGCGTATGGTCGATCTGGCCGCCGACCAGCTTGGCATCGATCCCGCCGAGCTGCGGCGGAAGAATTCCATCCCGCCCGAAGCCATGCCGTACAAGACCGGGCTCACCTTCACCTATGATTCCGGCGAGTTCGCCAAGAACATGGACGAGGCGTTGCACATGGCCGACGCCCACGGCTTCGAGCACCGCCGCGCCGAGTCGCGCCAGCGCGGCAAGCTGCGCGGCCTGGGCATGTCCAACACGGTCGAGCGCGCGGCGGCGCCAAGCTACGAGGGCGCGGAGATCCGTTTCGACCGGTCGGGCACGATCACGCTGTTCTGCGGCGCCAACAACCAGGGGCAGGGCCACGAGACCGCCTTCAAGCAGATCGTGTGCGACCGCCTCGGCGTCGATCCGAAGGACATCACCTATGTGTCGGGCGACACCGATGCGGTGTTCTTCGGCGAGGGCACCGGCGGCTCGCGCTCGGCCGCGATCGGCGGCTCCGCGGTCGCCAGCGCCGCCGAGAAGGTGATCGTCAAGGCCAGGCAGATCGCCGCGCATGTGCTCAAGGTCGGCGTCGACGACCTCAAGTTCGAGGACGGCATCTTCTCCTCGCCCAAGACCAACCAGACCGTCACCATCGGCGACGTCGCCAGGGCCGCCTCCAATCCGAACAGATTGCCGAAGGGCATGGAGCCGAGCCTGATCGCCACCTCGGTCTATTATCTGGACACCGAGAACTTCCCCAACGGCGCCCATGTCTGCGAAGTCGAGATCGACGAGGAGACCGGTAAGGTCGACATCGTGCGCTACAGCGTGGTCGACGACGTCGGCACCATCATCAATCCGCTCCTGGTCTACGGCCAGATCACCGGCGGCGTGGCGCAGGGCATCGGCCAGATCCTGATGGAGGATATCCATTTCGATCCGCAGTCCGGACAGCTCGCCACCGGCTCGTTCATGGACTATGCGATGCCGCGCGCGGAGGACATCAGCGCGCTCGCGATCCATTCCAACCCGGTGCCGACGCCGACCAACCCGCTCGGCGTCAAGGGCTGCGGCGAGGCCGGCTGCGTCGGCGCGCTGCCGGCGGTCGCGAACGCGATCGTGGACGCGCTGTCGGTCTACGGCGTGAGGCACATCGAGATGCCGGCCACCTCCGAGCGCGTGTGGCGGGCGATCCAGGACGGGCGGGCGCCGGTGTAGCCGCCGAGCAGCGTGCGCGGTTCGCTCACGCCCGCCGCGTTGCCGCGCGGCGGATTTTTTATGTGCCTTTGGATTGCCGCTCGCTTCGATCCTGGTAGGCTGGGCACCTGGAGCGCAACCCGCGCTCTTGACCGAGGCCCGGGGCGATCATGACCAAGGTTACGCCGTCTATCTTCATTGCCACGCTGCTCGTGCTCGGCCTTCACTCTGCCTCGGCGCAAGCGCAACTCACACGCACGTTCGTCTCGGCAAACGGCGTCGACACCAACTCCTGCGGGCGCAACGCGCCATGCCGGACTCTGATCGGCGCCTACGCCAAGACCAACGTGAACGGCGAGATCAACATGCTCGATCCTGCCGGCTACGGAACGTTGACCATCACCCATTCGATCAGCATCGTAAACGACGGCGTCGGTTCGGCGGGCATCCTCGTGCCATCGCTCGGCACCGGCATCACGATCAGCGCCGGCACCGGCGACGTCATCAATCTGCGCGGTTTGATCATCGAGGGGGCTGGCGTCGGTGCGTTTGGAATTAAGTTCAACTCCGGCAAGGCCCTGACCATAGAGAACTGCGTCATCCGCAATCTTACTGCCGACGGCATCAGGTTCCTGCCCAATGCCTCATCCAGTCTCGCGGTCTCGAACACATACATTGCCGACAACAACACAGGCGTTTCGATAGCGCCGTCGGGGTCCGGCTCGGTCACTGCCAGCTTCCTCCGGGTCGAGGCGAACAACAGCGCCAATGGCGATGGAATCACCGTGAGCGGCGCTTCCAGCACCGGCGTGATCAATGTCAACGTGACGAACAGTGTGTTGTCCGGGAACGCCTCTGCCAACGGCTTGCAGGTCTATTCGCAAACCGCCCAGGCAACCGCGACGGCGACGGTGATAAGGTCAGCCCTTTCGAACAACAGTGCTGGAGCCGCCGCAGACGGCGCCAAGGCAACGCTCCGGATCGGCGGCTCCACCGTGACGGGAAATGGCAGCGGCTGGTTTGCCCTGAACAGCGCTACGGTGCTGAGCTATGGCGACAACCAGATTGACGGCAATCTGTTTGCCAATATCGCCCCGCCCTTCCTTGCGAAGAAATAACATATCGTCGCGCCTGACCTTTAACCGCGCCGCCGTTCCGACTTCGCGCACCCGGCAAGCGAAACGCCGCCGTTGTGGCTCCGCTCGTCCCCGTGGAAAGCGGGGACCCAGACCTTGTCGCCGTGGCACGCAAAAAGTCTGGACTCCCGCTGGCGCGGGAATGAGCGGAGGGAGCGCCTTTCCTTCGAAAGATCCGTCAGTCCTTGAACGGATCGAACACGTCGGCGCCCGCCATCACCACGGCGAACGGGCGCAGGGTGTGCTCGATCGTCACCGTGCCGGCGTGGTGCGCGAGCACGTCCGGCAGGCGGCGGTAGGCCTGCGGCGCTTCGTCGAGATCGCCGCCGACGAGGTGGACGCCCTTGTCGCGCAGCCACGACTGCATCTCGTCGTGACGCACGCGGCCCGGCTGCCGGATCTTCTTTCCCGTCGCCGGGTCCTTGACCAAGCGGCCGCGTGCCTGCGTGCGCGACATCACGCGGCCGGCGCCGTGCACGGTCGAGTAGAAGCTCCCGGCCGCCTTGTCGCTCTCGACGCCCGAGAGGATCACGGCATCGTCGCCCATCGATCCGCCGACGAAGCCGCGCTGGCCCGGGAACGCCGGCGTCGCACCCTTGCGCACGACCCACAGATCGCGCTCGCCGTGGCGCTCGCGCCAGGCGTAGTTGTGATGGTTGTGGACCATGTCGAGGACTTCGCCGCCGACGATCGAGCGCACCTTCTCGACCACCCATTCGCGGCCCGCGTAGGCGTATTCGCCGGCGAGTTTCATGCCGGCGAGATACTGCTGGCCGAGATCGCTGTCCTGATGCAGCACCGTCGGCGCGACGTCGATGCCGTCCTGGCCGCCGGCCGCCTTGATGAACGCGGTCGCGGTCTTGTGGCCGAGCCCGCGCGAGCCGAAGTGCACGCCGATCCAGACCAGGCCCGCTTCGTCCTCGAACAGATCGACATAGTGGTTGCCGGAGCCCACCGTGCCGAGCTGGTCGCGCGCCATGGACTTGAGGTGGCCGATCATCTCGGCTTCCTTCCATAGCGGGCTGTCGAACAGGTCGTGCTCGACCTTCTCGGCGTTGGTGCGGCCGAGGCCGAAGCTGACGCCGGCGGCGATCGCGTTGAGCATCGGGCCGACGTTGTCCTCGATGCGCTTCTTCGGCAGGTCGAGCTTGACCGCCATGTTGCCGCAGGCGATGTCGAAGCCCACGCCGCTGACCGAGATGTGGTCCTCGTAGGCGATGACGCCGCCGACCGGCTGCGCATAGCCGAGATGACCGTCCGCGCAGAGGACGCCGCCGACGACGCTGCCGTACTGCATGCAGCGCGACATTTGCTCCTTCGTGCGATCGTCGTGCTCGCCGAAGATTTTGACTTGCGTCATGACACGCTCCTCCGGGTTGATGTTACACGAATGTTCGATGGTGCGTCGCCGCGTTCCGCGACCCGATAGGGTGGGCAAAGGCGCGCACCTTTGCGCGCCGTGCCCACGCGGCTTTGCCGCGGCCGACGAGACGCGTGGGCACGGCGCACGATAGACGTTGCTCACCATGAAGGCGGTGCGTGCGCCTTTGCCCACCCTACGGATCGCGCTTGCGTGAATTTGGTCAGGGCGGGTGGATTCGAACCACCGGTCTCCTGCTTCCAAGGCAGGCAGGGACGGCCGGGCTCCCCTACACCCTGTCAGGGATCAGTGATCAAACATCAGGCATCAGGTCCGGCTGACGTCGTCCTGATCCCTCGTTCCTGATTGGACCACCCAGCAGGATTCGAACCTGCGGCCTCCGGCTTCGCACGCCGGCGCTCTCTTCCGCTGAGCTATGGGTGGGTCAGGAATCAGTCGTCGAGACCGGTCATCGGAAACGCGCGGGCCTCCTCTGATTACCGACCTTCTGACTTCTGATGACCGCCCCTGATACTGGCTCCTGGAGCAGGGCTCGAACCTGCAGGCCTTGCGGCACCTGATTAACAGTCAGGCGCGTTTACCGTTCCGCCATCCAGGAATATTGACAATTGCGCCACAGCGTGCCGAATCCTCGGCAACATCGCGCGCGCGAGTCTCAACGAGTGACGGCATTGCGCAGGTCCGGCGAATTCACTGCGAAAATCCTGCTGTTCGTTTGCGCGACCGCCGTCGGACTTGTCGTGATCGAGCTTGCGCTCCGCCTGATCTATCCAATTTCAATGATGAACGTCGAGGTGCAACGGGCCGGCGAGGCCGGCGCCGACCTGCTGCTCCCGGACGAGATTTTGGGAATTCGTCCGGCGCTCGGCACCGACCTCTATGATACGAACGCCATTCTGTACGGCCGCTCCATCGTTTCGAACGCGCAAGGCGCCTCCAAAATCCTTTTCATCGGCGATTCGGTCACGGCTTACGGACGCATCGTCAACGCCCTCGCCGATCTCGCCGGCTCCGGAACCATGTCGTTCCTGAACGGCGGGGTGGCAGGCTACAATATCCAGCAGGAGATCGAGCTCTTCTTCCGCTATCAAAGCAGCCTCGAGCCCGAGGTGATCGTCCACCAGATGCACATCAACGACTTGCAGGCCTCCCGCCTGGTGCTTCGCGACCGCAGCGGGACGGTGAAAATCTATTCGCCCCGGTTGAAGCCGGTCGACGTCAATCAAACGCTCTACCGGTACTCGCAGCTCTATCGCTTCATCCTTGCCAACTTCCGGTCGAGGGCCAGCAAGGAGGAGCTGCAAACGGCGGCATCCGATGCACTGCGTAGGATGCGCGACTACACGCGCGCGAACGGCATTGCCTATCATCTCGTTCTGTTTCCGATCCTCGAGCCGCTCGCAAGCTGGACGGCCTATGACAAGGACACGCGCGACTACCTCCTGCGCATCACGCGCGAGCTTGGACTGGATACCGTCGACCTGTCGGCGGTCTCCGACCGCATGATTGCCGAAGGTGTCGATCCCCGATCGGCTCCGGGCGATAGCTGGCATCCCAATCAGCCGATGGCCGACGCGGCGGCCAAATACATCGTGCAGCGGATTCCCTCGCTGTTCGGGCCCACGTCGAAATAGGCCGGCACCGGCGGCCGGGCATTGGTGGAACGAGCGGGACTTGAACCCGCATCTCCCGCTTGCAAGGCGGGGGCTCTCCCAATTGAGCTATCATCCCTTAAAGGAGTCCGGACGCTGACATTGGCGCCTGGAGTTGGTTTCGAGCCAACCTCTCCGCGTTTTCGGCGCGGCGCTGTCACCAGATCAGCTTCCCAGGCATTGGAGCGAGTTGGCGCGGACGGCGGGAGTCGAACCCACACCCCCTGAGTGGCGCTCAGGGACTCTGCCGTTAAGCCACGTCCGCGGAACAGGCGTGAGTGACCACCGGTCACCGACTCCTGGAACTGGTGCGTCCCCGAGGATTCGAACCTCTCGTCGGCCGACCTGCCTGTTTCATAGACGCCGGTTTTACAGACCAGCAGCAGGAGAGGGACGCTGAGCTTGGCGGAAGGCGAAGGAGTCGAACCCTCGACCGTGAGGTCGGCCCGATTTTCGAAACCGGTTGCACGCCGCCGTGCACCACCTTCCGATGTCAGGAGCCAGCGATCCGGAATAGACCGGCGCAGCCTCCTGGTTTCCGATTGGTATGTGGTCAGGGTGGTTGGACTTGAACCAACGGCCTCCTGCGTCCGAGGCAGGCACTCTGCCTTGCTGAGCTACACCCTGCGATATCCTGTGTGATCGAGACGGACTGGCGCTCCGTAGGGAGATCGAATCCCTCTCACCCGATAGACAGTCGGGTCGCCTCACCAGATGCGTAACGGAGCAATCGTAATTCGGCATGAGCCCGGCAAAGAGGCCGCTCGCTTTGCCGCCCGGGCTGCTGATGCAAGCTGGCGGACGCGTGTGGTTACGATCCACCGGCCGACGGATTAAAAGTCCGCTCCCTCACCATTCGGGTTTAAGGCTACGCGTCCGCACGCATGATCCCGAAAAGTGGAATCCGGTTTTCAGGCAAGATCATGCGCAAGTCACGCATGATCCCGAAAAGTGGAGACCGGTTTCGGCAAGATCATGCGCAAGTCACGCATGATCCCGAAAAGTGGAATCCGGTTTTCGGACCAGATCATGCGCAGATATGTCGCCCCGCGTGGTTTCGATCCGCGTTTTCCCGGTTGTCGGCCGCGCGCCTTGGCCATGAGACGGCGGGGCATGAGATAGGCGGCGGGGCAGGAGATGAAAGAAACGACGGAGCACGAAAGAAAATTGGTATGGGGCAGGCACCTCCGGACTTACCCCATCTTTCCAGCCGTCGCCGCCGTTTCTCGTCCTTCGATCCCGAGTGCCAGGGACGCGGTCGGCGCGGCAGGATTGGTACCTCCTCAGGGATTCGAACCCCGGATCGCGCGGTGTAGGCGCGCAGCTTTGGCCGCTAAGCTAAGGAGGCCCGATATGGATCGTATCGAATGGACTTCAAGTGGTGCGCCAAGCAGGATTCGAACCTGCACTGTGCTCCTTCTGAGGAAGCCGCCTCCTGCCGGTTGGGCTATTGGCGCAAGCCAGTCGGAAAAAATAAAATGGTGCCGGCTGCGTGGGTCGAACACGCGACATCCGCGTTACGAAGGCGGCGCTCTGCCTCGCTGAGCTAAACCGGCAAAAAAACAAATGGTCAGCGGCGGCGCTCCCGCTGATGGGAGCAACCTTGCAACAGGGACTAACGCTCCGGGCAGAGCGCACGCCGCTGGCCAATTCTGGACGTCCAACGATGTCAAACAGCGAAGTCTTAGTCGGTTACGCAGCGCACAGGTTCAGCCTGCAAGCATGCGGTCGAAATCCGCGTGGGTCGTTGCGCGCCGGCATGACGCATGTTGCCGCCGCGGCGAGCGCGAGCGCGCCACGTTGGCGCGCTGCGCATATCGGCGCGATCGAGGCAGTCGGGTGCTGAAGAGTCTGGTGTCGATCTGGACCATCGGGTCCCTCCTGCCTTGCGGCGGAGGGTGATGGCCCGCCGCCGGTTAGTCCGGTTTTCTAAAGCCCGGTCCGGGCTGGCACTGTGATTGGCAACCCGAAGCGGACGCGCGCACGACAAACCGATCGCTCGGTCGATTGATCGACCAGGCGGCGGCGCGAAGCGCGGTCATATGGGAGCCTGTGCGGCGCATCGGGTTTCTCATCATGCCTTCGGCAAGACCGGATATGGGGTCGCGCCGGCGGTTCGCCAACCGGATGTCGGTCAGCGGGCGCAGCGTGTGTCAGGTATTTGGGACAAAATCAAGACCGGCCGGATCGACTCGCAATCAAAACAACAAAGCTGCGCGCCGGTGGCGGCGGCCGGCGCGTTCATTTCAAAAGCCGAAGGCCGCGCGCAATGCTCGTGGCGCGTGCCGATGCGGCCGGTTCTCGATGCCGGCCACCGCCCAGGCATCGTTGCGAACGGGACGGGATTGTGCATGGATATTGTCAAGGCGCCCGGCGACAGCCATCAAGCGCCACTGGGAAGAGCCAAGAGGAGCAATTGATGAGGATAAGGACAGGCTTGTATCTCGGCGTCGCGGCGATCGCGCTTGCCGCGTTTCTGGGTGCCCCGGCGGCGCAGCTCAGCGCCCAGCCGACCAGCCCTGCCGGGATCACGGTCGGCGACGCCGACCTGGGCGGCGTGGTGACCAGCGCCAAAGGCCCCGAGGCCGGCGTCTGGGTCATCGCCGAGACGCGCGACCTGCCGACCAAGCTGGTGAAGATCGTCGTCACCGACGACCAGGGGCGCTACGTCCTGCCCGAGCTGCCGAAAGCGACTTACGAGATCTGGGTGCGCGGCTATGGGCTCGTCGATTCGCCCAAGGTCACGTCCGCGCCCGGGAAGATCCTCAACCTGACCGCGGTGGTCGCCGAGGACGACAAGGCCGCTGCCGAATATTATCCGGCGCAATACTGGTATTCGATGCTCAAGATTCCGGACAAGAGCCTGTTTCCCGGCACCGGCCCGGCCGGCAACGGCATGTCGGACCACGTGAAGACGCAGGGTCATTGGCTGGTGAAGCTCAAGACCCACGCCTGCAATTCCTGCCATCAGCTCGGCAACAAGCCCACGCGCACGATGATGAAGGAGCTGGGCGAGTTCAAATCCTCCTTCGAGGCATGGACGCACCGGATCCAGGTCGGGCCCGCCGCCGAGGTCATGGTGCGCGACCTCAGCGAGATCGACACGCAGCTCGCGTTGCGGAATTTCGCGGACTGGACCGACCGCATCGCCGCCGGCCAACTGCCGAAGGCGAAGCCCGCCCGCCCGCAAGGCGTGGAACGCAATGTCGTCATCACCATGTGGGACTGGGGCGACGCCAAGACCTATCTCCACGACGAGATCGCCACCGACAAGCGCAACCCCACCGTCAACGCCTACGGCAAGATCTACAGTGCGACCGAGGACTCGACCGACAACCTGCCGATCCTCGATCCCAAGACCAACTCGGTGACCTATTACAAGATGACGCCGCGCGATCCCAAGACGCCGGCCGGCATCTTCATCGCGTCGGGCAACTTCCCCCGGCTGCCGTCGCCCTATTGGGGCGATGAGATGATCTGGAACAGCCAGACCACCGTCCACAATCCGATGCTCGACCAGGATGGCCGGCTCTGGCTCACCGCGCGCATCCGGCCGCCGCAGACTCCGGAATTCTGCCGCAAGGGCTCCGAGCATCCGTCGGCGAAGCTGTTCCCGACGGACAACGCGCCCCGGCAAGCCGCGGTCTACGACCCCAAGACCGACAAGCTCACGCATGTCGACCTCTGCTTCACGACCCACCACATGGCCTTCGCCGAGGACAAGGACAACACGCTGTGGTTCTCGGCCGGCGGCGCGCGCGCTCCGGTGGTCGGCTGGCTCAACACCAAGAAGTTCCTGGAGACCGGCGACGAGGCGGCGTCGCAGGGCTGGTCGCCGTTCATCCTCGACACCAACGGCAACGGCAAGCGCGACGAAGGCTATGTCGAGCCCAACCAGGCGGTCGATCCGAGCAAGGACAAGCGCATCATCGCCGGGCTCTACGGTGTCGGCGTCGATCCGAACGACGGCACGATCTGGGGCTCGGTGCTCTCGATGCCCGGTGGCATCATCCACGTCATTCCGGGCGACAATCCGCCGGCCACCACGCTGTCGGAATATTATGAAGTGCCGTTCAACGAACCGAAGGCCGCGGTGAATGGCTTCGGGCCGCGCGGCATGGACATCGACCGCAAGGGCGTGGTGTGGATCCCGCTCGCGAGCGGCCACATGGCGAGCTTCGATCGCAAGAGGTGCAAGGGGCCGCTCAACGGGCCGACCATGGCGAACGGCCGGCACTGCCCCGAGGGCTGGACGCTCTACCAGTTCCCCGGCCCGCAGTTCGAGAGCATCAAGGACGAGCCGGGCGCCGTGCAGTCGAGCTACTATACGTGGGTCGACCAGTTCGACACGTTCGGGCTCGGCAAGGACGTGCCGATGGCGACCGGCAACATGTCGGATTCGATCGAGGCGCTGGTGGACGGCAAGTTCGTCTCGCTGCGGGTGCCCTATCCGATGGGCTTCCACGCCAAGGGCATGGACGGCCGCATCGACGATCCCAATGCCGGCTGGAAAGGCAGGGCGCTCTGGTCGACCTACGCCGGCCGCGCGCCCTACCACATCGAAGGCGGCAAGGGCACGACCAGCAAGGTGGTGAAGTTCCAGCTCCGCCCCGACCCGCTGGCGAAGTGACGCAGCTATTGCGGCGCGCAGTCGTCGTAGGGTGGGCCACGGCGCGCACGACATGCCGTGCCCACCGATGCATGCGAACTCGCATGGCGGGCACGTTCGCTTTGTCCGCTTGACGCGTCTTGAAAAACGAAACGCATCTTGAAAAAACGAAAACGACAAACGGGAGGATCCTGACATGAAAAAAGCCGCACCATGGTGCCTGGCGCTGGCGGCGCTCGGCATCGCCGCGCTGTTCTTCGCCCCGTCGCCGCCGCTCAACGCCCAGCCCGGCGCGCCGCCCGGAGTCAGCGTGGGCGATGCCGAGCTCGGCGGCCTCGTCACCGGCCCGAACGGCCCGGAAGCGGGCGTCTGGGTGATTGCCGAGACCAAGGACCTGCCGACGAAGTTCATCAAGATCGTCGTCACCGACGATCAGGGCCGCTACGTGCTGCCCGAGCTGCCGAAGGCGACTTACGACGTGTGGGTGCGCGGCTATGGCCTCGTCGATTCGCCCAAGGTCACGTCCGCCCCCGGACGCATCCTCAACCTGACCGCGCTGCTCGCCGCCAACGACAACGCGGCGGCCGAATACTACCCGGCGCAATACTGGTATTCGATGCTGGAAATTCCGGACAAGAGCCTGTTCCCCGGCACCGGCCCGAACGGCAACGGCATGCCGACGACCATCAAGAGCCAGGGCCAGTGGCTCGCCACCCTCAAGACCCACGGCTGCAACTCCTGCCACCAGGTCGGCAACAAGCCGACGCGCCATGTCTCGAAGGACCTCGGCACGTTCGACTCCAGCTATGCGGCGTGGATGCACCGGCTGCAGGTCGGCCCGGCCGCCGAGAACATGATCCGCGGCATCAACGAGCTCGACACGCCGCGCGTGCTGCGAAACTTCGCCAACTGGACCGACCGCATCGCCAACGGCGAACTGCCGAAGTCGAAGCCGCAGCGCCCGCAAGGCGCCGAACGCAACATCGTCGTCACGCTCTGGGACTGGGGTGACGCCAAGACCTATCTCCACGACGAGATCGCCACCGACAAGCGCAACCCGACCGTCAACGCATGGGGCCCGATCTACAGCGCGACCGAGGACTCGACCGACAACCTGCCGGTCCTCGATCCGAAGACGCATTCGGTGTCCTACATCAGATCGACGCCGCGCGACCCGAACACGCCCTCGGGCGCCTTCACCATGACCGGGACGTTCCCGCGGCTGCCGTCGCCGTATTGGGGAACCGAGATGATCTGGAACAGCCAGACCGCGGTGCACAACCCGATGCTCGATCAGGACGGGCGGGTCTGGATGACATCGCGCATCCGGCCGGCGAAGACTCCCGCCTTCTGCCAAAAAGGATCGGACCATCCTTCCGCGAAACTATTCCCGGTGGAGGAAGCCGGGCGCCAGGTGGCGGTCTATGATCCGAAGACCAAGAAGATCACGCACATCGACACCTGCTTCACCACGCACCACCTGATCTTCGCCGAGGACAAGGACAATACGCTATGGCTCTCCGGCGGCGGCGCGCGCCAGCCGGTGCTCGGCTGGATCAACACCAAGAAATTCCTCGAGACCGGCGACGAGGCGGCCTCGCAGGGCTGGACCGCCTATGTCCTCGACACCAACGGCAACGGCAAGCGCGACGACTATGTCGAGCCCAACCAGCCGGTCGATCCCACCAAGGACAAGCGCATCCTCGCCGGCATGTACGGCATCGGCGTCGATCCGAACGATGGCACGATCTGGGGCTCGGTGCTGGCGATGCCCGGCGGCGTCGTGCGCATCATCCCGGGCGACAACCCGCCGCACACCACGCTGGCGGAATATTACGAGGTTCCCTACAACGACCCGCGCACGACCATGAGCGGCTTCGGCCCGCGCGGCGGCGACATCGACCGCAACGGCGTCATGTGGGTCCCGCTCGCGAGCGGCCACATGGGCAGCTTCGACCGCAAGAAATGCAAGGGCCCGCTCAGCGGCCCGACCATCGCGAACGGGCGGCACTGCCCCGAGGGCTGGACGCTCTACCAGTTCCCCGGCCCGCAGTTCGAGACCATCAAGGACGAGCCCGGCGCCGTCCAGTCGAGCTACCAGATGTTCGTCGATCAGTTCGACACCCTCGGCCTCGGCAAGAACGTGCCGATGGCCACCGGCAACATGTCGGATTCGATCGAGGCGCTGGTGGACGGCAAGTTCGTCACGCTGCGGGTGCCGTATCCCATGGGCTTCCACGCCAAGGGCATGGACGGCCGCATCGACGACCCGAACCTCGGCTGGAAGGGCAAGGGACTGTGGTCGACTTACGCCGGCCGCGCGCCCTATCACATCGAAGGCGGCAAGGGCACCACCAGCAAGGTGGTCAAGTTCCAGCTCCGCCCCGACCCGCTGGCGAAGTGAAGGCCCGCGTGTCCCGGATGCAGTGCAGCGCGAGTGCGAAGCACGAGTGGTGCACTGCTGATCCGGGACCGTTGCAACGGCGGTGTGTGGGACGTCCCGGGTCTGCAGCGCATCACTCCGCTACGCTGCGTGCTGCACTGCGCCCGGGACACGGACGGACGATGGAAAAGCGGTTTTTCGTCTACATCCTCGCAAATCGCCCACGCGGCGTTCTGTACGTCGGCTTGACCAGTGATCTTGCTCGCCGCTTGTTGGTGCACAAATCGAAACTTGTACCCGGATTCACCAAGACCTACGGGGTGGTCCTGCTCGTGTACTATGAAGAATTTTCCTCAATTCTGGAGGCACGGGCGCGGGAGGCCGCGGTGAAACGCTGGCGGCGGGCGTGGAAATTCGACCTGATCGAGAGAGTGAATCTGGATTGGCGCGATCTGGCTGAAGAACTGGCGCTGTGATGCCCCGCGTGTCCCGGATGCAGCGCAGCGCGAGTGCGAAGCACGAGTGGTGCACTGCTGATCCGGGACCATTGCAATGGCGGTGTGTGGGACGGTCCCGGGTCTGCAGCGCATCACTCCGCTACGCTGCGTGCTGCACTGCGCCCGAGACACAGGACCTGCTACGGCTGCTGCTTCTCCCAGAAACCCAGCGCCGCCGATGACACGCCGCCCGTGATCACGCAGGGCAGACCGAGCTCGACGTGTCCGGTCGCCGCCGCCGCGATGCAGCCGACGGCGAGCGCGCCCTGGCCGAGCTGGCCCCACCAACTGATGTTGCGCCGATAGCCCGGACCCTTGCGCCGCAGCTCCTCGATCGCGGCCATCGCTTCCCGGCGCAGCCGCGCGGTCTCGACCGTCTCGGCCGCGTCGATGACCTCGTTGATCACCGCGGTCGCCTCCTTGGGGTGATGCTCGCGCGCGCGCTTGAGCATCGCCAGCAGCTCCGGGTCGCGCGCGGCGTTGCTGGCGAGGGTGTACTTCGCCATGCTGCCGAGCATGAGCTTGTCGATGCTGTCGTTGTCCTTGGACCAGGGCAGCATGCCGATGATGCGCGAGATCGGACGCGCCGCGCCGGTCGCAAAGTAATAACCCCAGAACGTGTCGAGCAGCTCAGGCGAAGGCTCGAGCGCCACGTCCTTCTCGGGCTTGCTCTTGTCGAAACTCACGTAGCTGCGCATCGTCTGCCAGGCCGACGTCCGCTTCTCGGGCGCGACCTGATAGAGCGTCGGCAGCGTGCCGGCGATGTGCTTGTCAATCATGACCTGGCGCGACGGCAGGCGGTCGGCGAACCTGCGCAGCAGGCTCTTCCACTCGGGATGTCCCGAATAGGCGATCGCGCGCACGACCAACCACTGGTCGCCGGCCGGCAGCGGCAGCATCCGGCCGATCAGGTCCTCGGCCCTCGCTGGATTGGAGCCGATGACGCCGGCGACGAAGCCCACGTAGACGCCGGCGTTCTCGGGGTCCTTGAAGGCGCCGAACCGGCTCAGCGCCTGCACCAGGGACGGAACGCCGGCCGGATCGGGCTTGGCGCGGTACGCGTTGATCCAGCGCAGAACCGCGTCGGTCGAAACCAGCTCGACGGAAGGCGAGGGCCGGGCCCACGCCGGCGCAAACGCGGCGATGACGATACTGACGATGGCGGCGGCGATGGCGGCGAAGCGCATGTCCCCTCCCGACGATGACGCGCGGAAACGTGCGCCGACACCACCAGCGCGCCACGACATTTTCGTGATTCCGACAGGGCGGCGGTGTGCGCAAATGATGGCGCGCCGCCAAACTCGTTGCTGGATCAGCCGTCGCCGCGCAAAAAAGCCGCGATCCGCGGGTCCTGACGCAGGCTGCTCAAATCCTGCGGCGACGGCAGTTGCGGCTTATCGCGCGTCGCGTTGACCATGCAGAGAAAGCCGAGCGGCTCGCCGGCCGAGGCGCGGAACTGATGCCAGGTGAGCGCGGGTACGGTTACCAGATCGTTGGTGCCCAGGACGCGCACGTCGCTGCCGACCAGGCACTGCCCGCTGCCGCGCAGGATCAGCACCGAATGCGTGTGCTCGTGGCGCTCGAGCGTCGAGAACCCGCCCGGCGCGACCTCGAAATAACGCAGCTCGCTCTGTTGCGCGGGGTCGCAGAACAGGACCTGTCGCGTGATCGACTTGAACAGCGCCCGCTCGTCCTCCTTGTAGGGGAGAACCTCCACGCCTTCCCAGCGGAAGCCGGCTTCCGCCTTGCGGTGGATCCTGCGCTCGATCTTTGCTTCGCCGGTGGTCATGGCCTAACCATAGCGATAATCCTTCACCGCCGCCACGAAGGCCGCGGTCTCCCCGGCGAGCCGCTCGCGCGCGGCGAGCAACCCGCCGCCGATCAGCAACATGATGTCGGCACCGTAGAAATCAAGCATCTCCCCGACCCGGTCCGTGGTCATGCCGCCCGCCGGCACCGGCACGCAGGGCCGCATCCCGTCGCGCTCCTCGAGCGCCGTGCGGGCAATGAGCCGGCAGGTGTCCGCCGAATAGCCGAAGCGTCCGCCATGGTTGGGATAGACCACCGCGTCGGCGCCGAGCATCCGGAAGATCTTGCCGTAGAGCAGCGGCGGCGACATCCGCGCGCCCGCCAGCGCCGGATGGGCGAGGAACGCCAAGTCCGGATTGTCGCGCACCAGGCGGTGGAAGTTGGCGAGACCCGCGATCATCGGAGCAATCATCACCATGTCGATGCCGGCCCCGCGCGCGAGCGCGATCTGCGCGCGCATGGCGTCGAGATCGCCCGAGAGGCTCGGCACATAGCGGGTCGGGCCGCCGAGCGCGCGCAGCGCCGCCGCGATCGCGTGGACGCGCGCCTGGAATGGCGAGTAGGCCTGATCGGCGAGCCCATGGTCGTCCTTGATGTAGTCGATGCCGCCTTGCGCGAAGCGGCGCGCCAGCCCTGCGAGCTTCTCGGGCGGAAGCCCCTGCGGCTTGAGCGCCGAGCAGGTCAGCGCGCGGCGCGGCGCGCCGACGCGCCGGCGCAGCTCGTGCAGGCCATGGCGCGGGCCGCCGAACGCCGCCACCAGCGCGGGCGGAAACTCGACGTCGTGCAAGATCACGTCGTCGTGGATCGACGTGTTGCCGAACAGCATGTTGATCAGTTGCCCGGCGTCGGCGGCGACCGTCTCGGCGGCGAGCGCGATGCGCACTTCGAACGTGCCGCCGCCGATGTCCTCGACGGCGAGGACGCGGCCGACGATCTCGTTCTGGACATGGGCGTCGTCGATCGCCGCGACCGGCATCTCCACGCTCTGCTCGACCGCGATCGCCCGCGCGCGCTCCTCGATGGACTGAGCATCACTGCGGACACGATAGACGACCTGCAAACGGGACTGCACGGATCGCGGCCCTGGCCAGCTCGGCGCCGACTGTATCAGCGGCCCGGAAACCCGGCCGCCTGACGCTTGAGCGCGGCCGGCGGTCTCGCCCAATGCCGCATGGTCCGGCGGGCGAGATCGGAGGCCACGACGGCTGTGATCAGGACCGCCACCACCGTCAGCCAGGCGACGAAGATGCCCAGCAGCCCGAGCAGGATCGCCACCGTGAGGACGACGATCAGCGGCAACAGCAGCGCGATCGCGAACGGTCGCAACAGAAGCGGGGAGCCGTGGCGGGCGTCATGCGCATGGACCATTGGGTGATCCTAGCCTTTGCGTGTGTCATTGGGAACGCCACGCCACCCCGATTGGTTCAACATAGGTGATTCGCCGGCCCGGCGGGACCCCCCGCGGCGTCGCCTTAGTCGGCCGCGATGCCGAGATCGCGCACGATCTTGCCGTATTTGTCGTAGTCCTCGCGAATGAGGCTGCTGAACTCGGTGGGCGCGAGGATCAGCGGCTCGAGGCTGCCGGAGACGTTGAGCTTCTCGGCAAAGTCGGGGCGTGCCAGAATCTTGTGCACTTCGGTGCGCAGCTTGGTGACGATCGCTTCCGGCATGTTCGCCGGCCCGAACAGGCCGAGCCAGATGTCGTTGGCATAGCCCGGATAGAACTCTCCCACCGTCGGCAGCTCCGGAAACAGCTTCGAGCGCTGCTTGCCGCTCGCCGCGAGGCCGCGCAACTGGCCGCCCTTGATCAGCGCGGCGCTGGCCGAGCCCGAGAACATCACCTTGGTGTCGCCCGCGATGGTCGAGGTGGTGGCCGGCGCGGCGCCCCGGAACGGCACGTGCAGGAGGTCGATGCCGGCGCGCTGCTTGAGCATCTCCATCATGAGCTGGTGCTGGCTGCCGTTGCCGCCGGACGCATAGGGGAGCGGCGGCTTGGTCTTGCGCGCGTAGTCGATGAATTCCGGCAGGGTCCTGGCCGGCACCTCCGGGTTGATCGACAGCATGAACATGTTGGTGGCGATGCTCGAGACCGGGAGAAGGTCCTTGAGCGGGTCGAAGGCGAGCTTGGTATAGACGTGCGGGTTGATGGTGATGCCGCTATCCGCGTGCAGCAGCAGCGTATAGCCGTCGGGCGGCGACTTCGCGACCTCGGCGGCGCCGATATTACCATTGGCGCCGGTGCGGTTCTCGATCACGATCGACCAGCCGAGCGTGTCCTGCAGGAACTGCGCCACCATCCGGGCCGAGATGTCGGGCGCGCCGCCCGGCGGGATGGTCACGATCAGCTTGATCGGCCGCGACGGGTACGGCGCCTGCGCCTCGGCGGCGGTGCCGCAGAGGGCCGCCACCGCCAGAACCGAGATGCGCAGCAGGTTCATCCTCATCACGTCCTCCATTCCATTGCTTTGTCGCGGGCCACTCTTGCGAGGCCGTTGCGCCATGCTACACAACTTCCGCCAGTCACGCCTGCGGTCCGGTAGCACATCATGCGCATCCTCCTCCTCGGCTCCGGCGGGCGCGAGCATGCGCTCGCCTGGAAGATCGCGGCGAGTCCGCTGCTGGACAAGCTTTATTGCGCGCCCGGGAATGCCGGCATCGCGCAGGACTGCGAGCTCGCCGCGCTTGACATCGCCGACCATGCCGCCGTGATCGCATTCTGCCGCGCGCACAAGATCGACCTGGTGGTGGTTGGGCCGGAGGCGCCGCTCTGCGCCGGCATCGTCGACGACCTCGCCGCCGCCGGCATCAAGGCCTTCGGGCCGGGCAAGGCGGCGGCGCAGCTCGAAGGCTCCAAGGGCTTCACCAAGGACCTGTGCAAGGCGAACAGCATTCCGACCGCGGCCTATGAACGCTTCACCGCGGCCGCGCCCGCCAAGGCCTATGTGCGCGCGCAGGGCGCGCCGATCGTGGTCAAGGCGGACGGGCTCGCCGCCGGCAAGGGCGTGGTGGTGGCGCAGACGGTCGAGGAGGCGGAAGCCGCGATCGACATGATGTTCGCGGGCGTCCTGGGTGACGCCGGTGCCGAGGTGGTGATCGAAGAATTCCTGGTCGGCGAGGAGGCCTCGTTCTTCGCGCTCTGCGATGGGGAAACTGCCATTCCGCTCGCCTCGGCGCAGGACCACAAGCGCGTGTTCGACGGGGACCTGGGTCCCAATACCGGCGGCATGGGCGCCTATTCGCCGGCGCCGGTGATGACCCCGGAGATGACCCGGCGGACCATGGACGAGATCGTTCTCCCTACCGTGCGCGCCATGAAGGCCAAGGGCATGCCCTACAAGGGCGTGCTCTTTGCCGGACTGATGATCACCGACAGCGGCCCGAAGCTGATCGAGTACAATGCGCGCTTCGGCGATCCGGAATGCCAGGTGCTGATGCTGCGGCTGATGTCGGACCTGGTGCCCGCGCTGCTCGCCTGCTGCGACGGCGTGCTGAAGAATTTCGATCTGCGCTGGTTCCCGGATGCGGCGCTCACCGTGGTGATGGCCGCCAAGGGTTATCCCGGCAGCTATTCCAAGGGCTCGGTCATCGACGGCTTGCAGGATGCCGCGGCGGTCGAGGGCGTCGAGATCTTCCACGCCGGCACCAAGGCCGAAGGGGGCAGTATCGTTGCCAACGGCGGGCGCGTGCTCGACGTCTGCGCGCTCGGCAAGACCGTGGGCGAGGCGCGCGCGCGCGCCTATCAAGCGGTCGACCGCATCCGCTGGGTGGACGGCTTCTGCCGCCGCGACATCGGCTTTCGCGCCGTCGCGCGGGAGCGGGCCGGACGCTGAGGCGTTGCATCGGCATCGGTCGCCGCTAGGCTCGCGGCATGGCCGCATTCGACCGCCAGCAGGCGGCGTTTTCCGGCACCAAGCAGGTCGCGCCGCCGCTCGCCTTCGATATCGAACGGCTCGGCGCCTATCTCGCGGCGCGGCTGCCGCCGCCGGGGCCGGTGCGGCCGGTGCACGGCGATTTCCGCCTCGACAATGTCATCGTTGCGCCATCAGGGCCCGCGATCCTGGCGGTGCTCGACTGGGAGCTTTCGACGCTGGGCGACCCCTTGGCCGACCTCACCTGTCATCTCATGGCCTGGGACATGCCGGCGTCGCCAGCGGGCGCGGGCTTCGGGACGCTCGCCGGCCGCGACCTTGCAGCACTCGGGATTCCGACGCGCGAGGCCTATGTCGAGGCCCATCGCGCGCGCACCGGGCTCGACCCGCGCGCGCCCCTTCCGGTCTATCTCGCCTATAATGTCTTCCGCCTGGCGGCGATCCTGCAGGGCATCGTCGGCCGCGTGCGCGACGGCACGGCGGCGAACGAGAATGCCGCCGGCATGGCGCTCATCCTGCGCCCGCTCGCCGCCAAGGCGTGGATGTTCGCGCAGGAGGCCGGGGCCACATGAAGACCGTTGCGCTCGCGCTCGGCGGCGGCGGCGCGCGCGGGATCGGGCATATCGTCGTGCTCGAGGCGCTCGACGAACTGGGCGTCAAGCCCGTGGCGGTCGCCGGCACCTCGATCGGCGCGCTGATCGGCGCCGCCTATGCGGCCGGCCTGACCGGCAAGGAGATCCGCCGCCACGTCATCACCCTCGCGCACAACCGGGCCGAGATGTTCCGCCGCCTGGTCAGCGCGCGTGCCGGGACCTTCGCCAACCTGATCTCGATCGGCTTCGGCTCGGCGACCTTGATCGACGCGGAGAAGCTTTGCGAGCAGGTCCTGCCCGCCGCCGTGCCGGAGGATTTCGGCGAACTGACGATCCCGCTCACGGTGATGGCGTCCGATCTCTACGGGCGCAAGCAGGCCGCCTTCTCGGCGGGTGCGCTCAGGCCCGCGCTCGCCGCCTCGATCGCGTTGCCGATGCTGATGCGGCCGGTGGTGATCGACGACCGGGTCCTGGTCGATGGCGGTACCACCAATCCGCTGCCTTTCGACCTGCTGCGCGGACGAGCAGACGTCGTCGTGGCGGTCGACATTTCCGGCGAGCCGACCGAGGGCCGCCGCGACATCCCCAATCCCTGGGAATGCTTCATCGCCACCGTGCTGGTCATGGGCAACGCCATCACGACTGAAAAGCTCAAGCACGGCGCGCCCCACCTCATGGTCCGGCCCAATGTCGGCCTGTTCCGCACCCTCGATTTCTTCCAGGCGAGCGCCATCCTGCGCGCCGCCGAGCCCGCGAAGGCGGAGTTCAAGGAGCGGCTTACGGCGTTGCTATCGGAGTAAGCTCTTGCGACGAACTCGGTGGGCTCCCCCTGAAAGGGGGAGCGGACGCCGTGGCGGCATTCTTTATATGATTTGATGCGCGCGAGTGGCCGACTACCGCACGTCGCAGCGCTTGGGATCGTCGAGCACGTTGTTGCTCAGGCTGATCCAGGCATTGGCGGAGAAGAAGCACACGGCGACGGACTTCCCGCTCTGCAGCGTCACGATGAACGTCTCGCGGTTCTCGGTCGCCTCGCCGCGCGCGAAGGTGACGCTCTTGATGTCGAAGCCGCGCCCCATGAGGCCCTTGAACGACGACTGCTGCTCCTGCGCCAGGCACTCCGGCGCCTGGGCCAAAACGAGCGACGCCAGCGCGAACGCAAACGACTTGTTCATGATCCCTCCACGGTGACCGATCCGGTTGTGCCGGCAGAGTAGGGGATGACGACGGCGCGCGCACGCGATTTCGAGCATGGAAACCGGCGCGTGCCAGCTTCGGTTCCGCGCTGTGAATAAGAGACGGCTTGCTCACCGCCGCGCACGGAAAAAGCCCTGCAGCAGCGCGGCCGCCTCCGCCTCGCCGATGCCGCTATAGACCTCCGGCCGGTGGTGGCAGCTCGGCGATGCGAAGAAGCGCACGCCGTTCTCGACCGCGCCGCCTTTGGGGTCGGCCGCGCCATAGTAGAGCCGCCGGATGCGGGCGAAGGAGATCGCCGCCGCGCACATGGCGCAGGGCTCGAGCGTCACGTGCAGGTCGCAGCCGGCAAGCCGCTCGGAGCCGATTGTCCCGGCCGCCTGCCGGATCGCCAGGAGCTCGCAATGGGCGGTCGGGTCGTGGTCGGCGAGGGTACGGTTCCCGGCCCGCGCGATGACCTCGCCGTCGCGCACGATCACGCAGCCGACCGGAACCTCGCCGGCCGCCGCGGCGGCGCGGGCTTCGTCGAGGGCCAGCGACATGAACGAGGGGGCGGGCACGGGTACTCCCAGCTCAGCGCAGCAAGCGCCGTATCGCATCGCGACATGATGCGTCGGTTCTGCTATCAGGCCGTCATGACGACGCGCAAGGCCGACAATGACGGGCAACCGGGCGAACGCATCGCCAAGGCGATGGCGCGCGCCGGCCTGTGCTCGCGGCGCGAGGCCGAGGCCTGGATCGTGGCCGGGCGCGTCGCCGTCAACGGCGCGGTCATCGCCTCGCCCGCGCTCAACGTCACGCCGGACGACCGCATCGCTATCGACGGCAAGCCCATGCCGGCGCGCGAGCGCACGCGGCTCTTCCTCTATCACAAGCCGCGCGGGCTGGTGACGACGCACGCCGATCCGCAGGGCCGCGCGACCATCTTCGGCGCGCTGCCGAAACATCTGCCGCGCCTGCTCAGCGTCGGGCGCCTCGACATGAACACCGAGGGCCTGCTGCTCCTCACCAACGACGGCGGGCTCGCGCGCGTGCTCGAACTGCCGGCGACCGGCTGGATGCGCCGCTACCGCGTGCGCGCGCACGGCCGCGTGCAGCAGGACCGGCTCGACGCGCTCCGCCGCGGCATCAGCATCGACGGCGTGCGCTACGGCCCGATCCAGGCGCAGCTCGACCGCGAGCAGGGCGCCAATGTGTGGATCACGTTCGCGATGCGCGAGGGCAAGAACCGCGAGGTGAAGAACGTGCTCGGCCATCTCGGTCTCGCGGTCAACCGCCTGATTCGGGTGTCGTTCGGGCCGTTCCAGCTCGGCACGCTGCCGGAGGGCGCGATCGAGGAGATCCGGACGCGGCACCTGCGCGAGCAGCTCGGCGAGCGCATCGCGGCGCTCACCGGCGCGGATTTCTCGGCGCCGATTGCCGATCTTGGCCCGACGCCGAAGGGAGAACCTGGGCTTCATCCCTCCCCGGAAGGACGAAGCCGGCGAGCGAAGCGAGCCCGGCAGGGCCCGGCCGAAAAAGAACAATCGCAGCCGGCTGCTGCTCATTCGCCGCGTTCGCTCGGAGCCACCCTGCCCCGCAAGCGGGGAAGGGACAAGAAGCGCCGCTCCGATGCCGAACGCGTCGGCGAGCCGGAACTGGCGCGCCGGGAGAAGCGTCACGGACGCGGGCACTGGCGGGCCAAGGAGCGCTGATGCGCATCGTCGGCGGGACCCTGCGCGGGCGCGCGCTCGCGGCCCCGAAGTCGCAGGCGATCCGTCCGACCGCCGACCGGCTGCGCGAATCCCTGTTCAACATTCTGGTCCACGCCTACGGCGATCCCGTCACCGGCGCGCGCGTGCTCGATCTCTTCGCCGGGACCGGCGCGCTCGGCCTCGAAGCCATGTCGCGCGGCGCCGCCTTCGCGCTGTTCGTGGACGACGGCGCCGAGGGGCGCGCGCTCGTCCGCGAGAATGTCGCGACGCTCGGGCTGGGCGGCAGCACGCGCATCTTCCGCCGCGACGCGACCAGGCTCGGCCCGGCGCACCCGATTGAGCCGTTCACGCTGGTCTTTCTCGACCCGCCCCATGGCAAGGGCCTGGCGGAGAAGGCACTCGCCTCCGCGCGCGCGGGCGGCTGGCTTGCGCCCGATGCGCTGGCGGTGGTGGAGGAAGCGGCCGAGGCGGGCTTCAAGCCGCCGGAGAATTTCGCCGAGCTGGAGCGGCGGCGCTACGATGAGACGGAGTTCGTGTTCCTGCGCATGAACTGAGCGCGCTTGACCTCCGCCGCCGCCAGGGGAGCCTCTCCCTTTCGTTCGCCCGCCTGTATCTCGAGGCGTTTTCCTGGCGCGTCAGTCGATCATTGCGCCGCTCGCCTTGATCGGTCCGGCCCAGCGCGCGGTTTCGCTCACGACGAACTTGGCGAGATAGTCGGGCGTGCGGCGCGCCGCCGCCGGGATCACCACGCCGATGTCCTTGAAGCGCTCGCGCACGGCGGGCGTCTCCACCGCCTCGTTCGAGGCCTTGGCGAGGCGCTCGATGATGGCCCTGGGCGTGCCCTTGGGAAACGAGAACGAGCCCCAGGAGCCGCAGTCGAGGCCCGTGAGGCCCTGCTCCTCGGCGGTCGCGAGGTTTTCAAGCCCGGGCGCGCGGTCGAGCCCGAGCGTGACGATCGGCTTCACCGTGCCGCCCTGGATCTGCGGGAGCGCGGTCGAGATCTGCTCGGCAATGTAGTCGATGCGTCCGGCGATCAGGTCCTGCATGGCCGGGCCGGCGCCGCGATAGGGTACGTGCGTGATCCTGGTGCCCATGGCGACGTCGAGCAGCACGGCGCAGACATGCGTGCCCGAACCGGCGCCGGCGGAGCCGTATTGCATCTTGTTCTGGTTCGCCTTCGCATAGGCGACGAATTCAGGGAACGTGTTCGCCGGCAAATCCCGCCGCGCGATCAAGACGCGTGCCGAATCCGAGTTCAGGACGACTTGCTCGAAGTCGGTCACCGCGTTGTAGAGCGGCTTCTTGTAGAGCGTCTGGCCCTGCGCGTGCGTGCCGACGGTGCCGAGCAGCATGGTGTAGCCGTCGGGCTTGGCGTCGGCGACCTTCCTGCTGCCGCTCATGCCGCCGGCGCCGCCGATATTTTCGACGATAATCGTCTGGCCGAGAATCTCGCCCATCGACTGCGCCATGATACGGCCGAGCACGTCGGTCGGGCCGCCGGCTGCGAACGGAATGACCATGGTCAGTGTGTGGTCGGGGTATTCGGCAGCGCTTGCCGGTAGGGTAAACGCGATCGCTGCGGCAAAGGCCGCGATTATTGCTTTTTTCATTGGGGTATCCTCCACGTCAGATGTCAAACCCTGACGTTCCGGGCCTTTTTGGTCAAGGCCGCAGTTGAACGACTAGCCGACTTCGACGACTTCTTCGGGAAACTGGTGCAACCGGTCGCCGGGTCCGTTGCCGCCGATCAGGTAATTGTCGCACAGCCAGTTGAGATAGCCGGCGTGGATATAAGTCGGGTGCA
>JAXDOD010000102.1:0-101729 GCA_034669045.1 Alphaproteobacteria bacterium
GGCGTCACTGCCGTTCGCCGAGACGAACGCGCGCTTCACCTGCGCTGCCTGCCCTGTGCTCGCCGACAGCGCGAGCACGATGCCACTGAAAAGTAAGGGTGTGAATTTCATGATGCCGCACTCCGTGTTTCCTGCGCCAATCGCGTTGAGATGCCGCTGCGGCCCGACGGCACCAGAATGCCGATCGATCCAACCCCGCCGTTGAAGCTGGTCAAGTTGGTGATCCTCACCGGGCCGTATCCGGCCGGGTCCGGCATGTGGCTTTCGCCGCGCGTGACGGTATGGGTGATTGCCGCGGCCAAGGTACGGCACGGCGCGGGCCGTGCACAGTCACTGCCATCGTTGCTGTTCGCAGAAATGAATGAGCGCTTGAGCGGGGCGCGAACGTCGTGCGGGGCCAAAGCCAGAATAATAATAGCTATACACATGACGCCAGATTTCATGACTACGCCTGCACTTGGTTAATACTGTCGAGTTTGGCTGGTAGTATCAAACTACCAATTTAAATCTAAATGTCTACTCCTGATTTGGAGGATCACTCATGCCGGCTGCGATAGGCCCCCTCGCGGCGGACGATGTCGAGGTCGGCCTCAACCATTTCCTGGACCAGTTGATTGAACGTCGTCGTGTGCCGCCATCCGAGCTTGGCGTGCGCCTTCGACGGGTCGCCGATGAGTTTGCCGACCTCGGTGAGGCGGAAATAGCGCGGATCGACTTCGACCAGCACGCGCCCTGTTGCGGTTTCCAGCCCCTTCTCCGCAAGCCCTGAGCCATGCCATTCGATCCGCCGCCCCACATGCGCGAAGGCCTGCTCCACAAACTCGCGTACGGAATGGCTTTCTCCGGTCGCGAGCACATAGTCGTCGGGCTCCGCCTGTTGCAGGATGCGCCACATGCCGTCGACATAGTCGCGGGCATGACCCCAGTCGCGAACGGCGTCGAGATTTCCGAGATAGAGCCTGTCCTGCAGGCCGAGCTGGATCGCGGCCACGGCGCGCGTGATCTTGCGGGTCACGAAGGTTTCGCCACGCGTGGGCGCCTCGTGGTTGAACAGGATGCCGTTCGAGGCGTGCATGCCGTAGGCCTCGCGGTAGTTGATGGTGATCCAGTAGGCGTAGAGCTTCGCCGCCGCATAGGGCGAGCGCGGGTAGAACGGCGTGGTCTCCCGCTGCGGCACCTCCTGGACCTTGCCGAAGAGTTCGGAGGTGGACGCCTGGTAAAAGCGCACCTGCTTTTCCAGGCCGAGGATGCGGATCGCCTCCAGGAGGCGCAATGGCCCGAGCGCATCGGCATTGGCGGTATATTCCGCCGTCTCGAAGCTCACCTGCACGTGACTTTGGGCGGCGAGGTTGTAGATTTCGTGGGGCTTGGTCTCCTGCACGATGCGGATCAGGTTGGTGGCGTCGGTCATGTCACCGTAATGCATGAAGAAGCGCACGCTCGGCAGGTGCGGATCGCGGTAGATGTGGTCGACCCGGTCGGTGTTGAAGGAGGACGAGCGCCGCTTGATGCCGTGAACGACATAGCCCTTGTTGAGGAGGAGTTCCGAGAGATAGGCGCCGTCCTGGCCGGTGACGCCCGAAATCAATGCCACGCGCTCGCTCATGGGGCCAAACCTCGATCGTCACGGTAAACGACGGGCGCGACCTCGCAACCGTCTGCGGTCGCAAGTCGCGGACGTTCAACGTCAACGTTCCATGCACATTGAACCGGAAAGAGCAAATGTGGCATTGTGGTCAGGCGAACACCCCGATGGGCACGCCATGGATTCCTTGATCATCCCGGTTCTGATGTGCGGCGGCGCCGGCACCCGCCTTTGGCCGGTTTCGCGCGAGAGCATGCCCAAGCAATTCGTGCCTCTGGTCGGGCAGACATCGACGTTTCAGCAGATCCTGCAGCGCGTTTCGGTTCCCGCCTTGTTTGCACGTCCGATCGTGATCACCAATGCTGAATTCCGCTTCCTGGTGGCCGAGCAGTTGCGCGAACGCGGGACCGAGGCGGACATCCTCCTGGAGCCTGTCCGTCGCGATTCCGGTCCGGCGGTCGCGGCCGCGGCCGCGCTGGCTGCAGCACGCGATCCCAAGGCGATCGTGCTGGTGCTCGCGGCCGACAATATCATCCAAAAGGCGGAAGAATTTCTCCAGGCCTGCCGGCAGGCGGCGGTCAGCGCGGCCGAAGGCCTTATCGTCACCTTCGGCATTCGGCCGTCAGGGCCGGCGACGAGCTACGGCTATATCCGGCCCGGTCGAAAGCTCAACGGCTCGGCGGTGCTTGCCGTCGACGCATTCGTCGAAAAGCCGGATGCCGCGACCGCGGCAGATTATGTCGCGCAAGGGTGCCTCTGGAACAGCGGGAACTTCATGTTCCAGGCTGACGTCATGCTCGGCGAAATCGAGCGCTTTGAACCTGCCATGGCCGAGAGCGCCAAGGCCGCCGTCGCCGGCCTGGTGCGCGACCTCGATTTCCTGCGGCTGGCGGAGGAACCGTTCGCGCGCGCACCGAAGAAGTCCATCGACTACGCCGTCATGGAGCATACGAACGTTGCCGCCGTCGTGCCGGGAGATTTCGGCTGGTCGGACATCGGGAGTTGGAACGCGCTCTGGGGTATCCTCGATCGCGACGGCGACGGAAACGCCAAGGAGGGGCCCGTAGTCACGATCGACAGCCGCAATTCCCTCGTGCGGTCGGACGAGACGGTGCTCACCACCGTCATCGGCGTCGACGACCTTATCGTCGTATCCACGGCGGACGCCGTCCTTGTCGCTGCACGCGACAGGGCCGAGGACGTCAAAATGCTGGTCGACCGGCTCAAGACCCAGAACCGGCGCGAGGCGATCGAGCATCGCCGCATCTACAAGCCCTGGGGTTATTACCAGGGAATCGATACCGGCTCCCGCTATCAGGTCAAACGCATCGTCGTGAAACCGGGTGCGAAGCTGTCGCTCCAGAAGCACTTCCATCGCGCCGAACATTGGGTGGTGGTGAAAGGGACAGCGGAAGTGACCATCAACGACGACGTGCGCGCCATCCATGAGAACGAATCGATCTATGTCCCGATCGGCAGCGCGCATCGGCTGGCAAACCCGGGCAAGATCCCGCTCGAATTGATCGAGGTGCAGGTCGGAAGCTATCTTGGCGAGGACGACATTGTGCGGCTAGACGACGCCTATGCGCGGACGTAGCCCCCCTCACCTATCCAACTCGGCCCGCCTGCCACGTTACGGGACGGCTCGTTGAATCCGGAAGGCCTGTCATGACACGCATTCTGGTGACCGGCGCCAGCGGATTCATCGGCCGCGCGCTGGTGTCCTCGCTTGCGCGCTCACATCAGGTGCGCGCCGGCGTACGTCGCCCGGTGGCAGTGGGAACTTTTCCCGACAATGTCGAGGTCGCGATCCATTCCGATCTGAGGACGCTCGTCGATTGGCCTCCGTTGCTGAGCGGGGTCGATAAGGTCGTCCATCTGGCCGGCATCGCGCATGCGGGCGGGCAGGTGGCCGATGCTGCCTATGATCGCGTCAACTGTAGGGCAACGAATGAACTGGCATTGGCCGCCGCAGAGGTGGGCGTGGAAAGGCTGGTGTTTGTCTCGTCGATCGGAGCTCAAAGTGGCCCCTCCGTGGCTCATGTCCTGACGGAAAACGATGAGCCCACCCCGGCGACAGCTTATGGCCGCTCCAAGCTCACCGCCGAAATTGCCGTGCGCAGCTCGGGCGTGCCGTTCACGATCCTTCGCCCGGTTCTCGTCTACGGCCCCGGTGTCGGAGGCAACATGCAAAGTCTCATCCGGTTGGCGGCCTTGCCTTTGCCGCTGCCGTTAGCCGGCTTCACCAACCGCCGTTCGTTGCTCGCTCTCGACAACCTGATAGGCGCGATAGCGTTCGTGCTGGCCAATGACGCGACATTGGGCGGCACCTTCATCGTTGCCGACCCGACGCCGATCCGAGTGGCGGACATCGTCGTGAGCTTGCGGACGAGAAAAGGGCAGAATGCGAAACTTTTTCATTTACCGCCCGCTTTCTGCAAGCAAGTGCTGGAGTGGCTTGGACAAGCCGAGATGTGGGAGCGGCTCGGCGGCTCGCTGGTCGCCGATCCGAGAAAGCTGATTGAGGCGGGATGGCGCCCGCTCGGCGACACGCAGTCGCTGTTATTGCGTTGACGACCTGATGAGGAAGGTCATGCCGTTCGCACACTCGAATCTTTCAATTTTGAACGTGGAACGCGGCCGGTGGCGGGCGGCCGATCCGCATTTATCAGCCGACGGCGAGCAAAACCCTTGATCACCTCAATTCGCCTCCGGTGATCTTGGCCTCAAAGTCGTGGGTTCTGCTCAGAACCCGTTCGAAAGATCTTGACGGCATAAAGAAGAAACAGATGAAGCGCCCGAAGCGGCTTCGTCACGCGCCAAGAACGGCTTTTCCGCATCTCATCCAGCGCGAACCTCAGAGCCGGCAAATCCCTGCGCAATAGACTAATTTCGGATTCGAACCTCAGAACGCGATTGGCCAATCGCTGATTGATCATCTCATACTGGTTCAGGGCGGCGCGTGACAGTTGCATTTCGGCCGCGGACGATTCCAGATCGGCAACCATCCGATCAGATTTCGCCTCCTGCTGGAGCGCGACGGCTCGCAGCTTCTCTAGCTCTTTTGCTGCAACCTGCAGCTCGCTTGCCAAAAGCTGCCGTGCAGCTTCCCCCCGGCTCAGTTCGGCGCGGAGTTCTTCCGTTTGTTTCGCTGAACCACTCAGCTCGGTTGCCAATCGTTGACGATCCGCCGCCTGCTGCATCACATCACTGCGCAGCTTCTCCGCTTCGTTCGCCGAGGCGTCGATCACGGCCGCCAATCGCCGACGTTCCGCTTCCTGCTCGATCGCGTACGCCTGCAGCTTCTCCGCTTCGTTCGCCGAGGCTCTGAGCGCGGCCGCCAATCGCCGACGTTCCGCCTCCTGCTCGATCGCGTACGCCTGCAGCTTCTTCGCTTCGTTCGCCGAGGCGTCGAGCGCGGCCGCCAATCGCCGACGTTCCGCTTCCTGCTCGAGCGCATACGCCTGCAGCGTCTGCGCCTCCTTGGCCGACGTGTCGAGGGCGACTGCCAATCGCCGACGTTCCGCTTCCTGCTCGAGCGCATACGCCTGCAGCGTCTGCGCCTCCTTGGCGGACGCGTCGAGGGCGACTGCCAATCGCCGACGTTCCGCCTCCTGCTCGATCGCGTAGGCTTGCAGCGTCTGCGCTTCCTTCACCGACACATCGAGCGCGGCTGCCAATCGCCGACGTTCCGCCTCCTGCTCGAGCGCATCGGCTCGCAGCCTTTCCGCTTCCGCGGCGAACGCCCTGAGGTCATCCGACAGACGCTGATGTTCCAGATCCTTTTGGGACGATATCACGCGCGCCTGCGCCGCCTCCGCCTGCTCGTGTTCGAACGCTAGCCGCTGTTGATCCAACAGGGTTTTAAGTCGGTCTCGTTGCGCGATCGCTTGCGTGTATTCCCGATGCAATTTGTCGGCGAGAGCGGAGGGCGGAAAGGGCGGCGGCGAGGCGCCAAGCGCCCGCTTCGCCTCCGCGCCAGCGACTTTTCCAAAGACGTCGCAACTCTCGTTGAACTTTTTCGCGATGAGATCAAGCCGATCGCGAGCACTTTCGCTTTCACCTGCGGCCACAAAATCCCGAAGAATGTCGTAGGTCTCTCGGACGTCGTGCGGAAGGCCTGCATGTTCCCGCATTTTCTTGAGGGAAGATCGCTCGCGGTAGAGATCCATCGTCAGGAACTCCTCGACCGTGGGGCGCGCGTCGTCCAGTCCCACCGGCCATTCAATCTCAAGTTTTTGCAAGGCACGGGTCAGATGAGGCCGCCAATCTCGCACGAGATCTTCGTAGTTGATGAAACTACGCGGCATGCCCCGGGAGTGGTACTCAGCCTCAAGCACGTGCCGCATCCACAACAGCCATGACTTCTGGGAATCGAAGCCGTAAGGACGCTTGAGCGACGACGCGACTTCGAGAGGATTCCGAAACGGCATGAATACGGCAGTGCGAACATTCATCTCGTTGAGGATCGACAGGAAAAATGGAACGAACCGGCATATCCGCGGTTCCTTGATGACGAAAAGCGGCTTGTCGTCGAACTCGTCGACGAGAATGTCTTTTATTTTCTTCCGATGCCGCTGGGCATCCTTGGTTTGGAACCATCGCGGATCGAGTTGCTGCCAGTCGTGCCAGGCCGAGCTCGCTGCCGTCAGCAATTGGTCGTGCGCCTCGACCAGCGCGACGCTTTCCCAAAAGCCGCGCAAATTCAGCTCGCTTGGACCCATCAAGGTGCGTGGCGGAGCCGCGCCGAGCGCGCACAGCGCCCCCGCCAGGGCGGAAGTACCGCAGCGATGCATGCCTAAGATAAGAATCGCCTGTCGCCGCGGCGACGACCGAACCTTACGGACAGGACGGACAGCCATTTAGTGGGGACAGCCTTGGATTGCTTGTCTGGCGACCGGCTTTGGGCACTTGAGGCCTTCCGGCGCAGTAGAGTAGTGCACCGGAACGCTAGACACAATTGGGCAGGTTGTCGGAGTCGCTCGAGGCGATCGACCCGCGCCAGCCGCTCGTTTTGCGTACCCACCACGGGGAGCTTCCGGTAACCGTCACCCCGCTGGCCGGATCAGGCTGAAGGCTGCCGGTTACTCATGGTGCCGCAAATCCGCGCTAGATTTTTCCGATCGAAGCCCCGAAAAACAGGCCGAGCTGTCCTAATGTTGTTTGGCGGTAGACGCCCGAACGGCGTATTCCACCCAATCGTCCCGCGATGTTTTGCCGCCGCGACTCGCGCAGCAGACGCAAAGTCCTTTCATTCTCCGGCGTCACATGCTCGCGGATGCGGCCTAACGCACCCAGATTCATTTCAGTCCATTCAGCGAAGCGCCCTTTAAGAAGCATTCGACATCGCCGGTAGCGCGCGGCCCATCCTGAATTGGACCCGATGCGATTGCGACCATGGACTCGATACCGCACCGACGGCCGAGGATCGTAGAACACCCTGCCGCCCGCCGCCGTCGTTGCCAGATAGACCCACCAGTCGTGCGAGGGGACATCCACGTCGGGACCTGCCGACAGGACAATCTTGCGCGCCGACTCGTTGAAAACCATCGTATTGCCGCCGGCAATACACTGCACCAATGCATTGGCAAACGACGGCGGCTTCCGGAAGAGAGGCGAAAACCCGATTTCGCGGTCTCTTTGATCAATCAGTCGCGTTCGCGAGCAATACAGAGCCGGCACGTGCGACGGAATCGCATCCAGCCAATCGAGCGCGCGCGACAACTTGTCAGGCTCCCATACGTCGTCCTGATCCGAAAGCGCGAAGTAATCGCCTTCGATGTCGCTGCAGACCAGCGAGAGAAAATTTGCGATATATCCCCGTCCCGGGCCGCTCTTGACGTCGACCCTTCCGACGCCCCATTTCTGCTGAAACCCGGACAGTATCGCCCTGCTCGCATCGCTTGACCCATCGTCCGATGCGGCGAGAACCCAATTCGCAAACGTCTGGTTTTCAAAAGAAGCAAGCTGGGCAGGCAGAAACGCCGCACCATCAAATGTACAAAGTAAAATCGAAATTCTTGGCATTGGCCGCTACTATGAGTTGACGCTTTCGTCGCTTCGGCTAGATGATCGATTCGCAGGGGCTTGATCGGCAGCTCACCTTGGAATCCTGCTTGCAATCGATGGCAGCGATAACAGCAATTCGAACGGCGATTGTTCCACGGATTCTCTCTCGCTATCAGCGCAGGGCAGTCCGCGGTCAGTAGTGGATTATGTTCAACTGGACAAGATGGATAACGATCGCGGACCGGACCACATGCTCTCGCAGACACAGCCCGACCTGAAGGCGAGCCGGCGAGCATGGGCGCATCTTCATGCAATCGCCTCATTCGTCAAGCGAGTCCATCACGTCTGGCAGCAGCGCGGCACGGCATTCGTCTTGCGGCATGCCCTGCGTCGCCTGCGAGGGGAACCGCGCCATGGCGTGCCCATGCGCTATGATCCTGACTGGACCCGGGAGCACGACACACTTTCACGGCAAGACATCAGGCTGATCAGGGCTCGAATGGCTCGGCTCGCGCGGCAGCCGCTGATCAGCATCATCCTTCCCGTCACCGACGCACAATTTCCGGCCCTCTACCCTCCCATCAAATCAATCATCGAACAATTCTACCAGCGCTGGGAGCTTTGCGTTGCCTGCCGGCGCACCTCCTGCGCACGAGCAGACCTCGAAAATCTTGCCAGAGGGCAGAGCCGGATCAAGCTTTCGATTCACGACGGCGCGGTCGACTTGTCCGACCTCTGCAAGCTGGCCGCGCAGCGCGCCAACGGAGATTTCATCACATTTGTCGACGGTGGCGACAGTCTTGCGCCGCAAGCGCTCTACATGGTTGCGGAGGAGATCAATGCGCGAGCCGAGGTCAATGTCATCTACACCGACGCGGATTGGATTGACGACAATGGCGCCCGGTCCAACCCGCAGTTCAAGCCAGATTGGTGCCCTGACCTGCTTCTGTCGCGAAACTATCTCGGCCGGCTGACGGTATTTCGGCGCGCGCTCGCCTCGTCATGTGGAGGCATTCGCAGCGACTTCGGGAGCAGTTTCGAGTATGATCTCATATTGCGGATCATCGAACAGGCCGACCCCGCGACGATCCGTCATATTCCATCGGTCCTCTACCATCATCGGCTAGACCGATCCGTGACCGAGCCCGAGCGCGCGCTGCTCAACACCCGCTCGCGACAAGCATTGCAGGAGCATCTCGCGCGCCGGCGCATCGCCGCCACGGTCGAGCCCAGCGCAACCGGGATGTATCATCGCGTGCGAAGGACGCTGCCTTCGTCTCCGCCAAGCGTCAGCTTGATCATCCCCACGCGCGACCATTGCCAGCTTTTGAAGGCAACCATCGACAGCATTCTTGAACGCACCGACTATCCCGCCTACGAGATCGTGGTCGTCGACAATCAAAGCAGCCATCCGGACGCCGTCACATACCTGGACGAAATTTCCCGTCAGCCGCGCATCCGCGTTTTGCGGTATGATCATGCCTTCAATTATTCCGCCATCAACAATTTCGCAGCCGCTCAATGCGCCAGCCCGATTCTCGGCCTGCTGAACAATGATCTCATCGTCATCAACCGGGATTGGCTCACGGAGATGGTCTCGCACGCCTTGCGTCCCGAGGTCGGGGCGGTTGGCGCCATGCTCTACTACCCCGACGACACGATCCAGCACGCAGGCGTGATCGTCGGGTTTGGCGGGACCGCCGTCCATTGCCTGGCAGGCGTGCCTCGCGCCGCATCGGAATATTCCTCCAGGACCGACGTCATCCAAAACTACTCGGCGGTGACCGCGGCCTGCATGCTGACGCGATCTGCCGTCTTTGCGGAACTCGGCGGTCTGAACGACGTGGAGCTTCCGATCGCGTTCAATGACGTCGATTATTGCCTGCGGCTCCGGCAACGAGGGTACCTCATCACCTGGACGCCCTATGCCATGCTCTATCATCTGGAATCGGCCTCGCGCGGCAACGACAGGGATCCCGACAAGGTCGAGCGCGCCCGTGCCGAGGAACGCTACCTGGGGACGCGGTGGACCAAATCGCTGGGAACGGATCCCTATTACAATCCGAACCTGTCGAACCACAGGGAGCTCTTCGCCTTGTCACGCAAGCCGCGCGCTCCGAAACCGTGGCTCGCGCCGCCCGCTGGCAAGCCGGAAATCGAACGTGCACAGCGGTGACGCTTCAACTACATTGTTGAGATCGTTCGTGCGCAATCGAGGAAAGACTTGGATGACTCACACGGCCACATTTCTCGAGGAAGTATCGCAGACCGCGGGCCAGCTCTCTGCCGACGTCATCGAAGCGCTGTGCGAGGAGCTCGTGAGCTTAAGGCAGCGCGGCGGACGCCTGTTCATCATCGGCGTCGGCGGCAGCGCCGGGAATTGCGGCCATGCGGTCAATGATTTTCGCAAGCTGTGCGGCATCGAGGCCTATGCTCCGACCGACAACGTCTCGGAACTCACCGCCCGCACCAATGATGAGGGATGGCACACGGTCTTTTCGGAGTGGCTGAAGGTCAGCCGCGCCAACTCCAATGACGCGCTCCTGGTTTTTTCGGTCGGCGGCGGCAACCTTGAGAAGAACGTGAGCCCCAATATCGTGACCGCGATCCAGGAGGCCAAAGGCCGCGGGCTGAAGGTTCTCGGCATCGTCGGACGCGACGGCGGCTATACCAAGAAGGCGGGCGACGTGGTGGTCGTGATCCCGACCGTCGAGGAGGCGCGGGTCACGCCGCACGCCGAAGCCTTCCAGGCGGTGGTCTGGCACTGCCTCGTGTCTCATCCCAAGCTGCAGAAGAACGCAACCAAGTGGTGACCAGGGCTGTCTTTCTCGATCGGGACGGCGTCATCAACGCCAATGTCCTGCGCGACGGCCGTGCCGTCGCGCCCACGACGATCGAACAGTTCCGATTCCTGCCGGGAGTGGACGAAGCGGTCCACCGCCTCAAGACCGCCGGGTTCGTCGTCATCGTCGTGACCAATCAGCCCGATATCGCGACCGGCCGCACGTCGCTGGCAGTCCTGGAGGCGATGCATAAGCTTGTCCGGCAGACAATGCCGGTCGACGACATCAAAGCCTGCGTGCACGTCGACGCGGACAATTGCTCGTGTCGCAAGCCCAAGCCGGGCATGATGACCGAGGCCGCCGCCGAACACGGAATCGACCTTGCCCGGAGCTACATGATCGGCGATCGCTGGCGCGACGTGGAGGCGGGTTCCGCCGCCGGATGCTTGACGATTTTCGTGGACAACGGCTCTGAGCAGGAAAAACCCGTGCGGCCGGACCAGACAGTACGCTCGCTTCCGGAAGCGGCATCCTTTATAATCGCGCGGGAAACCCAGGACTCATCCAAGGGCGGGACCACATGACGCCAACCGTGAAACAACTCAAGGTCAAGATTTTCGCCGACGGGGCCGACCTCAAGGCCATGCGCGAAGCTGCCGCCAATCCGTTGATCAAGGGCTTCACGACCAACCCGAGCCTCATGCGGGGCGCCGGCGTCAACGATTACAAGGCCTTTGCGCTCGACGTGCTGAAGCTGATTCCCGACCGCCCGATCTCCTTCGAAGTGTTCGCGGACGATTTTTCGTCGATGGAGGACCAGGCCTATGAGATCGCCTCGTGGGGCAAGAACGTCTATGTGAAAATTCCGGTCAGCAACACCAAGAGCGAATTCTCCGGCCCGCTGATCGCGAAGCTGTCGCGCGCGGGCATCAAGCTCAATGTCACGGCGATCATGACTCTCGAGCAGGTGTCGCGCGTCGGCGCGGCGCTGGCCGAGGCCACGCCGGCGGTGGTCTCCGTTTTCGCCGGTCGCATCGCCGACACCGGCGTCGACCCAGTGCCGCACATGACGGAAGCGCTCAAGCGCTTGCAGAACCGCCCGAAGGCCGAACTCCTGTGGGCGAGCCCGCGCGAGGTCTTGAATATTTTCCAGGCCGACGCGATCGGCTGCCACGTTATTACGGTGACCAACGACCATTTGAAGAAGCTGTCTTTGGTGGGGAAGAATCTCGACGATTATTCCCGTGAAACTGTGGAAATGTTCTACAAAGACGCGGTTTCAGCCGGTTTCACTATTCCTCTTGCGGCCAAAAGAGTAGCCTCCTAAAAGGTCGCGACATCAATCACAGCTCGGGGCGCTGAGCTCTCAGGCCCTGGGCGTCAGCTATTTGCGGGGGGCTTTTGTTGCCTGTCAGTCCACATCTCGTAAACGTCCTGGTCACCGGCGGCGCCGGTTATGTCGGGCACGTTCTCACGCCGAGGCTCCTCGCCGCGGGTCACAATGTCACCGTCTATGACATGCTTTTTTTCGGCTGTCGGCTACCGAACGACCCGAAGCTGCGCGTCATTCAAGGCGATATTCGCGACACCGCAAAACTGAGCGAGGCCATGCAGGGGCAGGATGCGATCCTGCATCTCGCCTGCATCTCGAACGACGCCAGCTTTGAGCTCGACGAAAACCTGTCCAAGACCATCAACTATGACTGCTTCGAGCCGATGGTCGTGGCGGCAAAAAAGGCCGGCGTGAAGCGCTTCGTCTACTGCTCGTCGAGTTCCGTTTACGGGGTGAGCGAATCGCCTGACGTGACCGAAGATCATCCGCTGATCCCGCTGACGCTCTACAACAAGTTCAAGGGCCTATGCGAGCCCGAACTGTGGAAGCACAAGGCGGATGATTTCACCTGCGTGGTCATTCGGCCGGCCACCGTCTGCGGCTACAGCCCGCGCACGCGGCTCGATCTCTCCGTCAATATCCTCACCAACCACGCGGTGACCAAAAGCACGATCACAGTGTACGGGGGCAATCAGATGCGCCCGAATCTTCATGTCGAGGACATGGTGGACGCCTATCAGCTCATGCTGGAGGCGCCGCATGAAAAGATCCACGGCGAAGTCTTCAACATCGGCTTTCAGAACCACTCCATCGCCGAAATCGCCAATGTGGTGAAGGCGGTCGTCGAGGAGGAAATGCCTGAAAAAGGCAACATCAAGATCGTCACCACGCCGACCAACGACATGCGTTCCTATCACGTCAATTCTGACAAGGTGCGGCGCGTGCTTGGTTTCGTGCCCAAGCGCTCGATCGAAGATGCAGTGCGTGACCTGACGCGCGCCTTCCGCAACCAACTGCTGCCGAACAGCTTCGACGACGACTGGTATTACAACGTCCGCACGATGAAGAAGATCGGCGCAAAATGAGCGCGGCGCAAAAGACCGCAATTGTCACCGGTGGCGCCGGGTTCATCGGCAGTCACATGGTCGACCTCCTGATCGACCGCGGCTACAAGGTGCGGGTGATCGACAATCTCGTGGGCGGACGTGAAGCGAACCTCGCCCGGCACAAGAATGATCCGAGCCTCACGTTCGCCGCCTCCGATATCCGCGATTATCAGCCCGACCATCCGCTCTTCGATGGGGTCGATTGCGTCATTCACTTTGCGGGCATCGGCGACATCGTGCCGTCGATCGAACGGCCGATGGACTATATGTCGGCGAACGTGCAGGGCACCGTTCACATGCTGGAATGCGCCCGGCGCGCGGGCGTCAAGAAGTTCGTCTACGCGGCGTCCTCATCCTGCTATGGCCTGGCGGCGACGCCGACCGGCGAAGATCACCCGATCGACGCGCAGTACCCCTATGCATTGAGCAAGTATCAGGGCGAGCAGGCGGCGTTCCACTGGCATAAGGTCTACAAGCTGCCGGTCAATTCCATCCGGATCTTCAACGCCTACGGCACGCGTTCCCGCACCTCGGGCGCCTATGGCGCGGTGTTCGGGGTGTTTCTGAAACAGAAGCTCGCGAACAGGCCCTTCACGGTTGTCGGCGACGGGACGCAGACCCGGGACTTTCTCTACGTCACAGACGTCGCAGACGCGTTCCTGCGGGCGGCGGAAACCGACCGGAGCGGCGAAATCTGGAATCTTGGCGCCGGCAACCCTCAGTCGGTCAACCGTCTGGTGGAGCTTCTCGGCGGGCCGGTCGCGCATATTCCGAAACGCCCGGGCGAGCCGAGCTGCACCTGGGCCGACATCACCAAGATCGAGCGCGACCTCGGCTGGAGGCAGCAGGTTAGTTTCGAGGACGGTGTCGGACGCATCGTCGCCGACATCGACTACTGGCGCGACGCGCCCTTGTGGGATGCGGCCTCCATCGCGCAGGCCACCGCAGGGTGGTTCAAGGCCCTGTCACCCCAGGGGGCGCCACAATGATGGACGAGGCAAGCCGCAAGATCGTCAGCCACAAGATCAAGACTCCGCAGGAACTTGCTGCGCTCCTTGGCGTGAGACCGCGCGAAAAGAAGGTGATCATGTGTCATGGCACCTTCGACCTCGTGCATCCGGGACATGTGCGGCACTTGCTGTATGCAAAGAGCATGGCCGATGTCCTGGTGGCCAGCCTCACCAGCGACGAACACATTACCAAGGCCAATTTTCGACCGTTCGTGCCGCAGGAACTGCGCGCCTTCAATCTTGCCGCGCTGGAATGCGTCGATTACGTGGTCATCGACACCCAACCGACGCCGCTGCGCAATATCGGCATCATTCAGCCGGATTATTTCGCCAAGGGTTACGAATACACCAAAGATGGTCTTCACCCTCGCACCTCCGAAGAGAAGACGCTGATCGAGACTTACGGTGGGGAAATCATTTTCACGCCGGGCGACATCGTCTACTCGTCATCGCACATCATCGAGACCGAACCGCCGGCGATCTCGACCGAAAAACTGATGATGCTGCTCGAAGCCGAGCTTCTCGACTTCGGCGACCTGCGCAAAAGCCTCAACGACCTCAAAGGGATCAAAGTCCACGTCATCGGCGACACAATCATCGACACCTATACGCAATGCACAATGATTGGGGGCATGACCAAGACGCCGACGATGAGCGTGCGTTTGGAAGAGCAGCAGGACTTCGTCGGCGGAGCCGGTATCGTCGCCAAGCATCTTAAATCGGCCGGCGCCCAAGTTACGTTCTCGACCGTCCTCGGCGACGATACGCTTGCGGAATTCACCCTCAAGGACCTCGCCGCCTCCGGCGTCAACTGCCTGCCGATCATCGACCGCACCCGGCCGACCACGAACAAGAACGCCATTATCGCCGGGGGATATCGGCTGCTGAAGGTCGACAAGGTCGACAATCGCTCGATCTCGGAGCGAATCCTCAAGAACCTCGAGGATCAAATCCACGAAACTGCAGCCGATATCGTGCTGTTCAGCGACTTCCGTCATGGCATCTACAATCGAGACACGATCCCGCAGCTCACCGCGGCGTTGCCGAAGACCTGTTTCCGTGTCGCCGACAGCCAAGTCGCGAGCCGGTGGGGCAACATTCTCGAGTTTCAGGGCTTCGACTTGATCACGCCGAACGAGCGGGAAGCGCGCTTTGCGCTCGGGGACCAGGATTCCGTCATCAGACCGCTCGGGCTCAAGCTCTATCGCGAGGCCGCGTGCAAGACGCTCATTCTGAAGCTCGGCGAGCGGGGCCTCATGACCTTTCTGGCGCGTTCGGATGAGGACGTACGCTCGTTTTTCGTGCTCGACAGCTTTGCTGGCCAGATCGTCGACGCGGTCGGCTCGGGCGACGCACTGCTCGCCTATGCAGCGCTCGCCTTGCTGTCATCCCAAAATTCGGTCATCGCCTCTGTGCTTGGATCCATCGCGGCTGCGGTGGAGTGCGAGTTTGACGGCAATATTCCAGTCGGGCCGCAGGACGTCCTTGCCAAGCTCGAACGGATCGAACGGCACGTCAACTTCCGCTGAGCGCCTGCTTGAGACCATTCCCGATGCGGCTACTCATCGTTGGATACGGCGTGCAGGGTAAGAAACGTTTTCGGGTCGCCGGAGCGGACGCGGTCGGGGTTGTCGATCCAGTGGCCCCGGAAGCGAACTGGCGCGACATCCACGAAGCTCCCACGGAATGTTATGACGCGGCTCTCGTCTGCACGCCGGATGAGCCGAAGTCCGCGCTCCTGCATTTTCTCCTCGGCCAGGGCAAGCATGTGCTGGTGGAAAAACCGCTGCATGCGGAAGGCGAGCGCGACCTGGTCGAGCTGGAGGCGCTCGCGCGCAAGACCGGCGCGGTCTGTTACACCGCATACAATCACCGCTTCGAGCCGCATTATGTGCGCATGCGCGAGCTCGTGCGTTCAGGCGAGCTGGGCCGCATCTATCGCTGCCGGATGTTCTATGGCAATGGAACCGCGCGTCTGGTGCGCGACTCGGCCTGGCGCGACCAGGGCGCGGGCGTGCTGCCGGACCTCGGCTCGCACCTGCTCGACACCGCGCGCTTCTGGTTCGGCGATCTCGGCGGGGATTTCGATGTCACGTCGGCCAGCAGGTTCGAGAATCGCGCGCCCGACCACGTCGTGGTCGCCTCGGAGTCGACAAACCCAAAACTCGAGTTCGAGATGACGCTGCTGTCGTGGCGCAACCATTTCACCTGCGACGTATTGGCCGAGAACGGCACCGCCCACATCGAATCGCTGTGCAAGTGGGGACCGACCACATTCACGCACCGCAGTCGTGTACTGCCGAGCGGCCGACCGAAGGAAGAGTCAGTGACGCTCGTGCAGGAAGACCCGACCTGGGCCATCGAGTACCAGCATTTCAAACGGCTTGCCGCCGATCGCATACCGACCGACCTGTCGAATGATCGCTGGCTGTTGCGGATCCTCGGGAAGCTCTCCACCACCGCAACCACGGCGAGCGTTGCCCGATGACCGTGCCTCTTACAATCGGCTATGTGGGGATGACCCATCTGGGCCTGTGCTCTGTCGTTGCTGCGGCCAGCAAGGGCTTCGCCACGCTGGGCTTCGACCGCGATACCGCATTGATCGAGCGCCTCACCGCCGGCACGCTGCCGGTGCGGGAACCCGAACTCGACGATCTGCTGCGCGAGCACCGCGCGCGCGTGAGCTTTACGGACAGCGCCGACCGGCTCGCAGCCTGCGACTTGATCTATGTGGCGCCCGACGTGCCGACCGACCACGCCGGCGGCAGCGATCTGAGCGGCCTCGGCGAACTCCTCGAACTCGCGCTCGCGCATGCCAGACCGGATGCGGTCGTGGTGGTGCTGAGCCAGGTTCCGCCGGGCTTCACCCGCGCTCGCCAGCAACCCGGCCGGCAAATTTTCTACCAGGTCGAGACCCTGGTTTTCGGTCGAGCGGTCGAACGGGCGACGCGGCCGGAGCGTTTCATCGTGGGCTGTCCGGCTCCGCACGATCCGCTGCCGCCTGCCCTCGACACGTTCTTGCGGGCCTTCGGCTGCCCTATTCTTCCGATGGGTCTGGAAAGCGCCGAACTGACCAAGATTTCCATCAACTGCTGCCTCGTCGCCTCGCTCAGCGTCGCTAATACGCTGGCGGAACTCTGCGAACGAATCGGGGCGGATTGGTCGGAGATCGTCCCTGCCCTGAAGCTCGACCGCCGGATCGGGGCTCACTCCTACCTCTCGCCCGGCCTGGGACTCGCGGGTGGCAATCTGGAACGGGACCTGGCAACGGTTCTGCAGTTCTCGCGGGACCATGGTACCGAAGCCGGAGTGATCGCGGCTTTCGTCGCCAACAGCGCGCACCGCAAGGACTGGGCCTTGCGCACGCTGCAGGAGGCGCTCCTGGCGCGTTCTCCGAAGGCCACGGTCGCGATCCTCGGCCTCGCCTATAAGGAAAACACCCACTCGGTGAAGAACTCGCCCTCGCTCGCCCTGATCCGCCACCTGGGTCCCTGGCCGCTGCGGATCTTCGACCCGGTCGTGCCGGCCACGGCCGCTCCCCATTCCGCCATAACGGGCACCACGTCGGCGCTGGAGGCCGTCCAGGACGCGGATGCCCTGGTGGTCATGACCGCATGGCCGGAATTCCGAACCCTGTCCGTGACGGACTTGGCCAAGGCGATGCGCGGCCGGCTGGTCCTGGACCCCTACCGCGTGTTCGACGGCTCTGCCGCACGGGCCGCCGGCCTCGATTATCGCACCCTCGGCGTATCCGCATCATGCTGACGCACCAGAACGTCGCTCCCACGCCGCCACACCGGGCCGTTGTCATCGGGGCCGGCGGTTTTGTCGGTTCCACGATCGTGAAGGAACTCGCCGCCGCCAGGGTTCCGACGCTCGGCCTCACGCGCAAGGAGGTCGATCTCCTCGCCCCGGATGGGTCCGAACTCCTCAAGACCATGCTGGCTCCATCGGATGCGGTCGTGTTCGTGTCGGCACTCGCGCCGGCGCGGAACGTGGCGCAACTGATGACGAACTTGCGCATGGTGGAGGCCGCCTGCCTCGCCTTTGCCGCGGTGCAGCCCGCTCACCTGCTCTACATCAGCTCCGATGCTGTCTATGCGGACGACGCCAATCCCGTGACCGAACGCTCTCCGGTTGCGCCATCGACCCCGCACGGCATGATGCATGCGGCGCGCGAACTGATGTTCCGCTCGGAATACCGCGGCCCGTTCGCCGTCCTGCGGCCGACGCTGATCTACGGCACCCGCGATCCGCATTCCGGCTACGGCCCGAACCGCTTCCGCCGACAGGCCGCCAAGGGCGAGCCGATCACCGTGTTCGGGGAAGGCGAGGAGAAGCGCGACCACATCGCGGTCGAAGACGTGGCGCGCCTTGCCCGGCTCATTCTGTTCAACCGCAGCAGCGGTGCGCTCAACGCGGTCACCGGAGTCGCGACCTCATTCCACGACATCGCGCAGATGGTGGCGGCGCAGTTCGCCCAACCTGTGGAGGTGCAGCCGGTGCCGCGTCCGGGCCCGCGGCCGCACCTCCTGCACCGTTTCTTCGATATCACAGAGTGCTACAAGGCGTTTCCGGACTTTCGGTTCGAATCGCTCGCCGAAGGACTCGCGAGAGTTCATCGCGAGGCACTGACGTCATAATTATGATGCGGCCAAACTGTCACCGTCAAACGTGTCCACAGGAAAGGATCCAACAAGCGAACAACAACGGCGGCGCGTTGTCAGAGGTCCTTGTGATCAATCTTTCGCATTACGATCGATATTTGCGATAGGTATAACTTCGTTGCCAAACCCGGGAGATCGTAAATGCTGGAACAGTCCGATTTGGAGCGGTCAGACATCATCATTCGTCAGCGAGACGGCATCGTCATTGCGGCGATACCGCAGTTCGGGTTGTTTGCGCAGGCTGGAGCGTTGCAGGCAGCGCTTGAAGCGCTGGAGAGCAAGAAGGAAGCGTTCGCTGCCGATTTGGCAGCGTTTGAACATTTCAATGCTCGCCCCGCCAATGAGGCACGAAAATCCGAATCTATTCGATGGCAAGACATCAAGCAATTTGCCGTCAAGGCAGCAATCGTCTTCGGCTTGTTCATTGCTTTTGTATTATTCTTGACCATTCAGGCGCATCAGATCATCCGCTCCACAGCCAACGACATTCAAGCCAGGATCGAGAGAGTGCCGACAATCGGCGGGCGCAAATTCTGGGAAAATGCTGAGCAGGCATTGGAGCGCCTGTCAGATGCGCGCAACGACCTTCCTGCGGAAAAAAAACAAAAGCTGCTCACGGAAATACGAACGATCGCGGAGCGGTGGCGCCCCTTCGTAAACGAAGCTCTGAAGATTTTTCCCCTCTCACCCGCGGTGGAGCGACAGCAGACCTCTCCGGGCGACCGGTGACACAATGACCATCCTCTTTATTGTTCCTGCTCGATCCGCAACCGAAGACAACAAGCCGGTTGGGGCCGCGGGAGATCCGCAGGGCGATTTGACTTGAAGAGGGCACATTTTCGTCCAAGACTGCCTGACATATTGCAGTTTGATGCCGGACCTAATAAGCAAGTGCGACCACTACGATTCACGAAGCCAATGAATGCCTGACCGAGGAAATTCGGGTTGCGAGTCCGGCTGACGCGAATCGGTATTTCTCGCTATTGAGATTTCATTAGGATTTCGAAGGCAGCAGCGATGGTCTCGTCCTCCGTTCCCTACTCCGTAACATTTGTGGTTCCGGCGCTCAACGAAGAAGCCGTGATCGAGAACGTGGTGCGCGACTGCGTGGCAACTATCGAGCCGCTCGTCCAGAACTACGAAATCATTCTGGTCGACGACGGCAGCACGGATTCTACCGGTGAGATCATGGACCGCCTCGCACGCGAGTTGCCGCATGTGCGGGTTCTCCACAATCGCCCTAATCTCGGGCTGGGAGCGGCATACTGGCGTGGTGTTGCGGAAGCCAAGCTGGACTATGTAATGATGCTGTGCGGGGATGGCGCCATGCCGGCTTCGAGCTTGCCCGCCATATTGTCGAAGATTGGTACTGCCGACATCGTCATTCCCGACATTACAAATCTGAAGGTCCTGAAAACTCCATTCCGCTATTTTGTGTCCTGCACATACACAAAGATCTTGAATGTGTTGTCAGGGCATCGCATCGGCTACTACAATGGCCTTCCCGTGCACCGCAGAGCGCTTCTCCAGCAAGTGACCCTTAGCAGTTCAGGATTCGGTTACTCGGCCGAGATCATCATCAAGCTGTTGCGATCGGGATGCTCCTATGTGGAGGTTGCCGTCCCGGCAACCGAGGTAAAACACAAGTCCTTCGCGTTTCGCCTTCACAACGTGATGAGTGTGGCCAAGACGGTAGTCAAACTTGCAATCGCGGTCACTCGCGCACCGGCGATCAAGAGGTAGGCCGGAGGCAGTCAGATCGCCAGGTTGACGAAACCCGAATCAAATGCACATTCCTGATATCGCTGGACCCAAGTGATGAAAGAAGTGAACCTTCTCGCCAAGCTTCCACGCGGCAAACGCAACGTCAATGCGCGCGCAGAGGCTAAAACGCCCGAAATTGTCGCCGCCTCGCGCGAATACGGACAACTCTACTTTGATGGTCCGCGGAGCTACGGCTATGGCGGCTATCGCTATGACGGGCGCTGGGTCCCCGTCGCCCAGGATATGGTTGCACACTTCAACCTGCGCCCCGGCGATCGAGTGCTTGATGTGGGATGCGCCAAGGGCTTTCTCGTCAAGGACTTGATGAAAGCGTGTCCGGGGCTTGAGGCTTTTGGTCTCGATATCTCCGAATATGCGCTGATGAATTGCGAGCCCGAAGTGGCCGGCCGTCTACACCTGGGCAATGCAACGAAGCTTCCGTTTCCCGACAACAGCTTCAAGGCGGTGATCTCCCTCAACACGATTCATAATCTTGACCGGCCTGATCTCATCACGGCATTGCGTGAGATCGAGCGCTTGGCTCCGGGACGCGGCTTCGTCCAGATTGATTCGTATCGCACGCCTGAGCAAAAGGCGTTGTTCCTGGAGTGGGTTCTGACCGCGCATTACCACGACTATCCCGAGGGCTGGATCGACCTGTTCAACGAGGCCGGATACACCGGAGATTACTACTGGACCATCGTCGAATGACTGGCTGGGAGCGATGTCGCACGTCACCTTGAAAGGCTCAGAACGTCCCGCTGGCGAAAGGCAAGGTCCATTTGGCATCTTGTACTTTTCCGCACCACGGCCACTGATCTACGGCTATCTCGCTGTTTTGAATCTGATTTACTTGTTTGTCGCGGTTCATACCCCCATTACCGTCTACACAGGCGCTCCCCACGACGACACCCTGTTTATGACGCTTGGGGAACACCTGTCCCAAGGCGAGTGGCTCGGTCCATACAATCAGTTCACTCTGGTGAAGGGGCCAGGATTTCCTTTATTCCTTGCGGTCGCCTACTGGTTGGGAATCTCGGTTACATTCGCCGCGGCTCTGCTCCATTGCTTTGCGACCACGATCTTCACCGTTGTGTCTCACCGCTTTATCAAGTCGATCCCGTTGTCTGCGTTGCTTTTCACGTTCCTGTTATGGCATCCAATTAGCTTGAGCGTCTTCCTCCTGCGCGTCTTTAGAGACTGGATTTATCCTAGCCAGGTGCTGCTCTTTCTGGCGCTGACGCTCGGCGCGTTGTTCTATCCCTTGCAACGACAAAGAATGATGTTCGCGTTGTCCGCAGGGCTCGTTGGCGGTTGGTTATGGCTGACCCGCGAGGAGGGAATTTGGCTCCTTCCACCGCTGGGCATATTGTTCTCTGGTGCGGTCCTGATTTCAGTTCGACAGCGACGAGTGATGCAGCTTGCGACTATTGCCACGATCATCCTGTTGTCGTCTTCCCTGGTCCATATCGGGTTTAGAGCAGGAAATTGGCTGGCTTACGGGTCCTTCGTCGGGGTCGACTTCAAGGAAGGAAATTTTCAACGCGCACTGCGAGCCATTCATGGTGTTCGCTCCGGGGGAATTGAGCCTTACATGTCGCTCACGGCAGCCGCGCGCGAGCGCGTTTATGCGGTCAGCCCGAGCTTTGCGTTGTTGAAGCCCTATTTTGAGGGGGCGCCTGCCGCGGGATGGGCAAAAATCAGTTGTACGGTTTACAAGAAACCTTGCGATGAGATCGGTGTCGGATTTTTCATCTTTGCCATCAGGGATGCTGCCGCAGGCGTCGGTCGCTATGCGACTCCGGCGGGAGCTTCAGCCTTTTTCGGACAGATTGCGGACGAAATATCTGCCGCATGCAAGCGCGGTGCGCTTGAATGCAAGCCTCAACTCATCAGCGAAATGCCGGCCGTAAGTTTGGAACAGATCGTGGGGCGACTACCGGCCCACTTCTATAGAGCGGCGAAAATGCTTTTGCTGCTCAACCCGCCCACTCACCTTAACGGAAGCGCCGGAGACGAGGACTCGTTTGCGAGATATACGCGCTTCCTGGGCTATCCATTGCACACCAGACCGCCAAATATTCCGCTCGCTACTTATGTTTTTTCAGGTTGGTACTATTTGGCAGGCGACAATTGGATTTCGTTCAGCGTAAGAGATCCCGAAGGCACGCTCGCCGAATTGAGAGTGTCTCGAGTAGGTAGTCCGGATATTGAAAGCATGACGAAGGATTCTGCCGCACATCATCAACGTTTTTCTGCGCGAACGCGTTGCAAGGACGACTGCATCGTACAAATCGAGGGCGCTGACGGCGCGAAGCTTGAAAAGAAACTTGGGGAATTCCGAAGTGCGTTCGGTGCTCACATTGGCAAGGGCCAAATGCACATCGACCACGTCCGCAATTATCCAAATCCCGCGTATTCGCCCTACAAGTTCGAGCGGCTTTCCGACAAGATTCGCTTGTTCGTTCTGCGGAACTACCAATTTGCCCTTATGCCATTGCTGATCGTGGGCTGCATTGGATTTACAATGGCTAGTCTGCGCTACGGGGGGTATGCTGTGTCGAATCTTTGCTACCTCGTCGCACTCGTATCCTACGGCTTCGTCTTCTCTCGCATGATGCTCCTCATTGTGATGGGGGTTACGTCGAACACGACCGTCATACTGGCCCAAAACTACGCTGCCCCTGTCTATTTCCACATGGTGTGCGCGGCAGTGTTTTCGATCGCAGCATGGTTTCAGCTATTCGCGCATAGCCCGCGAGAGGTTGTCATTCGCGATTTTGGCGACTCAAGAGGAGAAGCCCGGCTAGAGACCGTCGGATGACGGACCGAGGTTTGCTCAAGGGTCCACTGCGGGAGTAAAATGCAACTCCGAGCCGCAAGAGCGAACGAGCCGCAAGAGCGAAGTGGAATGGGATGCCATTATGAATTTCGTCTGCCTCGTTTGTCAAAATTCCACATTACAGCCGATCCCGGAATTCTCCTCTTTGCCGCGTGTCACGTCCGACTGTAAGCCGTGGCCGAACAGTGGCGTAGTCGCGGTCTGCGAATCTTGTGGAATGATTCAAAAGCCGGCCGACAAGAAGTGGCTTCAGGAAATTCGTGAAGTCTACGATGCGTACGAGCTCTTTTATCAAGGCGACGGCTCCGAACAGCCAATATTTTCTCCCAGCGGCGCGTCAGCGCCGCGCTCGCGTCTGCTAATCGATTACCTGGTCGAGCGTTTAAGTCGCTACGGTTCGCACGGACGCTTGATCGACATCGGCTGTGGGACGGGCGCAGCACTAAGAAATTTTGCCACCGCCTTGCCGGGATGGTCCTTGGACGGCAGCGAGCTTTCTGACAAGGCCCTGGCAAGCCTTCGGTCGATAAAAGGTTTTTGTGAACTCTACACCATGCCGCTCGCTCAAATTCCGCAACGCTATGATGTCGCCACGATGATACACTCGCTGGAGCACATTGTGGATCCGGCCGCCGCCGTGCGTGACGCACTACTGTTGCTGAAATCGGACGGCTCACTTTTCGTGCAAGTGCCCGACATTGAGACCTCCCCATTCGACCTGCTCGTTGTGGACCATCGCTCGCATTTCACCCGCAAGACTCTGGGAATGCTGGTCGCGCGCCAAGGAGCTGGAGTCGATGTCTTGGTGAATACGGTTCTCCCGAAGGAAATTACGTTCGTTGGCCGCCGCGGCACCTCACCGCCAGCCTCGGCATTGCCGTCAGACGGAATTCGCATCGTCGATTCGACAGTGAGGTGGCTTCATGCTGTGCTTTCAGCAGCATCAGAGGCCTCCCGATCGTCAAGCTTCGGTATCTTTGGCTCGTCGATTTCAGCGATGTGGCTTTACGGCGCGCTGCGCGAACGCGTGTGCTTTTTTCTGGATGAGGACAAGTCGCGCATTGGGCGGGACATCGACGGCAAGCCGATCTTGGCGCCGGCGGATGTGCCGGCCAACAGCACAGTTTTCGTTCCTCTTGTGCCTGCCGTGGCCGGCCCGCTCGTGCAACGGCTGTCACGTTTGCAGGCCACATTCGTCGTACCTCCACAATGATGCGCGGCCTTCCTGGTCAGCATCGGCTGGACGGTGCATGCACAACAGGCAATTCTGCTGGACGGCTACCGTCGGAGCCCTTAAAAGGCTAGCCGCGACAGTACACCCAGTCATGCAGAAGGGCTCGACGCCGCAGCGGCGGCTTACGATGGGCACTTTAGGTTGCAGGAATGATTCCGATGCATGAACCCTCTGCAAGAAACTTTTTTGACGTGGCGGCTGCCCGCGTGCGGTGCGCGCGCTTCCGAAAGCGCATTCTGGACGTATCCATGCAGGTTCAGGCGATCCATATCGGGTCGGCGTATTCCTGCACTGAAATCGTCGACTGCATCTATTTTGGTTTGATGCGTCGCAATCCGGATGGTTCGTCGCCTGACACATTCATGATGTCCAAGGGCCACGGCTGCGTGATCCAATACGTTGTTCTCGAACAACTCGGCATTCTTAGCCGTGATGATCTTGACAAATTCTGCACGTCCGAAGGCAGGCTCGGCGTCCATCCCGACTATGGAAATCCGGGTATCGTGGCATCAACAGGCGCGCTCGGGCACGGACTCTCGATGGCGGTGGGTATGGCGCTTGCTGAACGGGCACGTGAGACCAGTGGCAACATCTATGTCGTTCTGAGCGACGGAGAATATCAGGAAGGTTCGACCTGGGAGGCCACATTGATGGCGTCGTCACTGGGGGCGACGAACTTGATCGCATTCATGGACAACAACGACTATCAGACGCTTGGCCGAACCTCTGAAACACATCCGTCGTTTTACCCGCTGGTTGACAAGTTCCTGGCGTTTGGCTGGGAAGCCGTCGAGGTTGACGGCCACGATTCGGCGGCTATCTTTCAGGCAGTCACGGAAAAACAGGGGCAAAAACCGCTCATGGTGGTCGCCAAGACCATCAAGGGCAAAGGCGTCAGCTACATGGAAAACGTGCCGATCTGGCATTACCGCTCGCCCAACCAGAAGGAATATGAGCAAGCATCCGAGGAATTGCAGAAGGCGATATCTTCATGAGGAACACGTTTTCTGAGGCACTCTATCTGGCCGCGAACGCGAATCCTGACCTCTATGTCGTCGTTGCGGATATCTCTCCTGCCGGCAGCATGGTCAAGTTTCGACAACAGTATCCCGACCGGTTTATCAATGTCGGAGTTGCTGAACAGTCCATGATCGGTATCTGCGCCGGTCTCGCGCTGAAGGGGTGCCAGCCCTTTGCGTACACAATTGCCACCTTTACACTTTATCGCCCGTTCGAAATGGTCCGCGACGATCTATGCTACCAGAACCTGCCGGTGACGATCGTCGGCATGGGTGCGGGCGTTATCTATTCAAACCTCGGCAGCACACATCACGCGCAGGAGGACATCGCGATTGCGGGCGCCCTCCCCAACATGCAGATCATTGCTCCGTGCGATCCAATGGAATGCACCGAAGCCACGCGATATTGCGCCCAGCAAAAGAAGGGACCGGTATATTTGCGCCTTGGGAAAGCTGGAGAACCCAACTTCACAGACAAGGCGATTGATCCTTGGCTGTTCGGGAAGATTCGCTACATCAAGCACGGGTCCGATGTTTGTATCTTGTCCTACGGCGTGATCATGCAGAAGGCCATGAAGCTCGCGGAATCTTTTGAAGCGCAAGGCAAATCGGTCTCGGTCGTTTCCTGCCACACTCTCAAGCCGCTCGACACGGCGGGAATCGAGCAGGCGTTGCGCGAGCACAAACACGTTATCGTCATCGAAGAGCACGCACCGCAAGGCGGACTCGCGCCGCGGGCGAAGCAGATCGCATGGGACATCCGCGCGCAATGCCGGCTCGATACTTTCACCCTGCAGGATGCTTTCATTCACAACTACGGCAGCCACGACGATCTACTTGCCGCGCATGGCCTCGATCTTAATGTGATTTCCGCTCAGGTCGGAGCGACGTGAATGCGATCGCGATTGAGCATGCCGTAACAGCCTGATTGTGCAGACTGATGCTGAGTTGATTGGGCCTCCCACTCCAAAGACCGAGCATATTCCGCCAGCGAGCTGAGGCCGCGACAAATGCAAAATTGGCTTGGCGTGGTTATCAAAGTCGCGTTGACCGCGTTGATCCTAGGATTCTTCCTGTTGCATTTGGATGTGCGGGCGATCGGGCGATCCCTCGCAAGCGTTAACGGGTGGGCGGCCGTCGGCGCGTTTTTTGTGGTCCTCGCTCAAACCCTATTTGCGGCAAAGCGATTGAATTTGGTCGTCAACCGATTTCAGGTGCCAATTCCGTTTACTGACGCGTTTCGCATTACTCTTGAGGGCATGTTCTTCAGCCACACTTTTTTATCATTCATTGGAGGTGATGCGTTGCGTATCTGGCGCATCCGAAAGGCCGGACTGCCGTTGATTGATGCAACTTCCGCCATCTTGATCGATCGCTTGATTGGAATCCTCGTCAATCACCTTTGTCTGCTTGCAAGCCTTCCCTGGCTGTTGTCGCGGATATCAGAACGTTCGGTGAATTATGCCCTTATTCTGCTCGCGGTCGCCGGAGTAGCCGGATTTGCGGTGATCTTATTCCTTGGTTCGCTGAGGGGACGAGGCGGATATCTTCATGAGCTGCGGGAACGTCTCCCGGTTAAACGGGTGGCGATGCTTTTGATTGAAGCCTCGACTGTAGGGCGGTATTTTCTTACCTACTATCCTCAGCTCCTCCAGGTTGGGCTGGTCAGTGTGTTCATTGCATTGGGCAATGCTCTCGCTTTCGGCATCATCTTGCTTGGCATGGGCGTTGATGCCCCGTTGGCGTTGGGCTGCGCGCTCCTTGTGCCGGCGGTCTTGGAAATCGCGATGGTTCCTATTTCGATAGCAGGCTGGGGGCTCCGCGAAGGGGCCGCGGTCGTGGCATTTGGAGCGCTTGGTTTGCAGTCCGATGTGGCATTCGGATCAAGTCTTGCTTATGGCTTGATCGTTGGCGGGGTGAGTTTGCTGGGAGGCATAATCTGGGTCGCTGACCGAAAGCCAAAGCCCGTTTAGACATATGGACCAGCCATGGGATCACAATCATCGTGACGGGCGTATTGTTGACGGGAGCAAGTTCGTTTTTTGGCTCGTACCTGACCGAACATTTTTTGCGTGCCGGGAAATCGGTAACCGCGACATTTCGCACCGGCAATGCGGTAGTTGAACGGCTGCGTGCGCTCGGCAAAACTCTGGAACTGGAACTTGTTGAACTTGACATCGGAGATGCTGCGGGTTTCGCGCGCCTCCCCTCCACCGCCGCGACAGTCGTGCACGTCGCCGGCGTATCTAGCGTTGATGGCGTGTCAGATGATGAGATGTTTACCTGCAACGTCATCGGCACCCGCAATGTCCTGAACTATTCGCTGTCGGCCGGCGCTCGGAGAATGATCTTTGCTTCCAGCCTGTCGGTGCATGGAAGGATTGACGTTTCCGTCGTTGACGAGAACACCCCAGTCAACAACCCCAGCCCGTATGGCGCCAGCAAATACAAAGCTGAGCGTCTGTTGGCCGGCAAAGCCGCCGAGCTACCGTGCATCTGCGTGCGCCTGCCGGGGGTGTTGGGGCGGGGAGCGCATCGCGCGTGGGTTCCCACAATGCTCGAACGCATAAGGGCTCGCAAGGACGTAACGATTTTCAATCCGGAAGCAGCGTTCAACAATGCCGCTCATATCCGCGACCTGGCGCGTTTTTTCGACGGGCTCACCCAGCGAGACTGGCGAGGTTTCTTTGCATTTCCCGTTGGCGCAGCGGGGGCAATCCCGATCCGTCAAGTCGCCGACCGTTTGATGATGGGCACGAATTTGCACGGTCGGATCATTACGGTGCACGCACCTCAGTCGAGTTTTACGGTATCGTCCGATTGCGCTCGCTCTTTCGGCTACGACCCAATGGAGATTACCGCGATGCTCGATCTCTACGTCGCAGAAAGCCTGTTACCCGATGATCGTTCATGAGGGCAGGACGTACTAGGCGCGGCTTCGCAGGAAACGATCTGTCTGCAGACGATTAGTTCGGCCGATCAAAAGATTGCGCATCGGCATCTCGACGCAAGCCCATATCAGATAGGACAGCGTGTAGAGTGCACAGAAATAGGTGCCAGCCTGCACCCATAGCGGCACGGTCGCGCTCGTGTAGGCCCAATGAATTTGCAGCAGCGGGAAGTGAATGAGGTACATTGAATACGAGATTTCGCCGAGGAATACGAGCGGAGCCAGTGACATCAATCTGCTGACCCACCCAACATCGCAGGCGAGGACGAAAATGAGAAGTGCGGCCGGAATCGCATAGTGGAAGGATTGATAGTACCAGGACCAGAAGGCTCGGGAGATATCTTCGGTTCCGTCGCTGGTGAGCGTGTATAAAAGGATGAGGAGCGCCGCGACTTCAAAGATCGTACCGATGAACCGATTGATTCTGAGTCGTGCGGCATAGGTCTGCCATGCCAGCGCCGCGCACATGCCAATCACGAACTCCGACAGTCGCGCCAAGGGAAATTGATACAGGAGGAGCGCGGTTCCCGTACGCCTGCTGGAGTCAGCGTGTGGAATGGCGAAGATTTCGCAAATTATGATCAAGACGCCGGCCACGCAGAGGGACAGGGCAAGCTTCCACCACCACGTGCGGCGAAAATCAGCAATCAACAGCGGGAATAAGAGGTAGAACATGAACTCGGTGGATATGCTCCAGCTCGGTCCGTTGATCGCAACGTTGCCGAACGTCCACGGGCTCCAGGCGTGGAGCATGCCGACGTTGATCAGCGCGTGCGCAAGCGCGTCGCCGTCGAGGAAAAAACCGCCCCAGATCAGCCACACCGCGAATGCCGACGTTGCAATGTGCGCCGGCCAGATCCTTGCGAAGCGAGCCAGGAGAAAGCGCCATGTCTTGTTCGCGCTTGGGAGTTCTGGATAGACGTAGGCCAGAATGAAGCCGGACAGCACGAAGAAGATCGAGACGCCGCCGCCGAGCGCGTACCTGTTCGCGAAGCCGGCGGGGATGCCGAAGTGGCCCTGAGCATGCAGGGCCACGATCATCATCGCCGCGAAAAAGCGAAGCGAGGTCAGGGCGCGCAGTTGCGCCTTCGGTTGAACCACATGGATGCTCTTGGCAATGATGTCGTTCGGAAATAGCGACAGTTGATTGACGACTATACTCACAACCCGTCCCCCTACTTAAGGTCACACCGCCCGCCTCTGCATGACAATGACGTCCTGATGATCGTCCCATGCGAACTCCTGGAACGAGAGGACGCGAACATCGTTCTTGGTTTCGACCAGCTTCATCAGCCACGATGGTGAGCACGCACTGAGACCGTATCCCGGCAGGAACGGATAGTCAGCATACCCGAACCCCTTGGCTTGAAAATCCCGCCGTGCCGGCGCCCACAATTCGGGCTCTATCCACTGGCCATGGCTCTGTTGCCGGTCATGCCGTCGGCCATGAGTCGTCATCACAAGAACGCCGTCGGTGGACAGGGACGCTAAGAACCAGTCCACGGCCCGCCGAAACGAGGCCTCGTCGAAATGCGTCACCAGGGATCCCACGAAGATCAGATCGAACGTGCGCTCCGGCGCCAACTCGAAATGAGGATTCGGTCGTATTCCCAGGGCCTCGAACCGAGCAATGACGAATGCCTCTTTCTGCCGGTCGAGGTCGGACACATAGAGTTCGGCGTCAGGGAACAGGCTCTGCAGATGCCGGGTGACCCGCCCTCCGCCGCAGGGAAGGTCGAGGATCGATCCGACCACGCTCTTCTTTCCCAGCAGCAAAGCGCCGATAATCATATCAATGGCAGAGCGCCCTACATTGAAGTAGTGCTGGCGTCCACCTTCAAGCCCTTTGACGAACATGTCGTCATGGTCTGAAATATCCTGAACCGTTGGTCGTTCAAGATAAGCCTGATAAAGCTGTGCCAGGGCAATGAGCGGATGGACGGCTGGATTGATTGCGGACATCGGGAACTGTCGCGCTTGTTACCCATTCCAACGATACAGAAACACCGCTGCGACACTTGCCGATGCGATGGTGAAATCAACTACGCTTCCGTGCCTCACGCCGTACACGTCGTCCCTCCTCATCGCCTGCGCCAGATGCTCCAGCGAGTGATGCCCCTAACATATTCACGCCGACCTGCAAGAGGTTGTGGCGCCGCTCTGCTGAAGCATATCCGCAATAAGCTTCGCAGCCAACCCCGTACGGCGAAATTAGGCAACTCTCAACCGCAAAAGATCCGCTCGGCCGTTCGGCGGAAAGGGCCAAGTCATATTCGGCTCGTTCTACAGCCTGCCGCTGCGGATGGCGTTGCGCGGCTGCGGCCCGGACGCTTTGATGGGTGTCGGCGCCGCCAAGTTGCTGGAAATCTAGGGACAGCCGACCGGACCCAGAGGAGCATAGAGATTTCTCGGGCTGACGACGGCCAGAATTAGCTTTTTTCCTGCATCGCAAGCAAAACTACCATTGTACCCCATGTTCTTTCCAGACGAATCCGCAAGCTTGAAATATGCGGCAACATCCGAACGGCTACCGGTGGATACGACGTGCAACAGATTCTTCCCATCACCGAAGAGCAGGATTGTCAAAGGTCCTCCAGCGGCCTTACTGTCCAAAACCCAGCCCAAGACTTGAACCTGCCCTGAATCAATTCGACGAATTTGATCGACGTTGCCCTTGACGTCGGGGGATAATTCCAAACCCGCCGATTTGGCCGCCGATGTCAATGTCGCTTCGTCAGTGACCGTGGACCGGGCTAGCGCCAAGATTTTGTCACCCGATGCCGTTGAAGTAGTATTTGGCTGTACCTGTTGCGGGCTCCCGCTCTCGCCGGCCTGACGATCCAGAATCCACTGAGTCACAAAAAACGCACCGAGGAGACAAGCCAATCCCATGCCAATTTTCAGAGCGTTCATGAAAATCCTGTAGCCCACCAAATCGAAGTTTCAGAGCTGTGGACGCCACCGCTAGATATTAAATTCGCCGAAACGATGTTTGCAACACATAAATTTGCTGTTAATGGAGGCGTCCACACCATAGCGTTGCTGGTGAATCGCTGGACACTCTTACAGTCTGTTTGATGTTGGGCGCGGCAGCGCTTCACGCCTCCTGGCACGCTCTCATCAAGTCTTCTGGCAATCAGCTAACGGCGCTTGCCGGAATGGGCCTGATCAGCGCCATCATTGCAGCCGCCTTTCTTCCGTTCGTCGAATTGCCGCCGACGGCGATCTGGCCAGTTCTGGCCTTGTCGTTGGTCCTTCATTCCGGCTACCGCTTTTCGCTCGCGTTGGCTTACGCCGACAGCGATCTCAGCCAAGCCTATCCTCTGGCAAGAGGTCTCGTGCCGATTTTTGCGATGGCAACCGGTATCTGGCTTTTGAGCCAGACGCCATCGATGTCACAACTCCTCGGCATCGGAACCATATCAGCCGGCGTGTGCTGGCTGACCAGCGAAGCGGTCCGGAACATCCAGGCCAAGCTGCTGTTGGCGGCCGCCGGCGTCGGTCTCACGGTGGCGGGCTACTCTGTCCTCGATTCCTACGGCGCTCGCGTGTCCGGCGATTGGATGTCCTACACGGTGTGGCTGGTTGTCCTCGATAGCGGCACCTTCACGCTTCTGGTCTTTGCTTTGAGGAGGAGACGCTTTCTTGCGGAGCTCGCGGCAATAAAGGAACGAACAGCCATATCTGGGCTGCTCGGATTAGTGTCGTTCACGGTCTTCATCTGGGCGCTGAGCCGCAACCCGGTCGGCGCCGTATCAGCACTCCGGGAAACCAGCATTCTCTTTGCGACGTTGATCGGCATATTCTGGTACAAAGAACGGCTGGACTTTGGTCGGCTCTCGGCTGCCGGCTTGATCACTCTCGGCATCGCCCTTGTCTCAATTTCAAAATAGCCAGTCGGTCCCCCGTTCAAGGCGATCTCCGGAATGGACAATTCTCGAGGTATGGGATAGTCATCGTCCATCGCCAGCGACCTCGGCAAGCACCCGCAACATCTTGGTTCAACAACAGCAATTGGCCCTATGCGAGTCCGCTACTCCCCCCTTGCGCAACAGTTTGCAGAAGTGGATGAAGTGTTCGATGAATTGCGCGCACTGGTCGCGAGCGGCGATTTCACGCTTGGAAAACCGGTGCACGAGTTCGAGGCACAATTTGCCGAAACGCTGGGCGTCAAACACGCCGTCGGTGTAGGTTCCGGAACTGATGCTCTCAAAATTCCGCTGCGAGCGCTCGGCATCGGGCACGGTGACGAAGTCATTACCGCGGCGAATACATTCTACGCAACCGTTGGAGCTATCGCCGAGGTTGGTGCCAAGCCGGTTTTTGTCGACTGCGACGACACCTTCTGTCTCGACGTCTCCAAGCTGGAACAAGCGATCACACCACGCACCAAGGCGCTCATGCCGGTGCATCTCACTGGCGACGTCGCCGAAATGCCGCGCATCATGGATATCGCCCGGCATCACGGATTGCACGTTGTCGAAGACGGCTGCCAGAGCCTGATGGGCGAGTACAACGGGCAGCGTGTTGGGACTTGGGGTGACGCCACGGCATTTTCGATGCATCCTCTGAAGATCATCAACGTATGGGGAGACGCAGGAATTGTCGTCACGAACGACGACGAGATGAACCGCCGCGTGCGGCTGCTGCGCAATCACGGACTGCGCAATCGCGACGAAATGGAGATCCTTGGTTACAATTCGCGGCTCGATTCGACTCAGGCAGTGGTCGGCAAATGGATCGTACGCAAACTGGCCGATATCGTAGAGAAGCGAATTGAAGCTGCGGCTTATTATGATCGCAGCTTTCGGACAATTCCGCAGATCCGCGTGCCGGTGCGGCGCAATGAGACAAGGCACGTCTACCTGCTTTACATCCTGTTCGTCGAGGAACGCGACCGCCTCCTCGAATACTGCATTGATCATGGCATCGAAGCCAAGATCCACTATCCAATCCCGCTGCACTTGCAGAAGGCGCTCCAGTATCTCGGCTATAAGCTTGGTGACTTCCCGGTCGCAGAGCGGCACTGCCGTGAGACCATCAGCTTTCCGGTCGATCAGCATTTGAACAGAGCCGAACAGGACTACGTGATCGAGACTGTCAGAAACTTTTACCTGGGAAGCAAATGATGACAGAGTTCAAGGTGCCCTTTATCGACCTTCAACAGCGGTTCGTCGAAGAAAAAACGGAACTCCTTGCCTGCATCGAGCGCATACTTTCGCAGGGCCACTTCGTACTGACGCAGGAGGTAGGCGAGTTCGAGCAACGCATCACCGAATTCACGGGCGCGAAACACTGTGTGAGTTGCGGCAACGGTACCGACGCTCTCATGCTCGGGCTGTGGGCGCTCGGGGTCGGCAAGGGTGACGAAGTCATTACCACGCCGATTTCATTCGTCGCTTCGACCGGATCGATCGTGCACGTCGGAGCGACTCCCGTTTACGCCGATGTCCGCGAGGACCAGAACATCGATCCGGCAGAGATCGAGAAGAAAATCACGTCGCGCACCAAGGCTATCATGCCCGTGCATTGGGCCGGCCGCATTGCCGATATGGATGCGATCATGGAGATTGCGCGCCGCCACAATCTTTTGGTGATCGAGGACGCGGCGCAATCGATGGGGGCCTTCTACAACGGGCGTCACGGCGGTACATTTGGAAATGTCGGGACGTTTTCGGCACACCCGCTCAAGAATCTGAATGCGCTGGGCGATGGCGGATTTCTGGTGACCGACGACGATGAAGTGGCAAGGAAGATCCGGCTCTATCGCAACCACGGCCTGCAGGATCGTGATACCTGCGTCCTTTATGGGGTCAATTCGCGGCTGGATTCCCTGAATGCGGAAGTGCTGATGTTCCGGCTTGGCCGCTTACACGAAGTGATCGAGCGACGCAGGCACAACGTGAACCTCTATCGCTCGCGCATCAGGGCGAAAGAAATCTATATCCCGCCGTGCAAGGAATCTGAGAAGAACGCGTTCGTCATGTTGATCACTCAGGCTGAACGCCGCGACGAGCTGCAGATTTTCCTGCAAAAGCGCGGCATTCAATCGCTGGTCTATTATGGAACGCCCTTGCATCTGCATCCCGCCGCGCAGAAATTCGGCCACAAGCGGGGCGATTTTCCAAAAGCCGAGCAGCAGGCCGACCGCGTTCTTGCGCTGCCTCATCACCAGCAACTTTCGGCGGATCAGATCGCGTACGTGGCGGACGCCGTGAACGAATTCTATCGCGCATGAGGTCGTGGCGTGACCACGTCTCGGTCCTGGTCATTGCGCCGCACGCTTTGGATGAGGTGCTCGGGTGCGGGGGAACGATTGCCGTCCACGCCGCTGCCGGGTCACAGGTTCATATCCTCGTTTTGTGCGGCGACGGCACCGGTCATGACGCCAGGCGCCGAGATGCGGCGCGGCAGGCCGCGGACCTGCTCGGTGCGCAGCCTCCGTGTTTCGCGGGATTTCCGGAAAATCGCAGCGATACCGTGCCGCTCTGCGAAATGGTCGGAGTTATCGAGCGTGCGGTTTCCCAACTGAGACCGAGCGTTGTGTACGTAAGCAATGGCAGCAATCTCAATATCGATCATCAAACCGCATTTCGTGCCGCTGCCACCGCTCTGCGTCCTGTCCCTGACAGCCCCGTGGTCGAATTCTACGGCTATGAAATTCCTTCCAGCACCGATTGGGCTCCGCCCGGTCTGGGCAATGCATTTCATCCCTCGCGCTTTATCGAGATCACGACGGTTCTGAGTCGCAAACTCAAGGCGCTCGAAGCTTATTCTTTCGACATGAGAGCCGAGCCGCACGCACGATCACTCGCCTCGCTGAAGAATCTCGCCCACGCTCGAGGGGCGACGGTGGGCGTTTCGGCGGCCGAGGCATTCACTGTTCTGCGGGTAGTCGTACGCGAGGTTGAGGTAACGCCCCCCGCATCGGTGGAATGATACATTTCACCAATCGCCGCATGGCAGATCGTGAACTGAGTGCGGACTTCACAGCAACTTGCAAGCCCGCGCCCGAGCTATGGCTGTCGTGGTGGGGCCATCGCAGATGGTCCCGTCAAGCAACAACTCGTCAATTTGATTGTTCGATATGATTCGAATGCCGTCAATTCCCTCGCTCGCTTGCGGCTCACCAGTGTTGGTGATCCGAGCCGCAAAGACATGCAGGTTTTCCGACGTGAGTGCAGTGCTTGTATAAACACGCCCAAGAGGAAACAATTCGGCGACCACCGCGCCCATTTCCTCGTCAAGTTCGCGTCGCGCCTCCTCGCCTGGGTCGGCTCCCGGAGGAATCAGTCCTTGTGGGGCCTCGAAGAACCACCGGCGCGGCGCGTGTCGAAAAATATGAATAAGAGCAATCGCTCCGTCGAGAATAGGTAGCACTACCGCTCCTTCGGTCGTCACGATGCGGTTATAGAGACCGAGACGTCCATCGGAAAACCTGACGGCATCGCGCACGACGTAGCCAATAAAATGATCCTCCGCCAACAGCCCGACACGCAAGTCGGCCGTGGTATGACCAGCTTGCTTTCGTTCGGAGTGGACATGCTTCTGGGCTTCGGAAATCTTCGCAGGATCGAGGAGGATCTCTATCGGACAACCCGTCGGGTTGCTGAACAGCTCCGGTTTGATCGAAAAGAGCCTGCGGTATTGATCAAGGAAGAACTCGTCGTCGTGCATCGGCGCCTTCATGATCTACTGCTGCTGAGTCGCGACACCGGCCTGCTTTTTTTTGTCCTTTCGGCGCAATTTCAAAATCAGCAAATCAAAACCCAATTTGCATGCGGCAATCGTCAGGACTGCCAGCCCGCTAAACAGCGCTATCAACATCAATAGTGCCATTCCGATGGCAAACATATCGTCCATGTTCATCCTTTGGGTCAACTCTTGGGAATGCAAGAAGCGTAACGTTCGGTGGGGGCAAATACAACGATATCGGGATTGTGTGACAAGACGTCGCTCAGATCAAATGCACAGCGGGCATGATACATCCACACCAGCCTTCCTCCGTTGACCCAAATAGAGGGGAAGTAATTCTGTGTGAAAGAATCGCCGATGACAAGCACCGTGGGAGCGTCTAGACGCTCATAGGTGGATAGATCGAAAATCGGCTGATGGTCACGAACGTCGTTCGCCACCCCAAGAAATCGCGCGAGATCACCGCCGTTCCTTTCGCGGTAACCCTGGAACGAGCGATTGATGTCGATTCTCCACTCCGGGTGGCCCAGGGCCGCAACGATTTCGTCGCGCGTGACCGCTGCTCCGAACCCGTTCCAGTGCGTATCGGTGCGTAGATAGACCGGGTTCAGGGCGTTCGCCGCCAAGAGCGCGGGACGAACATCCAGTACCGGCACGCCGCGCTCAGAGAGTAGCTTCAGGGTAATGTCGTATTCAGTGATGTTTGACGGGTTGGACGCCCAGAGCGGCAATTTATCGAGGCTGATCGTTGATTTGTTTGGAACAATGGTCAGAAGAAATTTGATATTCCTTTCTGACAACTGCCTGTGGAGGTTTGCGACGAAATCCGAAAACGGACGCAAGATCTGCATGCGAGCCACAAGGCCCAGGGATTGTTCGAGCGCTTCGTCTCCGACATAGAACAGCCAATGATCTCGCCCAATGACAACGAGCCGGTTGGTTGGGGAGGATAGAGCGTAGCGAACAAGGGCATTTGCGTGGATGATCTGGTCACGAAAACCGAAATGATCGGAAAGGAATCCATCAATTGCCCGGGGAAGCGCAACCCAATTATCCCACGATTGTGGAAAACTCGGCAGGCGGCGAAGATTGCGCGCCTCCGCGCTTGAAGTCCGTTCAAGCGGTCTCGTTATTTGTCCAAAGAGCGGAAACAACAGGAGGCCGACGACAATGACGATCCATCCGCGGCGATGGCGAGCGAGAATGCCCATCGCTCAAAACCTGAAATATAGAAATGGGCTGTACGATCCGGCCGCGATCGCGAAACCGGACAAGACGAAAAAAGTCGTGATGATGAGCGAATCGGTCGCCGCCAGGACCGGCTGCTGAAGCCGCAGAGGAACATAACGTTTTAAATGCATTTTGGTCCCGTCCCAGGCTGTGACCGCGAGCATTGCACCAATTACCATGGCACCCAACGTAACTGGATACAAAGTTAGATTTGTCGAGAAGCTGATCGGTCCCAGCCCATGGAGTCCAATCATGCCGCTGAACATATCCAGCGCGCCAGACATGTCCTTAGCGCGGAACCAGACCCATCCGGACATGACCACGAGCATGGCATAGAGCCAGGAAACAGTTGCGGGCACAACTCTCAGCAACCGCGAAACGCCGGCGCGTTCGATGACCAAAAAGAAGCCGTGGTGAATGCCCCAGACCACGAAATTCCAACTTGCTCCATGCCACAGTCCGCATAGGAAGAACACCGTGCAGAGATTTGCATAGGTTCGAAATTCGGAGCCCCGGTTGCCCCCCAATGGAATATAGACATAGTCGCGAAACCAAGCCGACAAGCTGATGTGCCAACGGCGCCAGAATTCAGTTATCGAACGAGACGTGTAGGGAAGGCGAAAGTTACGCGGGAAGCGGATGCCGAGCCCCAGTGCGAGGCCGACAGCCATGTTTGAGTAGCCCATAAAATCGAAATAGATCTGCAAGGTGTATGCCGCGAGCCCAAGCCAAGCCTCCATAAGGGTGACGGCCTGGGTGTGACTGAAGACAGACTCGGCAATGCGAGCCGTCTCATCGGCAATCAAAACCTTTTGTGCCAAGCCGATGATGAATATCCGCATGCCAGCGGAGGCTCGGCCCATTGTCGTTCTGCGTTCCCGCAGTTGCCGGTACACCGTGTTGTAACGGACGATCGGTCCTGCCACCAGTTGCGGGAACATCGACAGATAGACGGCTGCTTCCAGCGGGTCGCGATTGGCGACAACTTTTCGACGGCTGATGTCGATCAAGTAGGAAATGGAGTGAAAGGCAACAAAAGAAATGCCTAGCGGCAATGGGATTCCTAGAATGCCGATGCTTTTTGGGGGGCTCAGTACGGTGCTGTTAAGAGTTTGAATGAAGAAATCTGCATATTTGAAAATACCGAGCGCCACGAGATTAAGTATCACGCCAACGGCCGTTGCCGCCGTTCTCTGCCAGCCTTCGAGGGGATCAATGACAAGTGCGATGCCGTAATTGGAAAAAATCATCAGCAGCATGAAAGCGACGAACCAGGGCTCACCCCATGCATAAAAAAGCAAGGACGCCAGCAACATGAACAGATTCTTCGTGTAAGTCGTCGGCAGCATGAAATAGACGGTCAGGAAAACAGGCAAGAAATAAAACAAGAAAATAATGGAAGAAAATACCACGCCGCTCCCCACCACCGCCGGTGCGCGAGCACCCTACCGCCGAACAGATAACAAGACAACCTGGAAATTCCGCAGAAAGAAATTCCGACAAAAATGCGTGCGCATTACCGACTGCCGGAATGTTCCGGGACCGGGTCATCGCCGCGACCGAGGGCAGTCGGCTCCCTACAAACTTTTTACGATGCGATGGAGATAGCTCGCGTAGCTGCTCTTGCCGGGGGTCCTCAACAATGGGTCGATCTGATCAATCGTGACATAGCCTAGCCGTAGCGCAATCTCCTCAGGGCAGGAGATCTTCAGGCCTTGACGGCGCTCCAGGGTCGCCACGAATTCGGATGCTTCGAGAAGCGAGTCTATGGTGCCGGTATCGAGCCAGGCATAGCCGCGTCCCATCTGCTCGACGTGGAGGTCGCCGGCTTCGAGATAGCGGCGATTGACGTCGGTAATCTCCAGCTCACCCCGACCTGAAGGTTTCACTTCTGCAGCGTAGCGGACAACCGAATTGTCATAGAAGTAGAGCCCGGTGACTGCCCAGTTGGATTTCGGCTGGGCTGGTTTTTCCTCGATCGATATCGCTTTTCCAGAAGAATCGAATTCGACCACTCCGTAGCGTTTTGCATCGAGCACCTCATAAGCGAACAAGGTGGCCCCAGCCTGACGCTGTTTGGCTGAGTTCAGAAGCTCCGGCAGGCCGTGGCCATGAAAGATATTGTCGCCGAGGATGAGCGCACATCGGTCCGAGCCGATGAAGTCGCGTCCGATAATGAAGGCTTGGGCCAGACCTTCCGGCTGCGGTTGCGCTGCATAGCTGATCGACACGCCGAAATGCCGCCCGTCGCCTAATAGCGCTTGAAACAGAGCTTGGTCGTGTGGCGTCGTGATAACGAGGATGTCACGGATTTCAGCAAGCAACAGAACCGACAGAGGATAATAGATCATCGGCTTGTCGTAGACCGGCAATAATTGCTTGGAAACGGCAACGGTGATCGGATATAGACGCGTGCCGCTCCCGCCCGCCAAAATAATCCCCTTCATGTAGGACTTCCCTGCAATTCAAAGAGTTGTTCGAGACAGGTCTCAAGAGATTTCCGCCACATTGGCAGGCGTATCGCGAACACGCGGTCGAGCTTCGAACAATCGAGCCGTGAATTTTGGGGTCGGCGCGCCCGGGTAGGATATTCACTCGTTGAAATGGCATGCACGCGACAGGCTCGCCCGCGTTTTGCCGCCGACCACTCCATGATGGCGCTCGCGAAGCGGCACCACGTGGTCTCGCCCGATCCGGTCGCGTGATAGGTTCCGCACAGCGTCGAGCGGTCCGCCTTCTCGATCAACCTGTCGCCGACCGCCGCAATGGCAACAGCAAGATCGGCGGCAAACGTGGGAGCCCCCCATTGATCATCGACGACTTTGACCTCGTCGCGCTCGGCCGCCAGGCGCAACATCGTCTTGACGAAGTTGTGGCCGTCCGGGCTGCACACCCAGCTCGTGCGCACGATCACATGATCGTTCGTTTCGGCGGCGACGGCCATTTCGCCGGCCAGCTTCGAATGCCCGTAGACGCCAAGCGGCCCCGGCTCATCCGTTTCGACATAGGGCGAGGTCTTGGCGCCGTCGAAGACGTAGTCGGTCGAAATATGGATCAATGGGGCGGCCGCGGCGCGGGCCGCCGCAGCAACATGGCGCGCCCCGTCACGGTTGACCAGGAACGCCTGATCGGCATCGTCTTCCGCCTTGTCGACGGCCGTATAGGCCGCCGCGTTGATGACGAGGTCGGGATGGAATTGGGAAACCGCGGCCAGGACGGAATTTCGATCGGTGATGTCGACTTTTGAGCGGCCGGCGGCGGCGACAACGGTTCCCCGCGCGCTATAGGTGCGGGCCAGCGCTTGGGCGACCTGCCCATTTTCTCCAATGATCAAGACTCGAGGCGTCATTTTGTCAGACGTTGATGAGGCCGAGGCGATCGCCGCTGTAGACGCTCTCGCGCAATGGTTGCCACCATGCCCGGTTCTCGAAATACCAGAGGACGGTCCTGCCCAGGCCAGTCTCGAAAGACTCCTGCGCGCTCCAGCCAAGTTCCCGTTCGATCTTGGAAGGATCGATCGCATAACGGCGATCATGACCAGGACGATCCGGCACGAACGTGATCAGCTCGCGGCGGCGGCCGGCACGCGGCACGAGTTCGTCCACCAGATCGCAGATCGTTTGCACGACCTCAAGATTGGTGCGTTCGCTGGAACCACCGACGTTGTATTTGTGCCCAATGCGGCCCTTGGTCAGGATGACCGCCAACGCCCGAACGTGGTCGTCGACATAGAGCCAGTCGCGGATATGTTGTCCATCGCCGTAGACCGGAAGCGCCTTTCCTTCGAGCGCGTTCAGAATGACCAGCGGAACAAGCTTTTCCGGAAAATGATAGGGCCCATAATTGTTGGAACAGTTGGAAATGATTGTCGGCAGCCCGTAGGTCTCATACCAGGCGCTGACCAGATGATCGCTCGCAGCCTTGCTGGCGGAATAGGGAGATCTCGGACTATACGGCATCTCCTCATTGAACTGGCCCGTCGGTCCAAGCGACCCGTAGACCTCGTCGGTCGAAATATGAAGAAACTTGAATCGCTCGCGCGATGGGGGCGACAGGCGCGACCAATATCCGCGAGCCGCCTCCAGCATCGTATGCGTGCCGAGCACGTTGGTCCGGACGAAGTCATCAGAGCCGCTGATCGAGCGATCGACATGGCTCTCGGCCGCAAGGTGCATGACCGCATCCGGGGCAAAGTCACGGAAGAGCGCGTCGAGAGCTGCTCGATCGCAGACGTCGGCGCGGGCGAAACGGTAATTCGCACTGTCCTTAAGGGAGTCGAGCGAGCGAAGATTCGCTGCGTAGGTCAGCTTGTCGACATTCAGGACCGTCCAGTACTCGGTCTGTACGAGATATCTGCAGACGGCTGATCCGATAAAGCCGGCTCCTCCCGTGACTAGGACGCGCATCTCTCAATCCAGGAATTGCTTCATTCGAAATAGACGCGAAGGTCTCGGAGTCTGGGCTGCGCTTTGTCTTTCTCCGATAATTGTGACGTCATCCCTGCCAGCGGCCACCTGATCCCGAGCTCCGGGTCGTTCCACAGAAGACCGAGATCGTTCTCGCGCGAGTAGTAATTGCTGACTTTGTACAAGACCTCCGTATCAGGTTCAAGGGTGCAGAACCCATGGGCGAAACCCAGAGGAATCAACAGTTGATGCCCGTTCTCCGCTGACAAATCCGCCGCGACGTGACGCCCGAACGAAGGCGAGGACCGGCGAATGTCGAGCGCGACGTCGAAGATCCGCCCGCGAACCACGCGCACAAGCTTGTCCTGGGCAAAGGGAGGCGACTGGAAATGCAGCCCCCTGACCGTGCCGACTTCGTTCGAAAGCGAATGATTTTCCTGGATGAAGGTCAAAAAGATGCCGGCCGCTTCGAACTCGCTTTTCCGGTAGGTCTCGGAAAAAAATCCACGATTGTCGCGGACTCTCGACGGCTTGATGAGCTTGACAGACGGAATTTCCAGCGAATCAATTTGGATCGGCATGTTGTGCGCTCATTCTCGGATTCCGCCCGGTGCCCAGATCATTAATTCCAAGAGGCAATAATTCCAAGAGTATAGACTTGTCACGCCTCCGGCGTGCAATATTGCACGTCAAAAGCATGATTGGAGGCTGTGAACTGCCCTCCGGCAGCACCGGCTGTCGCGGCCGTTTTCCACAGAGCGGGACGGGACTGGCGTTCGGCGCCGCGATCGACCGCAACCTGGGCGGAAGCTCTCTATGCTGGCACACTGGCCCTGCCCCGTCAGGTTCTCAACTGTAATGCCCCCAATTTAATCGTTTGGAAGGGAAGACGAAGTGGCCGCGAAGCCAAAAATAGGCGCAGGGTTCAAGGCGAGACCGAAGGCGGCCCCCCGGGCCGGGTCGCGGACCTGCGTCATCGTCGCCGGCATGCATCGATCCGGCACATCCGCCGTCGCACGGGTCGTGAACCTCCTGGGCGCCGATATCGCGCGCGACCTGTGGCCTGCATCTCCCGGCGACAATGACCTGGGTTTCTGGGAGGCGACCAGGGTCATCGAGATTCACGAAGCGCTGCTGGCCGCGATCGGCAGCAGCTACGACGATCCACTGCCGCTCTCCCGCAACTGGATCAAGACCACCGCGGCCCGCAAAGCCAAGCGCCAGATCGCCGATCACATCGAACAGGAATTCCGCACCAGCCGCGCGTTCGTCGTGAAGGATCCGCGCATCACCCGACTGCTGCCCTTGTGGCTCGAAGTCCTGGACGGTCTCAACATCGAGGCGAAAATCGTCATCCCCTTGCGCAACCCTCTCGAGGTCGCCGAATCGCTGCGCAGGCGAAATGCCTTCGCCCACGACAAGTCGCTGCTGATGTATGCCGACGCCAACCTGGCCACCGAGTTTGCAAGCCGCGGCCGTGATCGAATCTTCGTTTCATACAAAGCGCTCCTGACCGACTGGCGGCCGTTTGCCGGCAAGCTCATGACGATTGTCGGCCTGCGGCCGCGCCGGAACCATGAGACTGCGATCAAGGCATTCCTGACCAACGACCTGCATCGCAACCGGTATACGCACGACGACCTTGCCCGCCTGACGGGCGTGGGACGCATGGCGGTCGAGATTTTTGATCGTATGACCGAGGCTGCTCGCTCGGGCGAGAAACCCGCGCTGCAAGAGTCATTCGATGCCCTGCGTTCGACGCTGATGGAAGGTTCGACGCTGTTCAAAGGCCTGATGCACGCGGACACCAAAAAGGCCCGGGACATGGAAACCGACCTTCGCGCCGAAATCGGAAGGCTGGTCGTCGACCGTGACGCGCAACGCACCCAGTTCGAAGCTGCGAGAGCCGAAGCCGCCGCCGCCCGAACAGGACACGAGACCCTCGCGAAGGACCGTGACGCGTTCCTCGCCGAACGCGCGACCATCCTCAAGGAGCGCGAGGCCTTCATCAAGGAACGCGACTTCATCCTCAAGGAGCGCGATGCGTTCCTGGCCGAGCGCGACGCCTTGATCAAGCAACATCAGGCGGTCGAACGCGCCCACGAAGCCCTGACCAAGGAGCGCGGCGCTTTTCTCAAGGAGCGCAGCGTTCTCTTGAAGCAACAAGACGCGTTCCTCGCCGAACGCAGCACGATGTTGCAGGACCACAAAACATTTCTGACCGAGCGGGACGCCATCCTCAAGGAGCGGGATGCCGTGCTCAAAGAGTACGATACCTTCGCACGAGCTCACGCCGGCTTTGTCACCGAGCGCAAGACGCTGTTCAAGGAGCGGGATGCGCTTCTGGCAGAGCGCGATGTCATTCTCGAAGAACACAAGGCCTTTCGCGCCGAGCGCACATCGATGCTCAAGGAGCACGACAAGTTCCTTGCCGAGCGCGACGCCATCCTCAAGGAACGCGATGCCGTGATGGCCGAGCGCGACGTGTTCCTAAACGAGCGCAAGACGCTGTTCAAGGAACGGGACGCGCTTGTGGCCGAGCGCGACGTCGTCCTTGATGAACACAAGGCGTTCCGCGCCGAGCGTGACTCGATGCTCAAGGAGCATGACAAGTTCCTGGCCGAGCGCGACGTCATTCTCGAAGAACACAGGGCGTTCCTCGCCGAGCGCAACTCCATGCTGAAGGAGCACGACAAATTCCTCGCCGAGCGCGAGGCCATCCTCAAAGAACGCAATGCCGTCATGGCCGAGCGCGACGTGTTCCAATCGGAGCGCAAGACGCTGTTCAAGGAGCGGGGTGCGCTTCTGGCCGAGCGCGATGTCATTCTCGAAGAACACAAGGCGTTCCTCGCCGAGCGCAGCTCGATGCTGAAGGAGCACGACAAGTTCCTCGCCGAGCGCGACGCCATCCTCAAGGAACGCAATGCCGTCATGGCCGAGCACGACGTGTTCCAATCGGAGCGCAAGACGCTGTTCAAGGAACGGGACGCGCTTGTGGCGGAGCGCGATGTCATTCTCGAAGAACACAAGGCGTTTCTCGCCGAGCGCAGCTCGATGCTCAAGGAGCACGACAAGTTCCTCGCCGAGCGCGACGCCATCCTCAAGGAACGGGATGCCTTCATCGCCGAGCGCGATGTTTTCATGAACGAACGCAAGACGCTCTTCGAGGAGCGCGATGCCGTGCTCGGGCAGCACACGGCATTTCTGGTCGAGCGTGATGCAATCCTGAAAGAGCACGCCACCTTCTCCGCCGAGCGCGACGCCATCCTCAAGGAACGGGACGCCTTCCTGGCCGAGCGCCACGTCATTCTCAACGAGCGCAAGACCTTTCTCACCGAGCGCGACTCGATGTTCCAGGAGCATGACAGGTTCCGCGCCGAGCGCGACGGCATCCTCAAGGAGCGCGATGCCTTCTTGGCCGAGCGGGGGGTCTTCCAATCCGAGCGCAAGACGCTCTTCAAGGAAAGGGACGCGATTCTGGCGGAGCGCCATCACATTCTCGGCGAACACAAGACCTTCCTCGCCGAGCGCGATTGCATGCTGAAGGAGCACGACAAGTTTCTCTCCGAGCGGGACGCCATCCTCAGGGAACGCGATGCCTTGATCAAGCAATACGAGGCAGCCGGACAGGCGCGCGCCAGCCTCGTCGAGGAACGCAAGGTCCTCCTTGAGGAGCGCAAGACCCTGTTCAAAGAACGCGACGTCGCTCTCGCCGAGCGACAAGCGGTCCTCAAGCAATACAGCGATCAACGGGCAGAATATGATGTCTTGCGAGAGACGCATCAGCTCATTGTCGCTGAGCGCGACACGCTTCAAAAGATGCAGCAGCTACTGATGGAGGCGCGGGCGGAACTTGAAAGCACGGCTGCAGCTTTGCGAGCGGAACAAGAAACCCTCGCGGCGGAAAGAAATCGGCTTCTGGACGAACGCGCGGTCTTGCATGCAGATGTTGAAGGGCTGCGCAAGGAGCGCAATGATCTCGAAGCCGAGCGCGATGCTCTGGTCCACGAGCGCGAAGAACGCCGCGGCTGGCCGATGACAGGCCTTCGCCGCAAGTTCGGGCGCGCTCAATGAACGGATGATTGTTGGCGGGAGCCGATTGCTTGCGCTGCAAAAAGCGGATTATAACCCATGTAAGTTCATCCTAGCTATTTCTTCCACGACGCCGGGACCACTCACACGATCAGCAATGATGCCGCGCAAACACGATCCCAGCTTGAACTTGATGTCGGTGTCGGCACGAACGATCTCGGGGGATGGACCATCGCCCAATCCCGGCAATCTGGCAAAGCCTGCCGGCAAACCGCCGACCGACACGCGATCTCACCTGTCGGCAGGCGGCCTGATGGTTGCGGCCGATTTGCTCGCCACCTCGGCCGATCTGGGCCCGCAGGCGGACCCCGGTTCCGCACGGACAGCCGAGCACGAGGCGCTTCAGGCGCAAAAGGACAGGATCGAGCAGGACCTTCATGCAACACGACAGAAGCTTGCTGAGCTCACGCTCGAACACGAGACCCTGCTTCGAGTTTTCCGACAGCAGATAACGACGACGGCACGGACGGTTCGCGAATTGACCAACGAGCGCAACGTCCTTCAGCACCATCTCGAAAACATTTTCAAATCGCCTTCGTGGCGGCTGACGGCACCTCTGCGGCTGGCCAAGGCCCAATTCAAACGCCTATGGGGATCTCAAGGCCGATGACGATACTATCGATGCAAGATCGGGCGCTGGTCATTCCCCCGCAACACCGTCCCTTCTGCTCCAAAACGTCAAGGCGATATGCAAATTCAAAGGGTTCGACAACCAAACAGACCTTAACCGCCGCGATATCATCCTTCAAACAAGATGCTCGATAATTCCACCAGAGATTCCTACCGGTCGCGCGACGAGCTATCCGTTGATTGCGCGCTGCTTGAGGAAAGCGAAATCTTCGACGCCGACGCCTACAGCGCCGCCACCGGCATCGATCCGGCCAGTGCCGCCAAGCACTATCTGGCGGAGGGTTGGCTGCAAGGGCACGAGCCCTGCCCCGGCTTCGAGGGACGGTTTCTGTATCCATATTATCGATCGGTTGGATTCAGCGGTTGCCCGGCAATGACGTACCTCACCCTGCGCGCCGCGGGGTGGCCGGTGTTTCCGAACCGGGCGGCAGTCGAGCATCTGGCTGAGTTCATCCGGTCGAACAATCTCTTCGATGCCGCCGCGTACCGTGCCCGTCTGGACGGCAGCGATCTGGACCCATTGTTTCATTACATCGTCGTTGGCGAACGAATGGGCCATGCTCCCAGCGCAGGCTTCGATGCCGCCTATTACGGCGAGCGTCACTTGGACGTCGCTCAGTCCGGGATGAGCTATCTCCAGCATTATGTGACGAGCGGCCGATCCGAAGGCCGGCCCTGTGTCAGTCTGGCGTCGCAACTCGAGTTTGATCGAACTCGCTTGCGACCTGACCGCAAGACCGTCCTGCTCGTCAGCCACCAGGCATCGCGAACGGGCGCACCGATTCTCGCCTACAACATCGCGATGCACTTGGGTCAGAGATGCAATGTCGTCGCATTGCTTCTCACGGGCGGCGATCTGGTCTATGCATTCGAGGCCTGTTGTGCTGCCGTCATCGGGCCCCTCCCCAGCCAGGACCTGCACCCTGTCGACGCCGAATATCTCGTGCGGCGCATATTGGCGACCTATGATGTCTCGTTTGCGATCGTCAACAGCATCGAGTCCCGGTCCATATTGAGACCGTTGGCCTTTGCCCTGGTTCCCACCGTGACCTTGGTGCACGAGTTTCCCGCCCATCTCGGGGAAAAAGGCGAGATGGGCCGATCATTGGAGTGGGCGACCCAATCGGTCTTCTCCTCAAGCACGGTGCTATCATTACTCCGCGCGGAATATCCCAACATCGACAATTGGCCCGTGCACGTCCTCCCCCAAGGCCAATCGGCGCTGCCGTCGCCAGCACACGCGCATGAACAGGACGGGGAGCAGCAATCCACGCGCAAGGCCATGCGTCCGGAAGGCTTCGAAGACGCCACTGTGGTGCTCGGATGTGGAACGATCTTCTTCCGCAAGGGCATCGATCTCTTCGTATCGTGCGCCGCGGCGACAGCGGCTATTCGCACGAAAAAGCCGGTGCGTTTCGTCTGGATTGGGAAGCGCCTGGACGAGGAAGACGACGGCGGTTATTTCGACCACATCTCGAATCTTATCGCCGCCGCGGGCGTTGCAGACCGAGTGGCCATCCTGGACGAAGTGGTTGATTTGGAGCCGGCATATGCTTCAGCCGACGTGTTCTTTCTGAGCTCCCGGCGCGATGCCCTTCCAAACGTCGCCATCGATTCTGCCTTGCGGGGGCTACCGGTCATTTCTTTCGCAGATTCGGGCGGAGTGTCCGAGATCTTCGGCGCAGCCCCGGAAACCGCAATGAGTGTCGTGCCCGGCCCCGATGTCGAGGCGGCAGCGCGATTGATCGCCAAGCTGGCTGACGACGAAGCCTTGCGTCGCGATCTGGGCGACGCCACGCGGCGGATCGCAGCGGCGACCTTCGACATGGGCCGTTATGTGCGGCAGATCGAACATCTGGGCGACGAAGCCAGAGAGATCATGCGTCAGCGCGGTGAGGATTTTGAAACAATTCGCCGCGACTCCATGTTCGACATGATCGGGTTTCTCGGCCGCGAAGGTATGGAGACCACGCGGGACGAGGCAATCCGCCTGTTCCTCGGAAGAGCTGCCGCGCTTGGTACGTCGAGGATTCCAACGGCGAATTTCTATTACCGCCGGCCATGCGCCGGATTTCATCCGCAGATTTACGCAGAAAAGAACGCGGACCGCTATGACACCGCCAAGATCAATCCGCTTGCGCATTTCATTCGGAGCGGCAAGCCGGAAGGGCCGTGGTATCATCAAGTCCTGCGGCCACCTAAATTCGACGAGATCACGGCGAGCGCGCCGAACCTGCGCATCGGGTTACACGCCCACTTTCACTACCCCGAACTTGCTGCCGGCTTGCTCGCGAAGCTGCTCGCGAATCGAGCGCGCTGCGACCTATTGTTGACGACGAGCACGCCGGTGAAGGCCGAAACATTGCGCGCCGCCACAGCCGGTTATGAGGCGGGAAGCGTGACCATCCGCGTGGTCCCGAACCGCGGACGCGACATCGGGCCTTTCCTGACCGCATTCGATGACGCCATCGAGGATTATGAGATCGTCGGCCATGTTCACAGCAAACGCAGCCTGTTTGCGGGCGGACTTCTGGGAGAGTCTTGGCGCGACTTTCTCTGGCAGAACCTCATCGGCGATCTATTCCCGATGTTGGATATCATCATCGGGCATTTCGAGGCGGACAAGACATTGGGGCTGGTATTTCCCGAAGACTTTCATCTTCCCGACTGGGACAAGAATCGTGCCATGGCTGAAAGGCTGGCACGACGAATGGGCATTCAAGCTTCGCTGCCGGCTTTTTTTGATTTTCCGGTCGGCACCATGTTCTGGGCGCGCGCCAAGGCTCTGCAACCGCTGTTCGATCTCAAGCTTGGCTGGAATGACTATCCGGAGGAACCATTGCCGATCGATGGTACGCTCTTGCATGCCCTCGAGAGGCTTGTGCCGTTTGCGGCTCAGCACGCCGGCTATCGTTTCGCGACCACCCATCTCCCTGGCGTGACCTGGTGACGCAGTCCATCCTGGCGGGCACGCGTTTCGTCCATATGGTGTCGGGCTACTGGCGATTCGGCCGGCGCCCGGATATGTATTTTCGTCTTCCGTCCGCTCTTGCACATGATTCCCGGTTGATCGCGACCGGACGTCACGTGCCAGGGCATTGACCGCACCCAGTGAGAAGACGTTGAACGGTACGATGGGTAATCTCAGGAAATCATTTTCCGAAGCGCGATGTCTCGTAATCGGCGGGGGCGGGTTCATCGGTATCAATCTCAGCAACGCGCTCGCGCGGGCGGGCGCCCAGGTTGATGCGTATGGCCGCCGTCTGTCGATTCGCGACAGCCTGATCTCCGGCGTGCGCTGGACCAGCGCCGATTTCGCCGATCGAGCCAAGCTGGCGGAAGCCGTCGAGCACGCCGACTTTGTCTTTCACCTCGTGAGCTCGAGCACGCCGTCGAGCGCGAATGCCGATCCGGCGGCCGACGTGATGGACAATCTCGTTACGACGCTCCATCTGCTCGACATTTGCCGGGTCCAGTCGTTCGGCCGCCTGGTGTTCATCTCCTCGGGCGGCACGGTCTACGGCATTCCCTCGATGATTCCCGTGCCGGAGACCGCGCCGACCGATCCTATCTCTGCGCACGGCGTCCAGAAGCTCGCCGTCGAAAAGTATCTCGCGCTCTATCGGCACCTGTATGATCTGGACTATCTCGTGCTCCGCGTCGCAAACCCGTATGGACCGATGCAAATCGCACGCAAGAGCCAGGGTGTGGTTGCGGCATTGATGATGCGCGCGCTGGCCGACGAGCCGGTCGAGATTTGGGGTTCCGGCGACGTGGTACGGGATTTCATCCATGTGCAGGATGTGGTGCGCGCGATCCTCATGGCCTCGCTCCATCCGGGACCATCGCGTCTGTTCAATCTGGGCTCCGGCATGGGCACCAGCATCAAGACCGTGATCGACGACATCGAACGGGTGGTGGGCCGGGGTCCGCTGAAGCGGATTCACTTGCCCGCGCGCGCGGTCGACGTGCCCTCGAACGTTCTCGATATTCGCCGTATCCGCGAGGAGGTCGGCTGGCAGCCCGAGATCGAATGGATGGATGGGCTGCGCAAGACCATGGAATGGACGATGAACGCAAAGGAAAATGGGCTGATCTGATTCTCGACCGTCCGGACTACGCCGAGTTATTTGATGAGCGCGGCCATCCGCGGCAGCAACGAATCAGCGAATACGCGGCTCCGTCTTGTTCTTGTGCGCCCGCAAAAAAGCCTGGAAGACGAATGCGGTTTTCAGTCGTCATACCTGTTTACAACCGGCAGCAGCCCGGCCAGCGCGCAGCGCGCAGCGCGCTGGCCCAGAACATCGAGGGCTTGGAGATCATCCTTGTCGACGATGGCTCAAAGCCGCCGTTTCATCTGACACCCGATCTCGCCGCCAACCCGAACGTCATCCTGCTGCGACACGACGAAAACCGCGGCGCGGGTGCCGCCCGCAATACCGGCGTCGCCGCGGCGCGCGGCGAATGGATCGCGTTTCTCGACTCCGACGACTATTGGCTCGCCGATACGTTGCGGCCGCGGCTGCAGGTCGCCGAGACACAGTGGAAGAATGACCCGGACCGGATGACGGTCCATGTGGCGGGCTTCGTCATCGACAACCGCCGGACCGGCCGGCGTGACGCCCGGATTCCGCGCCACAGCGAGCAGCTCATCCATTTCGCGAGCGGCTGCTGGTACTGTCCCGGCTCGACAGCCGTGTTTCGCAAGAGCATTTTCGACCGCATCGGCCCGTTCGACCCCTTGCTGCGGCGGCTCGAGGACTTCGACTGGTTCCTGCGCTTTGGCTTGGCAGGGGGACGACTGGACGTGTGGGATGGCCTCGCCGCGGTCGTCGAAACCGGCCAGAAGCCTCGACTTGCGATCCTGGAGGACAGCGCGCGCCGCTTGCGCCAGAAATTCGTCGAGCAAGCCGGTCCGCAACGCGTGGCGCCCGAGCTCATTCGCATGCTCGACGCCTATCTCGACATCGAACGCGCATCGGTCTTTATCGCGCAGAAGCGTCCGCTCAACATGGTGCTTTGCATTGCGAGGTCGCTGTGGCGGGTTCCGCGTCTCACGCTGCAAGTCGAGCGTTTCTGGCGCCGCACAGCGGTGCCGCAGCGGCTCGAGCCGCCGGCGCCCTTCTACTCCGCACCCGCGGCCGAAACGCCTCAAAAAGCATGCTGAAAGTCGCCGTTATCACGCCGACCATCGACCGCGCGGAGTTTCTGCCGGACGCGATTGCCAGCGTCCCGCACGACGACAGCGTTGAGATCGAGCATGTCATGATCCACGACGGGTCGGACGCCTTCGTATCGTCGGTGCAGGAACGCTTCCCGCACGTCCGCGTGCTGCGCGGCGAAGATCGCGGCGCGGGCGCTGCCGTGACACGCGGACTGCAATCGGCGGCAGCGGATTTCTACATCGAGCTCAACAGTGACGACCGCTTGGTGCCGGGATGCTTCGCACGATTGGCCGAACGCGTCCGCGCGCGCCCCGACGTCCTGATCTGGACCGGGGGGACCCGTGTCTTCATGACCGGCAACGATGGCCGCGAGGTGGAGCTTCGGCGCCTGCAGTCCGCCAGCGACACGGCGCTCACGCTCCCCAATGTGCTCGACGATCTCCCACTCGTGCATGCGCGGTTTTTCCATCGCAGCGTATTCGACCGCATCGGCTATTTCAGTCCGCAGTTCGAGCAATGTTCAGACCGCGAGTTCATGATCCGCGCGGTCATGGCCGGCATCCCTGAAGCCCCGCTCGACCACATGGTTTCGGAGTTCCGCGTCCACGAGGGATCGCAGACCACCCGCTCCACCCGCGGTCGCGTTCCGGCCTATATGGCCGAGCACTGCCGCGTCGCCGACTCGTGGCTGGCGCGGCGTGACCTGCCGCCGGGACGGCGAAGGAGCTTCGCCAATTGGCGGGCGCGCGAACTCCTGCGCCTGCTCTGCTACCAGCTCATGGCCGGGTCGCTTCCACAGGCCGCCAAGACCTTCGGCGTCGAGACCTTCAAGCACCCGACCTGGCCGTTGCGGGCACTCACCATCGTGGCAGCGATGAGGCGGCGGGCTCGCACGAGCGAACCGTCTTAAATTCTCCCGAAAAGCCCCGCAGGCGGTCCCAAGCCTCTCAAAAGCCATGGTGCGGAGAGGCCACCAGCCGGGTTCCCGCAGATCTGTCCGGGGTCCGAGCGTGAGCTTGTTTGCGCTGCAAAATCCTGATAGTTGTCCCGCCACGCGCGGCCGGGGTCGGCATCGGATTCACGGCCATTCGACGGGCTTATCGCTGATCTTTCGTTGTTCGTGTCGGCCCCGGTCCCTTGAGCCTCGGCCTGCGCACTGACGCAAATTGGGAAAGGAAGAGCGGAGGGTGGACGCCGTTCTCAAACCGAATACGCAGGTCATATCGCCCGTCGCGATATCCCACGCATGGCGGGCCCGCCGGGACATCATTGACGGTCTCAAACTCTGGCCGGTATGGACCGCGCTGGCCTGGCACGACATCCGCATCCGTTACATCCGCACGATGCTCGGCCCGCTCTGGATCACGGTGTCCATGGGCGTCACCGTTCTGGCGCTGGGACTGGTCTTCAGCGGCGTTTTCAAGACGCGGCTTAGCGAATACCTGCCGTTCCTCACGGCCGGCCTGTTGATCTGGGGTTTCATCAGCAGCGTCCTGACTGAATCGGCGACCACGTTTTCCAACGCCGTGACGGTCATCCTGTCGATCTCAGCGCCCTATTCGATGCACATCTACCGTGCGGTGCTGCGGCAGCTCATCATCTTCGGCCACAACGTGCTCGTGTTCGCAGCCGTCGTGCTGTTCGTCGGCGTACCGGTGACGTCGGCAACGCTGCTGTTCATTCCCGGAATGCTGCTGATCACCATTGTCATGACCTGGATCAATCTTCTGGTCGCAATGGTCGGCTGCCGCTTCCGCGATCTCCAGCCGATCATCGCTTCGGTCCTCCAGCTCGTGTTCTTCTTGACCCCGTTGATCTGGGACCGGGGCGTTCTGCCGGCTGGCGCGAGCCATGCGTGGATCGACGCCAACCCGTTCTATCATCTGATCGAGATTGCGCGCGCACCTCTCCTGGGCAAGGTGCCAGGACAGCTAACGATTATCTATGTCATCGCTCTTGCGGTGGTCGGCTGGGGCCTGACCTACCTCGTGTTCATCCGATTCCGCCGGCGTATTCCTTACTGGCTGTAACAGACATGTCATACATCCACCTGGACAGGGTTTCCGTCGAAATTCCGATCTACAGCGGCCTGGACCGGTCGCTGAAGCTGAGCCTGTTCCGGTCGGCGGCGGATACGGGCCTGCTCCGGTCGGCCGGCGGCACCATTGGCCGCGACCGGCGCGATCGCATCGTCATCCGCGCACTCGATGAGATCACGCTGCAGATTTCCGACGGCGACCGGATCGCGCTGATCGGCCGCAACGGCGCGGGCAAGACCACGCTGCTGCGGGTGCTTGCCGATGTCATGGAGCCGGTGAGCGGCACGATCAAGATTTCCGGGCGCGTCTCGACTCTTTTCAACGTATCCGGTCTGATGGACCCCGAGCTGCCGGGCTACGACAACGTATTCTTCGCGGGCGGGCTCATCGGCATATCGCGCAGCCGGCTGAAGAAGCTGATGCCGGACATCGAGGCATTTGCGGAGCTCGGCGACTATCTTCGGATGCCGGTGCGAACCTATTCCGCGGGCATGATGATCCGGCTTGGCTTCGCGATCGCCACCTGCATCGATCCGGATATCCTGCTGATGGACGAGGTCATCGGCGCCGGCGACACGCATTTCGTCGACAAGGCCATCCGGCGCGCGCAGGAACTTTACAAGCAATCCAACATTCTGATCGCTGCATCGCATTCCCCCACATTGCTCCAGGGGCTGTGCAACAAGGCGATCCTGCTGGAGGGTGGCAAAGTCGTCAGCATGGGGTCGTTCGAGTCCGTCACGAAATTCTATGAGGACAATCCCTGGTCGGCAGGGACCGCGCCCCAGCAAGCCGCCGAGTAGCCGCTCTGCTCGAGCCACAATCGACTGATCTACCCCTCGAGTTTTTTGTAGAGCTGGCCCAGCTCGGCGGCCTTGAGCAACCGGCCGACATGCCGCAGCGTCTCAATAAGGCCCCGTCAGGATCAGCCGCGCGCATGACTTCGATACAACAATTCACCGTCGACGATTTCCTGTCCGCGCTGGACATGCCGCCCGGTTCCGCCGCTCTGATCGCTCCGCAAGTGGCAAAGTACGATCTGAGCTATCGGCGCCTGGGCGTGGAGGAGCGCGCCGCGCTCGTTCGCGAGGTTCTTGCCCGCCTCGACTCCTTCAGCAAGGTCGGCGCTCACCGATACCAGATCTGGGATCAATCATGGTCCGAGCTGGCGGGGCGCTTCGCGGCGAGCGGTGGCGCGCTCTCGTCGCTGGAGCCTTCATTCATCGGCGCATCGCCGGTCGTTCGCCTCGGCGACGACTACGCGCGGCCGGCCGATCCGCGGTTCGAGCTCTACTGGTTCCGTATCCTTCGGCTTTGGCTGTTCAAGACCTACCTGGCTGAGTTCGACCGCGTGCTCGAATTCGGGTGCGGCAGCGGCTACAACCTGGCCGCCCTGGCGGAGCTCTACCCGGAGAAGGAGTTGGTCGGCCTCGACTGGTCCGAAGCCGCGGTCGCGCTGGTCGGCCGCATCGGCGCAACCCAAGACCGCCGGCTGATCGGGCGGCAATTCGATTTCTTCGATCCCGATCCATCTCTGGCGCTCGGGAAGACGTCCGCGGTCATGACCTTCGCGGCCCTCGAACAGACCGGCACCAGGTTCACGCGGTTCCTCGACTGGCTGCTGGAACGAAAGCCCGGCCTCGTCATCAATATGGAGCCGGCGCTCGAGCTCTACGACGCCGACCGCCCGTTCGACCAACTCGCGGTCCGCTATCACACCGGCCGGGACTATCTCAGCGGCTATTTTCCCGGCATCCGGGAGCTTGCAAACGAAGGCAAGGCCCAGATACTAAAGCTGTTGAGGCCCCGGTTTGGAAGCCTCTATCACGAAGGCTATTCGCTTCTCATCTGGCGGCCGGTCGATTGAATGCCGGACCGACCCCGGCCGGCCTCGAAGGTTCATCGACATCGCAACGGCATGACGGGTATTCAATGGCGCGCGTTCTGGTCACTGGCGGAGCCGGCTTCATCGGATCGCACCTGTGCGACCGGCTGGTGCGCGACGGCCATGATGTCCTGTGCGTCGACAACTATTTCAGCGGCCACCGCCAGAATGTCTTCCACTTGAGTGGAAACAAGCATTTCGAGCTGCTCCGCCATGACGTGACCTTCCCGCTCTACGTGGAGGTCGACGATATCTATAATCTCGCCTGCCCGGCCTCGCCGATCTACTACCAGTTCGACCCCGTCCAGACCACCAAGACGAGCGTGCACGGGGCAATCAACATGCTGGGGCTGGCAAAGCGCACGCGCGCGAAGATCTTCCAGGCCTCGACCAGCGAAGTCTACGGCGATCCGACGGTGCACCCGCAGACCGAAGACTACAAAGGCAACGTCAGCACGACCGGGCCGCGCGCCTGTTACGACGAAGGCAAGCGCTGCGCGGAAACGCTGTTTTTCGACTACAATCGCCAGCACAGGCTGCGCATCAAGGTGGCGCGGATCTTCAACACGTATGGCCCCCGGATGCATCCGAACGACGGCCGGGTGGTATCGAACTTCATCGTACAGGCGCTCCGGAACGAACCCATCACCATCTATGGCGACGGCCGGCAAACCCGAGCGTTCTGCTATGTCGACGACCTGATTGAAGCCTTCCAGCGCTTGATGGCCACGGCCGACGAATTCACCGGACCGGTCAACCTGGGCAACCCGGTCGAATTCACCATCGCGGAGCTTGCGGAACTGGTGCGCGACATCACCAATACCCGGTCGACGTTCGTCACCAAGCCGTTGCCGGCCGACGATCCCAAGCAACGGTGTCCGGATATTGCGCTCGCGAGGAAAGTCCTGAATTGGCAACCTTTGGTGCCGTTGCGGGTCGGATTGGAACGAACAGTGGCCTATTTCTCCGAACTCCTGGCAGGCGGCAAGCTGTGAATCCGACCCGGGATCGCCTAAGACATTCGCCCGCGGCGGCACTTGAAATGGCGCAGGTCGCGCGCGCCAGCAGCCGGCGGCGGCCCCGGCCCGGTGCCGCGATCTAGTGTAGGAAGGGCGGATTCATGATCATCACTCAGACGCCGTTCCGCATTTCCTTTTTTGGCGGCGGCACCGATTTTCCCGCCTGGTATCGAACGAATGGTGGCGCAGTGCTCTCGACCACCATCGACAAATATTGCTATCTCACGTGCCGGCATTTCCCGCCGTTCTTCCCCAATGCATTCCGGATCGTCTGGTCGCACATCGAGCCGGTCTCCTCGATCAGTGAAATCCTGCATCCCGCCGTGCGCGAAGGCCTGCGGATGATGGGCTTCACCGATCGCGAGGGCCTCGAGATTCACCATCAGGGCGACCTGCCGGCGCGGGCGGGGATGGGATCGAGCGCCGCCTTTGCCAATGGCCTCATCCTCAGCCTGCATGGCCTCAAGGGCGAGCAGGTTGACAGGGAAACGCTCTACCGCGAGGCGATCGAGCTCGAACAGAGCTGGCTCAAGGACGACGTCGGCTCGCAGGACCAGGTCGCGACCGCTTGCGGCGGGCTCAACACCATCTCGTTCGGCCCAGGCGATGCCATCAAGGTTGCGCCGCTCCGCTTGCCGGAACGGCGCATCGAGATGCTGGAGCAGCAGCTCATGCTGTTCTACACGGGAACGAGCCGCCTTGGCCCCGACATCGCCAAGAAGACGCTTTCGCATCTCTCCGAACACGCCGACGACCTCCGCCATATGCGCAAGATGGTCGACCGGGGCATCGACATTCTCACCGGCGACGGCAACCTGAGCGCCTTCGGCGGCCTGCTCGACGAGGCCTGGCGCTACAAGCGGCGCCTCAGCAGCAGCATCAGCAACAGCCGCATCGACGACATCTATGCCCGCGCCATGGCGCACGGCGCGCTCGGCGGCAAGCTCCTGGGCGCGGGCGGAACGGGCTTCATGCTGTTCTACGTCCCGCTCGAAAGGCAGAAAGCCATTCGCGATGCCTTGCCGTCGTGCCTCCACGTCCCGTTCAAGCTCGACGACAAAGGCGCGTCGATCATCGCCAACAACAGCAACACCATGGCGCGCACGGAAATGCCGGCGTTGTCCAGTTCGCCAAGCGACGATGGCATGCCCCTGAATGCCCTACCCTCCTTGACCAAGATCGGCTGAGCGCGCGCAACGGCGCCTTCCCGCCAGCGAGGATTCCGATGAAAGTGTCGAAGGCCAAGCTCGACGGTGTCCTGGTCATCGAACCGCCGACGCAGTTCGAGGACTACCGCGGCGAATATGTGGAGATCTACAACGATGCGCTCTACAGAGCCGCGGGCGTGTCCTTCGACTTCGTGCAGGACGACATTTCGGTGTCCTCGCAGCACGTGCTTCGCGGCATCCACGGCGACGCGCGAACCGCCAAGCTGGTGTCGTGCCTCCATGGAAAGTTCTATCTGGTCGTCGTGAACTGGGACGAGAGGTCGCCGCAGTATCGTCAGTGGGAGGCGTTCACGCTGTCCGACAAGAACCGTCTTCAGGTTCTGGTGCCGCCCAAGTTCGGCAATGGACATCTCGTTCTCTCGGAGATGGCGATCTTTCACTACAAACAAAGCACGCAATACGACCGCGCCAGCCAGTTCACGCTGGCCTGGAACGACCCGGCGCTCGGTATCTGGTGGCCACACAAGAATCCGATCGTCTCGCAAAGAGATGAGGGCGTACGGTAGCCGATTATGCGTGCGGGGACGTCACGCGGCGCACGACCGCCCGGATGGTGCGGGACAGGCCGAGCGTGCGGAAATGCGCATGGACCTGCGCAAACGGCCGCGCCAGTCGGCGCAGAGGGCGGGTCATTTTTCGTCTGATCGATGCCAGCGCACCCAATTCGGTTGCGGCATGGACCAGCGTCTCGAATTGCGACGCCGCTACTCGTTCGCTCGGACGCGAGCGCAAGAGTTCCAGGCGCCGGCGCAATTCCTCGGGATACAGATGCTCGAACCGCGCAACGGCAAGAAACCCATCGATGGCATCGTCATACCAGGTCGGCGAGCCGGACGTCGTGACGCTTCCCAGCCGATACCACATCGTAAGCAGGTCCCTGATCGCGTCCTGCCGATCCGCCCGATCGAGCGCAGGAACGACCTGATAGAGCTCCGAGAGCAGAATCGTCGGATACCTTTCGGCACATTCGCTGAAGGCGCCCACGATCTCGTCGCCGAGTTGCCGATCCCAGCCCGGCGCCCGGGCCAGCCGGCACAGCAATCGCAATCGCGTCCGCATCAGCGGCACGTTGTCGGGAAAGATCGCAAGCGACTTCCGATAGCGCTCAAGAGCCATGCCCGGAGCATCGCGACGTTCCGCCAAAAGGCCGAGATAGCCGTGCGCTGCGGCGAGGAGCGCTTGTGCAGGCCGCCGCGATCGATCGATGCCGTCTCCACCGACGCCCGAATTCCTCGTCACCTCGCCGGACAAAACGAGCTGGTTGTACTCATAATAGGGAAAGACCTGATCGCGCTGGTGGAGAGTCATCGGGAGTGCCACGTCGGAATCCGTCGGCGACAGGAAGAGCCCGTCGAATTCGTCGATCAGATCCTGGAACCGCCCGTCCGCGTCGGGATTGGGTTTGGTGCTCTCGAAAATGCGCCAATGCGCGGCATTGAAGCGAAGCAGCAGCGATTTCGGAAACCGGGTCAGGCCTTGGTTAAGGAGCGCATAGGCGCGCTGGCGCCGCGTGCGCGCTCGCCTGTCCCGGTAGAGCAGCGCCAGATGCATGTTGATGGCGGCAGCATTGTTGTAATCGCGGTCATCCCATGACGGAGCCGGCAGGAGCCCGCTTTCGTATCGCTCGACTTTTTCGCGCACGTGCTCGCGTTCGAACATGACCCTGTCGATCGGCGGCGTGATCCATACCGAGCGCGGACGGACCTGAACGGCCTCGCGCGGGCCTGTGCTCGTCCGCGGTGCCCGCCAGACCAGGGCGGAAAACGCAGCCACCTTCAGAAGACGCTCCATGTTCTTTTCGCGCGAGACCTGCCGCGCCGAGAAGACGCGTTTCGTATGCTCGTGGATCGTCGCCGGGTGGTACGGCGAACCCGGTCCGGCCGCATGGTGCTTCTCGATGTGCGAGGCGATATCCGCCGCAATCTCGGTCTCGCGGAACGGAAAGCAGCCCGCCCCGATATTGGCGTAGCCGGACCCCTCGGGATAGAGCACGCAACAGGAGTGCGCGAGCGCGTCGAGCCACCGCGGTGAAGGCTGGCCGCTGTAACGATTGACAATGGGCACGAAACGAGCCCGCGCCAGCAGATCGAAATACCGCGCCTCCGGAATGTGTCCATCGACGATATGAATGCGATAGCGGGGTGACAGCCCGGCAAGCTGATAGAGAAAACGAGGCTTTTCCGAATGGAGGACATTGAGGGCGGCCCCGGTGAACAGGACGTCGATGTCTTTGTCGAGCCGCAGTGTCGGCTCGGGGAACGGCATGCACATCGGTTCGGTCAACAGGCTGGACAGGCATGGAGCGCCGAGGGCGTGCTGCAGCTCGAAATGCTCCTGCGAGGTGCACGTCAGGCGCACGTCATGGGCCGCGAGATTGTCCGCCGCGCGGGACAAGAACACGTCGGTGTCGTGACACCACAGCACCCGCGGCACGGTCACCCGCTCGAAATTCTTCGGCAGCATCCACTGCGGCGTCTGTGAGAAAATGAAATCGGGCCGCTCCTGCGCCACGAGACCATCGAGGAATGCGTCAAAAGGATCGTTCAGGTCGTTCGGCCAGGCATTCCGGTCGAACTGAGTCGCGTAATGGCTGACCTTGAACTGCCCATAGCGATGGACCGGCTGGCGGACACTCTGGTCGCCTTTGGTAAAGATCGGCAGGACCGCGGCCGGGGTAATGACCCGGATTTCCCCCGCCACGATCAGCCGGCGCAGACGCACGGCCATCTCGGCTTCCGGCGAATTCGGCGGAATGCTTGCGAGCGCCGAAAGAGCATCGGCCGTGCGCTCGGCCAGCCACAGCGCGAACGCCTTGATCAGCGCCCCTCGCGCGGACAGCACGGGGAAGCCTTCCAGCCGCTCCAGGCCTTGGGTCACCAGCCCTGCCATCACGACCGCGCAGGCCCGCAGTTCGCTGTCCTGCGGGGCGGTCTCCGAAACCAGCATGAAATCGCCGGCGGCCCAGGCGTGCTCAGGCGTCGGATAGGTCGACCGTATTTCCGCAAAGGAAAACCTGGACCGAAATCGGGGAGCGATCCGGATCGACATCAGCGATCGCTTCCGATGTCGTCGGGCCACGGCGTCAAACCGGTCGTGACCCCCGCTGCGAAGCGCCTGAGATCGCCGCCCTGGAACAGATGGCCGCGCACACCTGCGCTGCTCGCAGCCGCGAGGTCGGTCGGCCGGTCGCCGATAAGGAAACTCTGTTCCCGGCGCACCGGCCAATGCGCCATCAGGTCCTGCAGCATTCCACAGCCGGGTTTGCGCCAATCCGATTCATGACGGTATTCGCCGACTGCAGCTTCCGGATGATATGGACAATAGCGAAACGCGTCGACATGCGCGCCGATCTTTCCCAGCTCCTCATTGATCCACTCGTGCAGCAGCATCACCTGCGCCTCGGGATAAAGCCCGCGCGCGACGCCGGCTTGGTTGGTCACGACGAAGACGAAAAAGCCGCCGTCGTTGAGCGACTTGATCGTCTCCTTCGCGCCCGCGATCCATTTGAACTGGTCGGGCCGGTGCACCCAGCCATCGTCGATATTGAGCACGCCGTCGCGATCCAGGAAGGCGGCGGCGCGCGTCGTTCGCTCCGGAAGAATGAGCTGGGCGCAATCGAGGTCCTCCGGCATGCCAATGTCGATGAAAAAGCCGCCGAAGCGCTGGCCGAACACGGCCCCGCGTTCGGCGAGGCCCGGCAGCACGTCGCGTTCGAGCGAGCATGGTCCCTGCCCGATTCTGGGGCCGATCGTCTGCAGAATCTCGCGCCGGAGCCAATACACGCCGCCATTGATGAGGCCCGGACCGGCGCATTCCGGCCGCTCGGCAAAGCGCACGATGCGCGAGCCCTGCAAGGCTACCGTGCCGTAGCGGCTGGCGTCGGCGACCTCACGCAACGCAAGCTTGGCGATCCACGGGCCATCGGACGGACCACAGGCGAGGTCGAGCAGGTTGATGTCGAACAGGCTGTCGCCGTTGAGCAGCAGGAATTCCTCATCAAGCGCGCCGGCCGCATGAGCGAGCGCGCCGGCGGTGCCGGCCGGCTCAGGCTCCAGCACATGCGTGATCTCGAGCTCGATGTCGTGGGCGATGCGACAATGTCGCGGAAAGCGCTCGACCAGTGCCTGCGAACGGTATCCGCAGAGCAGGATCACCCGGCGGAAACCATGCCGGCCGACCTCCCGCAGCAGGTAATCCAGGAACGGCCGCCCGGCGACGTCGACCATCGGCTTGGGCAGACCACGCGTGCGCTCGCCGAGCCGCGTGCCGAGGCCGCCGACCAGGATCACGCACTGCTTGGAACGGGCCATCGCGTGCACCGGCGTTTCACGCAAGCGCCTCCTCGACGAGTTCGCAGATCATGTGGCCGATGGCAATGTGCATCTCCTGGATCCGCGGCGTCCGCGCCGACGGCACGCAGATGCACTGGTCGCATAACGGCCGCATCCTGCCGCCGGATTCGCCGGCGAGCCCCACGGTGGCGATGCCGAGCTCGCGCGCCTGTTCGAGCGCGCGCAGAATGTTGCGGCTGGTACCGCTGGTGGAGATCGCCACCAGCACATCGCCGCCTCGCCCGATGCCTTTGACCTGGCGCGCGAACACCTCGTCGAAACTGTAGTCGTTCCCGATCGCGGTCAGCGTCGAGCTGTTGGCGTTGAGCGCCATGGCGGCGAGCGGGCCGCGCTCGACCAGGTAGCGGCCCATCAATTCGGCGGCGAGATGCTGGGCGTCCGCCGCCGAGCCGCCGTTGCCGCAGAACATGATCTTGCCGCCGGTCCGCAGCGCCTGCGCCAGTGTTCCGGCGACCGCCTCGACGGTCTCGGCATGCCGGGTCAGCGCCTGGAAATTCCCCGCGATCTCCTCGAACGCCGAGCGCACGCGGTTCGTTTCCTTCGTCACCTGCAAGCCTTTCTTTGTGATGGACGAGCTTCGTGCTGTCATTGCGGCACTCGCGCGCCCGAACTTGGCGGAAAGCCCGCGCCATTTCAAGCGCTGCACGATCACGGCGCCTGCGCACGAACGAAGAACGACTGCGACCGGTTAAGCGCCAGCACCGCCTCGACCGCATCGGCCGGGAGGGGTCCAAGCGCGCTGGCCGCCGCGTTCTCATCGACTTCCGGCACGCTGAGCATCCCTGGAATGACCGCCGAGACCGCTGGAAAGGACAGGCAGAAGCGCAACGCCGCTTGCGTGTGGGACGATCCCGGCGGATGCGGCACCGCCGCCAGAAGCTGCGCGGCGCCTTTGATCCACGCCTCGATCTGTGCCTGCGGCCAGTCGCGCCGGTGGTCCCCGGGCGGAAAAACGGTGTCGCCACGTATCGCACCCGATAGGAACCCGAAGCACAGCGGCGTGCGCGCGATAATGCCGACGCCTTGCTCGTGCGCCAACGTCAGCAGCCCGTTCTCGACCGCCCGCACGTCCATCATGTTGAGATTGACCTGCAGCGCCGACGGCCGCGCCGTTTGCAGGATTGCCAGCGCGTCCGCAGGCGACCGTGCCGACACTCCCCAGGCGCGGACCTTGCCCTGCCGCACCATCGTCTCCAGCATCTCCACCACGTCGCGACGGGCGAGCGTGTCGGGCTGCGCGTCGTGCAGCATGAACAGGTCGACGTAATCGGTCTGCAGCCGCCGCAGGCTCTGCTCGCAGGACTGCAGGATGTCCGGCGGCGCGAAGCTCGTTGTCTTGCCGCCCGCGACGTAGCCGGCCTTGGTCGCGATGACGACGCGGCTGCGCTCGGCGCGCAAGGCGCGGCCAATCAGCGTTTCGCTATGCCCGCGGCCGTAGATGCTCGACGTATCGAAGAACGTGATGCCGAGATCGAGCGCGTGCCGCAACGCCGCCAGCGAGACCGCGTCGTCGGTGTCGCCATAGGAGGCCACGCCCTCGGTCCTGCCGCCGATGCCCCAGGCGCCGAATCCGATCTCCGAGATCTCGACGTCGCTGCGGCCCAGCCGGCGGTATTTCATTCGGACGATCCCGGCCCGGCAACGCGCGCGCTCAATAATGGCCGGCCAGTTCTTTTTCCGGGGCGCCGGCCCGCTTGTCATAGAGGTAGGCACCCTTCTTGTTGCCCCACCACACGACCTCGCGGCACCAGGCCTGGAAGTCGTCATAGGGCTTGGAGGAGCGGTCGATGGTCTCGACCATCGGACGCACCACCAGCGTGGCCTCCTCGCCATTGCGCACCGCGTTCCAATAGCCGAGCAGGTCATAGTTCAGGCGCATGGTGAGGTCATCGCGGACGAACGGCTGGCGCACCAGCGCGCGGTTGAGCTTAACTGCCGCAGCCATGGCGTCGAGCGGCGCTGTGGGACTATGCGCGGTGACGAGGGCGAGCATCAGCCGGCCGGCCTCCTCGTAGAAGGCGTCGAACTTGCCTTCCGCGGTCAGCTTGATGAAGACGTATTCGTCGGTGGGCCAATAGATGCCGAGATAGTCCCTGGAATAGACGTATTCCGGCCCGCCCTGCTGGATCGACCGCGCTTCGTCCTCGAACAGCGCGACGATCGCCGCGATCGTCGGGAAGGCGCCGGCATCGGCGTTGATGAAGGCTTCGATCATGTCGCGATAGGCCAGGCCGGAAATGCCGTGCGCCAGCAGCAGCGGAATTTGGAACAGCTTGTCGAAATGCAGGAGCGCGGTCATCCAGCAGAAAATCCGCGTGCGGCGCCACTCCGCGTGCGGCATCGCCGCCGTCGCGATCACCAGATCCTGCACCTCGGGCACGTCGTCATCGAGCTCGACGCGCTCGCCGTGGATGTTGATGATTTTCGATTCGACCGAGATCATCCCGTATTTCGCCTGATACGCCGGGTCGCCCATTTCGGCATTCGGCAGGATGGCGAGATTGTTGAACTGGATGCGGTTGTGCTGGCCGCTCTCGATCAGGCGATCGACGCCGCGCACGAAGGAGTCGTAGGTCTCGCCCGGCAGGCCGAGGATGAGATCGGAATAGGTTTCGACGCGGTCGCGCGTGAAGCGGCGCTGCAGCTCGAGATAAGTGTCGAGCGAGATGTTGTCGCGCTTGATCGCGGTGAGCGTAGGCGCATCGACGCTCTGCATCGACAGGGCGACGCCCTTGTTGAGACCGGCGTCGGAGAGGACCTTCTGCGTCTCGTACGCGCGTTCGGTGGCGTTCTTGGTGTTCTGCACCGAGAGCGCGATCGGATAGCCGGTCTCGCGCTTCACCTTGGCCACGTAGCGCGCGATGTCGACGTCGCGCTTCTTGATGCCAAAATTCGCGTCGCAGCAGAAGATGTATTCGACGCGCTTGTCCGCGAACCAGTCGACTTCCTCGAACAGCCGGTCGTCGCCGAACCGCGTGACCTTGGCCGCGGTCGCCGAGCCCCAGTCGCAGAACGTGCAGCGGAACGGGCAGCCGCGGTTGGTCTCCCACAGTCCGATCCAGCTCTCCTGCGGATTGGCCGCCATGAGACGGTCGAAAGCGCCTTCGAGGAACGGCGAGGGAATCTCGTCGAGGTCGTTGATGCGTGTACCGTTGGGGTTGCGCACGAACGTGCCGTCGGGCGCAAGAAAGCTCACGCCCGGTAGCGCGTCCCATGTGCGCCGAGGGAATTCTTCGAGAATGCGCAGGAAGATCGCTTCGCCCTCGTTGTGGACGGCGAGGTCCACCCAGGGATTGGCGCGCAGGAACGTCTCCGGCTGGTCGGGCACATGCGGTCCGCCGAACACGATGAGCACGTTCGGATTGCGCGCCTTCAGGCGCCGCGCGATCTCCAGCGAGATGCGGCCGTTCCAAACATAGGTGCTGAACCCGACGAGATCGGCGTCGACCAGTTCCTCGACGGCTTGCGCGATCCGCACCCGCTTGTAGAGCGGAAGCAGGAACCGGTAGCGCGACGGATCGGCTGCCTTCTTCTCGATATAGGACTGCAGGAGCGCGACCGAATAGGGCAGATAATTCTGGCCGGAGAACGAGTTATTGATCTGGACGAGCCCGACGGTCACGGGCGGGGAGCCGCCGCCGCGCGCCATGGCTTTTGCCTGCGCCATCGGCCCTGTTGTCCCACCTGACCCTTCCATAGGTATTATTCCACCACGGCCCTGATTGCGTCTCACGCGGAAAGCGGGTTTGTCCCGGTTCCGGACCTGTTCACCCGCAGATCCGCAAACTACAACGCGCGGCGCATCAACTCAACTCGCGGCCGGCCCTATTCCGCCATCAGCGCCAGCGCGATCAGCGCGACATCGGCCAGCACGCAAAACTCCCCCTGGCGCATCGCATCGATGACGTCTTGGCGGGTGAGGAGTTCGATCTCGGTCTCTTCGAGGTCATCGGAATCGATCTCCCGCATCTTGACCCCGCCCCGGGCGGTGAAGAAATGGACGGTGGCGCCGCCCTGGCTCGCATGGGTCCGGAAGCTCTGGACCTGACGCCATTGCGAGCAGCGATATCCGGTTTCCTCCATGAGCTCGCGTTGCGCGGCAGCCAGGGGCTCTTCGCCCGGCTCGACATGCCCGGCCGGCAGGGTGAGGGTGACCCTGCGGATGCCGTGCTTGTACTGGCGCTCGCAGATGAATTTGCCCTCGACGGTTTCCGCGAAGACGATCGAATAGACCGGCATTTCGACCTGGCAATAGTCGTCGACGATGCGGCCGTCGGGTAGCTCGACAGTCTCGAGGAACACCGCGATCCGCGGGTCGAGCCGGAAGAGTTCCCGGCGCGCGAGCGTCTTCCAGGGCTCGAGAGGTTTCGCCATCGGATCGGGGCTCCTAGGCCGGCAAACTCTGCCGCGGGGTCGCGGCATACCACTGCACCAGGTCGCGCAGGCCGTCCTCGAGCGCAATCGCCGGCGTAAAGCCGAGGAGGCGCTTGGCTTTCGACGTATCGACGACGCGCACCGGGATCGTCGTCGGCTTGGCGGCGTCGAAACGCACCTCGGCGCCGCCGTGGCCGGCTGCGCCGAGAATGATCTCGACGAGCCGCCGGACAGTGACACCCGCGCCATAGCCGATGTTCACCGGGTCGCAAGCGGCGTGCTTTTCCATCGTCAGGAGACAGCCGCGCGCCAAATCCTCGACATGCAGGAAATCGCGCACCTCCTCGCCGGTGCCCCAGACCTCGAACGGGTTCATCTTGTCCACGGCTTTGCGCACTAGCGCCGGGATCACGTGGCTGGTGTCGGGCCGGAAATTATCGTGCCGGCCATAGATCGCGGTCGGCCGCACCAGCGCGACCTGGACGGCGGAGCGGCTCGCCACGAACTCGGCCATGCGTTCGAGGTAGCGGCGCATCCAGCCGTAGCCGAGATAGGACGGATGCACCGGCCCGCTCCACATCTCCTCCTCCCGGATCGGATGCTCGGAAGCCGGATAACCGGTGCTGCTCCCGAAGATCAATATCCGCTCGACCTGCGCCGTCCACGCCGCCTGCAGCACCTGCGAGGTCAGCACCAGGTTGCCGGTGATCGATCCCATCGCGTTGCTGGCGGCAAGGCCGGCGGCCCCGACCGAGCCGGCCGCGTGGAATACGAAGTCGACACCCTTCATGACGGCGACGCAGTCGGCCTGCCGGGTCAGGTCGGCCTGCACGGTCTCGATGCGCGGGTCCGTCACGAGCGGCGCCCGTTCATGGACCGGGATGCGCACGCGCGCGCCCTGCCCCAGCAACGCCTTGACGATATGCGTGCCGACGAAGCCGCTCCCTCCCGTCACCAGCGACAGCCGATTTTCGAAGAACATCCGGCCCTCGCTTGGCGGCTAGACCGCGCGGCGCGCTCCGGGCGCGGCCAGGCCGGGCGCCTGGTCAAGGAGCCGCTGCGCGGCGGCGCGGATGCCCGAGGGGTCGAGCCCGATGCGTTTGCGGATATCGTGCACGGTTCCGTAGTAGCAGCAGAATGCGTCCGGCAGCCCGTGATAATACGCGTTGAGGCCGCCGGTTTCCGAGACCGCCTCATAGAGCCCATGAGCATCGTGCACCACCAGGATGCGCGTGTCGCGGAAGCGCTCGATCAGCGCCTTGTCGATCGGCTTGAGGGTATGGAAGTAGACGAGATTGACGGGAAGGTCGCGGCAGGCCTCGATCACGTTCGGCAGCAGCGGGCCGGCGGTCATCACGGTCACGGCGCCGCCGACATTCTTGATGAGCGTGCCCTTGCCGAATTCGAGATTGGTCTCGATCGTGTGCGGGTTGTCGGAGAGCCGGAAATAGCTCGGACGCTGGTTGTTGTATTGCGACCGCAGCAGCGCATCGACTTCGCGCACCGACCCGGGCTGAATCACCTCCATGCCCGGCAGGAGGCGGAGCACCGCGAGGTCGGTCCAGGCGTGATGGGTCGCGCCGTCCCAGGCATAGTCGAAGGTCGCGCCGCAGGTGACGATATTGCCGCCGAACTCGTTGTAGCACATGTCGAGCTTGATCTGCTCGAGGCTGCGCTCGGTCATGAACGGCGCGATCGAGTGCACGAACGGGTGGAAGCCCTGCGAGCTCAGGCCCGCGGTCACGCTGATCAGCGTGTTCTCGCAGATGCCCATGTTGTAGAAGCGGTTCGGATACTTGTCCTGGAAGTCCTTGAACAGGAAGAAGCTGATGTCGCCCAGGATGACGACGACGCGGTCGTCCTGCGCAGCAAGATCGAGGCAGGTGTTCTTAAACTGCCGCCGCATCGAGCTCTCCCATCAGCGTCACGAGCTCGTCGGCCTTCGGCGACTTGCGGTGCCATTCATAGACGTTGTCGATCATGGTCCGGCAGCCATGCCCCTTGACGGTGTCCGCGACGATGACGCGAACCCCCTTGGCCGGTGTCGCCAGCGCGCCCTTGAGCGCCGCGACGTCGTGGCCCGGCACCTGGACCACGTCACAGCCGAAGGCGCGGAAGCGCTCGGCTGGATTGGGGATCGGCAGCGAGCGCTCCTGCGAATGGTTGTGGTCGTAGAGCACCGTGAGGTTGTCGAGCTTGAGGTTGGTGGCGACCATGATCGCTTCCCAGACCGAGCCTTCGTTCGATTCGCCGTCGCCGATCAGGGTGTAGACGCGGCGCGGGCTACCGGAGATTTTCGCCGCGAGCGCGACGCCGACCGCAAGCCCGATGCCGTGGCCGAGCGAACCGGTCGAGGCCTCGACCCCCGGCACCTTCATGCGGTCCGGATGGCAGCCGAATTTCGACTGGTAGGCGCCGAAGCTTGCGACCTCGTCGAAGCCGAAATAGCCGCTGGCCGCGAGCACGCAATAGAAACCCAGCGATGCATGCCCCTTGCTGAGGATGAAGATGTCGCGCTCCGCCATGTCCGGCCGCTTGGGATCGTGGCGCATGGTCGAATACAGCGCGAACAGCATTTCCACGATCGAGAACGAGGTCGGGATGTGGCCGTGGCCCGACTTATGCGACGCCGACAGGATTTCCGAGCGGATACGCTTGCAGAGCGGGTCCATCACAGCACCGTGTAGGATATGCGGGCCGTCATGGGAAGCCGCTCGATCTTGAGATCGCTGAGCCCGAACACCTCGCGCAGCGCAATGGTCTCGCCGGGAAAGTAGGGATCGCATAGTTCGTCGAACACCAGCACGCTGCCTTTGAACAGGTGCGGCTTGATGGCCGCGAGCGCCGCCTTGGTCGGCTCGTAGATGTCGAAGTCGAGGATCGCGAGCGAAATCAGCGTCTCCGGATGCTGCTTGAGATAGGCCGGGATCGTGTCGGCCGCGTCGCCGCGCACCAGTTCGTATTTCTTGAGATGCGGGATCGGATTGAGCGCTTCTTGCAAGGCCAAAAGCCGGTCGAGATATTGCTCGTAATTCTCGCTCACCGAGAACGAACCGTCGACCGAGTTGCAGAACGTGCCGTCCTTCTCGCTCATGCCTTTGAAGCCGGCGAAGGTGTCGAAGCCGACAATCTTTCGATGGCGGTTGAACGGCTCGAAGATCCCGCGCAGCGCCGAGAGGACGGACAGCGACTGCCCCCAGCGCACGCCGAATTCCATGATCACGCCGTGGGTGTTGAGGATCTTCTTGTAGATCTCGTGGAAGAACAGCACGCGCGAGAGCGCCTTGGACGTGAGGAACAGGCCGAGGTTCGGCAGGATTTCGTCGTCAGGCAGCGGCGCCGCCTTGAACAGCTCCACGAAGGCGCGCGCCACGTCCTTCTCGCTCTGGCTCGAGAGGATGATCGCGTCGTGCTTGTCGGTCTTTATTTCCGCCATGTGTGCCTGTTGGCCTTCCACCAGTCGAAAGTCCGCCGCACCCCCGCCTCGATACCGACCGTGGGTGCCCAGCCGAGCGCGCGCCCGGCCTTGGAGCAGTCGAGCGCGCGCAGACGGATGGTCTGCGGCTGGTCGTCCTTATAGCGAAGCTCGCGCGGGTTGTGCGCGGCCTGATCCAGGCACCAGTCGACGACCTCGCCAACTTTCGTCATGCGTCCCGAGCCGATGTTGAAGACGTCGAACGTGATCTCGGCGGTGTTCAGCATTTTGACGATCGCCGCACCGACATCGTCCGCGTAGACCACGTCACGGACGACTTCGGGGCTCCCCCAGACTTCGAACGGATCGGCCCGGTCCGCCGCCTTGCGGATCGTCGCTGCGATGAAGTTCGATGCATCGGGATCGAACTTGGCGTAAGGCCCGAACACGTTGGCGAGGCGCGCGATCACGATCTCCATCCCGGCGCTGTGGTGCCAGAACGCGCAGGCCTTCTCGATGTAGCGCTTGGCCCAGCCGACCCCGAGATAGCTCGGGTGAGGGTCCTCATCGAGCGCCAGTTGATCCTCGCGGATGAAGCCATCGAACTCCTGATAGACCGTTGCGGTGCTCACATACACCACCCGCCGGACCCCCGCCAAGTGGAATGCGTCGAGCATGCGCAGGTCCATCACCACGTTGTCGGTCACCTGCTTCCACGGCTCGCTCTGCGCCATGCGCGCCCCGCCGGTGACCGCCGCGGCCATCACGGCGCAATCGCAGCCGGCCGCGACCGAAGTACAATCGGCGGCCTCGCGCAGGTCGGCCTCGACGTATTCGACCGCGGGATGTTCGACGAACGCGCCGGCGCGATTGCGATAGGGAACCCGGATGCGCGCGTCCGGCGCGACCGCCAGGACCTGCCGCACAACCGCCGATCCCGTCATGCCGGTGCCGCCGGCGACGAGGACACGCTTGCCGCTCAGATCCATCGGGTCATCATCAGCGGGTCGGGAAGGTTTCACCCCTGGCGATACGGGCGCGCCAGTAGTCCAGAAGGTCGCTCATCGTCTGCTCGAAGGGAATTTCGGGTTTCCAGCCGACGTGCCGGGCGAATTTCGTGGTGTCGGGCACCTGCAGGTCGGCATCGATCGGCCGCAGCCGCTGGGGATCCGCTTCGATCCGGATGTCCTTGCGCGTCGAAAGCGAGAGCAAACTCTTGAGCATGTCGCCCACGGTACAGGAGAAAGTGCCGCCGATATTGTAGTAGGCACCGGGCACCGGCTTGACCGTGACCAGCATGTGATACGCGCGCACGGCGTCGCGCACGTCGGCCCAGGTGCGCATCGACTGCAGGTTCCCGGTCTTCACCACCGGCGGGATCAACCCTGCCTCGCTCATGGCGATCTGCTTGGCGAAGGTCGATTCGGCGAAGACGTCGCCGCGGCGCGGGCCGGTATGGGTGAACATGCGCGTCGTCATCACCGTCATGCCGTAGGCTTCCGCGTAGAAGCGGCCGATGAGGTCGGTGCCGACCTTGGAGATGGCGTAGGGCGAGGCCGGGTGGAACGTGCACTCCTCGCCGATCGGGAGCTTCTCCTTCGAGACCCGGCCGAAGACTTCCGAGGACGAGCATACATGGATGACCGGCTTGAGCCCTTCGGCGCCGCGGATCGCCTCCAGGAGCCGCGCGGTGCCCTGGATGTTGGTATCGTAGGTGTCGAGCGGCGAGGAAAAGCTGGTGGTCGGAAAGCTCTGCGCCGCGAGGTGGAAAACGTAGTCCGGCCGCGACTTGGCGACCACGTCGATGAGCGAGACGGTGTCGCGCAGTTCGCCGTAGACGAGTTCGATGCGGTCCTTGGCATTGATGCGCGGCATCAGGTGGCGGATGTTGTCGAGCGGGCTGCGCCAGCGGCACATCCCGTACACGTCCCAGTCCGTGTGCTCGATCAGGTAATCCGTCAGATGCGAGCCGACCATTCCGGTCATGCCGGTCACAAGCGCCCGTTTCCTGCTCATGACGGAATGGCGTCTCGCTTGCCGGCGCTGCGCGCGGGCGCCGACCGGCTCCTGGCGCGGTCATTTGGCGGTTCTTCGGTAGGCACGCGTCCGCGCGCCTGCGCGCGTCCGATGCCGGCGTAAATGAACCCTTTCTCGCGCATCACCTCGGCGCGATAGACGTTGCGCAGGTCGACCAGGACGGGTTGCGCCATCACGGTCTTGAGCTGGTCGAAGTCGAGCGCGCGGAACTGCTCCCACTCGGTCACGATCACGAGCGCCTGCGCGCCTTTCGCACAGGCATAAGGCCCGTCGCAATAGGTCACGTCCGAGAGCACCAGCTTGGCCTGCTCCATGCCTTCCGGATCATAGGCGCGCACCTTGGCGCCCATGTCCTGCAACGCCGTGATCAGCGGGATCGAGGGCGCCTCGCGCATGTCGTCGGTCTTCGGCTTGAAGGTCAGCCCGAGTACGGCGATGGTCTTGCCCTGCACGCTGCCGCCGAGCGCGGCCACGACCTTGCGCGCCATCGCGCGCTTCCTGGCGTCATTGACTGCGACCACGGTTTCGACGATCCGCAGCGGCGCCTCGTTGTCCTGCGCGGTCTTGATCAGCGCGACTGCGTCCTTTGGAAAGCAGGAGCCGCCGAAGCCCGGCCCGGCATGGAGGAATTTTCCGCCGATGCGGTTGTCGAGCCCGATGCCGCGCGCCACGTCCTGCACGTCCGCGCCCACCCGCTCGCACAGTTCGGCGATCTCGTTGATGAAGGTGATTTTCGTTGCCAGGAACGCGTTCGCCGAATACTTGATCAGTTCGGCGGTGCGCCGGTTGACCGTAAGGATCGGCGCCGCGTTGAGGTAGAGCGGGCGGTAGAGTTCCGCCACGACCTCCCCGGCGCGCGCATCCTCGGTACCGACGACGATACGGTCGGGATGCTTGAAGTCTTGGATCGCGGAGCCTTCCCGCAGGAATTCCGGGTTCGACACCACCGCAAAATCGGCGTCGGGCCGGGCCTGGCGGATGACGTTTTCGACCTGGTCGCCGGTGCCGACCGGCACGGTCGACTTCGTGATCACGACCGTGAAGCCCTCGAGCGCCGCCGCGATCTCGCGCGCCGCGCCGTAGACATGGGTGAGATCGGCATGGCCGTCGCCGCGGCGCGACGGCGTGCCGACCGCGATGAAGACCGCTTCGGCGCGGCGCACCGCCTCCGCCAGCCCGGTGCTGAAGGACAGCCGCCCCTCGCTCGAATTGCGCGCGACCAGACCCTCGAGGTCGGGCTCGTAGATCGGCATCACGCCGCGCGTGAGCGCGGCGATCTTGTCCGCGTCCTTGTCGACGCAGGTCACCTGGTGTCCGAAATCGGCAAAGCAGGCGCCGGAGACGAGACCAACATAACCACTGCCGATCATTGCGATGCGCATGGTCCGTGGTCTTTCTCGCCGCGCCGATGTCGTTCATCCGGCCCGGCAGGGGTCGGCCGGGGCCCGGCCCGGAGCCCGATAAGGCCCGATATTGTCCGATATTGCCCCAGAAGCTCTTGAATCGCCTTCTGTTTATGGCGCGCCGGACACACAAAACGACGATGCCGGGCCTGTCAAGATGCGCATCAGACGTGCTTGGACCGGCGCACCAACCAAATAACCCGGCGCCGGCAGGCCTCGGCAGTGGCGCCGGCGCGGCGCGGCCCGGCACGGACACAAAGCTGCCCGCTTTGGACGCCAGACGAGGCCGGGGATAGTCGGATGTTGCCGCTCGGCCTGCGACCCTTGTGTGTTAGAATATTCTTAATCGCTCGCTGCCCAAATCGATGGCCGAGGGCGCAGGGGAATTCAATGGGGTGGGGTGAAGCCCGCGCGAACTTCAGGCGATGGGCCCGCGTGCCGGCCGTGCTCGTGGCCGGAGCGCTGACCGCAGGCTGCTTCCAGCCGCTCTATGGCGGGGGGACATCGCCGGACCAGCCGACCGTGCGCAGCGCATTGCGTTCGGTCGACGTGCTCGAAATCGCCGCCCCCGCGAATTCGTCCGAGGCCCGTATCGCAGTTCAGATGCGCAACGACCTGATGTTCGGTTTTACCGCCGGCGCCGATCCGCAGCCGCCGACCCACCGGCTCAAAGTCCAGATCACCGGCGGGCGTTCCGTGGTCACCATCGACCGCCAGTCGGCCCTGCCGAACGTGGAGGCATACGGACTCAACTCCACCTATTCGTTGACCGAGATCGGCACCGGAAAGGTGGTCGTGACCGGGCGCGCCTCCACCAACGTGTCCTACGACACGCTCGGCCAGCAGCGATTCGCCCGCATCAGCGGCATGCACGACGCGGAGCGCCGCGCCGCCAAGGTCATCTCCGACAACATCACGACACGGCTGGCATCCTATTTCATCAGCGGGAGCTAGCTCCCGTCATCCGCCCTCGATCTCCACCAAACGGCGTGTATCATGGCGGGGCGGTCCCAATGATCGCCGATCCCGGCGGGTGCGATGCGATTCCTGATTACCGGCACGGCCGGCTTCATCGGCTATCACGTGGCCAGCCGCCTGCTCGCCGAGGGCCACGCGGTGGTGGGCGTCGACGGCATCACCCCCTACTACGACCAGGCCCTCAAGCGCCGTCGCCATGCGAATCTCGCTCGTCTGCCGGATTTCGCCGCGCATGAGCTGATGCTCGAAGACGCGCCGCGACTGGCGGAGTGCGTCGCCGCCGCCAAGGCCGACATCGCCATCCATCTCGCGGCGCAGGCCGGCGTGCGCTACAGCGCGGAGAACCCGCGCGCCTACATCGATTGCAACATCATCGGCACCTTCAATCTCCTTGAGGCGTTGCGCGCCCATCCGCCTCGTCACCTCCTCCTCGCCTCCACCAGCTCGGTCTACGGCACCGGCCCGCAGCCGTTCGAGGAGACCCAGAACACCGACCGGCCGATCTCGCTCTATGCGGCCACCAAGAAAGCGACCGAGGCGATGGCCTACAGCTTCGCCCATCTCCACCGTCTGCCGGTCACGGCCATGCGCCTGTTCACGGTCTACGGTCCCTGGGGGCGGCCCGACATGGCGCTGTTCAAGTTCACCAAAAGCATCATCGCCGGCGTACCGATCGAGGTCTACGGCGCAGGCAAGATGACGCGCGACTTCACGTATGTGGACGACGCGGTCGAGGCGATCGCGCGGCTGGCCGGGCACGCTCCGGCCGTGGGCGTGCCCTACCGCGTGGTCAATGTCGGCGGCGGACATCCGATCGGGCTCGAGGACTTCATCGCCATCATCGAGGATGCGGTCGGCAGCACGGCCATCCGCCGCGATCTGCCGATGCAGCCCGGCGACGTGCCGGCGACCTTCGCGAGCACTGCACTGCTGGAGCAGATCACGGGCTTTCGGCCGGCGACCCCGGCCGAGGACGGCGTGCGCGCCTTCGTCGCCTGGTTTCGCGACTATTATGGCGTCTGAGCGATGACCGGTCCCGCCAGCGCCGCCAGCATGGTCCTCGTTCTCGCGCCGGTGCTTCTGGCAGCCTTGCTCAGCGCCGCCTTGATCACCGTGCTGGCGCCGTGGCTCAAGGCCTATGCGCTTGCCCGCCCGAACGCGCGGTCTTCACACGCCGAGCCCACGCCGCAGGGCGGCGGCGCGGCCGTGGTCGCGGCGACCCTGCTTGCCGCCTGGGCCGGTTCAGCGATGTCGGGCGTGGCGTCCGATGCGGCGGCGCATGAATTTCTGATCGTGAGCGGTGCTGCCGCTCTCCTCGCGGCGGTCGGCGCCGTCGACGACATCCGCGGGTTGCCGGTGTGGGCGCGCCTGGCTTTGCAAATCCTCGCGGTCGGCGTGGTGCTGGCCGCGCTGCCGGCGGACACGCGCCTCGTGCCGCTGCTGCCGTGGTGGATCGAGCGCGCCGCTCTGCTCGTCGGCGGCGTATGGGTGGTCAATCTCACCAACTTCATGGATGGCATCGACTGGATGACGGTCGCCGAGGTCGTGCCGGTCACCGCGGCGATCGCGCTGGTCGGGGTGCTGCTGGGTGCCGTCTCCGAGCTACCAACGCTCGCGGCGCTTGCGCTCCTGGGTGCCATCCTCGGCTTTGCACCGTTCAACCGCCCGGTGGCGCGGCTCTTTCTCGGCGATGTCGGCAGCCTGCCGATCGGCCTCCTGCTATTCTGGCTGCTGCTGCACCTTGCGGCACGCGGTCATCTCGCCGCCGCGCTGCTGCTTCCGCTCTACTATCTCGCCGACGCGACGCTCACGCTGTTGCGCCGCGCGCTCGCCAGGGAACCGGTCTGGCAGGCGCACCGCAGCCATTTCTATCAGCGTGCCACCGATGGCGGCTTCACGGTGTCCGAAATCACCGCGCGCGTGTTCGCGACCAATGTCGCGCTCGCGGCACTCGCGCTGGCGACGATCCTGGCGTCATCACCTCTCGTCTCGGGGCTGTCGCTTCTGGCCGGCGCTGCCCTCGTCGGCCTGCTGCTCAGGCGTTTCGCACGCGGCAAGCGCTGAAAAAGACGTTTCAGGCCGCCTGGCCGCCGAAATCCGGCACCGCGTCGCGCAGCACGCCGTAGATTACCGAACGGTCCTCGCGGCCGATGCCCTGTTCGAGCGCCGCGAGCCAGCCGCGCATGGCCTCGAGCGACGGGCTTACCGGCCGCGCCGCCACGATGCCCTCGATGCCGACCGGCGACATCGGCTCCTCGCGCGCGAACAAGATCTCCTGCAGGCGCTCGCCCGGCCTGATGCCGCTGATGGTGATCTCGATGTCGCGGCCGGGCTCGAGGCCGGACAGCCGGATCATCCGTTCGGCGAGATCGATGATCTTCACCGGCTGGCCCATGTTGAGCACGTAGACCGCCACGTCCGAGCGGTCGGCGCCGAGCGCGTGGCTCGCGGCGGTCACCACCAGGTCGCAAGCTTCCCGGATCGTCATGAAGTAGCGCACCATGTCGGGATGCGTCACCGTCACCGGACCGCCGGCATCGATCTGGGCCTTGAATTTCGGCACCACCGAGCCGTTCGAGGCGAGCACGTTTCCGAACCGCACGGCAATGAGCCGCATCCGGCGATTCTGCGCGTCGGCGCGCCGGGCGAAATCCCCGTCGAGCGCCTGGCAGTACATTTCCGCGAAGCGTTTGGAGGCGCCAAGCACCGACACCGGCTCGATCGCCTTGTCGGTCGAAATCATCACCATGGCGGTTGCGCCGGCGGCGGCGGCGGCGTCGGCGACGTTGACCGAGCCGAAGACGTTGGTCTTGACGCCCTCCTCCCAGTCCCGTTCGAGCAGCGGAACGTGCTTGAGCGCGGCGGCGTGGAACACGATGTCGGGCTTGAAGTCGCCGATCAGGCGGAAGACCCGCGCCCGGTCGCGCACGTCGGCGAGCCGGCCCTCGATTGCGGCGCTCGATCCCTTCGTTGCAAGCGTCTCGAGGATGGCGTGCAGCGCCGGCTCCGAATTCTCCACGACCAGAAGGCGCGTGGCGCCAAACGTGACGATGCGGTCGCAGATCTCGCCGCCGATCGAGCCGCCGCCGCCGGTCACGACGATCGCCTTGCCCCTCACGAACCGCTCCAGCCGCCGGTAGTCGATCTTCACGCTCGGCCGCAGCAGCAGGTCCTCGACGTTGACCGGAGCCAGCCGCAGCGCCTCGCCACCCTCCTCGATCGAAGGAAGCCGGCTGGTGGCGAGGCCGAGCCGCCTCGCCTTCATGATGACGGCTTCCGGCGTGTTGACCGGATCGAGCGCGGTCGGGGTGAGCACGACGCGCGCGATCGGCTGTCCGCGCGCGGCGAAATCGGCGACCACGCGCTCGAGATCGTCAAGCGTCCCCACCACCGACACGCCGCGCACCGACTGGCCCTGATCCGCGGGCGACGGCGACAGGATGCCGGCCGGCCACATCTTCTTCACCGCGCCGCTTTCGATCGCGCGCAGCAGCACCTCGGCGTCGGCGGCGCGGCCGAGAACGAGCATGGGCGCTGATTCCGCCGCCATCGCATGGTGGCGCGTGCGCCGGTAGCGGAAATAGCGGTAGGCGATGCGTGGCCCACCCAGAAAGAACATCTGCAGGAACCAGTAGAGGATGATCGTGAGCTTGCCGAAGAAGAACGTGCCGCGGACGTTGGGCGCGACCAGGATGTAGTCGAGCACGAGCAGCGAGAGCGCCAGCACGCTGACGGCGCGGAAGATGTTGTAGAGGTCGGGCAGCGACGCGAACCGCCATTTGCCCTTGTAGAGATGAAAAAGCTGATAGACGACGGCCGCATAGAGCAGGAATCCCGGCAGGAACGCCAGCAGGCCGTCGACCCGCTCCACCAAGCCCGGAGTCTCGAAGCGAAGAAGAAAGCTTGCGACAATCGCTGCCGCCGTGGCCACGAGATCGTGCACGACCACCAGGAACTGGCGCGACGTGAGCTTCGGCAAGCGGACCCTCATTCCATCCTCTGGCAAGCCCTTGTTATTACCGGCGTCCGGGTCGCGGCGCCACCCCGGCGACGGGGCTGCGCCGGAAACGCGAAATCTGCGCGGAAACGTGAAATCAAGGCTCGGGACGGCTGTCGGACTGGCGGACCCCGCGCAGCATCATACCGCCGAGCACGCCGACGCCGAACACATAAATCCAGCCCATGGTGAACTCGAACAGGTAGGAATTGAACAGGCACGAGACGATGTTTTGGACCACCACGCCGGTTCCGAGCCAAGCCACAAGCCCGCCACCGCGGAACAACAGAAGGTGCGATATCCACATGGCGAACAGCAGCGCTGCGCCGAGCAGGCCGAGCTGGATCGCGACGATGAATGTCTGGTTATGCGGCTGGTCCGTAATGGCGGCCGAGGGGCCGCGATCGCCGGTCGCCGCCTTGCGGAACAGGTCCATGACGCTACCGGTGCCGTGCCCGAACACCGGAGCGGCGGTGATGAACCGGATCGACTTCGTCCAGAACTCGAGGCGATATCCGGCCGAGGTCTCCGCATTCGCGGTTCGATACAGATGGATTTCCTGCGCCACATTCTGAACCCGGAGCCGCAGGTAGGGCGAGGACAGCCACGCGATGGCGGCGAGCGTCGCGCCTGCCACCACGATTCCGATGACGCCCCTCCAATCGAAGCGCTGAATGGCGAGGATCGGCAGCAGCGCCGCGAAAACCACCAGCGTGCTCCGACCGGTCGCGACGAAGACGATATTGGTGAAAAAACCCATTGCGAGCAGCGCAAGCACAAGCGCCCGAGCGCGCCTTCCCTCGCGCGCGGCGGTGATCGACAAGTGTGCGAACGCGAAGGTGCAGATCAGGAACTCGCCGCTCTGAATGATATAGTCCTTGACCGGTACTGCCGGGAAGCCGTTGTCCTGGATCGGGACCGGGGGCCAGGTCCACAAAACCCAAGACAGCACGAGCAGCGCGGTGCAGGAGGCCAGAAATCCTCCGACGACGCGCATCCCGCGATCGGAGCTGCTAAACTGGACAAAGAGCAACGGGATAGCCAGCAGCCGCAGCACCGGCTTGACCGATCCAATCTGATCAACAAGGCTCGCATTGCTCCATCCCATCCCGAGCACGGTGAGCGCGAACAGCGCGGCGGGAAGCGCGGCGGCCGGAATGACGAGGGCCCAGCGCAGCGCCCGCGGATCGAGCGTCGGCAGGAAAGCGAGCAGCCAGAGCGCAATCAGGATTCCGCTTGCGCTTGTCGACCATGGCAGCGACACCGCGACCGCGACAGCAAGCCATTCGGCCGCCTGTGCCAATCGCGCGCGGTCGAGAAGCCTGACTGCTGCCACCATCTGCATCGTCTCAGTCACTGACTGCCGCGCGACGGCGGCAACATTCCGATCGACGCGACGGCGCCATGGCACGATCAAGGCGCGGGATGGCCGTGGGAGCTGCGGCCGCGCAGCATCATGCCGCCGAGCACACCGACGCCGAAGATGTAGATCCAGCCCATGGTGAACTCGAACAGGTAGGAATTGAACAGGCACGCCACGACATTCTGAACGACCACGCCGGTTCCGAGCCAAGCCACAAGACCGCCGCCGCGGAACAACAGCAGGTGCGATATCCACATGGCGAAAAGCAGCGCCGCTCCGGCGAGGCCGAGCTGGATTGCGACCAGGAATGTCTGATTGTGCGGCTGGTTCGTGATCGCCGCCGACGGGCCCTCGCCGGTCGCGGCCGCTTGAAACAAGTCGCGGACGGTGCCGGTGCCGTGCCCGAGCACCGGAGCGGCGGCGATGAACCGGATCGACTTCTTCCAGAACTCGAGGCGATACCCCGATGCCGTTTCGGCATGCTCGGTCTGGTATAATTGAATTTCCTGCGCGACCGCCAGGACACGCGCCCGCAGGTAGGACGAGGAGAGCCACGCCACGCCGGCAAGCATCGCGCCCGCGACCAGCACGCCGGCAATGCCCTTCCAATCGAACCGCTGAAAGGCAAGGACCAGCAGGAGCGCGGCCATAACGACAAGCGTACTTCGACCGGTCGCGACGAAGACGATATTGCCGAGAAAGACCAGCGCGACCAGAGCCAGCGCCAACGCCCGGCCAAGGCGGCCCTCCCGCGCGGCGGTGATCGCCAGGTGCGTCATGCCGAAGGCGCAGATCGCGAACTCGCTGCTCTGGATGATGTAGTCTTTGAACGGAATAGCCGCGAAGGGGTGAGCCCGTGGCGACAACGCCGGCCAGATCCAAAGAAACCAGGACAGCACGCACAGTGCGGCGCAGGACGCGAGAAAACCTCCGACGACCCACATGCCGCGCTCGGAATTCCGATACTGGACAAAGAGCAAGGGAATGCACAGAAGCCGCAGGAACGGTTTGATGGAGCCGTATTGGTCGGCAAGGCTTGCGCCGCTCCACGTCATGCCGAGCACGGCGAGCGCGATGAGCGCGGCGGGAACGGCGGCTGCCGGAATGATGATCGTCCTGCGCAGCGCCGCCAGGTCGAGGGTCGGGAGCAAGGCGAGCAGCCAGAGCGCCACCAGTATGCCCGTTGCACTGGTCGACCATGGCAGCGACAGCGCGACCGCGACCGCGAGCCATTCGGCGGCCCGCGCAAACCGTGCGCGATCAAGAAGACTGCCGGCCGCCGCCATCCTCGCCGCTCCTGTCGTCCCGGTCACCGCATGGGATCCTTCATCGCGCCGCATGATCGGCCGGACCGAATTCCGCACCGCCGGAGGCCGCAGCACCGCCGAGCGCGGAGAGCCCCGCGACGGCGCGCACGCGATCGGCGCGCGCGATCGCATCGAGCCGCCGCTGGTTCTCGGGCAGCAACGATCGATCGCTTTCCGCATGCCACAGATGCAAAACGCCGGTCGCGAAATTCCCGTCCTTGCGGCGAACGCCGCTATGGATGAGCCGTATCAGCAGATCGGAATCCTCGAGTCCCCAGCCGCTGTAGGTCACGTCGAAACCATCGACGCGATCGAGATCGCTGCGCCAGACCGCGAGGTTGCAGGAGCGCGCGCCCCGCCACGCGCGGGGGCGGAGCTTGCGCAAGGGCCCGAGCGCGAGCGCCAGCAGCGGCGCCAGGCGGTTGATCCGGCCCGTCCGGCGTAGCGCGAGCCACTCGTAGAAGCCCCAATCCTCGGGCCTGCGACCCTCCGCGAGCACATCCTCGGTGAGGTCTCGCGCCATCAGGATGCGGTTGCCGGTCACGAACCACCCGGGCTCGGCCAGCTGGCGATGCACGGCGACGAAATCCGGCCGCGGGATGCAGTCGCCGTCGAGGAAGATGCAGTACGTCCCGCCGCTGGCGAGGATCGCGCGGTTGCGCGCCGCGCCGGCGCGGAAGCCGCGATCGTCCTGCCAGACGTGCTTGAGAGCCAGGTCGCGGCGCGCGGCGTGGCGCTGGATGAGGGCGCGGGTGCCCTCCCCCGAGCCGTCATCGGCGACCACGACCTCGAAATCGCGGTCGGTCTGCCGCCCGAGCCCGCGCAACACGGCGTCGAGCGCGTTCTCGCGGTCGTAGGTCGTCACGATGACGGAGATCCGCTCGGTCAACGCTTCCAGCTCCCAACCGGGTCCTGCCGCAACGGGCCGCCACCCCCGCGTGCCGCGACCACGTGTAGCGAATTGACCGTCATAAGCAAGAATCCCGCCGGCCGGCGCGCTCGCCCGGCCTCCCGGGACCGCGCGTCGCTTGCTAGGGTGCGGCTCCTTTGCCAGGAACGATCCGCGCCGATGACCGCCCATGCCGATCTGACGCCCTATGGTGCCCACCCGCCAGGCGCCTTCGCGAGCGCCGTGCTCGCGGTCACGCGGCGGCTGCCGGCGAACTGGTTGGGGCTGCGGCTGTCCATGCCCTTGCGGCGCCTGGCGATCGATGCCCTGGGAGACCGCCCCGTCGACACCAGCGTGTGGAACGCGCGCATGCGGCTCTATCCGGCGCGAAACTCCTGCGAAAAAAACGCCCTGTTCACCCCGCAGATGTCCGATGTCGTGGAACGCTCCGTGCTCGCGGCCGCCCTCGATCGCTGCGTCGCGCAGGGCAAGACCTTCCGCTTCGTCGACGTCGGCGCCAATGTCGGGCTTTATTCGCTGTTCGTCGCCGCCCGCGCCGGGGCGCAGGCGCGCGTCCTGGCGCTGGAGCCGCAGCCCGGCATTGTCGACCGGCTGATGTTCAACCTGCGCTCCAACCCGGGCTTCAACATCATGGTAGTGCCGCAGGCGGTCGCCGACCGCGAAGGCGACATCGAATTGGTCATCGATGGCCGCGACAGCGGCGGCAGCCATCTCAACCTCGGAACGCAAGCAACGCGCGGCGCCGAGACCGTGCAGGTGCACTGCCGGCCGCTCCTCGCGCTGCTGCACGATGCCGGCTTCTCGGCCATCGATGCGTTGAAGATCGACATCGAAGGCGCCGAGGCACAGGCGCTGGCGCCGTTCTTGAACGAGGCGCCGCGCGAGCTGCTGCCCGGCCTCGTGCTGATCGAGGACCGCCCGGCCTCCTGGCCGATCGATCTCTTCGGCCTGATCGAACGGCGCGGCTACGTCATTTGCGCGCGCAGCCGGCAAAACGTGGTGTTCCGGCGCACCGCCGCATGATGTCCCATGGTCGCGTTCAGCGCGGCTTGATCGAGCGCTGACGCGCAGCCCACGCCTTCATGTAGCGGTAATAGGTGCCCTCGGCGTTGGCGACCGCCAGCAGGAAGCCCTCGCGGCCGTCGAGGAAGCCGCGGCGCAGCACGTAGCCGCGAAAGAACGTCCACAACCCGTGCCCGATCCCGCCCGCGAAGGAGACGCGGCGGCCCGAGGCCACGAGCATGTCCGCGCCCGCGGTGGAATAGCGGTCCATGCGCGACAGGGCGTCCTCGATGCGCCCGACCGGGTGATGCCGCAACGGCGCCTGCAGCCGTCCGACCGGACCCTCGCAGATGACGCGCTCGTGCACGAGGACGTCGGAGAAGCGCGCCCGCCCGCGGCGAAAGAGGCGCAACACATGGTCCGGATACCAGCCCGAATGGCGCATCTCGCGCCCGAGAAAGGTCGACAGCCGCGGCATCTCGTAGCCGTCCGCGCCGCCCGCGGCGATCGCCTGGCCGATCGCCTGCGCGAGTTCGCCGGTGACGCGCTCGTCGGCGTCGACCGAGAGAACCCAGTCGCCGGTTGCGAGCGACAGCGCATGGTTCTTCTGTGCGCCGAATCCCTCCCAGGCATGAACGGCGACCTGCGCGCCCTGGCCGCGCGCGATCGCCACCGTGTCGTCCGTGCTGCCGCTATCGACGACGATGCGCTCGTCGCAGAAGGCGAGCGCGTCCAGGCAGGCGCCGATATTCGCCGCCTCGTTCCGGGTGATGATGATGGCGCTCAGACGCGGCACCGGACCCTCACGGTTCCCCGGCCGGCGAACGCACGCGCTTGACCAGCCCGGTCGTGCTGAAGTCCGGCGCCAAGTCCACGAGCACGATCCTGCCGCCGTCGGCCTCGACCAGTTCGTGGCCGACCACCTGGTCGTGGCTATAATCGGCGCCCTTGACCAGCACCTTCGGGCGCACGCTGCGCAGGAGCTCGAGCGGCGTGTCCTGACTGAAGACCACGACCAGGTCGACGGCCTCGAGCGCCGCCAGAACCTCGGCGCGCGCGCGTTCATGCTGCACCGGCCGCCCCTCGCCCTTGAGCCGGGTGACCGAGGCATCGCTGTTGAGCCCGACGACCAGCCGGTCGCAGGCGGCGCGCGCCTGCGTCAGGAGCTTGACGTGGCCGGGATGCAGGAGATCGAAGCATCCGTTGGTGAAACCGACGCGCAGGTCCTGCTCGCGCCATTCGGAAAGCCGCTCGTCCAGCACCGACCAGTCGAAGACGATCTTCTCCTCGGGCGCCAGCGAGGCCGCCGGCAGCAGACGCGAGCGCAATTCGGCCGCCGATACCGTGGCGGTGCCGCGCTTGCCGACGACCACCGCCGCGGCCGCATTGGCGGCGCGCACGGACGGCTCGAACTCCGCCCCGGTCGCCAGCATCACCGCCAGCACCGCCGCGACGGTGTCGCCGGCGCCCGACACGTCGCGCACCTTGACCGGATAGGCCGGCACATGCAGCGCCCCGCCGTCCTTGCGGTAGAGCGTCATGCCCGCTTCGCTGCGGGTGACCAGGACCGCCTCGCTCTCGACCATGCGCGCAAGCTCTTGCGCCGCCGCCGCGATGTCGGCTTCGTCCGCAAGCGCCCGCCGCACCGCCTCGGCGAGCTCCTTGCGGTTCGGCGTGATCAGCGTCGCGCCGCGATAGACGGCAAAATCCTGGCCCTTGGGATCGACGATCACCGGCTTGCCGAGTTTCCGGGCGGCCTCGATCACGGCCCGGATCACGCGCGGGCCGAGCACGCCCTTGGCATAATCGGAGAGCACGACCGAATCCGCGCGCGGCAGGACGGCGGTCGCGGCGTTGATCAGCGAGCGCTCGATCTCCGCGCTCACCGGCGCCACGACCTCCCAGTCGGCGCGCAACAGATGGGTCGAATGGTGCTCGGAGACGAAGCGGACCTTGCGCGTGGTGGGGCGGGCCGGATCGACCACCAGATGGGTCTCCACCGTCGGACAGTCCTCGATGAAGCCGCGCGAGAGGATCCGTGCCGCCTCGTCCTGGCCGAGCACGCCGACGAAGATGCACTGCGCGCCGAGCGCCGCAATCCCGCGCGCCACGTTGCCGGCGCCGCCGATCACCTTTTCCTCGCGCGTGACCGCGATCACCGGCGCCGGCGCTTCCGGCGAAATGCGCGTCACCTCGCCATAGACGAAATCGTCCAGCATCAGGTCGCCGATGCAGAGCACCGTGGCATCGGCGAACTTGGCTAGCTGCTGGTCGACGTCGTGCATGGTGCCTGGGCGAATGCTTGCGTTCTCGTGCGCCGTCCTGCGGCGCTCAGCGATAGCGCTCGGCGCGGTCGAGGAACCCGGTCACGTAGCGCGCGACCGCGTCCTCGAGCGCGGTGAAGCCGCCATGATAGCCGGCGCGGCGCAGGTTCTCGACCTCGCTTTGCGTGAAGTACTGATAGCGCTCGCGGATCGCCGCGGGCATCTCGACATATTCGATCTCGGGCTCCCGCCCGAGCGCGCGAAACATCGCCTCGACGAGGTCGCGGAAGCTGCGCGCCTTGCCGGTGCCCACGTTGAAGATGCCCGACACCGCCGGCGTCTCGAGCAGCCACCGCACCACCGCCACGGCGTCGTCCACATAGACGAAATCGCGCTTCTGCTCGCCGTCCGCGATGCCCGGGCGATGCGACTTGAACAGGCGCACCGGCTTGCCGGCTTTCGCCTCGTCGAAGCGCTTGGCGACGAGGCTCATCATCTCACCCTTGTGGTACTCGTTGGGGCCGAACACGTTGAAGAACTTCAGTCCCGCCCATTGCGGCGGCAGCTTTGCGCCAGAACTCGCGCGCTCCGCCACGGCGAGATCGAACAGGTGCTTGCTCCAGCCATAGAGGTTCAGGGGCTTGAGCCGCCGCAGCGCCGGCGGCGACCAGTCGTCGCTGAAGCCCTGCTCGCCATCTCCGTAGGTCGCGGCCGAGGACGCATAGATGAATGGCGTGCGGGTGCTGGCGCACCAGTCGAGCAGCTTGAGCGACAGCCGGAAGTTGGTGTCGATGACGAGGTCGGCGTCGGTCGCGGTGGTGTCGGAAATGGCGCCGAGATGGATCACCGCATCGAGCTTGCGGCGCTCGAGCCAGCCGAACAGGTCGCCGGGCGGCACCACGTCGGCGAGCTGGCGCTGGCCGAGGTTGCGCCATTTGTCGTCGGAGCCCAGGTGGTCGTTGACGACGATGTCGCTGCGGCCCGCCTCGTTCAGGCCGGCCACCACATTCGAACCGATGAAGCCGGCGCCGCCGGTGACCAACAGCATGCCCTACCCCGTCGCCGAGGCCCCTCCTTTGCCCCAGCGCGGCCCTCCACGCAACGTGGGCGGCTTGCCGCCGCCAAACCGCGGGGCGAACAAGAACCGCTCGCGGGAGGCTGGACAGCCGCGCGGCGGCCCGCTAACCGCTGCCAAGGCCAGCCCCATGGCCGCGCCAGCGGAGATAATGTGAACCTGTATTCATCAATAGGGTTAGTGAATCCGCGTTCACATCATAGGATGCGGGGATGACGGAGCCAAGCCCCCCCGCCGCGTCGGCCCGCCCGCTCCTGCTCGTCCCCTATATGTGGATCGGCGATTTCGTCCGCTGCCATTCGGTGATCAGGCTGCTGCAGCAGCGCTGGCCGGGCCGGCCGGTCGACGTCCTCACCAGCACGCTCTGCGCGCCGCTCCTCGACTACATGCCGGGCGTGCGCAAGGGCATCGTCTGCGACCTGCCGCGCGGGCGGCTGCCGCCGGGCCGCTACCTGGCGCTCGCCCGCAGGCTGCGCGCGGAGCGCTACGGGACCGCGCTCATCATGCTGCGGACCTGGAAGGCGGCGCTGGCGCCCTTCCTGGCGGGCATTCCGGAGCGGGTCGGCTTCGTCGGGGAGGCCAGGTTCGGCCTCATCAACGACCTGCGCTGGGGCGAGCGCCGGCTCGAGCGCATGATCGACTGCATGGGGACGCTGGCGCTGCCCAAGGGCGCCGTGCTGCCGGCCGACTGGCCGCGGCCCGAGCTCGTGGTCCCGCCGCGCGAGCTTGCCGAATGGCTCGACCGCCGCGGCCTCGCGGCCGCGCCGCACCCGATCGTGGCGCTGGCGCCGGGCGCGGTGGGGCGCGGCAAGCGCTGGCCGACCGCCCGCTATGCGGACCTGGCGCGGCGGCTGGCGGAGCAGGGCATCGGCCTCTGGGTGCTGGGCGGGCCGAACGAAACGCCGCTGGCCCGGGAGATCGCCGCCGCCGCCGGCGCGCGCGTCCAGGATCTCACCGGCACCGACCTGCGCGACGCCGTCATCGCGCTCAAGGCCGTGGACGCGGCGGTCACCAACGACTCCGGCCTCATGCACATCGCCGCCGCGCTCGGCACCGCGACGGTTGCGCTGTTCGGGCCGACCAGTCCGCGGCTATGGGCGCCGCTCAACCCGCTCGCCGCCGCGCTCGAGCCGCCGGCCTCGCAACCCGACGCGCCCGTCCGTGACCGCCGCATCGAGGACATTTCGCCGGCGCGCGTGTTCGACGCGGTGCGGGACGCGCTCGCGGGGCCCGGCGGCAAGCGGTGAGCGGACTTAGGCGCGAAGCACCTGCCGGTAGACCGCGGCGATGCGCGCGACCTCGGCGTCGATGGTGAACTCCGCCAGGACGCGCGCGCGCGCGTTGCGGCCCAGTTCCGCCGCCCGCGCCGGCTCGCGCAGCAACGGCTCGAGCGCGGCCACCAGGGCCTCGACGTCGCCGGGCGGCACCAGCACGCCGCTGACGCCGTCCTCCACCACCGTCTCCGCCGCGCCCGCGCGCGCCGCGACGAGCGCCGCGCCGGCCGCCATGGCTTCGATCAAAGTGAGGCCGAAGCCCTCGTTGCGCGAGGTGAAGGCGTAGATCGAGATGCGCTGGTACCAGGGCGGCACCTGCGCGATCGGCAAGGCGCCGAGGAAGCGCACGCGCCCGGCCAGGCCCGCGGCCCGCACGCGCGCTTCCAGCGTCTCGGCGAAGCCGCGCTGATCGGCGGTCACCGGACCGATGACGAGCGCGGTGAAATCCGGATATTTCGGCAGCAGCGCGCACATCGCCTCGACGAAAACATCGGTGCCCTTCTGCACCCGCACGCGACCGAAGCAGCCGATGCCGTATCGTCCGGGCAGCCCGGTCGCGGCGTAGGCGGCGAGGCGATCGGGGGGCGGGCAATAGACCTGGGTGTCGACGCCGTGGTGCACGACCGTCGCGGAACGCCGCAGGTAGGACGCCGAGCGCGCGCTGGTCGCGATCACGGCGTCCATGCGCGCGATCAGGAACCGCGTGAGCCAGCTATGCCGGCGCTGTCCCGCCGAGGTGAAGATCAGCCTGAACGGCCAGCCCAGCGCCCGCAGCAGCACGCCCACCAGCATCTCGTCGTTGCGCCGGGCATGCCAGATGCGCGGTTTCGCGCGCCCGCGCGCGGTGCGCAACGCCAGGAGATTGCGCAACGTGAGCCGCGGCATGCCCGCGGGCGCATCGGAGCCGAGCCAGGCGGCGCTGCCATAACCGGCGAGCCGCGGCGCCACCATGCGGTTGGTCGCGGTCACGCCGGAATAGCGCCAGTGCAGATTGGGAATGACGACCGAAAGTTCCGAGAGAGCCTGGGAGTCCATTGCGCTCGCCGCACCGGCCGGCATTGCCCGGCGCCCGTATAGCATGCATTAAGCATAGCGATCGCAGGAACGGATTGGAAACCGCGCGTTCATCCGGCGGCCCTAGGAGCGGTGACGGGCGGAACCACGAGGCGGGGTCGATGACCATCCTGGTCACAGGCGGCGGCGGCTATATCGGCAGCCACATGGTGCACGAGCTGGCGGACGCCGGCGCGGCGGTGGTCGTCATCGACGACCTGTCGACCGGCTTCCGCTCGGCGCTGCCGAAATCGGTGGCGCTCCATGTCGGCGACGTCGGCGACGCCGCGCTGGTCGGCGAGATCATCAAGACGCACGCGGTCGACGAGATCATCCATTTCGCGGCCTCGATCGTGGTGCCGGACTCGGTGCGCGACCCGCTCGGCTACTACCGCAACAACACCATGAACGCGCGCGCGCTGCTGGAAGCCGCCGTCGCGCATGGCGTGCGTCATTTCGTGTTCTCTTCGACCGCCGCCGTCTACGGCAATCCGGAGCGCGTCCCGGTCGCCGAGAGCGCGCCGCTCAATCCGATGTCGCCCTACGGCAGCTCCAAGCTGATGACCGAGATCATGCTCAAGGACGTGGCGGCGGCGCACCCCTTGCGCTACGTGGCGCTGCGCTATTTCAACGTCGCGGGCGCCGACCCGATGGGACGCACCGGCCAGTCCACCATCGGCGCCACCCACCTGATCAAGGTCGCGGTCGAGGCGGCGGTCGGGCTGCGGTCGCAGATCGAGGTCTATGGCACCGACTATCCGACGCCCGACGGGACCTGCATCCGCGACTACATCCACGTCTGCGACCTCGCCCGCGCGCACTCGGCCGCGCTCGCGCATCTGCGCGGCGGCGGCGGCAACGCGACCTTCAACTGCGGCTACGGGCACGGCTATTCGGTGCTGCAGGTGCTCGATGCGGTCAAGCGGCTGAGCGGCCGCGATTTCCCCGTGCGGCTGGCCGGACGCCGGGCGGGCGATCCGACCGCCATCGTCGCCGACGCCGGACGCATCCGCGCGGCGCTCGGCTGGTCGCCGCAATTCGACGAGCTCGACACCATCGTGACCCATGCGCTCGCCTGGGAGCGCAAGCTTGCCGCGACGCGCAGCACCGCGGTGCCGGCCGGCCAGACGCGCTGAACGCGCCAGCGTGCCGCCGAGCCATGCGTCGGCCTCAACGGCGCGCTTGGGGCTTGAAAATCGTGCACAGCGCAGGCAAGGGTGGAGCCGGCATCTGCTCTGGGCCGCCTGTCTGCATCGGTCGTATTTTCGGACGGAAAACCGGATTCCACTGTTCCTGAAATGCTCTAGCCGTTTGGAAGGAACCGCATCCTCATCCGCCCATTCCCGCGCAGGCGGGAATCCAGTACCGCTGGCTGGGTCGACGTCGCACTGGGTCCCGGCTTTCGCGGGGACGAGCGGACCACGAACCGATTCCAGGTCGGTGGGAAACACTCGAGAGACGGACATCGGATGCCCGTAACCACGCTGCCATCGTCGTCGCGCCTCGACCGCCAGGACGCGCTCGCGCTGGTCCGGCGCCTGGTGACCGAATACGGATTGGCGCAGTGGAAGCGCTATGCGTTTGCCTTCGTGCTGATGGCGGTCGGCGCGGGCAGCACGGCGGCGGCGGCCTACCTGATGGGCGACATGCTCAACGAGGGCTTCGCGCAGCGCAATTTCGCCGGCGTGGTCCAGATCAGCGTGCTCATCCTGGCGGTGTTCACGTTGCGCGGCTTGTCGATCTACGGGCAGGCCGTGCTGCTGCAGCGCATCGGCAATGCCATCGTGGCGCAGAACCAGCGCCGCGTGTTTGAAAAGCTCATGGCGCACAGCCTCGCCTTCTTCGCCGATCGCCACAGTTCGGAATTCATCGCCCGGCTCACCACCGGCGCGAACGCCGCCACGCAGATCCTCAACCTGTTGATCACCGCCGTCGGCCGCGATCTGCTCACCGTGATCGGCCTTGTGATCGTGATGGCGATCCAGGATCCGGTGCTCTCGATCTGCGCCTTGCTGATCGCGCCGCCGGCCGCCTTCATGATCCGCAAGCTCACCAAGCGCGTGCGCACGGTCGCCTATAATCAATGGACCGGCGGCGCGCAGGCGCTCGAGACCATGCAGGAGGCGCTGCAGGGCCTGCGCATCGTCAAGGCCTTCACCATGGAGCCCGCGATGCGCGCGCGCTTCGAGACCAATGTCGCCATGGTCGAAGGCGAAGCCAACAAGATGGCGCGCGTCGGCCAGCGCGTTCACCCGATCATGGAAACGCTCGGCGGCCTGGCCTTGACGCTGGTCATGATCTACGCCGGCTATCGCGTCATCTATACCGGCGCCACCCCGGGCGAGTTCTTCTCGTTCATGACCGCGTTCCTGTTCGCCTATGAGCCGGCCAAGCGCCTCGCGCGCCTTAACATCGATCTCAACGCGGTCCTCGTCGGCGTGCGCATCCTGTTCGAGATCATCGATGCCAAGTCGACGGAGCCGGACGAGAGCGACCGGCCCGCATTGGTGCCGACCAGGGCGCGCGTCGAGTTCGCCCACGTGCGCTTTGCCTACCGCGACGACGTCCCGGTCTATCGCGACCTGTCCTTCGTCGCCGAGCCCGGCCAGGTGACCGCCCTGGTCGGGCCCTCGGGCGGCGGCAAGTCGACCATCCTCAACCTGATCATGCGTTTCTACGAGATCGACGCCGGCACGATCGCGATCGACGGGCAGGGCATCGACGCCGTGGCGCGGCACTCGCTGCGCCAGCAGATCGCCTATGTCGGGCAGGACGTGTTCCTGTTCCGCGCCTCGATCCGCGAGAACATCGCGTTCGGCAAGCCGGGCGCGAGCGAGGCCGAAATCGTCGCCGCCGCGAAGGCCGCGCATGCGCACGATTTCATCTCGAACTTCCCGGACGGCTACGATACCCAGGTCGGCGAGCATGGCCACCGGCTGTCGGGCGGGGAGCGGCAGCGCGTCGCCATCGCGCGCGCCCTGATCAAGAATGCGCCGATCATCCTGCTCGACGAGGCGACCGCCGCGCTCGACGCCGCGTCCGAGCGCCACGTGCAGGAGGCGCTGGCCGAGCTCTGCAAGGGCCGCACCACCATCGTGATCGCGCACCGGCTCTCCACCATCATGCATGCCGACCGCATCCTGGTGATCGAGGCGGGCGAGGTCGTCGAGGCCGGCCGCCACGACGAACTGCTGCGCAAAGACGGGCGCTACGCCATGTTCTTCGAGCTGCAGTTCAAGACGCAGGCGGCGCAGACGCCCTCGGAGGAGCGCGCGGAGGCGCCGCCAATGCCGTTCCCGGAGGCGTCGCGGGTGCCCGAACGCGAAAGCGTGCCGGAGCACGAGAAGACGTAGCGGCCGCCGCGGCTGAGCTATTTGCGGGCCGTCACGTAAGCGAGGGCATCATCCACGAGGCGCCGCGGGTTTCGCTCGCCGGTCTGTGCCGTTTCAATGATGCGCTTGGCGAGCAGTTCGCGTGTCGACTGCGCCTGGCCCTCGGCTGCAAGCGGGCTGCCCGATGCCTTGATCGTATTCCATGCCGTCTCGAAAGCCGATGCCAAGATGACGACCGAGTCGGGATCGAAGGCGCTTTTTTCCAGAAGTGACGCGATCGACATGTCGTTATTCTCTCTCGGAAATTTCGATCAATCCAAGCTCGACACGCAGAACAGCGATCGGCCGGCGCCCGTCCGGCCAGACTCTTGCAGCCGAATATGCGCCGGCGAAAGCGGAGCTGTCGGTAATGTACATTACCAACAAGAGAGACGCCGCATTAATTTTACGGATAGGTCTTGGGAAGGTGAAACGCCACCCGCTCTCGCACCAGCTGGTAGCATTCGCACGACGACTTCGCGAGGCCGTCCCGGTCCAGGATCGTGAGCTGCCGGCGGCCGCGCTCGATCAAGCCGGCGCGTTCCAGTTCGCTCGCCGCATTGGTGATCGACGGCCGCTGGGCGCCCAGCATTTCGGCCAGGAGATCCTGCGTGATCGGCAGCGTGTCCTGGTCGCACCGGTCGCGCATCATGAGCAGCCAGCGCGCCAGCCGTTCCTTCAGGCTGTGGGCGCCGTTGCAGGCGACCGACACCAGGACCTGTTCGAGAAATGCCTGCCCGTAGGCATTCATGAGGGCCCGGAAGGACGGCATCGATCCCATCGCCCGCGTGAACGCCGCCCGCGATATCTTGGTCGCGCTGCCCGGGATCTGGACCAGCAGCCTGACGGAGGACATCTTGGCTCCGAAGACCGCTTGCACGCCGCTGCACCCCTCGCGGCCGATCGTCGCCATTTCGATGATGCTGCCGTCCGCATAGACCGCGACCACCGAGATGACCCCGACGTCGGGGAAGAAGATGTAATCGAGCGAACTATCGGCATCCAGCAGGACCTGCGCGCGCTCGCAGGGGATGCTTTCAAGCTCGGGCATGAGCCGCTTGAAATTGCGGGACGGCAGGGCGAGCAACAGCCGGTTGCGGGGCCAAGTTGGACTGCTCATGCATCGGTAAACCCCGGCAATTCGCAATGGTTTCAACGGCGCGTCATCATGCCTGGCCGGCGCCCGCGGCATCGACCTCAGGCAGCCGTCGATGCTTCCGCCTTCATCGCCGGTGGCACCGCGCGCGCGGGCGAGCCGGTCCACGGCGGGCCTGGGTCCGGCCACCCTGCCGGTGGGCCATCGGCCGGCAAGCTGTGGTTCCCGCGACACAGAACGGAGCCGAACGTTCCGCCGCGGCAGGCGTTAATGATCTGGTTACCATTGCGGGACCAGTCTGCTTGCAGTTGAAGGCGCCAATCGCGGGAGCGCATCATGAGGACTGCAGCCAAGAGGTCGCAAGACCACTCATTGCCGATGCACGGGTCGCCGCCCACGGCGGTGGAGGACGCATCGAGTGCCAGCGTGACGCAGATGGTCGAATGGATCGCCCGCCGCGGTCCGAAATCGGGTGCCGACGCGTTGCGCGAGCTTCGCATGGCGTTCCCGGACACCACGCTGGAGCTGCGGGTCGCGGCCCTCAACACGCTGATTCGCCAGCAGGGCGGCGACACGTCCTACCTGCCGCGATAGCGGCGCCTCGCCGGCCAACGCGGCAAGAGCACGACACCGCGCGCCGCGCGCGGTCGGGAGCGCGCCCCGGCGCGCCGTATTCAAGCACGCCCGGAACGCGAAGCTAACCCTCCGCGCGCGCCGCAAGTCGGAGCCCTACAGTCGGAGCCCGTACAGCAACGGAGCGTGTCATGGATGAAGCCCCCATCCTGGTCGAGAAGCGCGGCGGCTATCGCATCGTCACGCTCAACCGGCCGCAGCGGCTCAACGCCTTCACCGAACCCATGCACAAGCTGCTGCGCGAGGCGCTCGACGCGGCGGAGACCGACCGCGAGTGCCGCGCGCTGCTGCTGACCGGCGCGGGCCGGGCCTTCTGCGCCGGGCAGGACCTCAACGACCGGCTTTCGCAGGCGGGCGAGACCCAGGTGCTCGGCGGCGCGCTCGAAGCCTATTACAATCCGCTGGTGCGCAAGCTGCGGGCGCTGCCCTTCCCGGTGGTGGCGGCGGTCAATGGCGTGGCCGCCGGCGCCGGCGCCAATATCGCGCTCGCCTGCGACATCGTGCTCGCGGCGCGCTCGGCCAGCTTCATCCAGTCGTTCGCGAAGATCGGCCTGGTGCCCGATTCCGGCGGCACCTGGTTCCTGCCGCGCCTCGTCGGTCCCGCCCGCGCCCGCGGGCTTGCGCTCACCGCCGAGCCGTTGCCGGCGGAGAAGGCCGAGGCCTGGGGCCTGATCTGGAAGGTGCACGACGATGGCGAACTGCTCGGAGAAGCGCACAAGCTGTGCATGCATTTCGCGGCCGCCCCGACGGCCGGGCTCGCCTTGATCAAGCGCGCGCTCGACGACGCCTGGAGCAACGATCTCGATGCGCAGCTCGATCTCGAGCGCGAGATGCAGCGCGAGGCAAGCCTGACGCCGGATTATGCCGAGGGCGTGCGCGCCTTCATGGCGAAGCGCCCGCCGGTGTTCAGCGGACGCCGGCGCACGTAGGGCATTTTCGGGAAAAGGGGAATCCGGTTTCCGTCCGAAAATGCGAGCGATGCAAGACCCTCAAGGCGAGCGCCCGAGCGCCTTGAGCTCGGCCCGGCCGGCGCCCCATTCCGGCGAACTGCGCGGACAAGTGCCAGACGCCGCGCGCAACAGCCGCGCGGCCGCGTCCCTGTCACCGCGCAGCAGCGCCAGCTCGCCGCCGTAGAAATTCGCCTCGCAGCGCTGCCGCCGCATCTTCTTGGGGTCGCGGTCGTTTGCGGCCGCAAGTGCCGACGCCAGCGAGCTCTCGCCCAGGAACAGGCGGATGACCGGCGCCGGCCAGGCCTTCATGTCGAGCCGCGCCGCCGCCTGGCGGAGCGGGCTTGGACCATGATCGCGGCGCTCCGCGATCTCGAGCCAGAGCGCCACATAGGCATCCTCGGGCGCCAGTTCGCTCGCGCGGCGCAGATCGGTCTTCGCCTTGGCGAGCGCGCCGCCGGCGAGATGCGCGAGGCCGGCATTCTTGTAGCTGTCGACGTCCGCCGGATCGAGGCGCATCGCCTCGCCGTAGTCGGCAAGCGCCCGCTCGTAGTCGCCGCTATCGCGGTAGGCATTGCCGCGCTCGGTATAGGCATCGGCATCCTGCGATTCGAGCCGAATGACCTCGCCGTAATCGGCGATGGCGCGCTCGAAATCGCCCTTGTCGCGGTAGGCGCGGGCGCGGTTCTGGTAGCCGCCGCTGTCCTCGGGCGCGAGCCTGATCACCGCGCTGAAATCGGCAACCGCACGGTCGTAGTCGCCGCGGTCGGCGTATTCCATGCCGCGGTTGTAGTAGGCGATGGCATGCGTGGGATCGATCCTGATCGCCGCGCCGTAGTCCGCCATGGCGCGGCGGTACCGGCCCATCTCGCCATAGGCGATGCCGCGGTTGCTGTAGGCGCGGACGTGCCTGGGATCGAGCTTGATCGCCCGCCCGAAATCGGCGACCGCACGCGGGTTATCGCCCTTTTCGTGAAACGCGACGCCGCGGTTGTGGTAGACGGCGGTGGATCTGGGATCGAGCGCGATCGCCTGGCCGTAGTCGGCGATGGCGAGATCGTACTCGCCCTTCTCCCGGTAGGCGTTGCCGCGATTGTAATAGGCGGCCGCGCGAGCCGCCTTGCCGTCGCCGCCAGCGTCGATGATGCGCGTGCAGGCGGCGAGGCGCTTGTCCAGATCGCGGGCGGCGCAATCGTCGAAGCCGTTTTCAGCGGCCGCCACCACCGGCCAGGCCAGGAGCATGGCCGCGACGATCAGCACCTTCGGTCCCCACACGATGCATGTCTCCTCACGACGCGCCGGCGTCTGGGTTTGGAACGTGCCGACGGGCCTGGCCAACTCGCGTCCGCGCTCAGGAGCGTCGGCGCCGGCGCCCCGCAGCTCCCGCCCCGGCTTTGGCCTTGGCCGGCCGCGATCTTGCCGGTTTCCGCGCCCGCGCGCTACGTGCCGGCAGCAACCCGGCGCGTTCGAGCCGCATGCACCAGTATTCCCAGGTCCGTCCCACCACGTTGGGCATCGCGTTGATGGTGCCGGCGAGCCGCGTTTCGCCGCTGGTCAGCGGCACGACCTTGCCGAGCGCATGCGCCTGGAGCTGGTATTGGGCGTTGTGGCACATGAAGATCGAGCGCGCGACGAGTTCTCGCACATCCGCGCCCACCACCGTCGCGCCATGATGCGTCATCAGCACGGCCGCATGCGAGCCGAGCGCGCGCGCGAGCGAACGGCCCTCCTCCGGCTTGACCACCAGCAGGTTGGTGTCGCCGAACTCGTCGTGCTGGTCCCAGAACGGGATATCCCCGCCCACCGCGGCGCCGAGGTGGAACACCGGGACGATCGGCACGCCCGCGATCGCGAACGGCAGCACGGCCGGCGCGTGGTGATGGCACACCGCCATCACGTCCGGCCGCGCCTCATAGATGCAGCCGTGGATCACGCGCTCGGCGAACAGCTTGTCGACCGGCGGCTGCACCGGCTCGGAATCGAGCGTGAAGGCGAGGACGTCCGCGGGCTCGACGAGCTGCGGCGAGCGCGAGCGCGGCAGCAGATAGCGGCTGGGATCGTCCGGATGGCGCAGGCTCACATGGCCGAAGGCGTCGAGCACGCCTTCGTTGGCGAGGATGCGGCTCGCCAGCGCAAGCTCATGGCGGATGTCGTCGAAACGGTCGGGCACGCGGGCTCCTGTTTGCGGACGGCCGCAGCAAAGCCGAAACCGGCAGCGTTGCCAAGCCGCACGCCCCTCGTTGCGAAGGCTGACGCACAGCGTCCCTCCCCCCAAAAAGGCTAACGCGTGCGCACATCGTTCGTAAGCGCAGCAAGCGCGGCAAACTCGGTGGGCTCCCCTCCCCCTTGTGGGGAGGGGTTGGGGGTGGGGTCTTAGTTTTTTGAAATCGATCTGCATTACCCCACCCCTGTCCCCTCCCCACAAGGGGGAGGGGAACCCTGTGGCACCAGCCTTGACCACGCCAAGCATGCATGCGGGGATAGTTTCAAAGATGTGTGGACACCCTAGTCTGAGGGACAGGGTCGGGATCGCAAGTTTGCCAGCCGATCCCCTCGCCTCCCCCATCCTCGTCCTTTCAAGGAGAGGAAACCCACCGGGTTTGCGCGCGACTGTCGGCAAGCGGGAATCGAACGCCTTGCAAGTGGCCCTGGACGGCAGCAGGATTCGCGCCGGGCAGGGGCACAGCGGAGAAAGTCATGAATCCAGTCGTCGCGATCATCGCGCCCGGCATGATGGGCTCAGCCGTGGGGGCGCGGCTGGTCGAGAACGGCCTCAAGGTCCTGACCTCGCTCGCGGGACGCAGCGCCGCGAGCGCGGCGCGCGCCCAGGCCGCCGGGATGCAAAACGCGTCCGACGAGGAGATCGCCTCGACCGATTTCATCCTCTCGATCCTGCCGCCGGGCGACGCGGTGGCGCTGGCGCAGCGGTTCGCGCCCGCGCTCACCGCCAGCAACACCAAGCCGGTCTATGTCGACTGCAACGCCGTCAGCCCGCCGACCGCCGCACGCGCCGCGGCCGCCATCGCGCCGAGCGGCTCGCCCTTCGTCGACGCCGGAATCGTCGGCTCGCCGCCGAAGCCGAACGAGGCAAGCCCGCGCTTCTACGTGTCCGGCCCGCACGCGCAGCGCTTCGCGGCGTTCAAGGACTACGGCCTCGACGTGCGCGTGCTGGCGGGGCCGCTCACCGCCGCCTCGGCGATGAAGATGTCCTATGCGGGCATGACCAAGGGCACGCAGGCGCTCTGCGCCGTGATGATGCTGGCGGCGATGCGCAGCGGCTCGGCCGACGCGCTGTTCGCGGAACTGCAGCTCAGCCAGCCGCAGATGCTGGCCTGGCTCAAGCGCTCCCTCGGCATCATGCCGCCGAAGGCCTATCGCTGGGTCGCCGAGATGAACGAGATCGCCGATTTCGTCGGCGACGATCCGGCCGGACACGAGCTCTATGTCGGCGCCGCGCATTTCTACGAGCAGATCGCCACGGATTTCGCGGCCGACCAGACCTCCGTGACGGCGCTGCATGCGTTCCTGAGCAAGGATGGCAAGTAGGGCGGGACTTGCTGGTCGGGTGGGCAAAAGCGCCGAGTTGGTAGCTGGTAGGGTGGGCAAAAGCGAGCGTAGCGCGCGTTGCCCACGCGTCTTCCAGTCCCGGCGGGAAACAACGACGCGTGGGCACGGCGCGCAGAGCTGCGCGCCTGTGCCCACCCTACAATCTCATGCCCCCAGCGCCCCGCGCACCCGGTCGGGCGCGAACGGCAGCTCGCGCAGGCGCACGCCGGTGAGCGCCGCGATGGCGTTGCCGACCGCGCAGGCCACCAGCGGCAGCCCGTCCTCGCCCGCCCCGGTCGGCGGATTGTCGGTCGAGACCACCTTGACCTCGATGTTGGGCACGTCCGACATGCGCGTGACTTCGTAGTCGGTGAAGTTCGACTGCTGCACGCGGCCGTCCTTGATGGTGATCTTCTCGCGCAGGACGTGGCCGAGGCCATAGACGATGCTGCCCTCGGTCTGCGCCGCCAGGTTGCGCGGCTGCACCGCGATGCCGGCATCGATCGCGCACCAGACGTTGTGGACCTTGATCTTGCCGCTGGCGCGGTCGACCGAGACCTCAGCGACCCCGGCGGCGAGGGTGTCGTCCTTCACCATGGTGGCGGTGCCGAGCGCGGTGCCGTCGCGCTTGCGGGTCCAGTCGGACATCTGCGCGACCGTCCGCAACAGGTGCTGCATGCGCGGCTGGCCCTCGGAGAGTTCGAGCCGGAACGCGATCGGGTCCTTGCCGAGCTCCTTCGCCATCTCGTCGAGGAAGCTCTCGGCCGCGAACGCGTTGTGCCCGTTGCCGACGCCGCGCCAGGGCGCGAGCCGCGCGCGGCCCGGCATCACCACATGCTCGGCGAGCTTGTTCGCGACCGGATATTGCGGGATCGGCGAGCCTTTCATCACGATCCGGTCGATCGGCGCCGGCGTGGTGCCGGCCATGGCGGCCGTATAGGCGACGACCGATTCCGCGATCACGCGGTGGTGCCAGGCGATCAGCTTGCCGCCGGCGTCGAAGCCGGCCTCGATGTGATGCGCCGTCGCCGGCCGGAACTTGCCGAACGTGAGGTCGTCCTCGCGGCTCCACACCAGCTTCACCGGCTTGCCGACCGCCTTCGATAGGCGGACCGCGTCGATGACCACCTCGTGCTGGCCGCGGCGTCCGAACCCGCCGCCGAGCACGTGCTGGTGGAGCGTGATCTTGGCGCGATCGGTCTGCAGCAGTTGCGCGACCTGGTTGAGGAGGCCGGTCGGGCCCTGCGTGCCGGCCCAGATCTCCGCCGACTTGCCGTCCGCGCCGACCGAAGCGGTCGCGTTCAAGGGCTCCATCTGCGCGTGATAGACGTAGCGCGTGCGGTACTCGCCGGTGAACACTTTTGCCGCGCTCTTCATCGCGGCCTTGGCGTCGCCGACCTTCTCGTAGGGCACGCCGTCGCGGCTCCTGTCGCGGCCGGCGGCGGCGAGCTCGCCGAGCGCGCGTTCGCTGTCGTGGCTGGCGCCCGGTGCGTCCGACCAGGTGACCTTGAGCAGGTTCTTGGCGGCTTGCGTGCCCTCGACGCTCGCGCCGATGACGGCGACGCCGTCGGGGAGCCGCAGCACGTCGGTGATGCCGGCCACCCTGCGCGCGGCAGTGTCGTCCACGGTTTGCGGCGCACCGCCGGGATAGGGCGACTGCAGGACCGCGGCATAGACCATCCCGGGCACCTGGACGTCCATGGCATATTTTGCCGCGCCCGTGACCTTGGTCGGCAGCTCGACACGCGCAACGTCCTTGCCGATCAGGCGGAAATTCGCCGGCGCCTTGAGGTCCTTGTCCTCGATCTTGGGCAGTTCCGCCGGGGCCTGGGCAAAGCCCGCAACCTCGCCGTAGCTCATGCGCCGGCCGGAGGCCTTGTGCACGACCACGCTCGGCTCGGTCGTGAGCTCGGCGACCGGCACGTTCCATTTCGCCGCGACCGCGTCGAGCAGCACGCGACGCGCCTGCGCGCCCGCCACGCGCAGCGACTTGAAGTAGCCGTGCACCGACGCGCTCGCCGACGTCTGGAAGCTCCCGCCATAGACCGGATTGCCGTATTTCTTCTCCTCCCAGGCGGGCGGGATCACCAGCTTGACCTTCGACCAGTCGGCATCGAGCTCCTCGGCGAGGATCGCCGGCAGGGTCGTGAACGTGCCTTGGCCCATCTCGGCGGCCGGCGACACGATGGTGATGGCGCCGTCGGTGGCGATCGACACCCAGACGGTGGGCGAGAACGCGCCGTCCGCCGCGGCGGCTTCGGCGAGGATCGCACGCGGATCGGCAGCGAGCGTCAGCGCGAAGGTGAGGCCCGCGGCCGTGTCCTTGAGGAAGTCGCGACGATTGATGGGCTGGTTCATGGCTCAGCCCTCCCGGGCGGCGCGCTGGATGGCGCTGATGATCCGCAGGTAGGTGCCGCAACGGCAGATGTTGCCGTCCATGTGTTCGACGATCTGCTCGCGGGTCGGGCTCTTGGTCTTCGCCAGCAGTTCCGCCGCCTGCATGATCTGGCCGGACTGGCAGTAGCCGCATTGCGGCACCTGCTCGGCGATCCAGGCCTTCTGCAGCGGATGCGAGGAGTCCTTCGAGAGGCCCTCGATGGTGGTGACCTTCTTGCCGGTGACCTCGGACATCGTGGTCTGACAGGAGCGCACCGCCTTGCCGTCGACATGGACCGTGCAAGCACCACACAGGCCGGAGCCACAGCCGAACTTGGTGCCGGTGAGTTTCAGGTGCTCGCGCACCACCCAGAGCAACGGCGTATTGGCGTCGACATCGACGCTTTCTGCCTTGCCATTGACCGTAAACGCGACCGCCATAGCGTGCCTCCCTTGGCAGTTGTCGACGCGCGCCGGTCGCCCCAAGCGGCACGAACGCGCAACGATCTTTATTTTCGGCGCTGAAGCCGGACGTTGAGCCGGCCTATTCCCTCCCAAAGGAATCTTTCTTTTGAAGCATTATAACGAGCTTGCGCACGGGAGGGCAGCATCACTGTGCGATAAAGTGTCCGGATGGACGCCACTGGGGAAGGCATGACGGCAAGGGCACTGCTGGACGGTTTGTTTCACACCGCAATTGCTGCGGCGCACCCGTCAAGTTGCTTGCCGCAACACCTTCCACCACCACCCAAATACGGGCGGCTGATCGTGCTGGCGGCGGGCAAGGCCGCCGGTTCCATGGCGGAGGTGGCGGAAGCCGCCTATGCGGCTGTGCCGGCGGGTCGCCTGGCCGGAATAGCCGTGGCGCGTCAAGGCTATGGACGGCCCACCAAAATCATCCCGACGATCGAGGCCGGCCACCCGATCCCCAACGCCGCGGGTCTCGAAGCCGCCGAACAGGCGCTCAAGCTTGCGGCGGGCGCGGGGCCGGACGATCTGGTGCTGGTGCTGCTGTCCGGCGGCGCCTCGGCCAACTGGATCGCGCCGGTCGAGGGATTGTCGCTCGCCGACAAGCAGGCGGTGACGCGGGCGCTTCTCCGCTCGGGCGCCAATATCGGCGAGATCAACACGGTGCGAAAGCACCTCTCCCGCATCAAGGGCGGGCGGCTCGCGCGTCTTGCGCAGCCGGCACGCGTCGTCACCCTGGCGATTTCCGACGTGCCCGGAGACGATCCCGCCGTGATCGGCTCGGGGCCGACGGTGC
>JAXDOD010000103.1:0-88226 GCA_034669045.1 Alphaproteobacteria bacterium
TTCTCGCCGGGAGGGCCAGGCTCGCGCCCCGGATTGTGCGGGCCGAACCAGGCCGTTAGCCGGAACGGCTCCTTCGATGCGCCGAAATGCTGGTGAAACCAGCGCGCGCCACCCGGCGCGGCCGAGACCATGCCGAACGGCTCATAGTCGACGCGCTTGACCTCCTTCGCCTTGCCGTCCTTCCACGGCGTCACGCCGTCGCGCTCCGGCCAGGTATAGGTGTAGCCGTTGCCCTTGAGGCAGATCAGCACCGCCGCCGAGGTGTGCGCGTGCGCCTTGGAATAACGGCCGTTCTCGTGCTGGCCGATCCACAGATAGAACGTGTTGCCGGTCATAAAAGGCTCCACCCGACGCCAGCCGGGCGAACGCCGGTTGTCCAGCGGCAGGTCGCAATTGATGACGTCGGGCACGAAATTGGTGCGCCGCATGGCGAGCCCGCGCACCGGATCGGGCTCGATGTCGTCCTTGTACTTGTAGAAGTCATCCGCGCCCGAGAACCGGTCCTTGAACTGATAGGGCGCGTTGAAGATGAAGTCGGTGTTGTTGATCAGATTCATCAGGTTGGGCGCGGTCGTGCCGGCGATCAGCACCGCCGGGGAGGAACTCGCATTGACGATGCGATGCCAGGCGTTGACCGGGATCGAGAACATCGAGCCCTTTTGCCATTCGAACACGTGCTTCTTCGAGTCGGCGTCGAGCCAGACCTCGGTGGTGCCGCGGCCTTCCGCCACCAGATAGATTTCCTCGTAGATGTGCTTTTCCGGGTTGAGCGCACCGGCGCCCGGCACCTCGACGACATAGCAGCCCCATTTGCCCTCGGTGCCGTGGAGCTGGATATAGGAGCCCTTGCCGCCCAGGCGTTTCCACGGCTTCATCGGCAGGTTCATCACGCTCTTGACGCCGATGTCGCGGAAGGTCGGGATGCCTTCCGCCTCCATGAACAGGTCGTAGGGGGTCTTCGGTCGGCCGAAAGCGCCGGTGCCGGCCCGGTTGATGCCGGTCGGCTCGTGCCAGTGGGTCTTCTCGCTCAATTCATGCATGGCGCGCTCTTTCTTGCTTGCTTGCGCAGGCTGCAGGGGATGGCCCGTTATAGGCCGGCCGCCGCCATATGCCAAGAGATGGCCAGGGCCGAAAGACCCCGGAAAGTAGGGGGCTTTTTGGCTCGCGCCGGGTCCCCCGCTGCGCGCATGGGGCACTCGGTCGAGCTGCGTTTCCGGGCGCAGTGCAGCACGAAGCGGAGCCGAGCGCTGCACCGCGCGCACACGCGTTCGCCGTCTACCGTACGCGGTAGCGTTCGATCACCGTTTCATCGACCTCGAAACCAAGGCCGTCGCCGGTCGGCACCGCCAGGCGGCCGTTGCGGGCGACCACGGCCTCCCCGAGCGGGCTCGCTTCGAGATCGCAGAAACGGTGCTCGCACAGGCCTTCCCTCGGCATCGCCGCATTGAGGTGAAGGGCCGCCACCAGCGCGGGTCCCAGGAACGGCGAATGGGGCACCGCCCGCAGGCCGTGATCCTCGATATAGGACATCGCCTTTCGCATCTCGGTGATGCCGCCCATCTTGCAGACGCTGGGCTGCACCACGGCCACGGCCTGCGCGTCCGTGATCCAGCGCACGTCGTTGTAGTTGCCGAGGTTCTCGCCGGCCGCGAGCGGCACGCGGACGGCGCGGCGGATGGCGGCCAGGGCGTCGTAGGCGTCCGCCGGATAGAGCGGCTCCTCCAGCCAGGCGACGTCGTAGGGCTCGAGCTTGCGGCAGATCGCAACGATGTCGTCAGGCCGGTCCCAGAAGCAATTGGTATCGACCATGAGCGAGACGTCCGGGCCGATCGCCTCGCGCGCGGCGGCCACCATTTTCACGCTGTGCTCGTGCAGCTTGACGTGCCGGTAGCCGCGGTCCACCGCCTTGGCGGCGACGCGCGCCACGTGCTCGGCCGTGCCCAGCCGAAACAGGCTGGCATAGGCCGGGATGGCCGGCTTGTGCGCGGTTGCGCCAAGGAGCCGCCAGACCGGCTGTCTCGCCGCCTTGCCGGCGATGTCCCACAGCGCGATGTCGAGCCCGGAGAGCGCGAACTGCACCGGGCCGCTGCGGGCCATGCTCTGCGTCTTGCGGGTGAATTCGGCCATCAGCGCCGAAATGTCGGCCGGATCGCGTCCCAGCGCGAGCTTGGCGACGATCTCGGAAATCGCCGTGATCGTCACCGGTGTCGAGGCATGGCTGAACGCCTCGCCCCAGCCGGTGATGCCACTGTCGGTCTCCACCCGGACCAGGAGAATAGGCTGCGTGTCCCAGCTGCCGATGCCGTGGCGCAGCGGTTTCGGCGCGCCATGATCGTAGGGGATGCCGACGAACACCGGCTCGACTCGCGTGATCTTCATGTCATTGGCCCACGCGCGTGACCGTCGCAGCTCAAGGTCCCGCGATCGGGTTTTCTGGCGTAACGCGCGCATTAAGGATAGCAAAACTCCATCGGAAAAACGCCGGCTGGTAACTCATTGGTAACCGCCGTGGTTTCCAATTCGTCAACCACGAATTGAGGACCATCCATGGCCAGGCGCAAGGACTCCGAAGAGAAATCCGCACCGTCCGAGGTGCCCGCTGCCCTGGCGGCGCCCGCCCTCGCGGCAAAGCCGCTCGAGCCGGTGACCGATGCCGCGGCCCTCGATACGCCCAAGCTGGATGCGCCCAAGCTCGAGGCGCCGGCCAGCGAGCCACCGCACATCCAGACGATCGGGATCGCGAGCGCCGACGCCCCGAAGCTCGAGCTGCCGAAGCTCGATTTTCCGAAGCCCGACGCGATCAAGCCCTTGATGGCGGAGGACGCCCCGCTGCCGCCGATCGAGCCTGTGCTCGCCGCCGCCGCTTCGAGCGAGGCGCCGGCGCGCGCCAGCCGATTTGCGCTGCTCGCCGCCTGCGTCGCGGTTGCGGCCGCTTGCGGCAGCATGGCCGGCGCGCTCGGCGCGTCGAGCCTGTGGCGGCCGGCGCCCGCACCGGCCACGGCGGCCGCGATGGCGACCACCGGTGACGAGACCCGCGCCCTGCAGCAGACCATCGCGCAATTGCGCACGGATCTTGCCGCGCTCAAGACCAGCGTCGAGGCCGGGACCAAGGCCAGCAACGGCCAGTTCGCCAAGGTCACCGAACGCTTCGACCGCGTCGAGCGCGCGCAGGCCGAGCCGGCCGCGAAGATCGCCAAGGCGGTCGAAACGCTGGAGCGTCGCGCCGAACTCAGCCACGCCAAGGACGTCACCGGGTCGGTGACGCCGCCGCAGCCGACGGCCGTCTCGAATCCGGCGCAGCCGCCACAGTCGCCGCTGCCGCAGGGACCGGTGGTCGAGGGATGGTTCGTACGCGACGTCTATCGCGGCGCCGCCATCATCCAGGGCCGCCGCTTCGGCGTGATGGAGGTCGAGCCCGGCGACACCGTGCCGGGGGTCGGCCGTGTCGAGGCGATCCGCAAGCAGGAAGGCCGCTGGGTCGTGGTCACGTCGCGCGGTCTGATCACCCAGACGCGCTGAGCGCCCGTCGCTCGCGAGCCCGGCCGCATCGCCGCTGCCAGGCCCCGCGTTGTCCGCTCGTCCGCCCTTTCGTGCGGGGACCCGGCTCCCTCATCACGAGGGCCGGAGTCCCGATTGCCCCGGGAATGAGCGGAGGAACGGCCGCCCCTTGGCTATGACGAGAAGTGGCCCAGATAGATCGCCACATAAAGGCCGACGACCAGCATCAGGCTGACCCCCAGAACCACGAGCACCGGGCGGTCCAGAAAGCCCGCGCGCGCCTCGACCGGCGTTTCGACGGTATGTCCTTGATCTTTATGCATCGGGCGATTCCCACATTGCTCTGTCAGTCGATAACGTTGCAGGGCAGGGGCGGGTTCCCCGTCCGGTTCCGTCATTCCGGGCCCACGCCTCGCAGGGTGGACCAAAGCGCGCGCAGCGCGCGTTGCTGACGCCGTCGCCCCGTGCGCGTGGTGACGGAGACGCTCCGGCGGCGGCGCCCAAATGACGGCCGCACCGCCATCGTATAAACGTGATGGACGGAGCACCCCCATGCTGAGCGCCGAACAGAACGATCTGATCACCCGCATCGGTCCCGGCACGCCGGCGGGCACGCTGATGCGGCGCTATTGGCAGCCGGCCGCGCTGGTCGACGAGCTCGCCGGCAACCGCCCGGTGAAGCCGCTGCGGCTGCTCGGCGAGGACCTCGTCCTGTTCCGCGACGACCGGGGCCGCCACGGGCTGATCGCGCGCGCCTGTCCGCATCGCGGCACCGACCTCGCCTATGGCCGGCTCGAGAACGGCGGCCTGCGCTGCGCCTTCCACGGCTGGCTGTTCGACGTCACCGGCCAATGCCTGGAGACGCCGGCCGAGCCCGAGGGCAGCCGCATGTGCGCCAGTATCCGGCAAAAGGCCTATCCGGTGGTGGAGAGGAGCGGCATCCTGTTCGCCTTCATGGGCGCGGGCGAGCCGCCGGTATTCCCGCAGTTCGACTGCTTCGTCGCGCCCGCGACCCACACCTTCGCGTTCAAGGGCATGATCGACTGCAACTGGCTCCAATCCCTCGAGGTCGGCATCGACCCGGCGCACACCTCGTTCCTGCATCGCTTCTTCCACGACGAGGATCCCAAGGAGGGCTACGGCAAGCTCTTCCGCGACATCTCGCTCGATTCCGAAATCCCGATGACGCGCCTGATGCGCGAGCATCCGCGTCCGCGCATCGAGGTCGAGCCGACCGACTATGGCCTGCGCGTCATCACGCTGCGGCGGATCAGCGACGCCCATACGCATGTGCGGGTGACCAACCTCGTCTTCCCGCACGCCTTCGTGATCCCCATGAGCAGCGAGATGACGATCACGCAGTGGCACGTGCCGATCGACGACACCCGCCACTACTGGTACGCGATCTTCACCAGCTTCGGCGCGCCGGTGGACAAGGACGAGATGCGCCGCCAGCGGCTCGCGCTCTATCAATTGCCGGACTACGTGCCGCGCAAGAACAGGAGCAACGACTACGGCTTCGACCCGCACGAGCAGGCGCACGCGACCTTCACCGGCATGGGCGCCGACATCAACGTGCACGACCAGTGGGCCTGCGAGTCGATGGGAGCGATCCAGGACCGCACCTGCGAGCATCTCGGCCAGTCCGACAAGGCGATCACCGCCTATCGCCGCCTGCTGCGCGGCGCCATCGAGGCGGCCGGCAACGGCGCCACGCCGCCGATGGTGCTCGACGCCGCCTCGGCCGCGGCGCTCACCGGCCCGGCCGCCATCGACGGCATCGGCCCGACCGCCGACTGGCAGGGCTACTGGCGCAAGACCGACGCCGCGCGGCGCCAGGCGTCGGCCTGGGCGAACGGCGGTGATGTGGCAAACGGCGCGTAACGGGCGGTGATGTTGCAAACGGCCCGTAGGGTGGGCAAAGGCGCGTCTTCGCGCCGTGCCCACGCGGCTTCCGTGCAAGCCTCTGCGAGGTCGGACGCGTGGGCACGCTTCGCTTTGCCCACCCTACGCCGTCTGCAATCGACATTCCGCGTAGGGTGGGCAAAGGCGCGCAGCGCCGTGCCCACGCGGCTTCCGTGCAAGCCTCTGCGACATCGGACGCGTGGGCACGCTTCGCTTTGCCCACCCTACGGCCCTAGGGACCGTGCCCGGGCGCCAATGCCCGCGACCTACCACCGCAAGGCCCCAGCACCGTCGCAGGTTGGCATGACAACCCAAATCCGCCAGCCGTCCCTACGCCTCCGCCTCCTGCACCAGGTTCTCGCGCGAAATCTCCGCGACCGAGCTCGTCCCGGCGAGGCGCATCACCACGGCCAGATTGTCGCGCAGATATTCGAGCACGCTCTGGGCGCCGAGCGCGCCGCCGAGCGCGAGGCCGTACAGCACCGGCCGCCCGCAGGCGACCACGTTGGCGCCGAGCGCCAGCGCCTTGAACACGTCGGTGCCGCGCCGCACGCCGCCGTCGAGGATGATCGGGACGCGCCCTTCCACCGCATCGGCGATCCGCGGCAGGATCGAAACCGTCGCCTGCACGCCGTCGAAGGCGCGGCCGCCGTGGTTGGAAATGTAGATCGCGTCCATCCCGCGCTTGAGCGCCGCGGCCGCGACCTTCGGCGACAGCACGCCCTTGACGATGATGGGCAGGCCCGATTCCTTCTTGAGGAATTCGAGGTCGTCCCAGGTGAGGTCGCGCTTACGATCGTTCATCGCCGCATCGGCCTTGGCGAAGTCCGGAATCGACCTCGGCACGTTGCCCTTGCCGAGCGAGCGCGGGGGCCGGAAGTCGTTGCGGATGTTCTCTTCGCGCGGATAGCCGAACAGGTTGTCGATGGTGGGCGCGATCGCGGTATAGCCGGCGGCCTTGGCGCGCTGCGCCAACTCGCGCACGATGCCGCGGTCCTTCATGTAATAGAGCTGGAACCATTTCGGTCCCGGATTGGCGGCCGCGATCTCCTCCATGCTCAGATTGGACTGCGTCGAGGTCAGCATCAGCGTGCCGACCGCGCGCGCCGCCTTGGCGGTGCCTTCCTCCTTGGACACGTGCGCAAGGCCGTGGCTGCCCATGGGCGGCACGATGATCGGCATCGTGAGCTTGGAGCCCAGGATTTCGACGCTCATGTCGACCTTCTCGGTGCCGTTCATCGGCTGCGGGTCGATGAAGATGCGCGTGAACGCCGCCATGTTCTCGCCGCGGGTAAAGTTGGCACCCGAACCGCTCGAGATATAGCCGTAGCCACCGACCGGAAGCACTTTCTGCGCCTCCTGCTCGATCTCGATCAGGTTGATGATCTTGATCTTCTGATTGGCTTTGGACCCTTCATAGGGCGCGGTCGAGTAGGCCGGCTGCTGCATGCCGGCATCGGCGGGCGGACTGACTTGCGCCAGCACCGGGCCGTTGGTCGTGCTCATTGCGGCTGCCGCCAGTGTCCCGGACAGCAGGAAGTCGCGTCGCATCATGGTCATGAAATCTCCTCCCGAGGTCGCCCCAGGCGCTGCGATCGTTGCCGCAGACACGTGAGCATGCCCGATTGTGGGTGTTATCGGGGGGCGAGTCGAGATGGCTGCAGCCTCGGGTCCCGGGCGCTGCCGACCCGGGGACCGGTCCGGATACCGTCTTCGGAACGGTCCCGGATCAGCGGGTGCACCAATTTCGCGCTTCGCGCTCATGCTGCACCGCGTCCGGGACACGAAGCAGCGCTATTCCTTGAACTCGGGCGAGTTCTCGGTCTGCTGCAGGTCGGACGCCAGGTGCTCCTGGATCGGAATATGGATGAACGCCGCCCACAGCGCCGGCTTCTCCGGATCGAGATTGAAATGCTGATGCTCGACCTCGTCCGGATTGAGCGGGAGCAGCACGAGGTCGCCCTTCTCCCAGTCCATGCGCTGGCCTTCCACGATGGAATAGCCTTTTCCGTCGAGCACGTAGATCACCAGCCCGCCCTGGTGGCGGTGGCGGCCGGACTTGGTCCTGATCTCGTGCGTGAACACGCGCCATTGCAGCAGCGGCACGTCGGTGTAGTAGACCGGATCGAGGAAGAAACGCAGCCGCCCCTGGCGCGCCTGGAATACTTCACGCTCGGCTTTCTTGATGACGATCGGGCCGTTCTTGTTGCGCTCGGCCTGCTCGCGCCGGTACTTCAGCGTGCGCTCATAGGGATTGTCCTGCAGCGGCGGGCGTTCGCGTTCCCGCGTGCGTTCGAGCTCAGCCATCGTCCTCGTCCTTCCCGCCTATGGCTCGGCGCGCAACGCCTGCTGCACGTCGTCGACCGTGGGGGCCGTGACCTTGGTGAAGTTCGTGCGTTTGAGCGCGATGCGCTTGGCTTCGTCGCAGAGGTGGCGGAGCTTTGCGCCGGAGAACCCTTCGGTGCGCGCGATCACCACGTCCACGATGGCGTCGAGATCGCGTTCGCCGTCGGGAACGGTCGTGCGCAGCGCGATCCGCAGGATCTGCCGGCGCGCGTCGGCGTCGGGCAGCCCAACCGCGATGTGCACGCCGAAGCGGCCCGGCCGCAGGATCGAGGGGTCGATCAGGTCGATGCGGTTGGTCGCGCCGAGCACGATCACGCGCGAGAGCTGTTCCACGCCGTCGAGCTCGGCCAGGAGCTGGCTCACCACGCGGTCCGTCGTCATCGAGCCGACATGCTGGCCGCGCACCGGCGCGATGGCGTCGAGCTGGTCGAAGAAGATCACCGTCGGCGCCACCTGCCGCGCGATGCGGAAAATCTGCCGCACGCCTTCCTCGGATTCGCCCAGCCACTTGGTGAAGATTTCCGGGCCGTCGACCGAGATGAAATTGACGCCGCATTCCTTGGCGATCGCCTTGGCGAGCAGCGTCTTGCCGGTGCCGGACGGGCCGTAGAGGAGCGCGCCGACATGGGGCGGCAGACCGCTGGCGGTCAGGAGCTGCGGGTTGCGCAGCGGCAGCTCGACCGTCTCCTGCAGCCGCTGCTTGACCTCGTCGAGGCCGCCGATGTCGTCCCAGGACACGTCCGGGATGCTGATCAGGGTTTCCCGCAGCGCCGACGGCCTGATCTGCGACAGCGCCATCTCGAAGTCTTCGCGCTCGACCCGCATGTCCTGCAACGGAATCCGGAACGCCGCGCGATGGTCCTGCAGGTTGCCGGCGCTGCGGCGCAGCCGGCTCAGGCCGGCATCGCGGCACAGTTCCATCAGGTCGGCGCCGAGGAAGCCGTGGGTCCGCCGGGCGATCTCGTCGAGGAAGGTCTGGGCGTCGTCCGACAGCGGCATCTCACGGGTGTGGATTTCCAGGATCTCGCGCCGGCCGGAGGCATCGGGCGGGCCGATGAAGATTTCGCGGTCGAAACGTCCAGGCCGCCGGAACGCCGGATCGACCGCGTCGAGGCGGTTGGTGGTGCCGATCACGATCACCGAATCGACGCGCTTGAGCCCGTCCATCAAAGCGAGAAGCTGCGTCACCGTACGGGTGTCGGAATGGGCGCCGGTCTCGCCGCGCTTGGGTGCCATGGCGTCGAGCTCGTCGATGAAGATGATCGAGGGCGAGTGGTGCCCGGCTTCGTTGAACATGCGCCGCAGGTTGGCCTCGGTCTCGCCCGTATAGGTGCCGATCACGTCGGGGCCGTTGATGTAATAGAAGCGCGCATCGACCTCGTTGGAGACCGCGCGCGCGAGATGGGATTTGCCCGAGCCGGGCGGGCCGTAGAGGATGATCCCGCGCGGCGGATTGATGCCGAGATGGCGGTAGACGTGCGGCGCGGTCAGCGGAAGCTGCACCAGCTCGCGGATCAGCTTGATCTGCTTGTTCAGGCCGCCGACGTCCTCGAAAGTGACGTCGAAGACGCCGTCCGGAACATGGGAGTCGTGGTAGTTGATCACGACCTCGGTCGCCTCGGTGACGATGCCGGGCGCGTCGGACACCTTGTGCACCGCGTAGGTGGTGCCGGCGTGCGAGTTCGGGAACGGCACGTAAAGCACAGCGCCGTTGCTGGCCGGTGTCCGGCTCGCGACCAGGACCTTCTTGATATGCGGCACCAGGTCGTGCGCCATCGTGACGTCGACCGCGGGATTGAGCTCGATGCGCGCGGCCGATCCGATCGCGGCGGTTTCGACCTCGACCGATTCGTTGAGATGCGCCTTGAGCGCCTGGCGCACGAAACGGTCGAGCCGCACCACGCCGGTGCCATTGTCGGCGTCGAACGGCGGATCGAGCCGCACCATGATGCTGCGTCCGCGCTCGGTCGCGACCCGCACGACCGCGTCGGCGGCGACGCCGAGCTTGCCCATCAGCGCGCCGTCGAGGCGGATCGCCAGCCGGGTGCTGTTGCCGAGGTCGTTGGCGAGATGATCGACGCTGGCGTGGACGTGCAGACGTCCGCCGTGGCCGTGCGCGCCGTGTTGATGGGTGAGATCGTCCATGGCCCTAGCGCCTGTATTCCGGAGCGTCTTCCAGTTGCTCGTAGCCCGAGCCGCGGTCGACGAAGGTGGCCTCGTGCCAGTTCGGCTCGGTGGCGACGAAGCGCACCGGCTTCTCCGGGTCGGTGTTGAAGTGCTGCACGACGATGCCTTTTGCACGGAGCGGAAGATTGATCACGTCGCCTTCCTCCCAGGCGTGCTTGACGCCGTCAACGAGCGTATAGCCGCGGCCTTCCAGCACCATGATCACCTGGCCGCCCTGGAACTTGACCCGGCCGGAGCGGCTGCCGGGCGGGATTTCCTGCTGGAAGAACACGAGCGTGCCGAGCGCGGTATCCTTGATGGCGGGATGCATGTACCAGCGCATCAGCCCCTGCCGGTTGGTCTCCACCGGCAGGTCGGCCTCCTTGATCACCTGGATGCCGTGGCGGATGCGCTCGCGCTGCTGGTCGCGCAGCGCCAGAAGCTCGTCATAGAAGTTGGTCTCCGCCAGCTTCGATTTGCGGTCGCCTGCCATCACGTGTCTCCAATGCCGGGGTCGCAGCCTCGCGCGCGCTATTGCGCCGATCCTAGCGCATTTGTCGAGAGCATGCCGGACCTAGCGTGCGGGCCCGCCGCCGCCGTCTTTCGGCGGCGCGATGATGCTCTTCACCTTCTCGACCGTGGCGGTCGGGGCGCTCATGATCGAGGCCACGATCCTGGCCACCGCCTCGCCGGAGAGCGGGCTGAGATCGAGGCTGAGCCGCTGGGCATCCGCCTGGAAAGCCGCGTCTTTGGCCATCGCATTGAAGCCGTCGCGCAAGGCCTTCACGACCTCGGGCGCGAGCCCGGGCGGGCCTGCGAGCGGCCCGTCGATCGCCGCCGCCTCGCTCACGAAGCGAAGCATCCGGCCCTGGTCCTCGTCCTGGGCGAGCTCGTTGAGGAGCGGAACGTTCGGAAGGTCGGGCTCCTTGCGCAGCCCGACCTGCGTGAGAATGTTGATCTTGCCCTCCCGCACCCAGTCGGGATGGATCGTCTTCCAGGCGCTCCACTGGTTGCTGCCGCGGCCCTCGACTTCGCCCTTTTCCATGGCGTGGTCGACCGCGATGCCGCTCGGATAGCCGGTGACGACCTTGAACCTGGTTCCGATCAGCGCATTGAGGAGCACCGGATAGGTCCAGTTGGTGCCGATGTAGCTCAGCGCGCCCATGACGATCTCGCGCCGCTTGGCGTCCTCGATCGTCTTCACGCCGGTCGTGTGCCAGGTGGCGACCACGTCGTTGGTCTGGATCAAGGAGCCGATCCAGGAGAATTCCTGCGCCTTGAAGCGCACGCCGCCTTCGCCCATGGCCTGGTAGAACGGCATCGACTTGTTGAACGTGGCAAGTACGGTCCCGTCGCGCGCCGCGACTTCGTAGAGATAGTTGGTCGCGCGCACGCCGGAGGCGCCCGGCATGTCGGCGACCACGATGGTCGGGCGGCCGGACAGATGCTCGCCGAGGTGGCGCGACACCAGCCGTGCGAATGTGTCGTACATCCCGCCGGCTTCCGAACCGGCGAGAATGCGGATCGTCTTGCCTCTGAAATAGTCGTCCGCGAGCGCCGCGCGCGGCATGGCGACGGCAATGGCCGCGCCGATCAGCGCGACCGCTCCGCTCATACCCGCGAAAGCGGGCATCCAGATTCTTGGCATTGTTGGAGCCCTCTGAAGTCTGGGTCGCCGCTTGCGCGCGGACGGGCGGGATCCGGGTTCAGTCACCGCAATGGAAACTCCCTACCCCGGGTCGTTGCCATACTGCTCCTTGAGCAGGTCGAGGCGCTTGAGCGTATCGCGGTCGGTCACCAGGAACAGCGTCGCCCGCTCGCTCTCGGCGCGATGGGTGATCCAGTTGCCGTGCGGCAGGCTGAAGATGTCCTTCGGGCCCCAGGTGAGCGTGTCGTCGCCGATCCGCGAGGAGCCGTGGCCTTCCGCGACGCAGCAGACCGCGTTGCTGGTGGTGCGGAACGGCACGGTTTCGATGCCGCGGTCGATCTGGGCCAGGTAGCAGTCGATGAGCTGCATCGCCGGTCCGCCGGTGAGCGGGTTGACGTAGCGCACCCGCCGCGCCCCGTCCTTGCCTTTCGGCGCCTTGCTCACCGCGGCGGCGGCCTGCGCCCACGGATAGCGGAAGACCGGCGAATAAGGCCGGTCGGCGCCGTTCACGTCGGGGACGATGTTCGGCATCGCGAAGGCGTCGTCGTCGGCGTAGTCGGGCAGGTCGTGCACGGGGCCGGGCTGGAACGCGTCGGTGCCGAGATAGCGATGCAGCGGCGCGTCGAGCGCGTCCATCCACACGATCGGGCCGCTGCCCTTGTGCACGTGCTCGTGCCAGGTCCAGCCCGGCGTGATGACGAGGTCGCCTTCCTCCATCAGGCAGCTCTTGCCGTCGACGACCGTGTGGGCGCCCTTGCCCTCGATCACGAAGCGCAGCGCGTTCATGGTGTGGCGGTGCGGCCGCGCGGCTTCGCCCGGCAGCAGGACCTGCAAGGCGGCCGACAGGTTGGTGGTGGTGCCGGCCGAGGGACTGTTGTCCTCGGGATCGACCAGCGAGAGCACGCGGCGCTCGACCGCGGCCGGCGTGGTGACCTTGATCGCGTCCTCGACGAAGGAGCGGAGCTGCCGCCATTGCCACAGGTGCGGCTTGGGTCCGCCGTCGCGCGCGCGGTGGGCAACCTGGCTTTCCCACAAGGGCCTGATATGGGCCGCGTGCCAGGCCTTGCGGACCTCTTCGTAGGGCTTGTCGCCCGCCGCCGTCATGGCGGGACGCGTGTCGGTTGCGCTCATGGCTGTCCTCCAGGGGAACTTTGCGCGCAGTATAGCAGATGCGCGTCAGGCTTCGAGGCGCTCGGAATGCGGTCGGCCGGGACTTTTCGCAGCAGGATCGGCTGCTCCCCGCACGCGCTGGATGAGGCCATCCGCGTCCGCCGGCAGCGCGTCGCCGCGCCAGGCGACGTGATCGTCGGGCCGGACCAGCACGAGCTTCTTTTCATAGATCTGAGCGACCGCGGGGTCGGCGAGGACGACCTCGCGCAGCGGCACGCGACGCGCTCGGGCGGCGTCGAGCAGCGGGGCTGCGTCAGGCGGGTCGCTGCCGAGCCGCAGCAGCACGAAGCCGTCGCCGAACAGGTCGAGGGTCGAGCGGCCGTCGGCGAGCCATACATGCGGCGCGCGCGCGCCGGGACGGGCGGAAGGCACGAAGTGCGGCGTCTCCTCCGGAGGCATGGTGCTGTCGGAAACGCAGACCGGCGATTGCTCGTAGGAATATTGGATCTTCAGATGCTCGGGCACCGAGAACCAGACGCGGTTGGGGCCCCAATCGGTCATCTCGCCGCCGCGCCAGCCCGGGATGCTGGCGAGCGCGTTGAAGGAGCGTGTCGCATAGTCGACGTTGCGCACCGCGATCGGCCGCCGCTCCGCCTCGTAGGACGAGAGCAGCGCCGGTCCGCCCCAGCCTTCGAGCACCGCCGCGAGCTTCCAGGCGAGGTTCACGGCCTCTTCGAGACCGGTATGCATGCCGATGCCCCCGGTGGGCGAGCATTCGTGCGCGGCATCGCCGGCGATGAAGACGCGGCCCTGCCGATAGCTGCGCGCGACGTGGTCGCGGCGCTCCCACGGCGCGGCCGACAGCATCTCGTAGGGAAACGCCCCGCCCGCCATCCGGCGCAGCAGCACGTCGGGCTCCTCGGCGCTGGCGGGCTCGTCGAACACGGTGAGCCGCCACAGCTCCTGGCCGTCGATGGGGATCAGCTCCCCCCAGCAGCCGGTCTCGTCGATCACGCGATAGAAGCGCGCCCAGCCCTTGTCGTGGAACGACGGCAGCGCGGCGGAGCGGAAGTACAGGTTGACGCTGTTGGCGATGGCGCCGAGGCCTTCGAGCCCGATGCCGAGCGTCTCGCGCACCGGACCGGCCGGCCCGTCGCAGCCGACGAGGTAGCGCGCGCGCAACGTCTGCGACATGCCGGTTCCGAGGTTCGTCAGCGTCGCCGTGACGCCGTCCTCGTCCTGCGTGAAACCGTCGAGCCTGGTGTTGTAGCTGAGCCTGACGTTGCCACGGGCCTTCACCCGCGCCAGCAGGATCGGATCGAAATAGATCTGCGGACAGGGGCAGGGGGCCTCCGGCGTGTAGTCGCTGCGGCGGTCGTGCTCGGCGAAGGACGGCATCTTGACCCGCAGCAGCTCGCGCCCGCGGAGGCTCTCCAGGTAGATGAAGTCGCGCGGATGGCTTTCGGGCCAGACCGCGGTCCGCACCTGCTGGGCGACGCCCCAGCGCCGGCAGAATTCCATGTTGCGCGACGACACCATGCTCTGCTTCGGCACCGTGATGGAGCCGTCGCGGCGCTCGACCAGCACGCAGTCGACGCCGCGCATGCCGAGGTCGCAGGCAAGCCCCAGCCCGACCGGGCCGGCGCCGACGATGATCACGGAGGTGGTGGTGCGATCGGTCATCGTCAGCGCCCAAGAGTGAAATCGAGCTGCTCGCGCGTCTCTAACGTTGCGAAGGTCGGTGCCACAGCGTTCCCTCCCCCCTTGCGGGGGAGGGACAGGGAGAGGGGTGAAGGAAAGATCGAATCCAGAACCACCCCTCTCCCCAACCCTCCCCCGCAAGGGGGGAGGGAGCAGACCGAGTTCGCCGCGCTGCTGATGGCCGTCAGCGCCATGCCAAAGAACCTTTCAATCAACCCCACGCGCATCATCGTCCCTTGCGCTGAGAGAGGAATTGCAGCTTGCCGATCCACTTGTCGCGCACCTTGTCGGCGTACTCGGTCGACACCGCGTTCACCTTCGGAAACTCGTCCTTCCAGTGATACGGCCGCACCGCATAGATGATGATCCGGCTGTTGGTGAGATCATGCGCGTCGCGGCGATCCGGATGCAGGATCGGATCGATGTAGCCGGTCCAGCAGCCGTCGATGATGTCGGTCTGGGTCTTGGGGTCCCAGCGGGTCGCGAGCGCCCACATGACCTCGGCTTCCTTGGTGATGTCGATGTCGTGGTCGACCACGATCACGATGCGGCCGAGGTAGGCGTTCGAGCCGCAGCCGGCTGCGACCAGCCCGGCCATCTTGGCGTGGCCGGCATGCTGCTGCTCGATCGCGATGACATTGATGAAGCGCGGCCCGCCGCCCGCCATCTTCCATACGCCCTTGATGCCCGGAACGCCGGCGGCCTCGAGCTCGTCCCACAGCGCGGCGGCGCGGATGTACGACGATCCCGAGGTGCCCTGATGGAACGCCGGCAGCGTCGGCTTCATCGGCGGCGCGCCGACGATGATCGGATCGTTGCGGTGGTAGATCGCCTTGACCTGCAGCACCGGCTCCGGCCGCGTGCTCGATGCATAGTAGCCCGGCCACTCGCCGAACGGTCCTTCCGGCACCGCCACTTCGTCAGGCGACGGCATGAAGCCCTCGAACACGATCTCCGCGTCGGCCGGGAACGGGATGCCGGTGTGCTTGCCGTTGATCACTTCGATGGCGCGTCCGATGCGGCTGCCGGCAACGTCGTATTCCGAGACGTTCGGGCCGGGCGTCGATGGTCCGACCGCGCCGAGCACGGGCGACTGGCCGACGCTGATCACCATCGGGCAGTGCTGGCCGCGCGCCCAGTATTTCTTGCGGATGACGTCGCCGTGCTTGCCGCCTTCGATGAAGACGACGAGCGTGTTCTTGTCATGCACCTGCACGCGGTAGGTGCCGAGGTTGACCCAGTCGCTGTCGGGGTCCTTGGTGATCACCAGGCACTCGGTGCCGATGTAGCGGCCGCCGTCGTCCTCGTGCCACTTCGGCGTCGGGAAGGCGAGCACGTCGATCTTGTCCCCTTCCAGGACGTTTTCGAGCGCGGCGCCTTCCGTGACCACCAGCGGCGGGATCGGATCGGACTTCCGGCGTCGGTGCTTGCGATAGAGCTGCACCTTTTCCAGGCCTTCGCCGCCGGTGTCGAACACCTTCGAGGAGCGTACGTTCACCGCCACCCGGAAGCCGGGCGGATAGCCCTTGATGTTGCGGAAGATGAGCACCGGCGGCTGGTCGGTCTCGAGGCTGAGCTCGTAGAGCGCGCCGATTTCGAGATCGGGATCGGCCCCGTCGACATATTCGACGTTGCCCATCTCGTCGGCGAACTCGAGCGTCTTGCGCAGGTCGCCGAGCGCCTCGATCATCATGGTTTCGCGATTGTTGAGTATCTTGTTCACGGTATTTCCTTGTCAGGCGCTCATCACGCCTGCTTTCACGCGCATGTTAGGTCAAACGGTCTGCCGATGCCAAGCTCGCGCGCCAAGACAGTTTGCGGCCGCGGTGCTATTGAGGAGGAATGCGTGCTGACGGCTGACGCAGCCGGGAGAAAAAGATGAAACAAAAAATGCCGTCGATCGCCGGTTGCATGGCGCTCGCGCTCGTCGTGCTTGGCGGCGGCCAGCCGGTGGCGGCGCAGGGAACCGACTTCTACGCCGGCAAGACGCTGCGGCTCCTGGTCGGGCTCGAGGTCGGCGGCAGCGTGGACACCGCGGCGCGCATGCTGGTCGGCTATCTCAAGAAATACATTCCGGGCCATCCCAATATCGTGCTTCAGAACATGCCGAGCGCGGCCGGCGTCGGTGTCACCAATTTCCTCTATGAGAAGGCGGAGCCCGACGGGCTCACCATCCTGTACAATTCGTGGGACCCGCTGGCGCAGGCGCTCGGCGACCAGGGCCTGCGCGCGCGCTACGAGCATTTCGACTTCCTGGGCGGCCTCGGCGATGTCCGGGTCATCTATTCGCGCAGCGATGCGGTGCCCGGCGGCATCAAGACGCCGGCCGACATCATGAAGGCGCCGGACCTGATCCTGGGCTCCCTCAACTACACCAATCATTCCGGACTGTTGCCGCATCTGGCGCTCGACGTGCTCGGCGTCAAGCACCGCATCATCGTCGGCTTCCGCGGCGGCAGCGGCGTGTTCCTGGCGATGCAGCGCGGCGAGGTGCACGTACATTCGACCAGCATCGCTTCCTTCCGCAGCCGGAGCGGCGGCTTCATCAAGTCCGGCGAGGGCGTCGGCATCGCCTATCTGGTGCCGGTGGACAAGAACGGCCGCTATGACCGCAACAAGCACATCACCGAGATGCCGGCGTTCCCCGATCTCTACAAGGACGTGCACGGCGGCAAGATGCCCGCCGGCGCGACCTGGGACGCGTTCAACTGGCTTACCAACCAGATCGGCGAGATGACCTATATCGCGGTCGCGCCGCCGCGCACGCCGGCGGCGCCGCTCGCCGCGCTGCGCAAGGGTTTCGAGAACCTCGCGAACGATTCCGAGTTCGAGCAGGAGATGCTCACCCGCCAGGGCATTCCCTACAGCCACATCGGCGCGGCGCAAGGCCAGGCGATCTTCCGCTCGCTCGCCGACGTGGCGCCGGAGGTGCTCGCCACCGTGCGCGCTTCGACCAAGGCGCCGAATTGAGCGGCAGCATTCGGCGCTCAGCCGAGCATGTTCACCTGGAAGTTGGCCCGGCGCATCACGCCGTCGCGCGCCTCCTGCACGAGCCGCATGACGCGCGCCACGTCGACGCCGACCAGGGTTCCCCGCCATTTCTTCACCTTGCCGGCAATGAACACGCTGTCGACGTGGCCGGGATTCATCAGGTTCACGACCGCGCCCGGCGCGTTGTTGAGCGGCCAGATGTCGAACCGGTCGGCCTTGAGCATGACGATGTCGGCATCCTTGCCGGGGGTGAGCGTGCCGACCTTGCGGTCGATATTGGCGCAGCGCGCGCCCGCGATGGTGGCGAATTCGAGCATGTCGCGGCAGGTCAGCAGCGGCGGCAGGTTCTGCTCGCCGCCGCGCTTGCGCTGCAGGATCTGCAGGCGCTGGTACGCGAAGGTCGTTCGCATCAGCGTGAAGAAATCCTGCGTGATCGTCACGCCATGGTCGGAGCTCAGGCTCGGACGGAAGCCGTGCTCGAGCGCGTCTTGGATGGTCGGCGTCCCGTGCCCCATGGTCATATCGATCAGGGTGCAGAGAGAGACGTGGCCGCCGGTGTCCTTGATCTGCTTCCAGGTCGCGGCATTGATGCCGAGACAGTGGATATATTCGTCGCCTGCCTTCATGAGGCCGGCGCGCGCGAGCTCCTGCACCTGCGCGTTGAGATCGGCGCCGACCAGATGCTGAACGATTGGCACGCCGACCTCGCGTGCCAGCTTGTACACATCCGCATTGAGGTTCGCGGTCAGCGCAAGCGTCAGCAACTGGTCGGTGGAGCTGAAGTAGGTCTTCTGCAGCCGCTTGATGTCCTGCGGATACTGATGGGCCGGCCCGGCGCCGCGATGATAGGAGTGCACGGCGCGGATGCCGGATTCCTGCAGCGCGCGGATCATGGCGTCGCTGTGCTCGGGCGTGTGGCTGCACTGCGAAATGTCGACGATCGCGGTGGTGCCGATGTCGATCATGGCGAGCGCCGTCACCAGCATTCCCGCATAGGCGTCCGCCGCCTGGTAGACCGGCGTCAGCGTCGTCTGAACGTCGCGATTGTAGTCGGGATTGAGCAGCCCGTCGGCCATGAATCCGCGCAGCAGGCCCTGATAGGAATGAACGTGGGTATCGACGAAACCGGGGATGAGGATGCGGTTTCCCGCATCCACCACGGCGACGCCGTCTCCGGACGCCGCGATGTTCGGCCGGATCTCGCGGATCTTGCCGTCCTCGATCAGGACATCGGCGTTCGCGAAGTCGCCGACCTGCCGGTCGAGCGTGAGCACCACGCCGCCCTTGATGAGGATGCGGCGCTCACCTTGCAACCGGGCGAGGTCGGGATCGCCTTGCGCGGGCGCGGAGGCGGGCAGCATCGGGAGTGCTGCGCCGCCCGCCACGATCGCGGCGCCCGCCTTGAGGAAGCGGCGGCGCGACGTCGCCGTCGCTGCGAGAGGGACCGGCTCCTCGCAGCATGCGCACATGGCGCCAAGCATCGGGTTCTTGTGATGCGGGGTTTTCATGTCGTGCTCCTCCCTCGTTGGCTGTGGCGTGCGCCGGCTGCTCCGTCATGCGGCTGCGCTGTCGTCAGCCGAGCAGGCTGACCTCGAAACCGGAGCGGCGGAACACCGCCTCGCGCGCTTCCTGCGCAAGCCGCAGCACGCGCGGCACGTCGACGCCGACCAGGTTGCCGCGCCATTTTCTCACCTTGCCGGCGATGAACACGCTTTCAACGTGGCTCGGGTTCATCAGGTTGGCGACCACGCTCGGCGCGTTGTTGAGCGGCCAGATGTCGAGGCGGTCGGCCTTGAGCACGACGATGTCGGCCTCCTTGCCGGGCGTGAGCGTGCCGACCTTGCCGTCGACGCCGGCGGCGCGCGCGCCCGCGATGGTGGCGAACTCCAGCACCTCGCGGCAGGTGAGAAGCGCCGGCAAATCCTGCTCGCCGCTGCGCTTGCGCTGCAGGATGCGCAGGCGCTGCAGGTTGAAGGTCGTGCGCATCAGCGAGAACATGTCCTGCGCCACCGTGGTCCCATGGTCGGAGCTCAGCGACGGCCGCACGCCGCGGTCGAGCGCGTCCTGCACCGAGGGCAGGCCGTGCGCCATCGCCATTTCCAGCGGCGGCGACATGGAGATGCGGCCGCCGATGTCCTTGATCATCTGCCAAGCCGCGTCGTTGAGATGCGTGCAGTGGATGAAGAGGTCACCTTCGCGCAGCACCCCGGCGCGCCCGAGCGCGAGGCCCGGGTCGGAATTGATCCGGAAGTGCATCACCGCCGGCACCCCGACCGCGCGCGCCGCCTCCACCACCTTGGCCTCCAGGCTTGCGCCCAGGCCAAGCGTGAGCAACTGGTCCTTGGTGCTGAAATAGGTCTTCTGCAGGCGCGTCAGGTCCTGCGGCCATTGCATCGCGGTTCCCGCGCCGCGCGAATAGCCGTAGAGTGCGCGTATGCCGGCCTCCTGCAGCGCGCGGATATTGGCGTCGCTGTGCTCCGGCGTGTGGCTGATCTGCGAGAGGTCGACGATCGTGGTCGTCCCCATCTCGATGAAGGCGAGCGCCGTCGCCAGCACGCCGGCATAGACGTCCGTCGGCGCATAGGCCGGCGTGAGCTTGTTCTGGACGTCCCGGTTGTAATCAGGATCGACCAGGCCGTTGGGCAACGAGCTCCGCAGCAGTCCCTGGTAGGAATGGCTGTGGGTGTCGATGAAGCCGGGTACGAGGATGCGGTTTGTTGCATCCACGACCGCGACGCCGTCTCCGGACGCCGCGATGTTCGGCCGGATCTCGCGGATCTTGCCGTCCTCGATCAGGATGTCGGCGTTCGCGAAATCGCCGACCTGACGGTCGAGCGTGAGCACCACGCCGCCTTTGAGCAGGATGCGCCGCTGGCCTTGCAACTGCGCGAGGTCGGGATCGCCTTGCGCGGCCGCGGGCTGGGGCAGCATCGGTGACGCCGTCGCGCCGGCGGCCAGCGCCGCGCCTGCGGTCAGAAACGCGCGGCGTGAGGTGGGATAGTCCTGCTCATTCATATCGACCTACTCCTTGTTGTTGGATGGCACGCCTGGTACGGCGGGTTCGATGGCCCTGCGCATTCACTCCGCCGCCCGCGTGGCCGGGCGGGCTTCGCAGCGCGCATGTGATTGCATGAAAGCGAGCGCGTGTCGCGCACACAGATCGGGTTCGACCGCCGCGATATGATAGCTGTCGCCCGCAACCACGATCACGCGCGCGTCCGGAATGCGCGCGGCATAGCGTTCGACCGCCGCGACCGACTGCAGGCCGCTCTCCTGCGTGGTCACGATCAGGGTCGGTGCGGCGATCAGCGGCAGCCGGTCGTCAAGGTTCATGTCGACGAGGGACGATGATACGCCGAGCGCGGCGCGCTGGCTGGTCGCGCCCATGAGCTCGGTCCACCAGTCAAGCTGCGCCTGCGAGGCGGTGCTGCCGAGCCGCGCCCGCATGGTCTCCGCCGCCCAGCGCCGCACGCCCTTGGTCCGGATGGCTTCGGCGTTGCCGCTGCCGACGCCGCGGGCCGGCGACCCGAAGATGCACAGCGACGGGAAACGCTGCGGCTGGTCGCTGGCGAGTTGCAGCGCGATCGAGCCGCCATATTTGGCGCCGATCAGGTGGCAAGTCCCGATCTTGAGGGCGTCCAGAAAGCGCGCGATGTCGGCCGCGAGCTGCATCGCGGTCCAGCCGTAGCCGGGCGGCTCGGTCGAGGCGCCGAACCCCGGCATGTCCAGGCGCACCACGCGATAGCTGCCGGCAAGGGTGGGGACCCAGGGGAGCCAGGCGCGCGAGGATTCCGAATTGCCGTGGATCATCACCACCGTCTCGGGACTGGTCCAAGGCGGGCCGAACCAATCATCCTCGTAGAAGACCCAAACCTCGGGCCTGATCTCCACCTTGTGCATCGCATCCTCCGGCCGAGCATTGTGGCCACTCCGGCCGCGACTGCAAGACAGGCGCTAGGCATTCCTGCGCAACCGGATCGCGGCTCCGGCCCCGACGAGGCTCAGCCCCAGCACCAGAAAGATGCTGCCGGCGCCGCTCGCGGCGGCGATCAGCCCGGCCACGACCGGGATGGTGAACTGCCCGATGCGGTTGCCCATCATCCGCAGCGAATTGGTGGTGCCGCGGACGTCGGGTGTGACCAGCGCGAGCACGCTCGAAATGCTGGCGGTGACGGCGATGCCGAGCGCGCAGCCGGCGGCCGCGATCACCACGAACATCAGCGGCAGCGGCAGCGGCGCGGCAATGCCGAGATAGCTGATGCCGCTGCCGACCGTGCTCGCGAACATGAGCGGCCAGCGCCCCATCCACTCGTTCAGCCGGGCGAAGATGAACCGCGACACCATCGACGCCACCGCGCGCGTGGCGAGCAGCATCCCGACCACGTCGACCGCCATGCCGCGTTCGGCGCCGAGGATCGGGAGATAGACGACCACCAGGTCCTGCGCCGCGACCGTCACGACGCTGATGAAGAAGATCGCGCGCAGCCCGGGAAAGCGAAGGATGTCGCGCACCGGCACCGGCTTGCTGCCTTCGACGCGCGCCGCCGGCGGGCTTGCCGGCCGCAGCATGAAGCAGCTCGCGCAGGAGCAGGCCGCCGCGCCGACCCCGATCCAGAACAGCAACTGCGTCGGCGGAATGCTGGCCGAGCCGCCGGCCCAGCCGACGATATAGGGTCCCACGCCTTGCCCCAGCGCATTGGCGACCATGTAGTTGGCGAGCATCCGGTCGATCGCGCCGGGGCCGCCGTGGCGCGTGCACAGGACCTGCTGGCTGATGACCAGCATCAGGTGCCCGATGCCGAGGACGGCGGTGAACACCAGCAGTCCGGCGAGCGAATGCCACAAGGCCAGCCCCGCGCAAGCGGTGACCTGCAGGATGCCGCCGATCCAGGCCGTGCGGGCGTCGTTGCCGCGGTCGATGAAGCGGCCGACCGACACGGCGAAGATCATCGGCAGGATCGCGAACGCGGCCGTGATGATGCCGAGCCATACCACCGACAGGCCGAGCTCGATCGCGCGGTAGGAGATCGTCACCCGCACGAGTGAGGTCGTGACCTGCTCGAAGAACGCGGTGGCCAGGATGGAAACGATGAAGTGGAAGGTCATGGCGCCGCGCATGCGAGGCCGGGACCTTTGCGACCCGGCATCTCACCATAGTGCGCTATCGTGGCGTGCGGCGAATATTTCCGTAGTGTCGGGCGATTATCCGGGGCTTGACTAGACACTAGTACAGACAGCATAATTGTCCTATCCTCCCCCTACTACTTATGGGGGGTGGGGGAGGTAGTTGTGGCGAAGCGCCATCTCGTCGTCAGAAGCTCGGAGCCGCGCCCCGAAGATACGATCAGCCTCTATTTCAAGCTTAAGGATGGCCAAAAGGCCGACCTAGAGATTGTTGCGGCCGCAGCGCTGGAATGGGTAGCAGCAGTCAGGGCGGCAGCTCGTGATCTCGCTCCAGAAGCTCAAATCCGCGTCGAACTAATCGACGCCAGCGAAAGCAGCCTAAAACTCAACACCATTTTTGATTGGATAGAAGGCCAACTAAAGCAGATTGAAAAAGGTTCTGGGCGCTATCCAAGACTGAAGAAACTGGCGTTAGCTTTGGCGATTTTTATTCCTACTACTGGCGCCCAAACAATTACCTACTGGTTCGGGCCACAACAGGTCGCGGTCTTAAGTACAGAGGACCGAAAGCTATTAGAGGACAACAAGCAGCTAATGGAAGAAATGCTCGGTCGCGTCCGCAAAAATCCTGAAGTTGAAATCAAGCGTCAGCAATTCTTCAAACTTCTTGAACGCGATTCTTCCATCACCGGCGCTGGCATCTCAGAGGGGCGTAGCCGCCCGCCTTTGATCATGATCCCAAGCAACCAATTTGCCGAACGAAGTGGTCTTTGGGTTCCTGCCGAAGAGACCGACGAACACGTCATATATCCCATTGTAGACGTTACATTGATTGCACCTATGCTTGTGCCCGTTCCTCGCTCATGGAGATTTCAACCGACTGATGGCCTCCCTGAGTTCGGCGCGGTCATGCGAGACAAAAGCTTTCTGGCCGCACTTGAACACGATCACGTCAAGGAAAGTCTCAGAGTGGGCATTCGTATGACCTTGAGGCTCGCAATAAAGGAGTACAATGTAGGCGGCGTTTGGTTAGTGAGACGGGGCGGAAGATCGGTAGTCCAAGTTATTTCGCCAAAAGTTGATTAAGGTCGCTGCTTTCCCGCAAACCAGAAAAGAACAACGAGCGCAACGAATGAACATGCCGCGACGATAAATGTAGTTCCCGGAGAAAGCCGCCAAAACGCATACAGACACACCAATGCTGTCAGCGTGATTGCCAATCCAGAAATCCACTGGCGTTTCGTTTCCACGGGATACGATGCTCTATGCATACTCTTTTTCATTTTCCCTGAGAGCGCTTCCGCCTACTCTTGCGGGGCCTAGTGCGCCTCAGCACCCTGCTATAGCGGCACCGAAGATATCGGAGTTATTGCGGTTGTTGTAGCGGAAAGCAAATTCCGCGACGTACAGCGGCAGATATTTCTTGCTGACCTTGTGGAACGTGCCGACGCAGCCGCGCTTGATCAGCGACCAGAAGCCTTCGATGGTTTGCGTGTGCACCGCGCCGACAACGTACTGCTCTTTCGAGTGCTGGATGACTTCGTGCGGATAACTCTTGGCGGTAAGGTGCTTATAGCCAACCCACTCATCAGTGCAGAGCAAGTTGACCTTGTTGGAAACCGCCTCTTGAATGAACGCTTCGAGCGTTGAAGCGCGCACGTTGTCGATCACACGAGCAATGACGTTGCCCTTGCGCTTCACCGCGCCGATAGCAGCAATCTTGCCCGAACCGATGCCGCCAGTGCCAAGACCAAGGCCGCGCTTGTCTTTGTTTTTGGCGAGTTCGCCGACGAAAGTTTCATCAACCTCGACAATGCCGCCAAGCTTTTCCTCTGGAGCGACGAGCGCCGCGCGGATTTTATGACACATGGAATGTGCGGTGCCGTAAGAGCCGAAACCCATCATCCGCTGGATTTGAAGCGCACTCATTCCCTTTTTGCTGGCGAGCATAAAATGCACGACGCGGAACCAGTCACGGAGCGGCTTGTTCGTGTTCTCAAAGATCGTTCCTGCAATCACAGAAAACCGATAACCGCCTACAGGCGTGCACGCATAGCACTGCCATTTGAACGGCATCGTCCTAACCGGAAATATCCGCTTGCCATCGTGGCAGCGCGGGCACTCGACGCCTTCTGGCCAGCGGCGGGCCTGCAAGTAAGCCTTGCAATGATCCTCATTCGGAAACGCCGCATCGAATTGGGCGACGGTCATCTGGGGGACAGACTTCGGACGGCGGGCCATGACTTTCCTCCTAGCAATCTAGCAAGAGAGAGTATGGCGGAAAATCCCTAGTAGTCAAGTACCGTATAGTCGCCTAAATTAGGACACTACCAATATTTCCGCATCCTGGCCATGCGTATCGGAGCATCCGCGATGCGTCATCCGGGCCCGGGCGTCGGCGACGGCGTGCAGCCACGCTCGGGGCGCCATCGATGGCATTGATCCTCGGGTCGCTCGGAGTCTACCATAAGTTGAAGACGCTCGTTCGCGGGGGGGCGGGGGCGGGGACATGACGACGGGCACCGATTCCACCGGCAGCGGTCCGCTGACCACCGAGCAGATCCTGCGCGAGGAGGCCGCCGCCATCCATGGCGAGGACAAGGTCAGGGCTGCAACCGGCGCCAATCTCAATCACACGCTCAACAACCTGGATTCCGCCGCCTTGTGCCTGTCAGGCGGCGGCATCCGCAGCGCCGCCTTCGGGCTCGGCGTGCTTCAGGCGCTGGCGCTGCATCCGCGTGCCGAGGGCAAGGGCACCGCGGCCAACAGCCTCGAGTCCTCCCTGCTCGCGAAATTCCATTATCTGTCGACCGTCTCGGGAGGCGGCTACATCGGTAGCTGGTTGTCGGCGTTTCGCAAACGCAGCGACTTCCCGACGGTGTGGCGGGCATTGACCGGACGGCCGAGCGGACCCAACGTCGAGCCGCCGCCGCTCGCCTGGCTTCGTTCCTACAGCAACTATATCACCGCGAAGCTCGGCCTGACCTCGGCCGACACTTGGACCGCGGTGGCGCAATACGTCGGCAACCTCCTCCTCAACTGGCTGATCATCCTGCCGGTTGTCTGCATCCCCATTCTCGTCCTGAAAATCCTGGCGGTCCTGCTCGATGCCGTGATGCTTGTGAGAAACTGGAATCCCCGCCACCTGTTCGCGGTCGAGGATGTCTGTACGATCAATTGGCAGCCCTATGCGCTGTTCGCCGTCGGAGGCGCCGCCTGCCTGATTGTCGCGCTCGGCTTCCTGACGCATTCGCGGCCATCGCGGCAGCTCGAGGACACGAAAGCAGAACGCATCGGCGTCGATCAGACGGCCTTCATCTGGGGATTCCTCATTTGGTCCGTTCTGGCCGCGGTCGCGTTGTCGCAGGTCGTGGGCTCCGACCCGATCGGCAAACTCTTCGTGAAGCTTGGGAGCGCCTGCAACGCGATATCCCAGGATGCGACCGGCCTGCTCAGGCCGCTCTTTCCTCTGTGGCAATTCCTCGCAGCCGGCGCGCTGGTCGGCTTCGTCGTCTACGCGGCGGGATGGATCGTGGGCTGGCCGCGCAAACGCGACGTCCGCGATTTCGCCCTCTGGAGCGCATCGGGCGTGGTGTACGGCGCGCTCGTAGCTCTTGGCTTCTACCTCTATCTGATTATCCCGGGAGCGGACGAGAAACAGGCGGAGCTGGCCAAGTTCACCGACAGCCCCGCCATGTACCTCACGTTCTGGGCTCCCTGGATGCTTTGTTCCCAGGTGATTGCGCTGACGATCTTCGTCGGCTTGATCAGCTATCAAAAACGTTTCGATGCCGATCGGGAATGGATCAGCCGCGCGGCCGGCTGGATCATCGTCGCCGCGATCGGCTGGTTGGTGATGACGTTTCTGGTCTTTGCCGGGCTCTTGACGTTGCTGCAGTCGGGATTTGCGGCGAAGATCGGCGTCTTCGTGGGCACCTATCTGGTTCCCATCGGCGCCCTCGCCGGTCTCGTTACGGCTCTGGCGGGCTGGAGCAGCGTTACAAAGACCAAGCCTGGCTCAAAGGATGTCTCCTCCCGAGCCGCCGATTACCTGCTCGCGGTCTCCGCGCCGTTGTTCGTCGCAGGCTTGATTTCCGCTCTCTCGATCGCACTCGACAAATTGCTGCTCGGCAAGATGTTGTTCCAAGATTATTCGATGATGAAAATAATGCCGCTGACCACCATGGACCCGCGCGGCACCTTTGCCAACGTGTGGAACAATACCCTGCTGTGGCTGTTGCTGGGCCTCGGCGTTTCGTGTCTGGCCGGCTTCGTTGCCTCCCGCCGCATCAACATCAACCGCTTTTCACTTCACGCATTCTATCGCAACCGGCTCATTCGGGCGTTTCTGGGCGCGTCGCGCCTGCGTCAGCCGGATGCATTCACCGGGCTCGACGAGGCGGACAATCCGAGGATGCACACCTTGTGGCCGCCCAAGGCAGGGAGCGGCTGGCAGCCGTTCCACGTCGTCAACGTCACGCTCAATGTCGTTTCGTCGAAACGGCTGGCATGGCAGGAGCGCAAGGCCGCGCCATTCACGGTGAGCCCGCTCCACAGCGGCACCGGCAGCCGGTCGGTTTCGAGACCGACCCCGATCGGGGCGGAGGCGATCCCGGTCGGCGCCTATCGACCAAGCCTCGAATACGGCGGCCGCGGCACCAAGCCGAGCCAATCGGGCATTACGCTGGGAACCGCGATGGCGATCTCGGGTGCGGCAGCGAGCCCGAACATGGGCTATCATTCGTCACCCGCGATGACGCTGCTGATGGCGATGTTCAACGTGCGTCTCGGCTGGTGGCTCGGCAATCCGGGGCCGGAGGGCGAGCAGACCTACTTCCGCGACGGGCCGCAGACCGCGGTCGTCCCGCTGCTGCAGGAAACCTTCGGCCTCACGACCGATGACAGCAAATACATCTATCTGTCCGACGGCGGCCATTTCGAGAACCTCGGGCTCTATGAAATGGTGCGCAGGCGATGCCGATGCATCCTGGTCAGCGACGCCGGATGCGACCCCAACTATGGCTTCGAAGACGTCGGCAACGCCCTGCGCAAGATCGCCATCGACCTCGGTGTGCCGATCACCTTCAAGAAGCTTGAAAGCTTGAGCAAGCGGCAAAAGAAGAACCGCGATCCCGAGACATACCATCCCTATTGCGCGGTCGGTGAAATCGACTATTCAGCCGCGGATGGCCACGGCGAGAATGGCTACATCCTCTACGTGAAGCCCGGGTACCATGGAACCGAGAATGCGGGAATCAGGGCCTACGCGATCGCAAACCCGATCTTTCCGCACGAGGCCACGTCCGACCAGTTCTTCAGCGAGTCGCAATTCGAGAGTTATCGCTCGCTCGGCTTCGAGATCGTGAACGACGTCCTCGCGCGCGCATTCCCGCACGTCACCCCGCCCGAAGATCGGTCCTTGAAGGCAATCTTCGGCGCCATAGGACGGCTGGAAATTCCAGCCGCTACACGTCCACGCTCGCCCTCAGCGCGTTCTCCTGGATGAATTCGCGCCGCGGCTCGACGACGTCGCCCATGAGCTTGGCGAAGATGTCGCTCGCCTCGTCGACCTCGGCCACCTTCACCTGCAGCAGCGAGCGCCCGTTGGTGTCGAGCGTCGTCACCCAGAGCTGCTCCGGGTTCATCTCGCCGAGGCCCTTGTAGCGCTGGAGCGTCAGGCCCTTGCGGCCGGCGGCCATCACCGCGTCGAACAGCCCGACGGGCCCGTAGATGGCGCTGGAATCATCGCGCCGCTGCAACACCGCGGGCGGCGTCGGCCGAGGGAACATCTGCTGCAGGAGCGGCGCGAATTCGTCCAGCTTGCGGGCGTCGGCCGAGCCCAGCAAGGCCTGGTCGATGACGGCGACTTCCTTGACGCCGCGCAGCGTCCGCTCGAAGAAAAAGCCCTCGCCCTCCGTGAACTCGCCGGTCCAGCCGCGGTCGGTCTCTTCCGCGAGCGCATCGAGCCGCCGGGCAATATAGGGAGCGGCGGCCTTGGCCTTCTCGGGGTCGCCGAAAATCTCGGAGTTGAGCACGCCGGCGATGGCCGCCTGCTCGACCACGCGGCGATTGTAGCGGCTGTGCAGCCCGTACAGGACGTTGCGGATGACGCGCGCATCGTCCACCAGCTTGCGCAGGTCGGCGCCGGCGCGGTGCTCGCCGGAAGCGAGCCGCAAAACCGCGTCCTCCAGGCCGGTCACGGTCAGGTAGTCCTCGAGCGCGCGCTCGTCCTTGAGGTACTGCTCGGACTTGCCGCGCGCCACCTTGTAGAGCGGCGGCTGCGCGATGAAGAGGTGGCCGCGGTCGATGATCTCGCGCATCTGCCGATAGAAGAAGGTGAGCAGCAGCGTGCGGATGTGCGAGCCGTCCACGTCCGCGTCCGTCATGATGATGATCTTGTGGTAGCGCAGCTTGTCGGCGGAGAACTCGTCATGGCCGATGCCGGTGCCGAGCGCCGTGATGAGGGTGCCGATCTGCTCGGACGAGAGCATCTTGTCGAAACGCACGCGTTCGACGTTGAGGATCTTGCCGCGCAGCGGCAGCACGGCCTGGAATTCGCGGTTGCGGCCCTGCTTGGCGCTGCCGCCCGCGCTGTCGCCCTCGACGATGAAGAGCTCGGACTTGGCCGGGTCGCGCTCCTGGCAGTCGGCGAGCTTACCGGGCAGCGAGGCGACGCCGAGCGCGTTCTTGCGCGTCATCTCGCGCGCCTTGCGGGCAGCTTCGCGCGCGGCGGCGGCCTGGATGACCTTGCCGACGATGAATTTCGCTTCCGAGGGATGTTCCTCGAACCAGTACTGCAGCGCTTCGTTGACGATCCCCTCGACCACCGGGCGCACCTCGGAGGAGACGAGCTTGTCCTTGGTCTGCGAGGAGAACTTCGGGTCCGGGACCTTGCAGGAGAGCACCGCGGTCAAGCCTTCGCGGCAATCGTCGCCCGTGAGAGCGACCTTCTCCTTCTGCGTCACGCCGGTCTTCTCGGCATAGCCGGTGACCTGACGGGTCAGGGCGCCGCGGAAGCCGGCGAGATGAGTGCCGCCGTCGCGCTGCGGGATATTGTTGGTGAAGCAGAGCACGGTCTCGTGATAGCCGTCGTTCCACGTCAGCGCGGCTTCGACGGTGACGCCGTCGCGCTCGGTCTTGATCACGATCGGCGCGGGGATCAGGCTGGTCTTGTTGCGGTCGAGGTATTTCACGAACGCCTCGACGCCGCCTTCGTAACGCATCTCCTCGCGCTTCTCCACCGCGTGGCGGCGGTCGGAGAGGATGATCGTCACGCCGGAATTCAGGAACGCGAGCTCGCGCAGCCGGTGCTCCAGCGTCGCGAAGTCGAATTCGGTCATGGTGAAGGTCGCGGTCGAGGGCAGGAACGTCACCTCGGTGCCGCGCTTGCCCTGGGAGTCGCCGACGACGACCAGCGGCTTGACCGCTACGCCATCGTGGAACTCGATGAGGTGCTCCTTGCCGTCGCGCCAGATCCTGAGCTTGAGGAAGCTCGACAGCGCATTGACGACCGAAACGCCGACGCCGTGCAGGCCGCCGGACACCTTGTAGGAATTCTGGTCGAACTTCCCGCCGGCATGGAGCTGGGTCATGATGACCTCGGCCGCCGAGATGCCTTCGCCCTTGTGGATGTCGGTCGGGATGCCGCGGCCGTCGTCGTGCACCGTCACCGAGCCGTCGGGATTGAGCGTGACCAGGACCTCCCTGGCATAGCCCGCGAGCGCCTCGTCGATGGCGTTATCGACCACCTCGTAGACCATGTGGTGGAGGCCCGAGCCGTCGTCGGTATCGCCGATATACATGCCCGGCCGCTTGCGCACGGCGTCCAGGCCCTTGAGGACCTTGATCGATTCAGCGCCGTAATCGGAAGGAGCTTCGGGGCCTGACCTGCGAGCCGCTTCGGCCATGTTTGGACCTTCAAGGAGGTGCGAAAACGCACGAAATCCACGTGCTTTGGTGTGACACGAACAGGGGGTGGCGTACAGGCTAAAGTGATCTCGATTAATATATTGATTCGTAAGCAAATTTAAAGGTCTCGGGCGGTGAAAAACGGGGTCGGAAACGCGCCTCGGAAACGGCCGGATCGGCGCCGCGAGGAGGCCTCCGCAACCGCCCGCGTCGGGGGCCGCTGTCGCGGCGGTCGGCGCCGCCCTGGGGATGGAATGAAAATTGCTCGCGACCAAGGCTGCGGCGCGCTACCGACTGCTGGACGCTTCGAGCCCAAGGCGGCGCCGGCGCGTCCTCGCGGAGAACCAGATGACCGGGCGACATGTGAATTCCGATCCCTATCCGTGGCCGTTCAACGGCGACCTGCGGGCGCAGAACACGGCTCTCATCATCATCGACATGCAGACCGACTTTTGCGGCGTCGGCGGCTACGTCGACACGATGGGCTACGATCTCTCGCTGACGCGGGCGCCGATCCGGCCGATCCGCGATGTGCTCGCCGCCATGCGCGCGAACGGCTTCCACGTCTTCCATACCCGCGAAGGGCATCGTCCCGACCTGACCGATCTGCCGGCCAACAAGCGCTGGCGGTCGCAACGCATCGGCGCCGGGATCGGCGATCCGGGACCGTGCGGGCGGATTCTCGTCCGCGGCGAGCCGGGCTGGGACATCATCCCCGACCTCGCGCCGCACGACGGCGAGCCGATCATCGACAAGCCGGGGAAAGGTTCGTTCTTCGCCACCGACCTCGAACTCATGCTGCGGCTGCGCGGCATCCAGAACGTCGTCCTGACCGGCATCACGACCGATGTCTGCGTCCATACGACGATGCGCGAGGCCAACGACCGCGGCTTCGAATGCCTGCTGCTCGAGGATTGCTGCGGCGCGACCGATCGAGGAAACCACGACCACGCCGTCAAGATGATCAAGATGCAGGGCGGAGTCTTCGGGGCGGTTTCGGATTCGGCGGCTTTCGTCGCGGCCCTTGCGTAGGCCGCGGCACGTTGCGTGCGATATCCTCACCCCGACAGCATGCCGTCACACCCTTGTTGGCGATGCGCTTGGCAAGCCGATGAGGGACTGGCTGCACCAGCGCGAGAATAACCTGCTTCATCGGCTAAGTTCAGGGGAACCAATCCCCGGGCCGACGGCGTCCTCAGGGGGATCCCCGCGGCTCGATCCGGCCCGGCGACACCTGGAAGACCTGCGCGCTGCGCTCGATCTCCGCGAAGGCCGCCGCGTCGGCGCCGGTCATCCAGACCTGCGCGCCGAGCCGCGCCAGCTCCCCATGGAGCGCCGTCCGGCGCGCCGGGTCGAGATGCGCGACCACCTCGTCAAGCAGCAGCACCGGTGCCGCGCCGGCCATTTCGGCGAGCAGGCCTGCGTGCGCGAGCACCAGCCCGATGAGCAATGCCTTCTGCTCGCCGGTCGAGGCGTCGGCCGCCGGAATCGACTTGGCCGCATAGCCGACCGCGAGATCGGTCAGATGCGGCCCGTCGAGCGTGCGCCCGGCGGCGGCGTCGCGCGTGCGGTTGTTCCTGAGCACGGTCCGATAGCGGTCCTCCACCTCGACCGCGGGATGGGCCGGCAGCAGCCGTTCCATCCAGCCGTCGAGCGCGATGTCGGCAGCGGGAAAAAGCGAGGCCGGGTCGCGCCGTGCCGCGAGCGCCGCCTGCAGCCGCGCGACGGTCTCCGCCCGCAGCGCCGCGACCGCGACCGCGAGTTCGGCGGTTTCGTGCTCGATGGCGTCGAGCCAGTGCGGATCCGGCCGCGGATCCTCCAGCAGCCGGTTGCGCGAGCGCAGCGCCCGTTCCAGCGCGTTGACCCGGCTCATGTGCTCGGCATCGACCGCGAGCACCAGCCGGTCGAGGAAACGGCGCCGCTCCGAGCCGGGACCGTTGAACAGTGCGTCCATCGCCGGCACCAGCCAGATCACGCGCAAATGGTCGGCGAACGCGGCCGCCGAGGAAACCGGTTCGCGGTCGATGCGGCATTTGCGTGCCGTCGGTGCACTCTCTCCGAGCGGCGCGTCGATGCCGGTGCCGAGCGAGGCAAGCCCGAGCGCGCCCTCGACGTCGGCCGCCACCGCCCACGAGCCGTTCCCTTCGGAGAACGCCAGTTCGTCGAGCGTCGCGCGGCGCAGGCCGCGGCCCGGCCCGAGCAGCGAGATCGCCTCGATCAGGTTGGTCTTGCCGGCGCCGTTCGGGCCCGTGAGCACCACGGTTTGCGCGCCGACGTCGATCTGCGCCGCGTGATAGCTGCGGAAGTGGGTCAGCGTCAGGCGGGTGAGTCGGGCAGCGGGCATAGCGAGCTTTTGTGACAGAGGAAAACGACGCCGCAACAATTCAACATGATGAAATTGCACGATATTTGCAGTCTGGCCAGCCGGAACCAAGGGCGACGACAGCGCTTAACCCTCATGGGAGAGCGCGCGCGCGGGCCGCCGGCTGGCGAACCGTGAGCGGTCACGGAGACAGCCATGGCCAGCAGGGGCAAATTACAGGACGTGGCGGCGCGGCATCTCCTCGAAGCGATCGAGGGCGTGCGCCGGGATCTCGCCAAGGTCGAGCTGTGGGCCGGCGCCGTCAACGGGCTGTCGCAGCCAGTGCCCGATTACGATCCCAAGCAATGCAAGATCTGGCTGCCGCCCGAGCAGGCCGCCAGGCTGAAATAGCGCGGCGGCCAGGCGAGAGCGATTACTTCTTCGCCTGCTCGAAATAGCGCAAGTCCGGCGGCTTCTGGCCCTTCTTGGCGGGCATCAAATAGCCGTCCGCGCTCCTCATGTAGTTCTCGTCCTGAATGCGGACGTGCTCGTTGCCCTCGGCGCAGATCGCTTCCACCCAGATCGGATTGCGCTCGCGAACGTAGCGCTTCTTTATGGTCCAGGGCCGCGTCAGGGCGTTGTCGATCGTCGTGATTTCATCGTGAAGGAGGTCCGGGTTCGCCTGGTCGAGGAATATCCGTTCCTTGACGATGGTCTTGTTATCGACGTGCAGCGGAAGGCCGCTGGCATCGAAGGCGCGCGGCCCTTTCAGAAGGCGCGTCTCGACCGCAAGCACGTCGTATTTGCCATCGGCATCCTCGTCGATCCATTTGCCGATCGAATAACCCATGAAGGAGGGCTCGAAGTCCTCGGGGAAATCGCGGCCATCGGTGAAGATCCGCCGCAGCATGCTCAGGTACTCGATCATGATGTAGGTGGTCTTCGGCATGACGACCATTTCCATCGGGAAGATCACGTTCATCGCGCGCGGCATGCCGTCCGGGATGCAGGTATAGGTCGGGTCGGTGCCTTGGCCGCCGGCGGCCTGCTCCGCCCTGTTGGCCTCGAAGATCGCCTGGTATTCGGGTGTCAGCGGGGGCTTTTCCACCTGGGTCGTGGACCTGTTGGTGCCGTCGAAAAAGTTTCCGATGCCGGGCGGCCGCTTCCACTGCCCCGTCAAGTCGGGGAATTTGGATTGATCGAACGCCTGGGCGCCCGCAATCGTCAGGCACACCGCCGCAGCCGTCGCCAGTGCACCGATCGCGCACCTGTAAAGCATGACCGTCCTCCCTGATGACCGAAGGGGCGTTGGACGCATGGCGTGTCCATGACAGGCTTTCGCCCCGGCAGATTTTTATGGCGCAGCCGAAATTTCAGGTGCCCCGGTGCATCGCTTGGCGATGCCGTGATGATCAGCGGAAGCTCGTCATCTGGCTTCAGGCTTTTGCGTGATCATCCTTGGCTTGGAATGTCCGCCGCCGGAGAACGCCGAAGCATAACACGGCATCCGGCCCGGCGTCATCAAACGCCGTGGAGAAGATTCGTCGATGAGGGTGGGCCGAAAAATTTTCTATGAACCACAATGCGCGTTTATGAACGCGCCGCCTCAGACCCGCATCGGCATCAGCACATAGAGCGCGCCCTTGGAATCCTTGTCCTGGATCAGCGTGGGCGAGCCCGGATCGGCCAGCTTGAGGACCGCGGCCTCGCCTTCGATCTGCGCGGCAATGTCCAGCAGATAGCGCGAGTTGAAACCGATATCGAGCGGGTCGGAGCCGTATTCGACCTCGACTTCCTCGGTGGCGCTGCCGGAATCCGGGTTGGTCACCGAGAGCATCAGCTTGCCGGGGCTGAGCGACAGCTTGACGGCGCGCCCGCGCTCGCTCGAGACCGTCGAGACGCGGTCGACCGCCTGCTCGAATTCCTTCTTGTCGACGATCAGTTCCTTGTCGTTGCCCTGGGGAATGACCCGGCCATAGTCCGGGAAGGTGCCGTCGATCAGCTTGGAGGTGAGCACCACGTCGCCCAGCGTGAACCGGATCTTGCCTTGCGACAGCTCGATGGCGACCTCCGCTTCGCTGTCCTCGATCAGGCGCTGCACCTCGGCGACGGTCTTGCGCGGCACGATGATGCCCGGCATCCCGACGGCGCCAGCCGGCAATGGCAGCTCGACCTGCGCCAGGCGGTGGCCGTCGGTGGCGACCGCCCGCAGCATCTGCATCGGGCCGACGCCGGCGCCGTGGAGGTAGATGCCGTTGAGATAGTAGCGCGTCTCCTCGGTCGAGATCGCGAACTGGGTCTTGTCGATGAGGCGCTTGAGGTCGGCCGCGCCGAGCTTGAAGTTGTGCGTCATGTCACCGGCCGCGAGATCGGGAAAGTCGCTCTCGGGCAGGGTCTGGAGCGTGAAGCGCGAACGTCCGGCGCGGATCGCGAGCACCGCGCGGTCGCCGGAGGCTTCGAGCACGATCTGCGCGCCCTCGGGGAGCTTGCGCACGATCTCGTAGAACATGTGGGCCGGGACCGTGGTCGAGCCGCCCGGCGAGACCTCGGCCGCGATCGTCTCGGTGACTTCGAGATCGAGGTCGGTCGCCTTGAAGGACAGCTTCGAACGATCGGCCTTGATCAGCACGTTGGCCAGGATCGGTATCGTGTTGCGCCGCTCGACCACGCGATGGACGTGGCCGAGCGATTTCAGGAGCTCTGCGCGCTCGACGGTGACCTTCATGGCAACCTCATTCGACCCGGGAACCGCATGCGGCCCGGGGGCACCAAACGTGGCGCGAAGGCGCAGATTGCGCAAGGGTTTGCGGGCGTGCGGCGGCGCTTTATCCAACGCCAATCGTTATCCAACGCCAATCGTGCGACATCCTGCGCCAACGGGACGGCGCTGCCCGGCCTGCGGGCGGTTTCACGCTCCCGCGCGGTACGCTGCCGCGCCCGGCCACGGATTGTTCCGGCTAGGGCACATCCAGTTTCCGGGAAACCGAACGTGCCCTAGCGTTTTTGCGTTGGTCGCTTTTCGGACGGAAAACCGGGTTCCGCTTTTCCTGAAAATGCTAGTCCTGAAGCTGCCGCTTCAGCAGCTCGATCTCCTCGGCGAGCGCGGAGTCGTTGTTCACCAGGTTCTCGATCTTGCGCACCGCGTGCAGCACGGTGGTGTGATCGCGGCCGCCGAAGCGCCGTCCGATCTCGGGAAGCGATCGCAGCGTCAGGGTCTTGGCCAGATACATCGCGACCTGTCGCGGGCGCACGACGTTGGCGGTCCGCCTCGACGACAGCAGGTCGGCGCGGCTGACGTTGTATTGACGGGCGACGACGCGCTGGATTTCCTCGATTTTGACCCGCTTGGGCTCCTGCGGCCGGATCAGGTCGCGCACCTCGCGCTCGGCCATTTCAAGCGTGACCGGCTGGCCGGTGAGCTTGCTGTGGGCGAGCAGCCGGTTGAGGGCGCCTTCGAGGTCGCGGCCGTTATGGGTGACCGCCTTGGCGATGAAGACGAGGACCGGCGGCGGGACGTCGAAGCCCGGGTGGTGCATCCTGGCGGCGGCGACCCGGGACTTGAGGATTTCCAGCCGCAATTCCTCGCCCAGCGATCCCATCTCGACGACCAGCCCGCCGGCCAGCCGCGAGCGCACGCGCTCGTCGAGCGTCTCGAGGTCGGATGGCGGCCGGTCGGACGCGATCACGACCTGCCGGCCGGCGTCGATGAGCGCATTGAGGGTGTGGCAGAATTCGGCCTGCGTCGACTTGCCCTGCAGGAACTGGAGATCGTCGATCACCAGGACGTCGATCGCGCGCAGCGCCTCCTTGAAGGCGATCGCATTCTGCGACCGCAGCGCCGCGACGAAGCCGTACATGAAGCGTTCGGCGGTGAGGTAGAGCACCCTGCGCTCGGAGGTCGCATTGCCGGCCCACGCCAGCGACTGCAGCAGGTGGGTCTTGCCGAGCCCGACCCCGGCATGGACGTAGAGCGGGTTGAACATCACCGGGTCGCCGCGGCGCGCCTGCGAGACCTGCTTGGCGGCGGCATGGGCGAGCGTATTGGAGCGCCCCACCACGAAGGTCTCGAAGGTCAGGCGCGGATCGAGCGGCGAGCCGCCGAGCCCCTCGTGCACCGCCGAGATCGGCGTCGTGAGATTGCGCGGCTCGCCGGCCCCTTTGGCGGTCTCGCGCTCGCGCGGGCTGGCGGGCGTCTCCGCGGCCTTCGCCTTGGGCGGCAGTTGCCGGATCACCGCCGATCGCACCGTCAGCTCCAGCCGTGCGAGGTCGGGCGCCTCCTTCTGCCAGCAATTGAGCAGCTTCTCGGCGTAATGCGACTGGATCCAGCTCTTGAGGAAGCGCGTCGGCACCGAGAGCTTCATCGTCTCGCCCTCGCTGCCTTCGACCTCCATGCGGGCGAACCAGCTCGAAAACACATCCTCGCCGACGACGGCACGAAGCCGCTCCTTCACTCGCAGCCAGCGCTCCTGGTCCGGGGTCATCTTGGTTTTTCTCGCAATTGCGGAGGGATTGGACGCGGTTGGAACGCAGAGTCTTCCACGCACCCAACGGGGGGCTGACGCAACGCGGACCCAAAAAGGGAGGGACGAGGTCTGCTGGCAGATGAAGGAGCGAGGGACCGGGACCGGCAGCCGTACGGCGCGATCCTGATCCGGCAAGCTCAGCGGCCTGGGGGCGGGAGCCCGCGCGCAATGGCACTGGAGGTGACGCCTCCCGCAAAGGGCCGCAAACGCAGCACCGTCACCGTCTCATGGCCGCAAAATTGTGTTATTGTCTTCATGATGTCCCCCCTGCCTGTCCATCGCCGCCGCCGCCACGATGGTCAAGCACATATTCAGACTTGTCGAAGTATTCAGAGCCGTTCTTCGTCACCGTATACAATATACCGCGCGCACCAAAGCTTAGATTGCCGTACCAACAACAAAGCTGTGACTAACCTTTAGATCGAAAGCGGAACGACTGGACACGAATCGGTCATTCCCATCCTTCGATGAGCTCGAATTCGAACCTTTTACTGGGAGCCCCCTCAGGCCCGGGCGCGAATTCAAGTTAGCACGATAGCGGGTGCCTTCAAGCGCATACAAACGGCAACGTCGGCGGATTTTGCGCAGCCGATCGCGGCCCGCGCGGCCGGCGCGACATTACTGCGGCGTAAATCGTTGAATCCAGGGGGCTATTGGAGGGGCCCGCGGCACCCGGGACGATCGGTAGGGCCGCCGTTTTGGACGAAAGCCGCGACCGTTCCGATTTGGCCTGCTGCCACAATTTGAAGTCCTGACGGCCACTATCCCTTTAAGTCTAGCTGTTGAAAGCCAAATTTTTGGGCGAATTCACAGGGTAGCCCGCGGCATTCTGACCGGGCTGGCGGCCAATCCGGCCTGGCGCCATCGAGACGGGCATCGCCTTACCGTGCGGACGCGCGCATGCGGACCGCAGGCGCGTTATAGCCGCCGTCAGTGACGTTTTTACAACAAAGGGCGTTGAAGAGTGCGCCAACGCCCGATCACTGGGCGAGCTTGGCCACCCGGTCGGTGAGGCGGGAAACCTTGCGGCTCGCGGCGTTCCTATGAATAACGCCCTTCTGGGCCGAACGCATGATCACCGGCTCGGCATCCTTCAGCGCAGCGGCGGCCTGGGTCCGGTCGCCGGCCGCGATCGCGTCCTCGACCTTGCCCACGGCGCTGCGCAAACGGGTGCGGCGCGACTTGTTGACCTCGGTGCGCCGCACGATCTGGCGTTGGGCCTTGCTGGCGGATGACGTATTGGCCATTGCTTGCTCGATATCGTGAAAATGACAGCGGCGGCGAGAAGCCTCGCCGCCAATTTGCGCCGCTTATAGTCGGCCGCCCAAAGAGAGTCAAAGCCACCGGCCGGCTCAGGCGGCACCTTTTTGGCGCACGCCGTCATAGCCGGCCACCACAGATGCCCGGTCACCGTCAGGGAACCGGGCCAACGGCGGCTTGACCGCGGCCCAGGCGCCGTCCGCATGGATATGCGCCAGCAGCGCCTTCACGCCGGAAACCAGTTGCTTGCCGTCGAACAGCTTGCGGATGGCCACCGCCTGGTCGAGCGCGCGCTGGTCGCCGTCGCGCCAGGCGCGGGCGCAGAGATCGGCGTTGAGGTTCGCGGTCGCCGAGATGCAGCCCGCGAAGGCGCCCGCGCGCGCCTCCATGAGCGCCGCCTCGGTCGAGGGAAAGACCAGGAAGCCGCCCCCGAGCGCGGCGGCGGCGCGCGCATAGGCCATGTCGCCGGACGAATCCTTCAGGCCCGCGATCCGCGCGCCGAAGGCGCCGCGCAGCCGCGCGATCAGCGGCACGTGCCAGGCGAGCCCCGACTGCGCCGGGAAATGATAGAGGTAGATCGGGATCGGCCGCGCCGCGGTCGCCTGCATGATGGTGTCCACATAGGCGACGAGGCCGTCGTCCGGCACGCCCTTGTAGTAGAACGGCGGCAGGAGGAGCGCGCCGGCGAAGCCGAGCTCGGCGGCATGGCGCGTCAGCGCGACCGCGTCCGCCGTCGCGGCGGCGCCGGTGCCGACCATCAGGCGTTGCAGCGGCAGGCCGGCGTCGCGATAGGCGCTCATCACGCGCTTGCGCTGCTCGAGCGAGAACGAGGTAGCCTCCCCGGTGGTGCCGAGCACGTTGAGCCCGTCGCAGCCGTTCGCCAGCAGGAAACCCGCGAGCGCGGTGGCGCGCGCGAGGTCGGGCTCGCCCGCAGCGTCGATCGGCGAGGCGATGGCGGCGATGACGCCGTGGAGTTTGTCGCTCATGTGGTCCTGAGTAATCCGGCTGCTGATCCTGAGTAATCCGGCCGCGACGAATGGACATTCACCCGTTCACATTGAAGGCCGCCAGCGCCGCCATGTTCACGAGCTGCGTGTCGTTGGCCGACAGCGGCACGATCTGCACCGGACGGTCGAGCCCGACCAGGATCGGACCGATCACGGTCGCGCCGCCGAGCTCCTGCAGCAGCTTGGTCGAGATCGAGGCGGAATGGAACGCGGGCATGATCAGCACATTGGCCGGCCCCGACAGGCGGCAGAACGGATAGGCGTCGCGCATCTCCATGTTGAGCGCGACGTCGGCTGCCATGTCGCCGTCATATTCGAAATCGACGCGGCGCTGGTCGAGGATCTTGACCGCGCCCTGCACATGCGCCGCGCGCTCGCCGGGCGGATGCCCGAAGGTCGAGAATGCGAGCAGCGCAAGCTTCGGCTCGTAGCCGAGCCGGCGCGCCACGCCCGCCGCCTCGACCGCGATGTCGGCGAGAATCTCGGCATTCGGCATCTCGGTCACCGCGGTATCGGCGACCAGCACCGTGCGGCCGCGCGCCAGCACCAGCGACACGCCCATCACCCGGTGGCCGGGCTTGGGATCGATCACGCGGCGCACGTCTTCGAGCGCGACCGAGAAATTGCGCGTCACGCCGGTCACCAGCGCATCGGCGTCGCCGAGCGCCACCATGCAGGCCGCGAAGTGGTTGCGGTCCTGGTTGACCAGCCGCTGCACGTCGCGTTGCAGATAGCCTTTGCGCTGCAGCCGCTCGTAGAGATAGGCCGAATAGGCGGCGTTGCGCTGCGAGAGCGCGGCGTTGATGATCTGGATGCCGGCTTCGAGCTCGATGCCGAGCGCGGCAGCCGTGGCGCGCACCCGGTCCTCGCGCCCGACCAGCAAGGCGGTGCCGAGCCCCTGGCGCACGAAGCTGGAGGCGGCGCGGATCACCTGTTCCTCCTCGCCTTCCGCGAACACGACCCGTTGCGGCCGCCGCCGCAGCCGCTCGTAGACGCGCTGCAGCACGCCGGCGACCGGATCGCGTCGCGAGCGCAGTTGCACGCGGTAGGCGTCCATGTCGTCGATCGGCTTCCGCGCGACGCCGGTCTCCATCGCGGCCTTGGCGACCGCGGGCGGGATCGCCGAGATCAGGCGCGGATCAAACGGCACCGGAATGATGTAGTCGGGTCCATATTTCATGCGCGTGCCATAGGCGGCGGTGACCTCGTCGGGCACGTCCTCGCGCGCCAGCGCGGCCAGCGCATGGGCGGCGGCGATCTTCATCTCCATGTTGATCTGCCTCGCGCGCACGTCGAGGGCGCCGCGGAAGATGTAGGGAAAGCCGAGCACGTTGTTGATCTGGTTCGGATAGTCGGAGCGGCCGGTCGCCATGATGGCGTCGCTGCGCACGGCGGCGACTTCCTCGACCGTGATCTCGGGATCGGGATTGGCCATGGCGAAGATGATCGGGCTCGGCGCCATCAGCTTGACCATGTCCTGGGTGACCGCGCCCTTGGCGGACAGACCGAAGAACACGTCGGCGTCGACCAGCGCCTGTTCGAGCGTGCGCGCCGAGGTCTTCACCGCATAGCCCGATTTCCACTGGTTCATGCCGTCGGTGCGGCCCTGGTAGATCACGCCCTTGGTGTCGCACAGGATCAGGTTCTCGGGCGCGAAGCCGATCGCCTTGAGCAGTTCCAGGCAGGCGATGCCGGCGGCGCCGGCGCCGTTGCACACGAGCCTGGTCGATTTGATGTCGCGGCCGGTGAGGTCGAGCGCGTTGATGAGGCCGGCGGCGGCGATGATCGCGGTGCCGTGCTGGTCGTCGTGGAACACCGGGATGTCGAGCAGCTCCCGCAGCCGCTGCTCGATGATGAAGCACTCCGGCGCCTTGATGTCTTCGAGGTTGATGCCGCCCCAGCTCTTGCCCAGGAGCTTTATGCAATTGATGATCTCGTCGGGATCCTCCGACGAGACCTCGAGGTCGATGGAATCGATGTCGGCGAAGCGCTTGAACAGCACCGCCTTGCCTTCCATCACCGGCTTCGCCGCCAGCGCGCCGCGGTTGCCGAGGCCGAGGATGGCGGTGCCGTTGGTGATGACGGCGACGAAATTGCCCTTGGTGGTGTAGTCGTAGGCCTTGCTCTCGTCGGCGGCGATGGCCAGCACCGGGACGGCCACGCCGGGCGAATAGGCCAGCGAAAGGTCGCGCTGCGTCGCCATCGGCTTGGTGGCGACCACCTCGAGCTTGCCGGGGCGGCCCTGGCTGTGAAACAGCAGCGCTTCCTCGTCGGTGAAGATGGGTCGCTGCCCGCGGCCGCTGGTTTTGTCCGACATTTCAACTCCTTGACGCCAGCCGCGCGACATCGCCGCGGCCCGGCAACGACCCTAGCGGATCGGGCGGCGGTGGCTCAAGGACCGGATTGCAAGCGAGGCGGTGCGGCGGCGCGCTCGACCGGCGCTGGGCCGCCGCACGCCGCAATTGAATCCGCGCACAAGCCGGAGTAAGCCGTGGCCGGGCGCGCTTTTTGAGGGATGACGGCCGCACCATGATCCGTTTCCTGTTCCGCTTCATCGGTCTGTTGTGTCTCGCGCTGGGCTTCATTTTCCTGGTCTATGACGGCACCAAGTCGATCGCCGACCAGAAGTGGCTCTATGTCACCAGGGTCAGCGACGTGTGGGCGACCGTGCACGAGCAGAGCCTCGCGCTGGTGCAGCCGACACTGCAGCGCATCGCGGTGTGGCTCTGGGACCCGATCGCCGTCAATGTGCTCAATGCACCGAGCTGGCTGGTGCTGGTCGTCCTTGCCACGCTCCTGATCCTGATCGGGCGCAAGCGGCGGCCGCTGATCGGCTATGCGCGGGATTAGCGCCCGTCTTTCCGCTCCCGTGCGCGTGGCGCCGGGCTGAGCCACCTGCCGCAGACGTGATGGGTCTGCCGGGTGCGCGAGGCGCGCGCTCCCACTATATTGCGGCCGACAGCTGTGGACCCAGAGCACGGGAGAGACCGCATGTTCAGCTTCAAGAAGAAGTTCGAGATTCCGTCCGCCGCCGAGGCGCTGCCGGGCCGGGCGGCGCCGATCCCGACCGCCAAGGACCATTTCATCTTCCGCCGGCCGCTCCAGGGGCCATATCCGGAAGGCTTGGAAATGGCGATGTTCGGCATGGGGTGCTTCTGGGGCTCGGAGCGCAAGTTCTGGGAGCTCGGCGACGGCATCCACGTCACCGCGGTCGGCTACGCCGGCGGGCCTACTCCCAATCCGACCTACCAGGAGGTCTGCAGCGGCCAGACCGGGCACAACGAGGTGGTGCTGGTCGTCTACGACCCGAAAAAGATCTCCTACGAGAGCCTGCTCAAGACGTTCTGGGAGAACCACGACCCCACCCAGGGCATGCGCCAGGGCAACGACGTCGGCACTCAATACCGCTCCGGCATCTACGCCTTCGGCGCGGCGCAGCGCAAAGCCGCCGAAGACTCGAAGGCGCTTTATGACAAGGCGCTCAAGGCGCGGCGCTTCGAGGCGGTCACCACCGAAATCCTGGAGGCGCCGCCGTTCTATTTCGCCGAAGACTATCACCAGCAATATCTGGCCAAGAACCCGATGGGCTATTGCGGGCTCGGCGGCACCGGCGTGAGCTGCCCGATCGGAACCGGCGTCAGCGCGGGCGCGGCCGCCGCGCACTGACGCAGCGCGCACCGACGCAGCGACCGGTCGCGCCAGCCGTGCGGTCCCTTTCTCGGGCCGCGCGGCTTTTCTTTATGTGCCGATCTGACATGCTGGCGACTGCTCGGATTCGAAAGGGGGCCACCCCATGCGCAAGATCGAACTGGCCATCGAGGCCATCCTGTTCCAGTGCCGCTGGATATTGGCGCCGTTCTACATCGGCCTGGCCGTGTGCCTGCTGGTGCTCCTCGTTCACTTCGGCATCGAGCTGTTCGCCTTCGTGATCCGGATTCATGTGGCGAGCCAGTCGGATGTGATCCTCGGCGTGCTGAGCCTGATCGACATCGTGTTTACCGGCAATCTGGTGCTGATCGTGATCCTGTCCGGCTATGAGAATTTCGTGTCGCGCATCGATGCCGGCAACCACGACCGTCCGCAATGGATGACCAAGGTCGATTTCGGCGGCCTCAAGCAGAAGCTGATGACGTCGATCGTGGCGATCTCGGCCATCCAGGTGCTCAAGGCGTTCATGAACGTGGAGCAATACGACACCAGCAAGCTCGGCTGGCTGGTCGGCATCCATCTGGTCTTCCTCGGCTCGCTGCTGGCGGTCGTGCTGGCCGACCGGCTGTCCGATTCGATGAAGGCGCCGGAGGAGAAGTCGAATTGACCATGACGCGCCGGAAGCGGCCCGATTCGCCTGTGACGACAGGCCATTAGGCGTCGGGTGAGGCTTTGTTAACCATAACAGGCCTTAATCCGGGTGACCCACTCGTGCCTGGGGCCCGGACTCACAATGCGGCCAGTTCGCCTGTTCGTTCTCGTTCTGCTCGCCGTCGCGCTCGCCGGCTGCGCCAGCATGCCCGCGCCGCGCGTTGCGGTCGCCACACCGCCGCCCGCAACCGATCTCGACAGCCTGGTCTATGCCAGACCCGCGGCGATGGCGGGGGACCAGCGCGTGGTGGCGAAGCCTACGCCGCCGCCCACAGAGGCCCGCGCCCAGGTGATGGTGGCGCCTGCCGAGGTGACGCTAGACCCGGCCGCCGCCTTCGAGGGCGAGGTCCCCTATACGCTGGATACCGGCGACAAGCTGCGCGTGGTCGTCTTCGGCCAGGACGGACTGACCAATTCCTATTCGGTCGACTCCGCCGGCGCGGTGACGATGCCGCTGATCGGGGCGGTGCCGGCGCGCGGACTGACCCCCGGAGAATTGTCCCGCGCGGTGGCGGAACGCCTGCGCCGCGGCTTCGTCCGCGATCCGCATGTCGCGATCGAGGTCGAGCTGTACCGGCCGTTCTTCATCCTGGGCGAGGTGACCTATCCGGGGCAGTATCCCTACGTGCCCCATATGTCGGTCGAGAACGCGGTGGCGATCGCCGGCGGCTTCACGCCGCGCGCCTATCGCTGGGACATCCGCATCGACCGGCCGGCCACCGGCGGGGTCGTGCGCAAATCGGTGCCGCTGCTCACGCGCGTGCGGCCGGGCGACACCGTCATCATCAAGGAACGCTGGTTCTGAAGCTGGAGGACGGAGAACCGACGACGGAAAGGTGAGCTCCATCCGTCGTCCGTCCGCTCTCCTCGTCGTCTCACGTCTTCATGTGCTTCCGCAGGAAGTCGAGCGAGCGCGGCCAGGCCGCCTCGGCGCTCGGCTTGTGGAAGCTCGCGCGCTCGTCGCAGTGGAAGCCGTGCGGCGCATCCGGATAGGTGTAGATCTCGACCTCGGGGCGCTTCTGCTTGATCGCCTCCACGTCGGTCATCGGGATGCCCTGGTCCTTTTCGCCGAAATGCATCTGCACCGGGATCTTCGGCTTCTCGTCGGCGAATTTCGCGATCTGGCCGCCGTAGTAGCAGATCGCGGCCGCCAGGCCGTCGAGCCGCGTGGCTGCCAGGAACGCGACGCTGCCGCCCATGCAGAAGCCGATGATGGCGACCGGCCCTTCCTTCTTCAGTTCGTCGATCGCCGACTGGGTGTCCTTGAGCATCGCGTCCCAGTTGGGCGCGGCGACGAACTTGCGCGCATTGGCGATCTCGTCGGGCGTGTAGCCGCACTCGAAGCCTTTCTCGGTGCGATCGAACAGCGCCGGCGCGACGGCGTTGTAGCCTTCCTCGGCGAGTCGGTCGCAGACCGCGCGGATATGATGATTGACGCCGAAAATCTCCTGGATGACCACGATGCCGCCCTTGGCCGGGCCCTTGGCGTCGGCCCGATAGGCGCCGAGCTGGTGCTGATCGGCGGCAGTCAGCGAGAAATGTTTACCCAAGTCTTCCTCCTGTGAGCGTTGCGGGCGGGCGCAATCCAGAGCCCAGGCCCCGATAGGACGATTTCACGCTGGCGCGCGGACAAATGCAACAAGGGCGAGCGGTGCACGCGGGTCAGCCCGGGCGCAAGCCGAACGCCTGCGCGAGCAGTTCATAGGAGCGCCGGCGCGCGGCGTGATCGTAGACCATGGTCGTGACCATCACCTCGTCGGCTTTCGTCTGCGCGATCAGCGCCTCGAGCCGCGCGCGCACGGTCGCCGGCGCGCCGAGGAAGAGCCGCTCGCGGCGCGCCCGGATGCGCTCGCGGTCGACCGGCGAATAGGGAAAAGCCTGCGCCTCTTCGGGGCTCGCAAGCGGCAGGTATTCGCCGCGCGCGCGGCGAACCCAGTTGAGGTCGAGCGTGGTCGCGAGCCGCTCCGCCTCCGCGTCGCTGTCGGCGCAGACGGCCGCGCAGGCGAGGATCGCGTAGGGCCGATCGAGCGTGGCCGACGGCTTGAACTGCTCGCGATAGGCCAGCATCGGCGCCGCCGCGTCGTGGTCGGAGAAGTGGTGCGCGAAGGAAAAGCCGGCGCCGATCATGGCGGCGAGCTGTGCGCTGTATCCGCTCGAGCCGAGGAGCCAGAGCGGCGGCAGCGCCACGTCCTGCGGCATCGCGTGCACGGCGCGGAACGGATGCCCTTCCGGGAATCCGTTGCGGTCGAACAGCAGGAGCTCCTGGAACCGCTCCAGGAAATCGTCGCCCTCGGCCGTGTCCTGGCGCCGGCGCAACGCATAGGACGTGACCGGATCGGTGCCGGGCGCGCGTCCGATGCCGAGATCGATGCGGCCCGGGAATAGCGCCTCCAGCACCTTGAAGCGCTCGGCGACCATCAGCGGCGCGTGGTTCGGCAGCATCACGCCGCCCGACCCGACGCGCATGCGCTGCGTCGCGGCCGCGATCTGCCCGATCATGATCTCGGGCGCGGAGCTTGCGACCGAGGGCAGGTTGTGATGCTCCGCCACCCAGTAGCGGGTGTAGCCGAGGCGCTCGGCAAGTTGCGCAAGGTCGAGCGAGTTGCGCAGCGCGATGGCGCCGGACGAACCGGCGCTGACCGGGGAGAGATCGAGGACGGAAATCGGGACCATCACGCGGGCGGCGCGCTCATGCGGTCAGAACGGCCAGGGCCGGCGCAAGTTCCAGTCCTGCTTCCACCCGGTCAGGTGACCTTTGCGGAACTGCAGCGCCATGCCGGTATCGACCGGATAGAAACCGGGAACGGCCGCCGATCCCTTGGCGATGTAGATCTCCGACGCGCCCCTGCTGGAGTAGGGGATGAGCGGCACCTGGAGCGCGGAGGAGGCTTCAAGCGGAGTCATGCCGAAACGCAGCGGCAGGACGTTGGAGCGGGTCGACCCGCAGAACGCCAGCCAGCATACGCACAACGACACCACGGCACGTCTCATGGCCCATCTTGGGTCCATTCGGGCGCGCAGGCAAGGGCAGGCGGGACAGGGCCGGATGGCGGGATAGCTCGCTCCGTCGTCATTCCGGGGCGCGAGCGAAGCGCGCGAGCCCGGAATCCATAACCACTGCTGCGGCGCATGGATTCCGGGCTCCGGCCTTCGGCCGTCCCCGGAATGACCGTGAAGGTTTTTTTCAGCGCCCCTAAATCTCGATCCCCCGCCCGGCCGCGCGTGCCTTGTCGTGGGCGAGCTTGGCCAATGCCATGAAGCCGACGCCCTGGTCGGAATTCTGCTTGAACACCGTGATCTCGTCGGGGGATTGCCGCCCCGAAGCCTTGCCGGCGACGAGTTGGCCGAGGTCGGCGATCTTGTCCCAGGAGGTGATCCCGTTTTCGACCGGCTCGAACAGGTCGGCCTGCTCGTCCATGATCGCCTGTGCCTTGAGCGTCGCGACCACGCGGTCGGCGCGCGCGATCACCGTATCGTCGAACTCGCGCCGCGGCCGCGGGACCGAGCCCTGCAGGAACACGCCCTTGTTGCTGGCGACGATCGAGGTGACGTGCTGGCCGGGCACCAGCCACTCGCCGAACAGCACCGGATCATTGCTGCCGGTGGCAAGGCAAATGAGGTCGGCGCCGCGCGCGGCCTCCTCCGCCGTCTCGACCGCGGCAATGCGCGCGCGCACCTGCGGCTGCATGCGCGCCACGAAGGCCGCGCGGTTGTCGGCGCTGCGGCTGTAGACGCGCACCTCCTCGATCGTCGGCCGGATGGCGAGCATGGCGATCAGGTGCCGGCGGGCCTGCCGGCCGGTGCCGTAGAGCGCCAGCACGCGGCAGTCCGGGCGCGCGAGGATGTCGGTGCCGACCGCGCCGGTGATCGGCGTCTCGGTGCCGAACCAGTCCGCCTCCGGCTCGTCGAACAGCGGCAGCGAGCCGACCACGATGCATTTGAGCTCCGCGGTCTCGCTGTCATAGGCGACATAGACCCGCTTGCCGGCCTTCTCGTATTGCTGCGCGCCGTCGCGGAAGCTGAAGCGCTCGACATGGATGAACATGCCGGCCACCTGCAGCCGGTGGCAGCCGCCCTGATGCACGCTGACGCGGCGGTCCTCGTGCTGGATGCGCACGCGCGGGGCCGAATAGGCGGGCTTCTCACCCTGGTCACGGAAGCCGTCGCGCACCGCCGCGATGGCTTCCTCGATCGAGATCAGGCCTTTGAGCTCCGCGGCCTTGATGAGCAGCGCCATGCCGTGTCCTCCCCGGCGCCGGCTTTCGGCGACGTCACGGAGGGCATATCATGCGGCGCGCGCCGCCGTCATTGCGGCGGCGGGAGCGCAGGTCTTACGGAACCTGGCCCGTCGTCGTCGAGGCGCGCAGCGACGCCGGCGCGACCACCTCGAAGCGGCTCGCTTGCACCACCAGATTGCCCAGCATGTTGGCGACCGACACGCGAAACGGCGCCAGCACGCGCGTGCCGGCGAGGGGGGCGAAGGCAATCTCGATCTCGCGGCCCTCGGAGAGATAGTTGACCAGCGAGCTCGACGCGCGATGGCCGGCGAGCGGCTGGAACGCGACGGCGCAGACCACGATCGGCCCGGCGTAACCCTTGTAGCCTTTGTCCGCTTTCGCCACGTCCATGCGCTTGAAGGCGAGCTTGAGATCGTAGCGCCGCCGTCCGTCGAAGATCGGCAGCGTGCGCTGGCAGGCCGCTTCCGAGAGGCCGTTGCCGCCCTCGGCCGCCGGGACCAGCACGGCGGTCAAGGGATCGACGACGTTGCGGCGATGCGCATCGGTCAGCGCCACGCGGTCGGGGCTCGGCGGCGGCGCGGACGCGGTGAGTTCCTTCACGCTGCCGTCCTCGAACGTCATCTTCACGGCCAGGGTGTCGTCATCGGACGTGGTGGTCGAGACGTAGCTTTCCGGCACCGGGCGCCCGTCCTTGACCGCGCCGCGGGCGGTCAGGGTGCCTTCGCCGCTGGTGAGCACCCGCATGACGCCGCTGGCGCGTCCGGTCATGGAGACCGCGTATTCGCCGTCGCCGATCTCGACGCTGGCGGTGACGTTGCCGATCGGGATGCGGGCGACCGAGATCGTGTAGCTCGCCTCGAGCTTGGCCTGAGCCTCGGCCCGATCGGCCGAGGCCGTGAATGCGACGGCGAGCAGCGAGGTCGCGGCCAGCATGGCGCGTCGGAGGGCGTGGAGCGGAAACATCGGCGATTTCCTTCGAGGGTCGGGGTCGTCGTATCGTCAGCGATAGCGGCTCAGGCGCTCAAGTCGCCGGCAATCGTGTCATGCGCAAGGCTGCACAAGGATTTGTCGCGCGTTATGTTTAATCGCGCCGGGTCGACGCCGCGGAGGTACGCGGACCCCGTCCGGCTCGTCGCGCGCGGCTGCGAAATATGGCATCAGAGGCGCCTTTCGTGTTGAATCGTGCGGCCGATTTCGTTGAACTGACACTCGCCCACCGGGATTCGAGATGATCGCCAGGGACTGCGCAAATTGTGGGGAAGCGGTATCCAGCTTCGCCAAGACCTGCGCCCATTGCGGGGCGCCCAACAGGGCGTGGCTCGCCGCCGTCGCCATTGCGGCGTCGCTGGCGGTGCTGGTCGTGGCGGTCGCGATCGCGGCCCTGGTCGCGCTACGCGGAACGCCTCCGGCGCCGCAAGCCGGGACCGCATTGCCCGCGGCCGACGAAGAATATACCTGGCTCAAGACCGCCATGGACGAGTGCGACGCCGAGGCGTCCAAGACGGTGTCCACGCTCTTCTTCCTGGTCATCCCGCTGGCGTCGCCGTCGGACGATATCGGAACATGGCGGGCGAAATCCCTCAACGACATCGGCAACGCCATCCTGCTGCCGTCGGATGAAGCGCTTCCCGCCCTGCGCAGCCGCATGCTGAGCATTTCGACGCAGCAATACCTGTTCACGATCCGCGATGAAGAGACGAACACCATCTACAAATGGACCCCCTCGGCCGGCGTGAAGAAGTTCTCGACTCCGGACGCCGACGCGATCAACCGGTTCACGATCCAGTTCCAGTCCGGCGACAAGACCAGCGATGCCGAATGGGGCGCCGCCTTCGTCCGGCGCAAGGGCAACTGCTATTGGGTCAACGCGATTATCGGCAAATGAGCAGCGGCCGGCGGCGGCCGCACAGTGCCGGCGTCGTCGCGCACGCAGAAGCGCACCGGCGCCGACCGGTAGCGCAGGGCATACGGCCGCTCCAGATTGACCGCCGAGCCCGGAGCCACCAGCATCGCGCGGCAGGATGCCGCGACCTTGAGGTCGTCGGGCGAAATGAGCGGTGCCAGCACGGACGCCACCGCGACGCTGATGGCGAGCACGACCGAATGCCGGATGTCCATGTGATTCCTTCGGCGGACTTGTGGGAGTCTCGATGCGCCGCCGCAACTCGATACCTATCAAAAAGCCATTAAGTCTCGTTTCGCGGCTTCTCTAAAATTGTCGCTTTCGACATCGCCAGATTGATGAAAATTGAGCGGTTCGCGTTATTGAAATGGCAGTGCGCGAGGGATTACCAAGCTGGCCTGTGAAATTGGAGCCGGTGGTTGCCCATGCCGCTCAAGCACCTCGAGAAGCTGATCGAAGGCCTCGGCATCCTGGTGGTGGATGAGAGCGCGTATACGCGCAAGCTCACGCGCACGATGCTGATGACGCTGGGCGCGAAACTGATCTACGAGGCATCCGACGGCGTCGCCGCGCTCGACATCATCCGCAACACCAATCCGGACGTCCTGATCCTCGATTGGGAGCTGCCGGTGCTCAACGGCCCGCAGGTGATGCGCATCGTGCGGTCGCCCGAGGTGTTTCCGAAACCGCATCTGCCGATCATCATGCTGACCGCCTGTGCGCAGCGTGCGCATGTCAACGAAGCGATCCGGCTCGGCGTGCACGAATTCCTGCTCAAGCCGACGTCGCCCGGCGCCTTGCGCGACCGGCTGGTGTCGATCCTGGTCAAGCCGCGTCCGATGGTACAGATCGGCAAGCACTATGTGCCGACGCCGCGGCGCATGCTGGCTTCGGCCGATATGATGCGCGCCGCCTGAGCCGAGGTCGGCTATCTCGCGCCCGATTCCCACCACAGCAGGAACAGGCCCGACGCGACCACGATCGCCGAGCCGACGACGAGCTCGACCGTCGGAACGTCGCCCCACACCACGAATCCGAGCAGCGCCGCCCATACCAGCATGAGGTAGAAGAACGGCGTCACCGCCGATGCGGGCGCAAGATGCAGCGAGCGGGTCCACCAGTATTGCCCGACGCCGTTGGTGACGCCGTTGAGCGCCATCAGGCCGGCATCGCTCCAGGTCGGCGCCGCGACCCCGAGCGGTAGCAGGCAGGCAAAGCACAGGCTGATCATCACGAGCTGATAGAGCGTCAGCGTCTCCGCCGATTCCGTTGCCGTCATCCCGCGCACGCCGGCCGTCACCGATCCGTAGATCACGGCGTTGGCCAAGGCGAACATGGCGCCGACCTGCAGCGAATCCACGCCCGGATGGGTGCAGATCAGCACGCCCAGGAAGCCGGTGCCGAGCGCGACCCAGCGCGCCACGCCGACCATCTCCTTGAGGAGCAGCATCGAGACAAGCGCGGTGAACAGCGGGGCCGAGAAATTGATCGCGATGGCGCCGGCGAGCGACATCAGGCTGAAGGCGATGACGAGAAACGTCTGCGACACGAACTGCGCGAACGAACGCATGGCATGGTGGTGCAGCCGCTGCGTCTCGAACACCGCAAGGCCGGTGCGCGGCAGGATGATGATGGCGCAGACGACCAGCGAAAGCATCGAGCGGCTAAACAGCACCTCTCCGATCGGATAGGTCGCGACCAGCCATTTCGTGATCGCGCTCGAGACCGCGAACACCAGGGTCGAGCCGACCATGTAGCCGATGCCCAGGAGGACGTGCTCCCGCCGCGCCATCGGGTCCGGCAGGCGCCAGCGCGGGCTGCTCGCTTGGCTCACTCGATCTCTCTCGCCGTGGCCGGCGCGCGCAGGCCGCGGCCGAGCCGGCGCGACATTGCCGCCGCGCACGGGAATTTGGCAACCCGCGGCGCGGCAGGGCCGCCATGCCGCCGCGCACCGGCGCGGGTGACGCAATCAGTCCTGGCGGCGCGCGCTGCTCCAGTCTCTGCGCACGGCGTTTGCGAACGGCTCGCGGCGTGCGTGGTAGACTGTCTGCTCAAGCTCGAGGGGAGGCCGGATGCGCAAGGTCGAAGTGATCAGCCGCAAGCGCGTGTTCGACGATTTCTTCAAGATCGACGAAGCGCTGCTGCGCTACGAGCGCTATGACGGGACCATGAGCCCGGTGGTGCGGCGCCTGTGCTTCGAGCGCGGCGACTCGGCCGCGGCGCTGCTCGTGAACGTGCAGCGACGGTGCGTCCATCTCACGGAGCAGTTCAAATATCCGGCCCTCGAGAAGGCGGGCGGCTGGCTTCCCGACCTGGTCGCCGGAATGATCGAGGCAGGCGAGACGCCGGAAGCCGCGATCAGGCGAGATCGCGGAGGAGGCGGGGTTCGAGGCCGCCACGCTCGAGCCGATCGCCAGCGTGTTCGTCTCGCCGGGCGGATCGAGCGAGCGCATCTTCCTGTTCTGCGCGCGCGTCACCGATGCCGCGCGCAAGTCCGCGGGCGGCGGTGTCGCGGGCGAAGCCGAGGACATCAAGGTGCTGGAATGGCCGATCGACGCGTACCTGGCCAAGGTCGCGGCCGGCGAACTGCCGGATGCGAAGCTCCTCATCGCCGGCTACTGGCTCAAGGACAACCTCGCGCGGCTCATCCGGGCATGAACCGTCGCGACCGTGCCGCGGCTACTTCAGATTGCTATTCGGCGGCGGATTGCTGCTCGGCGGGGGCGGCGGCGGATCGCCGAGCGGGTCGCCGGGGACCGCCCAGGATGGCGTCGGGGGAGCGCGTATCCGCGCGCCGGTCGGACCCGGCATTCCAGCAGGCATGCCGCCCGCCATCCCGGGAAGCTCCGGCCGCCGCGGCATATCCGGAAATTGCTGGGCCGGCTGCGGCATGGCGTGCTGCTGATCAGGCGCGGTGGTCTTGGCCGCCATGACCGCCGTCAGGATGGTCCGGTTCGACTCCATGAGCTGCTGGCTGATCTTGCCGGGGAGCTCCGCAAGCGCCGTTTCGAGCCGTCCGATGCGCTCTTCCAGGCGGACGATCTTGTCCTCGGTGCGATCCATCCGCGCCATCAAGGTGGTGAACCCGGCGAAGGCGCCAAACGCGGTCACCACCAACGCCGCCAACGCCAGCGTGATAGCCACGGCCCAACCGACCTGCGCCCGTTGGTTATTCGGAGTGCTGTCCATGAGCTCATTTGAGCACGGAACCGCGGCCGTCTCAACGGCTGGATTGCAGGTTCTGCGGTCGTTGCAGGTTCTGCGGTCGTTGGAGGCGCGATTGCGGCAAAACTCGGGCTCCACGGTCCGGGAGTAGACCGGCTTGCATCCGTTTCAGAGTCGTGGACAGCGCCGCCGCCGATCCGGTTCGGAGGTCTCATCTGAAGGGAAAATTTTGGCGCGCCCGACAGGATTCGAACCTGTGACCTCTGCCTTCGGAGGGCAGCGCTCTATCCAGCTGAGCTACGGGCGCTTTCCAGGTCTAGATAACCGAACGGTGCCGCAGCGGCAACGGCGCCGGATGTCCTGGCCGGCCGCGCGGCCCGGGACCCGCCGGCCGGGCTTGGGCCACCGGCCGATTGCGGATCATTTGCCGGCAGAATTGAACCTTTTGCACAGCCCTCACGACTAAACGCATGGACAGCAGTGTCCACGGACCGGCGCGCCTCGACGCCAGCCGGGTGGTTGGTGGTCATGTACAAGACATTCGCGGGTCTCACCGTCGTCGCCCTGGCGGTCGCAATACTGACCGCGATTGCGGGTTACGCCTCGCAAGGCGACCCGAGGCCGGTCCCGGCCGCCGTCAACGGCGCCCCCCTCGACCTCAAGCCCGGCGCCATGTCCTGCCTGCAGGAGAAGTGGCCCTACGGGTGCCAATGGCGTGACGTCTCCGCTGCAGGCGCGGAGCGCTTTCGTGCCGCCAGCCGCCGCGGCCAGTTCTCGACCCGCTGGAACGCGCTCCTGACCAAGCGAAGCGTGCTGGTGACCAAGCGCAATGCGCTCCTCGCCAAGAAGAAGCGCACCATCGCGATGACCACGTCGCGCTGAGCGCGGCGCGCGCTCGATCTCGGGCCATCCCGGCTGTGCAGGCGCGACCCGCGCCGGCATCCTTTCGCGCCTGCCGTCCGGCGTTCTATAAATGGGTTCGCGCCGAAGGAGCCGCCCATGCCGAAAGCCGTCGCCAAGCACGCGAAGAAGCCTGCGGCGCCGCCGGCGGAGCCTGGATTCGACTGGCAGGACCCGCTCGATCTGGAGGGCGAGCTTTCGGTGGACGAGCGCATGGTGCGCGACACCGCGCGCGCCTATGCGCAGGACAAGCTGTTTCCGCGCGTGCTCACCGCCTACCGCGAGGAACGCTACGACCCCGAGATCGTCATCGAGATGGGGGCACTCGGCCTCCTCGGCTCGACCCTGCCGGAAGACTATGGCGGCTCCGGGCTCGGCCACGTCGCCTATGGCCTGATCACGCGCGAGATCGAGCGCGTCGATTCCGGCTACCGCTCGCTGATGTCGGTGCAGTCCTCGCTGGTGATGTATCCGATCTTCGCCTACGGCAGCGAGGCGCAGCGGCGCAAATACCTGCCCAAGCTCGCCAAAGGCGAACTGGTCGGCTGCTTTGGCCTGACCGAGCCCGACCACGGCTCCGACCCGGGCTCGATGAAGACGCGCGCCGAGAAGGTGGCCGGCGGCTACCGTCTCACCGGCAGCAAGATGTGGATCTCGAACGCGCCGGTCGCCGACCTTGCGATCGTGTGGGCGAAGCTCGACGGAAAGATCCGCGGCTTCGTCGTCGAACGCGGCATCGAGGGATTCTCGACCCCGCGGATCGAGGGCAAGCTCTCGCTGCGCACCTCGGTCACCGGCGAGATCGTGCTCGAAGACGCAGTCGTGCCGGAGGCAAATCTCCTCCCCAATGTCGAGGGGCTCTCGGGCCCGTTCGGCTGCCTCAACAGCGCGCGCTACGGCATCGTCTGGGGCGCCATGGGCGCCGCCGAGTTCTGCTGGCACCGGGCCCGGCAATACGTGCTCGACCGCAAGCAGTTCGGCCGGCCGCTCGCCGCCAATCAGCTCGTGCAGAAGAAGCTCGCCGATATGCAGACCGAGATCGCGCTCGGCCTGCACGCGGCCTTGCGTCTCGGACGCTTGATGGAGGACGGCAGGGCGCCGCCGCCCGCGATCTCGCTGATGAAACGCAACAACTGCGGCAAGGCGCTCGATATTGCGCGCATGGCCCGCGACATGCACGGCGGCAACGGGATTTCCGACGAGTTCCACGTCATGCGCGTGCTCTCGAATCTCGAGACGGTGAACACCTATGAGGGCACGCACGATATCCACGCGCTGATCCTCGGCCGCGCGCAGACCGGGATCCAGGCTTTTTTCTAGAGCACGTTCGGTTGGTTTGCGGCGCCATGGCGCGCGATCACTTCCTGGGCAACTGCGGCGGAGCGGTCTCGCCGCCGGCATTGCCGTCGATCCGGTTGTCGCCGTAGCTTTGCACCCCGGCGCCGGACCAGCCGGTGCCATTTCCGGTTACGGTCGAGCGCCCGACCCGAAGCGGCGCGCCGTTGCTGCTGGCCAGCCCGATCGCGTTGCCGGCCGCCGCCCCGCGAATCACCATCAGGCTGCCGGCTGCGACCGCAAATCCATTCAGGGCATTCTGCGACGAGACGCTGTCCCTGGCGACGACGTTGAGCGTTGCCGACGCTGACGTGACGAAAACACCGTGTCCGCCGTTGTGGTAGATCTGGACCCCGTCGAGCACGGCGTTCACCATCCCGGAGCCGGCCGGCTCGACATGGATCCCGTCGGCGGCATTGTCGGCGACGAATGCGTTGGCGACCGTGAGAACACTCGACGCGCCGGGCGTGAACGCGATGCCCGACCCGGCAAGGCCGCGGATGACGCAGTTCTGGATGCTCAATTCCTGGCCGGTATGGAACACGATTCCAGCGCCGCCGACGCCGGCGCCTTCGATCACCAGCCCGCGAATATTGATCCGGTCGCCGGCCGCGGCGTCGATGGTGATCCCGGCCGCGCCCGCCGGCACCAGGATGCCGGCCGCTCCGACGCCGTCGTTGACGATGCCGATCGATTTGCTGACCGTCACCGGTCCGTAGCCGGCCGGGTCGAGCACCGAGATCGCGCCGCCCGCAACGGTGCGGTTGTGCGCCGTCTGGAACGTCCGGCAGGGTGCGGCCCGGCCGCAATTGTTCAGGTCGCTTCCGTTCGCCGAGACGAATGTTCGCGTCAGCGGCGGCGGCGGTTGCACGGTGAGCGTGACGCCGGCCGAGGTGGAGCCGTTGAAGCTCGCATCGCCACCATAGACGGCGGAGATCGTGTGCTGGCCTTCGCTGAGCGCCGCGGTCGAAAAACTGGCGACGCCGTTCGACAGCGTGCCGGCGCCAAGCGTCGCCGCTCCGTCCTTGAAGGTGACGGTTCCGCTCGCCGTGCCCGCGGCCGGTGCGCTCGCCGTCACGGTCGCCGTGAACGTCACCGACTGTCCCAAGGTGCTCGGGTTCGGCGTTGCGCTGACGGCGGTCGCGGTCGCGCCTTTGTTGACCGATTGTGCGAACCCGGGCGACGTCGAGGCGGCAAACGTAACGTCGCCGCCATACACGGCCGTGATGGTATGTCCGCCCACGGCCAGCGCGGCGGTCGAGAAGCCGGCGCTGCCGCTCGACAGCGTGCCGGTACCGAGCGCGGTCGCTCCGTCCTTGAAGGTGACGGTCCCGGTCGGCGTCCCGGCCCCGGCCGGGGTTACGGTCGCGGTGAACGTCACCGACTGGCCGGACACGCTCGGGTTGGGCGTCCCGGTCACCGCGGTCGTCGTCGCGACGCGGGTGTCCACCAGCCGATAGAGGCTTCCGCCAATATGCACGACGTAGATCTCGCCGCCTTCGTCCTCGCCGAAGCTGCTGATGTTGAACGCCGTGTCGAACAACGGGCTGCTCGTCCACACGCCGCCGCTCTCGGTCGCGCGCCAGATCTGGCCGGTGCAGTAGTCGCCGTAGAAATAGGTGCCGACGATGTCCGGGATGCGGCTCCCACGGTAACGATAGCCGCCGGTGATCGAGCACTTCCCGCCCGAGTGGTCGTAGTCGAGCACCGGATCGGTAGGCGTGCCGGCGGTGCAGGGGACGTTGGCGTCGAAGAGCAGCGTGCCTTCCTTGCGCCGCCAGCAGTAGTTGCGTCCGGCGACGCCGGCCGGCTGGAAGTTCACTTCCTCGCGGGCGCCCTGGCCCACGTCGGCGATCAGAAGGTCGCCGGTCTGGCGGTCGAAGGTGATCCGCCAGGGATTGCGCACACCCAGCGCCCAGATCTCGCCGCGGGCGCCCGCCACGCCGACAAACGGATTGCCCGGCGCCGCCGCGCAGGGCGTGCCGTCGGCGGGACTGATCCGGATGATCTTGCCCAGCAGCGTATTGAGGTTCTGGCCGTTGTTGAACGGATCGCCGCCGCTGCCGCCGTCGCCGATCCCGGCATAGAGGCAACCGTCCGGCCCGAACAGCAGCGAGCCGCCATTATGGTTCGCGAAGTCCGCATGCGCCTGCGTCTTGAGGATGACCTCGGAATTCGGGTCCGCCACGTTGGCAGCGCCGGTGACGTGGTAGCGCGCGATCGTCACCTCGCCCGCAGGCTGGCTGGTGTAGTAGACATAGAAGAGGCCGTTCGACGCATAGCTCGCATCGAAGGCCAGCCCCAGCAGCCCGCGCTCGCCCCCGGACAGCACCTTCGACGTGATGTTGAGAAACGGCGCGGCCAGCACCTGGGCGCCGTCATAGATCCTGATGGTGCCGCCCTGCTCGACGATGAACAGCCGATTTGAACCGTCGCGGGCATTCGCAACGCCAACCGGACTGGTAAATCCGGAAGCGACAAGCTGGAGGTCGAGCACCGGCTGCGCCGCGGCAGTCCCGCCCCACGACAGCGAAGCGGCCAGGAGCGTGCGGCTCGCAACATACCGCAGGCGAGACCATGCTGATCCCAGCATCATCGCCTCTCGTTTGCCCCGCCAGAGCGGCGCCAGTGTGAATGACGGTTGCGGGCAAAACAAGAGCCGCCTGCGGCATCGCACGGGAAAAAGACACCAGCGCTGGGCGCTCTCCGCATCGCTCCCCGGAGCGCGTCTTTGCGCGACGCGGGGAGGGGAAAGCTGGGGGCACTTTGACTTCGCAGGGCGGATTCCAAAAGCGCGAGAGACCGCCTCCGGGGAAATGGGGAACGACAGACCGCCGCCGCGCGCTTTACTATGGGCGGCGGCTATGGTCGCCATGGATCGCCGCCATGGATCGCCGCATGGGATCGCGGCGCCTGCTCCTCCCACCCGATGTGCCCATGGACCTCCTCCACATCGTCCTTCTCGTCATCGCCGGAATCGCCGGCGGGACGCTCTCGGCGCTGGTGGGCGGAGCGGCGATCATCACCTTTCCGGTGCTGCTCGCGACCGGAATTTCTCCGGTGGTCGCGGTCACCACCAATCTCGTCGCGCTGCTGCCGGGCAATTTTCTCGCCGCGGCCTACGACCGCTCGCAACTGCCGCCGCTCGGCCGCTCCTTCGCCGGGATGATGATCGCCTCCGTGGTCGGCGCGCTCGCGGGCGCGAGCCTGCTGCTGGTGACGCCGGAAAAGACCTTCGCGCTCCTCGTTCCGCTCCTGCTCGGCTTCGCCACGATCCTGTTCGCCTATGCGGGCCGCATCGGCGCCTGGGTGCGTGCGCGCGCCGCGGCCCGCGGCGAGCAGGGCCCGCACCGCTGGACGAACAGCATCGCCTGGCTGCTGCCGGTCTCGGTCTACGGCGGCTATTTCGGCGCCGGCCTCGGGGTGCTGCTCCTGGGCGTGCTTTCGATCGGGACCGGCGGCGACTATCGCTCGGCCAACGCCGTCAAAAATCTGGTCATCGGGCTCAACTCGCTCGTGGTCGCGACGGTCTTCATAGCGCGCGGCATGGTGGCCTGGCCGCAGGCGCTGGTGATGGTGGCAGGAACGCTGATCGGCGCTATCATCGGCATACGCTTGGCGCAGGTGGTGTCGAACCGCATGGCGCGCGTGATGGTGGTCGTGGTCGGCGTGGTGCTGACGGTGGCCTTCGCCTGGCGCTACTGGGTCTGAACCGATACGAGAGGTGACATGAACAAGTCTCTGCCCATGGGATGGACCGCCGCATGGCTTGCCCTGGCCGTTCCGGGCGCGGCGACGGCCGAACCGATCGCCGATTTCTACCGCGGCAAGACGCTCAACGTCATGATCGGTTCGGGGGTCGGTGGCGGCGTCGACCAGGTCTCGCGCGCGGTGGTACGCCATCTCGGCAAGCACCTGCCGGGCAATCCGCTCGCGTTACCGAAAAACATGGGCGGTGCCGGCGGCCTGCAGGTCCTCAACTACATCCAGTCGGTGGCGCCCAAGGACGGACTCACCATCGGCGTGGTGCTGCCGTCCCTGGTGTTCGATCCGCTGTTTACCGGCAAGGCCGAAGGCTACGACCCGCTGAAGCTGCGCTGGCTCGGCGGTCCCGCCCGCTATTCCAGCGTCGCGATGGCCTGGAACGCCTCCACGCCGGTGCGCAAGGCCGAGGACCTGCTGACCAACGAACTTGTGGTCGGCGCCGCATCGGCCGCCTCGAACAGCGCCACCGACGGCTATGTCATGCGCAACATCCTCGGCTTCAAGTATCGCACCGTGGTCGGCTACCCGAGCGGCGCCGACATCGACCTCGCGATGATGCGCGGCGAGACGCAGGGGCGCGCCAACATCGCCTGGTACGGGATCAAGACCCGCAACGCCGAGTGGCTGCGCGACGGCAGGATCAGCCTGCTCTACCAGATGGGCCTCACGCCGCATCCGGACATCCCGGCCCACGTCCCGCTCAGCCTCGACCTCACCAAGGCGCCGGCCGACCGGCGGTTGCTCGAGCTGAAGTTTTCCGCCTACGCGGTGGGCTATGCCTTCATGGCGCCGCCGGAGACGCCGCCGGAGCGCGTCGAGGCGTTGCGCGCGGCCATGACCGCCACCTTCAACGATCCGGCCTACCGCGCCGACGCCGCGAAGGAGCGGCTCGATGTCGATCCGGTCGCCGGCGCGGAGGCCGATGGGATCATCCGGCGCGCCTATGCGGCGCCGCCGGAGGTGATCGCGCGACTGACCGAGGCGATCAAGCCGCCGAAGTAGCCCGCTGCCGCCAACCGCGTTATGAGTGCGGCCATGAACGTCGACGGCAAGCCCACCCGCAGCATCTGGCTCGAGCCGGACGGCGCGACGGTCGGCGTCATCGACCAGACCCGGCTGCCGCATCGCTTCGCGACGCTGCGCCTGGCGACGCTCGCCGATGCTGCGCGCGCGATTGCCACCATGCAGGTGCGCGGCGCGCCGCTGATCGGAGCCGCCGCGGCCTACGGCATCGCGCTCGCGCTCAAGGAGGACGCCTCGGACGAGATGCTGGAGCGCGCCTATGCGACGCTGCTGGCGACACGGCCGACCGCGATCAACCTCAAATGGGCGCTCGACGAGATGCTGGCGGCGGTGCGCAACCGCCCGCGGCCGGAGCGCGTCGCCGCCGCCTACCGGCGTGCCGCCGAGATCTGCGACCAGGACGTCGCCATCAACCGGGCGATCGGCGTTCACGGCCTGGCGCTGATCGAGGCGATCGCGGCGAACAAGAAGCCGGGCGAGCGCGTCAATGTGCTCACGCACTGCAATGCCGGCTGGCTCGCCACCGTCGACCTCGGCACCGCCACCGCGCCGATCTACCTGGCGCATGACCAGGGCGTGCCGCTCCATGTCTGGGTCGACGAGACGCGCCCGCGCAACCAGGGCGCCTCGCTCACCGCCTGGGAACTCGGCCGGCACGGCGTCCCGCACACCGTGATCCCGGACAATACCGGCGGCCACCTGATGCAGCACGGCATGGTCGACATGGCGATCGTCGGCACCGACCGGGTGACCGCGAACGGCGACGTCTGCAACAAGATCGGCACCTATCTCAAGGCACTCGCCGCCAAGGACAACGGCGTGCCGTTCTATGTGGCGCTGCCGTCGCCGACGATCGATTTTTCCGTGGCGGACGGCGTGCGCGAGATCCCGATCGAGGAGCGCGGCGGCGACGAGGTGGTGTCGATCACCGGCCAGACCGCCGACGGCCGCATCGAGACGGTACGGATCGTGCCGGACGGATCGGCGGTCGCGAATTTCGGTTTTGACGTCACGCCGGCGCGCCTCGTCACCGGGCTGATCACCGAACGCGGCGTGGTCGCCCCGACGCGCGAGGCGCTCGCCGGGGCTTTCGCGGAGCGTGCCGCTGCGGCAGAATGACGGCCGGGCCGCATCCCTGGGCTGAGCAACGACCAGCGGTGCGCGCCCTTGGCCACCCTGCTGGTTGTTTTGTGTCGGTTGCCGGGAGAGTAGCGTGCGTCGTCATCACGAGCGTGGGACCACGACCGTCCCGTTACCTGGAATCCTGCATTCAATGGGCTTCTCGTCTCTCGCCGCTGCCCTGCCTGTCGATCGCCGGCAATCGCCGACCGCGCTCGCGGTGGCGCGCGGGACCACCCGGCTCCTGCATTCGTTCGGCTTTTCGGTGGTGAGCGAGCTTGCGCTCGCGTCCGGCCGGCGCGCCGACCTGGTGGCGCTCGGCGGCGACGGCGAGTTGTGGATCGTCGAGATCAAGTCCTCGGTGGCGGATTTCCGCGCCGACCAGAAGTGGGTGGACTACCGGCTGCATTGCGATCGGCTGTTCTTCGCCACCACGGTCGAAGTGCCCTGCGACATCTTCCCGAACGACACCGGGCTGATCGTCGCGGATGCCTTCGGCGCCGAGATGGTCTGCGCGGCGCCCGAGCATCGGATCCACGCCGCGACCCGCAAGTACATGATGCTCGCCTTCGCGCGCGCTGCGGCACTGCGGCTCTCGGCGCTCGCCGATCCGGAAGGGCCGTATCACGGAGAGAACTGGTAAGCTCGGGTCGAGCGCGCCGCCGGCCCGCGAGCAGACACAACGGAGGACACAACATGCGCCTCGCCACCGTCGGTTCGATCCTGACAGCCATCCTCATGCTCGGCGCGGTGTCCGCTCGCGCCGACGATCCGCCCCAGAAGCAGGGCGACTTCGTCATCAAGGACTTCCGCTTCCATAGCGGCGAGGTCCTGCCCGAATTGAAGCTGCATTATGTGACGATCGGTGCGCCCACGGGCGAGCCGGTGCTCGTGCTGCATGGCTCGAGCGGCTCGGGCCAGAGCATGATGGGCAAGAATTTTGCAGGCGAGCTGTTCGGGGCCGGGCAGCCGCTCGACCCCGCAAAATATTTTCTCATCATTCCGGACTCGCTCGGGGCCGGCAAATCGTCGAAGCCGTCGAATGGAATGCGCGCGCGCTTCCCGAAATACAGCTACGAGGACATGGTGGTGGCGCAATATCGGCTGGTCACCGAGCACCTCGGTATCCGCCACCTCAAGCTCATCATCGGCCAATCGATGGGCGGCATGCATGCCTGGATGTGGGGCGGGATGTATCCCGACTTCATGAGCGTGCTGGTGCCGATGGGATCGCAGCCGACCGCGATGGCGGGACGCAACTGGATGCTCCGGCGCATGATGATCGAGATGATCAAGGCCGACCCGGCGTATGACAACGGCAACTACACTGGGCAGCCGCCGAGCTTCAGGCTGGCGGCGAACTTCTTCAGCATGGCGACCGGCGGCGGCACCCGGACCCTCCACCGGATCGCGCCGACGCGCGCGCAGGCCGACAAGCTGGTGGAGGCGAAGCTGGCGGAACGCTTCGCCGCCGACGCCAACGACTACATCTATGCCTACGACGCCGCGCGCGACTACGACCCCTCGCCGACCCTGGAAAAGATCAAGGCGCGCGTGCTGGCGATCAACGCAGCCGACGACGAACGCAACCCGATCGAGCTTGGAATTCTGGAGCGCGACATCAAGCGCGTGAAGAACGGCCGATATTACGAGATTCCCGCGTCCGATCAGACGCGCGGTCACGGCACTTCGGGCGACGCGAAATACTGGAAGCACCTGTTGCCCGAGCTGTTGAACGAGGCGACGCTCGCGGGCAAGTGAGGCTGGACAATTGGTCCGTCATTCCGAAGCCGCTGTCCGGAATCCATAGCCACAGCTGCGGAACCGGAATGCGGGCGGGCGCGCGCGCCGCGGAAAACCGGCGGGACTGTCTTGAGCCGCTAGCTTTCCACCCTGATCTGCTGGTCGGACACCAGTCCCTTGAGAAGCTGCGCGATGTAGTCCTGCACCACATCCTCGGGGGTGCCGTCCTTGGGCCAGACGGTGACCTTGGCGTGGGAGCGGCCGGATTGCCTGGTCCAACTCACGAAGTAATCCGATAGAAGCCCGTATTGCTTGGTGGTTTCCAACCGCTCGAATATCGCTGCCTGGTTCGGATCCATCGCCTGCTGCTCCGTTCTGCAGTGCAGTAACGTGCCACCTGCGGATTGGTTGCAGGCTGCCGACGCGAGCACTCGAGCAGGGTTGTCGTTCTCCGGGGCTCCGGAATTTCACGCGAGCCCGCACGGCACGCCCGCACGGAACTTCCACTGGCAAGGATGATTGTACCCGCCGTATCGCAACCGCACGGGAGACGATCATGGCGAAGGAAAAGACCCTCGAAGACCTCTTTCACGAAACCCTCAAGGATATCTATTTCGCCGAGAAGGCGCTCGTGAAGGCGCTGCCCAGGATGGCCAAGGCCGCGCAGTCGGACGAGCTTCGCGCGGCGTTCGAACACCACCTGGAGGAGACCGAGGGCCAGGTGGAGCGCCTGGACGCAGTCTTCAAGGAGCTGGGCAAGCCCGCGCGTGCGAAAACCTGCGAGGCGATCAAGGGCCTCACCGAGGAGGCCAAGGAGGTCATGAAGGATTTCAAGGGCACCGACGCGCTGGACGCCGGCCTGCTCTCGGCGGCGCAGGCGGTCGAGCATTACGAGATATCGCGCTACGGCACCTTGAAGGCCTGGGCCGAGCAGCTTGGGCTCAAGCAGGCCGTGCGGCTTCTCGACGCCACCCTGCAGGAGGAGAAGAACGCCGACCGGACCCTGACGGAAATTGCCGAAGCGAACGTGAACCGGCGGGCGCAGGCGGCGTAAGTCGCGGGGCGATCCAGCGCGATGTAGCGGCGTAGGTTGGGTCCCTTGCGAGACCCAACAGCGCCATGCGCAGACGATTGCCGGGTCTCCTGAGAGCTCGACCGAACTGCAGCTATGACGGCTACTTCGGCGCGCGCTTGGCCAATATGCGCTGCAGCGTGCGGCGGTGCATGTTGAGCCTTCGCGCCGTCTCCGAGACATTGCGGCTGCATAATTCATAGATGCGCTGGATGTGCTCCCAGCGCACGCGGTCGGCCGACATCGGATTTTCGGGCGGCTCGGCGTGCTTGCCTTCGAGCGCGAGGAGCGCGTGCACCACGTCGTCGGCATCGACCGGCTTGGCGAGGTAATCGACCGCGCCCATCTTCACGGCGTTCACGGCCGTGGCGATGTTGCCGTAGCCGGTGAGCACGATACCGCGAGCCTCGGGGCGGCGGCGCTTGAGCGCGGAGATCACGTCGAGGCCGTTGCCGTCACCGAGCCGCATGTCGACGACCGCGAAGGCCGGCGTGGCGGTCTCGAGCTGGATCAGGCCTTCGGCAACCGACTCGGCGGTGGTGACGGTGAAGCCGCGGCCTTCCATGGCGCGCGCGAGCCGCTGCAGGAATGCCTTGTCGTCCTCGACGATCAGCAGCGTGCGGTCGCCGGGAGCGGGGGACGGACGGGATTCAGACATGGTCATAGCGCTCGCGATGGTCATGGCACCTCACATTGGCCCGTCGTCAGTCCAGTCACAAGAATCCCGAACCTCGGCAGCAACGAACGGGGCGATATAAAGATCATATAAATGCCAGCCCGGCGTCTGACAACGGCGAGATCGCGAACGCAGTTAAGACTATGGGATCCAACGGCTTAGTTCCAATCCAAGCCCCGGTCAGGACCCGGAGGCGCCTTCGAAGTCGCGCCGTCCCCAGCGTACCCGCACGATGGCGCCGCGCTCCGGCGCGGCCCGGTTCTCGAACTCAAGGGCGGCGCCGGAGCGTTCCAGCAGCGTCTTGGCGATGAAGAAGCCGAGCCCGAGCCCGCCGGACTCGGTGCCGACGTTGAGCCGCCGCCGTCGGGTGCTGGTGACGTAGGGTTCCCCGATCCTGCCCATGATTTCGGCCGCGAAGCCGGGCCCGTCGTCGCTGATGGTGACGCCGACCTCGTCGGCGCTCCAATCCGCCGTCACGTCGACCCGCTCGCGCGCGAAATCCACCGCGTTCTCGACCAGGTTGCCCAGGCCGTAGAGGATCGCGGGGTTGCGCCCGCCGACCGGCTCCGGAGCGTCGCGGGATTTGAGCGCGATGTTGATGTCGATGCCGAAATTGCGGTGCGGCGCGACGACCTCATCGAGCAAGGCCGAGAACGGCATGCGGTCGAAGGGCTCGATGCTCGAAGACAGCTCGGTGAGCTTGCCGAGGATCGCGCGGCACCGTTGCGCCTGCTCGCGCAGCAGCCGGATGTCCTCGGCGAAGGGCGAATCCGGCTCGATCGCGCGATCGAGATCGGTCGCGATCACCGTGATGGTGGAGAGCGGCGTCGCGAGCTCGTGGGCGGCGGCGGCGGCGAGCCCGTCGAGCTGCGAGAGATGCTGCTCGCGCGCCAGGACCAGCTCGGTGGCGGCGAGCGCGTCGGCGAGCTGGCGCGCCTCCTCGGTAAGCTGCCAGGTATGCACGCCGATGAAGCCCAGTCCGAGCAGCAGCGAGAGCCAGACGCCCATGGTGTAGATCGCGGGCAGCGCCAGCGGCTCGTCGGAATCCCACGGCAGCGGATAGTGATAGAACGCGAGCACGGTCGCGCAGGCGGCCGCGAAGGCGCCGAGCATCAGCGTCATCCGCGGCGGCAACGCGGTGGCCGACAGCAGCACCGGCCCGAGCAGGAGGAACGAGAACGGGTTCTGCAGCCCGCCGGTGAGGAACACCAGCGTCGCCAGCTCCGCGATGTCGAAGGCCAGGAGCCACGCCGCCCGGTCCGGCTCGACCCGCTGCGTGACCCGGAAGCGGACCCGCAGCGCGATGTTGAGCCAGGCCGCGAGCGCGATCACGGCGAGGCAGGCATAGATCGGCAGCTCGAAATCGAGCCCGGCATAGACCACCAGCACCGCCGTGGTCTGGCCGATCACCGCCAGCCAGCGCAGCCGCACCAGGGTGTCGAGACGCACGTTGCGCGGCTGGCGGACGGCATATTCGTGGATGTCGACCGACATGGCGGGAGTCTACCGTTTCGCCGGCGAGGCTCAACCGTGGTGGATTGTCCCGCGGCAGCGCGCCTTGCATTCGTAGCCCGCAGGTCGCGCTTTTGGCGAGACGCAACATGAGAAATCCTGTTCGCCGCCCGTCCGGTCCCGTGACGAACTCGACCCGACCCCCGCGCGCCAGGGCTTGCGCCCGATCGCGAGCGGCGTCACATGTCCGGCCATGGCTGCGACCCCACCCGCCATCGCTGTCGACCAGTTGGTCAAGACCTACGGCACGACCCGCGCGGTCGACGGCATTTCGTTCGCGCTGGAACCGGGCTCCATCACCGGCCTCCTCGGCGGCAACGGCGCCGGCAAGACCACCACCATCGCGATGATCCTGGGGCTGGTGATGCCGACGTCGGGCAGCGCGCGCGTGCTGGGCGCCGAGATGCCGCGACAGCGCTACCAGGTCCTGCACCGGATGAATTTCGAAAGTCCCTACGTCGACATGCCGCACCGGCTGACGGTCCGCCAGAACCTCAAGGTGTTCGGCCGTCTCTACGCGGTCGACGACCTCGCCGGCCGCATCGCGCAGGTCGCCGCCGAGCTCGACCTCACCGAATTCCTCGACCGGCCGACCGGCAAGCTCTCGGCCGGCCAGAAGACCCGCGTGGCGCTCGCCAAGGCGCTGATCAACGCGCCCGAGGTGCTCCTCCTCGACGAACCGACCGCCTCGCTCGATCCCGACACCGCCGACTGGGTGCGCGGACGGCTCGAGACCTATCGCAAGACCCGCCGCGCCACGATTCTTCTCGCCTCGCACAACATGGCGGAGGTCGAGCGGCTGTGCGAGCGCGTCATCATCATGAAGCTCGGCAAGATCGAGGACGACGACGCGCCGGCGCCTCTGCTGGCGCGCTACGGGCGCGAAACGCTCGAGGAGGTCTTCCTCGACGTCGCGCGCGGGCGCGGCGAGGCGGCACGGGAGGCGGCGCAGTGATGATGCACGCTCCCTCCACCGGGCCGAATGCAGGCTCTGCATCCGCGGTTCCAGGCGGGGCCCTCGCATGACGACCGCCTCCACCTCCGCCATGACGCTCGCGCCGCATCGCGTCGGCGCGATGGTGCTGCGCTATCTCTACCTGCTGCGGTCGTCGTGGTCGCGCGTGCTGGAGCTGATCTACTGGCCGGCGGTGCAGCTTCTGGTCTGGGGCTTCCTGCAATTCTATATCGCGCAGAATTCCGGCTTCTTCGCCCGCGCCGGCGGCGTGTTCATCGGCGCGGTGATGATGTGGGACATCCTGTTCCGGGGGCAGCTCGGGTTCTCGATCTCGTTCCTGGAGGAGATGTGGGCGCGCAACCTCGGCAACCTGATGATCAGCCCGCTGCGGCCGATCGAGTTCGTCTGTGCGCTGATGATCATGAGCATCGTGCGGCTTGCCATCGGCATGGTGCCGGTGACGCTGCTGGCGATCGCGTTCTTCGGGTTCAACATCTACGGGCTTGGCGTCGCGCTCGCGTTCTTCTTCTTGAACCTGATCCTGACGAGCTGGTCGGTCGGCATCGTCGTTTCGGGCGTGGTCATGCGCAACGGCATGGGGGCGGAAAGCCTCGCCTGGACCATGATGTTCCTGATCATGCCGGTGATCTGCGTCTACTACCCGGTGAGCGTGCTGCCCGAGTGGCTGCAGTGGGTCGCCTGGGCGCTGCCGCCGACCTACGTGTTCGAAGGGATGCGCGCGCTGATCCTGGAGCAGACCTTCCGCGCCGACCTGATGATCGCGGCGTTCGCGCTCAACGTGGCCTACTTCGCGGTCGCGGTATTCATCTTCCTGCAATTGCTCAAGAGCGCGCGCCGCGTCGGCTCGTTGCTGCAAAGCGGCGAATAGGGGCTGGGAATCGAAGCCCACAATCCCCACGTTCGTAACGAATGGCAAAAGAGTCCTTGATAAGGTTGACTAGGTGACGGAAAGACGACACTCTGCTGCAGTGCAGCAAAAACCGCCGGGGTCTCGGGCATGAAAATCGGGGAATTCGGCGCGGCGGCCGCCGCCGCGGGCGATCATGGCCCGATGTACGCGGCGCCGGCGTACTGGCTCTATGAGATGAGCCAGGCGGCGCTCAATCCCGCCCGCGCCTTCGCCGACGCCGGCCGCCTGTTCTTCAAGAACCCGGCCAATCCCTTGGCCCACACCCCGTTCGGCAAGACCGCCGCGGCGAGCTTCGAACTGTTCGAACGCTCGACCCGTCGCTACGGCAAGCCGGAATGGAATATCCCCTCGACGCTGATCGGCGGCGAACGGGTCCCCGTGCGGATTTCAACGGTGTGGGAGCGGCCGTTCTGCCGCCTCTTGCACTTCGAGCGCGCCTTCGAGCACCCGCCGCGCCGCCCGCAGCCGCGCATGCTGATCGTTGCGCCGATGTCCGGCCACTATCCGACGCTCCTGCGCGGGACCGTCGAGGGCTTCCTGCACAATCACGATGTCTACGTCACCGAATGGGTCGACGCCCGCATGGTGCCGCTGTCGCAGGGCTCGTTCGGCCTGGACGATTACATTGACTACCTGATCTCGATCCTGCATCTCCTGCGCGGCGACGTGCACGTGGTCGCCGTGTGCCAGCCGTCCGTGCCGGTCCTGGCGGCGGTCGCGCGCATGGAAGCGGATGAAGATCCTTTTGTCCCTCGCTCCATGGTGCTGATGGGTGGACCGATCGACACGCGCGTGAACCCGACCGAAGTGAATATGCTGGCCGAGCGGCGCGGGATGGATTGGTTCCGCGGCAACGTCATCACCAAGGTGCCGTTTCCGAACCCGGGCTTCATGCGCGACGTCTATCCGGGCTTCCTGCAGCTCCACGGCTTCGTCAGCATGAACCTGCAGCGCCATATCGAGGCCCATCGCAACCTCTTCCTCAATCTCGTAAAGAGCGACGGCGACAGCGCGCAGAAGCATCGCGAGTTCTACGACGAGTACCTCGCCGTCATGGATCTTTGCGCGGAGTTCTACCTGCAGACGGTGGAGACCGTGTTCATCCGCCACGCTTTGCCGAAAGGCGAGATGAGCCATCGCGGCGTGCGCATCGATCCAAGCAAGATCCGCCGCGTGGCGCTGATGACGGTCGAAGGCGAGAACGACGACATTTCCGGTCTCGGCCAGACCGAGGCCGCGCATGCCCTGTGCGCCAACATCCCGGCCGAGCAGAAGGCGCATTGGATGCAGCCCGACGTCGGACACTACGGCGTGTTCAACGGTTCGCGTTTCCGCGCCGAGATCGCGCCGCGCATCTCCGACTTCGTGCTTTCGAACAGCGGCCCGCGCGCGGTCCGGCCGGCGGCCTTGCAGAACGACGGTGCCGCGCCTCGGCGCAACGGCGAACAGCACGCCGACGAAGGTACCGCCGCCGCCGCCGAATAAGGCAGGGGAGGGGGCGCCTGGCAGCGCCGCCGCGCGGATTGTGACCATCGGAACGGGCGCCAAGCCCCATTGTATGGGGATTTTAAGCGACCGGTCATCGCCCGGTTCGAGGCGTTTCCTCTAAGGCTCTGATTTTGATATAGAATTTGGCCCTGCGCCGAAGCGCTTCGGGGTGAGTGTCCAGGGCTCCCCCGAGGCCGCCTTGACAAAAATCTGAAACAGGATTCAAAACTTGGAAGGCCCAAGCTGTGGTAGGGAGTCGTGACCCTGCACCCTTGGCCTTGGGGAAGAGGTAAATTTCAATTCCGCCATGCCGCGCCCGCTTTCCCTTATGGCAGTATTTCCGTCCGGGTTTTTTCTCAGTGGACCATTGGCCATGTCCTGGCGCGCGTTGCTGTATCGCCGGCCGACCGAACCGTCGGCGATCGAGATCATCTTCGACCGCTCGGTCTATCTGGTGCGGCTGCGCCGTCACCGGCAGGCGCGGCGCTACACGCTGCGCATCGACTCCGCGACCCGCGAAGTGGTGCTCACGATCCCGCCGCGCGGCAGCCTGAAGGAGGCGCGCGACTTTGCGCAGAAGCACGGCGGCTGGATCGCGGCCCGGCTCAAGCGCCTGCCGGAGGCGGCGCCTTTCACGCACGGCATCGAGGTGCCGCTGCGCGGCGTCGCGCACCGCATCGTGCACCGGCGCGCCGAGCGCGGGACGGTGTGGACCGACACCGGCGATCAGGGGCAGCGTCTTCTATGCGTCGCGGGCGAGCCGCCGCATCTCGATCGGCGCATCGGCGATTTCCTCAAGCGCGAGGCGCGGCGCGAACTCGAAGCGGCAAGCCGCCGCTATGCGCAGAAGCTCGGCGTCGTGATCAAGCGCGTCTCCGTGCGCGACCAGTCGAGCCGCTGGGGCTCATGCTCGAATACCGGCGTGCTCTCGTTCTCCTGGCGGCTGATCCTGGCGCCGCCGTTCGTGCTCGACTATCTCGCGGCGCACGAGGTCTCGCATCTGGTGGAGCTCAATCACTCGCCGCGGTTCTGGCGGCTGGTGGCGCGTATCTATCCGGGCTACGAGCGCGCCAAGGCGTGGCTCGACGCGCACGGCACCGAGCTGCATCGCTACGGCCTGCCGTCGCGGCGGCGGACGAGCCCGATCTGAGGGCCGCGAAAGCCGCTATTTCTCGCCATCCTTGTAGAGGTAGCAGATCTCGATGCAGTTGCCGTCGGCGTCGTGGAAATAGGCATGACGTCCGGGGAAACTGTGGTGGCCGTCGTCGGAATATTTGACCAGCCTGATGCCGCGCACCTTCAGGATTTCCATGGCCCGGTCGAACTCCTCCGCTTCCACCAGGAAGGCGTGGTGGTGCGCGTCTTCGTCGGGATGATTGGGATTAACGTGGTGGGGAATCTTGGCGAGAACGAAATAGGCGCCGCCGCATTCCATGAACGAGTAGCGCTCGTTCGAGCGCAGATGCTTGCAGCTCAAGACGTCGGAATAGAATTTCGCCGCGGCCACATGATCGCGCACCCCGATGGTGAAATGCAGGATGCCTTTGGTGTCGATGCGGTCGGAGGCGCTGACCTTCGGGCCATCGCCCTTGCTGACATAGTTCTTGTTGACGACGCTGTTGACCATCGTGTCCATGACATTCCCTTTGTGTCGCGTATTCAGCCAGGATCGTAAACTCGGCAGCGGGCAAGCTCAACCGCCAGCGACTTGGACTCGCGGGTGAGCCGGGCGCCGGCCAGACCGCGGAGCGGCATTCATTCCCCCTTGGCTCCCGAGAACGTCACCACCTTGCCCCACTTTTCCGTTTCGGCGGCGATGAATGCGGCGAATTCCGCCGGCGAGGTCGAAAATACCGACGACCCCATCTCGGCGATCCGCGCCTTTATTCTTGGATTGGCGAGGCCCTCGTTGACCGCCTTGTTGAGCGTCTCGACGATCCGGGCGGGCGTGTTCCTGGGCGCACCGAGGCCATAGACCGAACTCGCCTCGTAGCCCGGCACGAACTCGGCCACCGGCGGGAGCTCGGGCAGCGCCTCCGAGCGCGTGGCGGTGGTCACCGCCAGCGGGCGCAGCTTGCCGGCCCTGATGTGCTCGATCGAGGCTGGCATGTTGCCGAACATCACCTGCACCTGACCGCCCAGCAGGTCGGTGAGCGCCGGCGCGCCGCCGCGATAGGGCACGTGTACGATGTCGACGCCGGTCATCATCTTGAACAGCTCGCCCGCGACATGACCTGCGCTGCCGGCGCCGGCCGATGCCATGCTGGTCGTGCCGGGGGCGGACTTGGCATGGGCGATGAATTCGGGGACGGTCCGCGCCGGAAACGACGGGTGCACCTGCATCACGCTCGCCTCGCGGCTGATGCTGGCGACCGGGGCGATGTCACGCAGGAAATTGAAGTTGAGCTTGTCGTAGAGCGTCGCATTGATCGCGTTCGGCGGCCCCACCAGTAGCAGCGTGTAACCGTCCGCGGGAGCCCGCACCACCGCCTCGGTGCCGATATTGCTCCCGGCGCCCGGCCGGTTCTCGATCACAAACTGCTGGCCGAGGCGCTCCGACAGCCACTGGCCGATCAGCCGCGCGGAAATGTCGGACGCCCCGCCGGGCGCAAAGCCGACGATCAGGCGGACCGGCCGCTCCGGATAGGATTGCGCCGTCGCGCTCCGCGCGATCGCCGGAAGCGCGACGGCAGCGCCGGCCAGGCTCAGGAATCGACGGCGCGGAAGGTCCATGACATGCCTCCTCGGATGCTCGCGCCAGACTACATCAGTTCGGCGCGTTGCGGGAAGGATGCGATCCCGCACGATAACGCGATCCTGCAAACGCTTTAATCATGCCTGCGAGTTGCCGCTTGACATCGGTTTCGAATCTTCCGATATTTCTGTCATGACAGAAATTACAGAAAAACCAGCCAAGCTCTCCGCCGCGGTCGAGCGCTTCATCCTGCATTGGGGGGACATGGGCTCGCAGTGGGGCGTCAACCGCTCGGTCAGCCAGATCCACGCGCTCCTCTACCTCTCGGAGCGCCCGCTCACCGCCGAGGAAATCGCCGCGGCGCTTGGGCTTGCGCGCTCCAACGTCTCGAACTCGATCCGCGAGCTGATGGCCTGGGACCTGATCCGGCGGGTGCCGATCAAGGGCGACCGGCGCGACCATTTCGAGGCCGAGACCGACCTCTGGGAGATCGCCATGCGGATCGCCGCCGTGCGCAAGGAACGCGAGCTTGATCCGGCGGTCGATGCGCTCAAGGCCTGCTTGGCGGAAGCGGAGCGCGATCCGAAGCTGCATCCGGTCGCCGGCAAGCGCCTCAAGGACATGCTCGGCTTCGTCGAGACCATGGACCGCTGGTACGCGCAGATGCTCACGGTGCCGAAGCCGAAGCTGGCGACGCTCATCCGCCTCGGCACCCGGATCGTGAGCCTTATTCCATTCGGAAAGCAGAAATAGGCGGAGCAGGCCATGAGTGCTTTGGCGGTTGCATTCGAGGGTTCCCGGCGGAAGATCGAGACCGGTGTCGAGCCGAAGATTGAGCCGGCGGCGGGCGACAATCGCTTCCGGGCACTCATGCGTGAAGACGAATGGGCCTCGCTGCCGTCCTCCATCCGCCGGCGCTTCAGCCGGCATCTCGCCTGCGGCCAGAGCGTCGTCTACGCCGGCGAGGTTCTGGAGACCTGGATGAGCCGCGCCGGCTGGTGGCTCGCGCAGGCGGGGCGCCTCCTCGGCGGCCCGCTGCCGCTCAGGCGCAACGTCCATGTGCCGGCCGTGGTCGCCGTCACCAGCAGCAAGGCGCCCTGCGGCCAGGTGTGGACGCGCCTTTATGCGCGCGGCCGAGGCTTTCCGCAGGTGATCCATTCCTGCAAGCGCTTTTCCGGCCCGACCGGCCTGGAAGAATATATCGGCTGCGGTATCGGCATGACCCTCGCGGTGGACGCGCGCGAGGGTGCGCTGATCTTCCGCAGCAAGGATTACTTCTTCGAGTTGTTCGGCCGCCGCCTGGTCCTGCCGCGGTGGCTGTGTCCGGGCGCCATGTACGTGACGCACGCGGAACTGCCGGACGGGAAATTCAGCTTCACGCTGCAGGTCATCCACCCGCGCTTCGGCCTGCTCATCCGCCAGATGGCCATTTTTCGCGAGGCGGCGTCATGACCTCTCACCTGCTTTGGACCTTGATCGCGCTCCAGCTCGCGATGGGCCTGTTCGACATCCTCTACCACCACGAGCTCACCGAACGGCTGGCCTGGCGTCCGTCGCAGCAACACGAGCTCAAGCTGCACGGCGTCCGCGACGGTCTTTATTCGGTGCTCTTCATCACGCTCGGCTGGTTCGAAGTGCATGGCGTGTGGGGCGTGCTGCTGATGATCGTGCTGGTCGTCGAAGTCCTGGTCACGCTGCTTGACTTCGTCGAGGAGGATGTCAGCCGCAAGCTGCCGGCGAGCGAACGCGTCACGCATACGCTGCTGGCGCTCAACTACGGCGCCATCCTGGCGCTTCTCGTGCCGGTGATCTTGCGCTGGATTGCGCTTGAGACGGCGATCGTTCCGGTCTGGTATGGCATCGCCAGCCTGGCCGCCGCTTTCGCGGCCGTAGGGATCATTACGTTTGCGCTACGCGACTACTTCGCATCGCGCCGCGCGCCGCGGCTGCTGCTCGGCAACGGGGCGGAGCTGGTGGCGGCGCTGCCACACCGGCAGTGTATCCTCATCACCGGCGCCACCGGATTCATCGGGCGGCGCCTGGTTGAGGCGCTGGCGAGCGCCGGCCATGAGGCGATCGTGCTGCTGCGCGATCCGGCCAAGGCCGCGACGCTCAAGCCGCCGTTTCGGGTCGTCACCAGCCTCGATCAGATCGCGAGCGACACGGCCATCGACGCCGTGGTCAATCTCGCCGGCGAGCCGATCGCGGACGCCCCGTGGACGCGCGCCAAGCGTCGCCGCATCCTGGGCTCGCGCCTGCGCGTGACGCGCCAGGTCGTGGCGCTCATTGCCCGCCTGGAACGCCGTCCGGCGGTGCTGGTCAGCGGCTCGGCCGTCGGCTGGTACGGACTCTGGCAGGACGAGACCCTCACCGAGTTCGACGGCGGCAAGCGCTGCTTCAGCCACCGCGTCTGCGACGCGTGGGAACGTGCCGCGAAAAAGGCCGAGAAAGTCGGAATCCGGGTGGTGCGTCTGCGCATCGGCCTGGTGCTCGGCACCGACGGCGGCATGCTGGCGCGGCTGCTCACGCCGTTCGAGTTCGGCCTCGGCGGCCCGATCGGGACCGGCCGGCAGTGGATGTCCTGGATCGAGCGCGACGACCTCATCCGGCTCATCGCGCATGTGATCGCGACGCCGCGGCTCATGGGGCCGGTCAATGCGACCGCGCCCAACCCGGTGAGGAACGCGGCCTTCGCCGCCGAGCTCGGGCGCGCGCTCAATCGGCCGGCCGTCATGCGGATGCCGGCGGCGCTGCTGCATCGTCTCGCCGGCGATCTCGCCGACGAGCTCCTACTCGGTGGCCAGCGCATATTGCCGGACAAGGCGGAAGCGACCGGCTTCACATTCCGGCATGAGACGTTGCGCAGCGCGTTGACGGCGATGCTGGGTGGCGCGGGCCGCACGCTTGATCGGCCTCATGGCGAGGAGCCCGCGCAGCGGGCGTTTCGAACCATGGAGCCGCGCGCATCCTTCGAGAAGCCCCCACCCTTTCCCTTCCCGGCAGGCGGGCGGGCAGGGGAGACGCCGGCTCAGGATGAGGTCGGAGTGATCACCGCCGTCCGAACAACGTGTCGATGAGCCAGCCGTCGAGGCTTTTGTCCTGAGGCTGCTGTGGGGCCGCGCGCGGGCCAATCGGCGCCGGCGGAACGGGGTTGCCCGCCGGCGCGCCCGCCGGTGACAGGATTGCGGCCAACGGGCCGCTGCTCGCACCCGGAAGCGCCGCCACCGGCACGCCCTGGTGCGCGGTCTTCATGAAGCGGCTCCAGATGTCGACCGGCAGTCCGCCGCCTGTCGCCTTGCGGGTGGGCGAGGAATCATCGTTGCCGAGCCAGACGCCGGTGACGAGGTGGGCGGTGTAGCCGACGAACCAGGCATCGCGGAAATCCTGCGACGTGCCGGTCTTGCCGGCGGCCGGCCAGCCCGGCAGTTGCGCCTTCTGCGCGGTGCCGATGCGTAGCGTCTCGCGCAGCATCGAATTCATCATGGCCACGTGGCGCGGCTCGATGATGCGCCCGAGAGCCTGCGCCGTGCGCACATAGAGCGTCTTGCCGGCGGCGGTGCGCACGCGCTCGACCACGTAGGGCGAGACCGCGTTGCCGCCATTGGCGAAAGCGCCGTAGGCCGAGACCAGTTCGATCACCGACACTTCCGAGGTGCCGAGCGCGAGCGATGGATTGGGATCGAGCTTCGACGCGATGCCGAGCCGATGGGCGGTGCGGGCGACGGCGCTCGGGCCGAATTCAAGGGTAAGCCGCACCGCCACCGTATTGAGCGACAGCGCGAGTCCCTGGGTGAGCGTGACCGGCCCGAAATACTCCCGGCTGTAATTCTCCGGCTTCCAGCCCTTCAGGGTGATCGGCTTGTCGTCGCGCACGCTTTCGGGGTTCAGCCCGCGCTCGAGCGCGGTGAGATAGACGAAGGGCTTGAACGCGGAGCCCGGCTGGCGCCTGGCCGCGACCGCGCGGTTGTATTGGCTTTCGGCGTAGTTCTTGCCCCCGACGAGCGCGCGGACCGCGCCGTCCGGGGTCATCGACACGATGGCGCCCTGCTGGACGTCGAGCTTGCCGCCCTTCTGCGCGAGCTCTTCGACCAGCGCCTTCTCGGCGGCGGCTTGCAGCGCCGGGTCGATCGAGGTCTCGACCACCAGGTCCTGATCCATGTGTCCGACCAGGTCGTCGAGCACGTCCATGATCCAGTCGGCGACGTAGTTGACCGTGCCGGTGCCGGCGACCTTGACGGCGCGGGCGGGCTGCGCGAGCGCGCTCTTGGCCATGGTCTCGGTGATGTATCCAAGCTCTGCCATCGCCATCAGCACCGCCTGCCCGCGCCGCTCGGCGCCCTGCGGGTTGCGGCTCGGCGCCAACCGCGACGGCGACTTCACGAGGCCTGCCAGCATCGCGGCTTCGGCGATTTTCACCTGCTTGGCCGGCTTGCCGAAATAGCGCTGCGCCGCGGCATCGACCCCATAGGCGCCGGCGCCGAAATAGACGCGGTTGAGATAGAGTTCGAGGATCTCGGTCTTTGAGAACTTGCGCTCGAGCCAGACCGCCAGCACGACCTCCTGCAGCTTGCGCTTGAGCGTGCGCTCCTGCGTGAGGAACAGGTTCTTGGCGAGCTGCTGCGTGATCGTCGAGCCGCCCTGCGCGACGCCGCGGCGCAGGACGTTGGCCGAGAGCGCGCGTGCAAGTCCGATAGGATCCACGCCGTAGTGGCTATAGAATCGTCTGTCCTCGATCGCGATGAATGCCTTCGGCAGATACGGCGGCAGCTCCTTGAGGGTGACGGTCGCGCCGTGCATCTCGCCGCGGGTGGCGAGCGCCTTGCCGTCGATGCCGACGATCTCGATCTGCGGCGGGCGCTTGGGAATTTCGAGCGACTGGATCGGCGGCAGGTTGGCGGCCACCCAGGCAAACACGCTGACCACCGCGATCAGCGCCCACAAGCCCAGCACCGCGCCCCAATAGACCAGGCGGCGCAGGATCGAGCCGCCGCGTCCGCCGCCGCGGCCACTGCGGCGGCGCCGCCGGCCGGGCCCCGGCTTCGCCCGCGGCGGCTTGGTCGCCGGGCTGTCGTCGTTGGCCGCCGCACGCTCGTCGCGGGAGCCGGTCGGGGCGGGCGGGGCCGCGTCGAACACGGGTTCGCGGCGTCCTGCGAGCTTTCGCCGTCCAACCGCCATGCCACCCGCCCCGGCGCCTTGACACCCCGGCGGTACGGTAGTTAGCGTGGTTTAAGAGGTGGTTACCAAGTTCTGGCGCGGCCGCAAGGCGGTCCCCGAACCGCTCCCACCGCCCGAAAAGCGCGACATTGCGGCGACACTCGCCAAAATAATTGGCACTTGGAGGTGGATTGCGTTTGACTCCACTTCCATACGGTTAATTTCCCGCTTAGTCTCTGTTTGACCGGGAAGTCCGGTGAGGAATTTGGCCTGGGGGATACCATGCGAAAAATTACACTTCTGCTTGCTGCTTCATTGGTCGTTGCCGCGCCACTGGTTGCGGCCACACCGTCTCTCACCTATGCCGCGGCCAAGGCGAAAGCCAAGGTGTCGAGCGGCGGCAAGGCGGCTAAGGCCAGCCCGGCAGACGCGAACAGCGCCTTCCCCAACTGGATGAACGCCTGGAGCACCGCCTGGATGACCGGCAGCGTCGAGGGCGGCAAGCCCGGCAAGGGCGGCAGGAAGGCTGCCAAGAGCGGCAAGAAGAGCGGCGGCGGCGGCGAATACTAGGATCGTCTTCGTCCGGCCGCGCGCGCACTCGAAACGCGCCGGTTCCGGGCGGGTTGATCCTACCGGACGGCCTGACTTCTTCCCGTAAGCACGGCACGGTCGCGAGTCCTATTGCTTGCGGCCGGCCGTGATTTTTCACGCCGCGCTCTGTTGCCGGCCGTGACGCCGGGACGCGCCGCGAGCGTGTCCTGCGAGCGCTTCGATCATGCGAGGCCGGGCCGGCGCCAGGCGGCGCCATCCAGGCGGCGCAATAAAGCGATTGCGCCCTACGGCCCTACGGTCCTGAGATAAGCTTCATCGCCTCCGGGCGGCGCCGCCCCCGCAAGGTCACGCCGTGGCCGTGGTTCTGGCGGGCTTCGCCGCGGCCGGGGCGGCCGGCGCGAACAGCGCCACCAGCGCGCGCTTGATCGCCGCTTGGCGGGTCGCCGCGGTGATCTTCGCCCCCAGCAGGTCGGTGACGTAGAACACGTCGACAACCCGTTCGCCGAAGGTCGCGACATGCGCCGAGGCGATGTTGAGGTTCAACTTCGACAGCGTCGTGGTCAGCTCGAACAGCAGGCCCGGCCGGTCGAGCCCGGTCACCTCGACCATGGTGTAGCGGTTCGACCAGTTGTTGTTGATCGTCACCGTCGGCTCGATCGCGAAGGCCTTGAGGCGGCCCTTGGGCGCGATGCGCTTGGCCACCATCTCCGGCAGCTTGATGACGCCGCGCAGCGCCTTCTCGATCACGTCCGCCACGCGCGCGGCGCGGCGCTCCTCGTCCTCGTCGCGCTCGAATTCGCGCGTCACCGAGATGGTGTCGAGCGCGCGCCCGTCGGTCGTGGTGAAGATCTGCGCGTCGACGATGTTGGCTCCCGCCATCGCACAGGAGCCCGCGATGATCGACAGCAGCCACGGATGGTCGGGCGCGAACAGCGTGAGCTCGGTCACGCCGCGCGCCGGCAGGAGCTCGACCGCGGTGGCGAGCGACTTGCCCGCCTCCTCGGTGGCGCGCACGAAGCGCGCGTGCGCCACCTTCTGCGGCAGGTCGACCTTGAGCCAATAGGCCGGATAGTGGCGCGCGATATAGGCCTCGACCTGCTCGGCCGGCCAGTCCTTGAGCGCGTCGCGCAGCTCGGCCTGGGCCATGGCGACGCGTTGCGCGCGGTTGACCTCGGAGAAGCCGCCGGTCAGCACCGGCTCGGTCTCATAATAGAGCGTGCGCAGGAGCTGCGACTTCCAGCCGTTCCAGACTCCCGGCCCGACCCCCTTGATGTCGGCGGTGGTGAGGATGGCGAGGAGCTTCATCCGCTCGACCGACTGCACCACCTCGGCGAAATTCTGGATGGTGACGCGGTCGGACAGGTCGCGCGACTGCGCGACGCTCGACATCACGAGATGCTGCTCCACCAGCCAGGCCACGGTGCCGGTCTCGACCGCGGAGAATCCAAGCCGCGGGCAGAACCGCCGCGCGATGCGCGCGCCGACGATCGAATGGTCCTCGACCCGTCCTTTGGCGATGTCGTGCAGGAACAGCGCGACAAAAAGCAGCGTGCGGTGGCGCGGCTGGATCGTGCGCATCAGCTCGGTGGCGAACGGCGTATCCTCGCTGCGCCCGGCCTCGATGTCGGACAGGATGCCGATGCAGCGCAGCAGATGCTCGTCCACCGTGTAGTGATGGTACATGTTGAACTGCATCATCGCGACGATGCGGCCGAAGGCGCGCATGAAATGGCCGAGCACGCCGGCCTCGTTCATGCGCCGCAATACCGTCTCGGCGTCGTTCTTCGAGGTCAGGATTTCGAGAAAGAGGCGGTTCGCCTCCTCGTTCTGGCGCAGATCGTTGTCGATCAGCTTGACCGAGCGCGTCACGGCACGCATGGCGTCGGGATGGAACGCGAGGTTGTACTTCTGCGCCAGATAGAAGATGCGGATCAGGTTGACCGGATCGCGCCTGAACACGCCGGGGTCGCCGTCGGCGACGACGATGCGGTTGTAATCGACGATGAAGTCGTCGGTCTCGCTCAGCGTCTGGCGCGGCCGCGGGCGGAACTTCGCCATCATGCGGCTGAGCACCGGCATCGGCTTGGTCTGCTGATCCTCGAGCTCGGCGCACAGGATCGCGGTGAGGTCGCCGACGTCCTTGGCGACCAGGAAGTAGTGCTTCATGAAGCGCTCGACGTCGCGCAGGCCGGGGTGCTCGGTGTAGCCGAGCCGCACCGCGATCTCGCGCTGGATATCGAAGGACAGCCGCTCCTCCGGCCGCCCGGTGACGAAATGCATGTGGCAGCGCACTGCCCACAGGAAATCGCCGCAGCGGCGGAAGCGGGTGTATTCGCGGCGGTCGTAGACGCCGTGCTTGATCAGCTCCTCGCGCTCCTTCACGCGGTAGACGTACTTGGCGATCCAGTAGAGCGTGTGCAGGTCGCGCAGGCCGCCCTTGCCGTCCTTGACGTTCGGCTCGACCAGATAGCGTGACTGGCCGGCGCGGCGGTGACGCTCCTCGCGCTCGGCGAGCTTGGCGCCGACGAACTCGGCGGCGGTGCCCTGCACCACCTCCTTGTCGAAGCGCGCCATCAACTCGTCGTAGAGCTTCTGCTCGCCGAGCAGGTGGCGCGCTTCCAGGATCGAGGTACGGATGGTCATGTCCGCCTTGGAGGCGCGGATGCACTCGTTGACCGAGCGCGTGGCGTGGCCGACCTTGAGCCCCATGTCCCACAGGCAATAGAGGATCGCCTCGGCGATGGATTCGCTCCAGGCGGTCTGCTTGTAGGGAAAGATGAACAGGAGATCGATGTCGGACCCGGGCGCCAGCACGCCGCGGCCGTAGCCGCCGGTGGCGACGATCGCAAGGCGCTCGGCCTCCGAAGGGTTTTCGGCCGGGTAGAGATGCTTCTGCGCGAACTCGAACAGGATGCGGATGATCTCGTCCTGCATGAAGCACAGCCGCTCGGCGCAGAGCCGGCCGCGGCGGTCCTTGAGCAGGAGCTGCTCGGCGGCGGCGCGTCCGGTCGCGAGCGCGGCCTTCAGGCGTTGCGCCACCGCGGTGCGCAGCTCGCGCTCGTGCCCGCCGTGGTGCTTGGCGAGCACGGCAAGCTCGGCCGCGACCGCCGCCGCGTCGAACAGCTCGGCGGCGCCTGGTGGGGGATGGGCGGCGGGAGTGAGCATGGCGCGAGGGGATAGCCGAGGCGGTGCCGTGTGTCACGGGCGGCAGCGGGCGCAATCGGCAGGGCGGGTCATCGCGGCGAAAGCGGATGGGCATGGGGAGAAATCTGGCCCTCGATTGCGCCGGTTTCGGTGATATTTTTTCATTGACGCACCCGAGAGCGACATTTTATAGAATAAACATAGCGCCTAGTCAGCGAGCCTCGTTCGCGCAATGGGAGCGCGGGCGCGGTCCATCGCCCGGAGGTTTCCATGGTCCCGCTGTCGCCACTCCCGCTGCTCGCATCGGTGCTGGCCGCCGCGCTGTTCTCGAGCACCAGCCTGTTCGCGGCCGAGAAGCCGAAGGAGATCCGGGTCGACTGGGCGACCTACAATCCGGTCTCGATGCTGCTCAAGGACAAGGGCTATCTGGAGAAGGAGCTCGCCAAGGACGGCATCGCGGTGCGCTGGGTGCAGACGGTGTCGTCCAGCAACGCGCTGCAGTTCCTCAATGCCGCCGCGATCGACTTCGGCTCGACCGCCGGCTCGGCCGCGCTGGTCGCGAAGATCAACGGCAATCCGATCAAGTCGGTCTACGTCTATTCGCGTCCGGAATGGACCGCGCTGGTGGTCGCCAAGGACAGCAAGATCGGCAAGCTCGAAGACCTCAAGGGCAAGAGCGTGGCGATGGTGCGCGGCACCGATCCGCATATCTTCGCGGTGCGGGCGCTGCTGTCGGTCGGCCTGACCGAGAAGGACTACAAGCCGGTGCTGGTGCAGCAGCACGCCGACGGCGGCACCGCGCTCATCCGCGGCGACGTCGACGCCTGGGCGGGTCTCGATCCGATGATGGCGCAGCACGAGGTCATCGACGGCGCCCGGCTGTTCTACCGCCGGCCGGAGGCCAACACCTGGGGCATCCTCAATTCGCGCGAGGAGTTCATCAAGGACCACCCCGATCTGGTCAAGCGCGTGATCGGCGCCTACGAGGAGGCGCGCAACTATTCGCTCGCCAACTACGACGAGCTCAAGAAGATCTTCATCGGCGTCACCAAGCTGCGCGAGGACGTGGTCGACAAGCAGCTCAAGGAGCGCACCGGCCTCACCTTCAACAAGGTCGGCCCGGCGCAGCGGGACTCGATCCTGGAAGCGGGCATCGCGCTGCAGAAGGCGGGCGTGATCGGCGCCAGCGTCGACGTCAAGAAGGCGGTGGACGATCTCATCGACGACCGCCACGTGGTGGCGAACTGACGCGGCCCTGCGCGCTTTGAGCGGCCGTGGGCCACGGTTGCATTCCGCGGGCGGGTTATGTCTCTTGTTGCCATGACCGCAACCGCCGAACCGGCCGCGACCGAAGGCGCGGCGCCCAAGGAAGCGCCGAGAAGCGCGCTCGCGCGCTTCGCACGGCCGGCGCTCGGCCTGCTGCTGCCGCTGGCACTCGCGCTCGGCTGGGAAATCGCCGTGCGCATGGGGCTGTCGACCGGGCGGCTGCTGCCGCCGCCGTCGGTGATCTTCAACACCTTCGTCGACCTCGCGGCGACCGGCGAGCTGCAGCGCCATGCGCTGGCGACGCTCTCGCGGGTGGCGGCGGGCTTCGTGCTCGGCGTCACGGCGGGCACGATCGCGGGCGCCATCACCGGCTATTCGGCGCTCAGCCATCGCCTCGTCGACCCGACGCTGCAGGCGCTGCGCTCGATCCCGTCGATCGCCTGGGTGCCGCTGTTCATCCTGTGGTTCGGCATCTTCGAGGCCTCCAAGATCATCCTGATCGCGGTCGGCGTGTTCTTCCCGGTCTATCTCGGGGTCATGGGCGCGGTCATCTCGGTCGACCGCAAGATCGTCGAGGTCGGCCGCGTGTTCCGGCTCTCCGGCCCCGCCATGGTGCGGCGCATTCTGCTGCCGGCGGTGATGCCGGCCTATGTGCTGTCGCTGCGCGCCGGGCTTGGCCTCGGCTGGATGTTCGTGGTGGCGGCGGAATTCCTCGGGGCCTCGACCGGCCTCGGCTTCCTCCTGATCGACGGCCAGCAGCTCGGCAAGCCGGCGCAGATCGTCGCCGCCATCGTGGCCTTCGCGATCCTGGGCAAGACCACCGATTGGATGATCGCGCTCGTCTCGGCGCCGTTCCTGCGCTGGGAAGACCGCTTCGCGCGGACGTAGACCCTATGTTTCGCATTGGAGGGAAGCGCTCATGACGAATCGGCGATCCAGGCTTGCCGCGGTGGTGCTGCTTGTCGGCCTGCTCCTTCAGGCCAGCGTTCCGGTGCGGGCGCAGAACTATCCGACCGGGCCGATCACGTTGATCGTGCCGTTCCCGCCCGGCGGCAGCATCGACGTGGTGCTGCGCGCGATGGCGCCGAAGCTGCAGGAGCGGTTGGGCAAGCCGGTCTTGATCGAGAACCGCGGCGGCGGCGGCGGCGTGATCGCGACGGCGGCGGTCGCCAAATCCCCGCCCGACGGCCAGATGGTGTTCGCGGCGCCGAGCTTGCTTGCCGCCAATCCGACGCTCCACGCGGCATTGTCGTTTGACACGCTCAAAGACCTCCAGATGGTCTCGTTGCTGTTCCACACGCCGCTGGTCCTGGTGGTCAATCCCGACCTGCCGGCGAAATCGGTGGCCGAGCTGGTCGTGTTGCTGAAGCAAAAACCCGGTGAGATATCGTTCGCCCATAGCGGGCCCGGATCCTCCCTGCACCTGGCGGCCGAGCTGTTCCAGGCCATGACCGGCAGCAAGATGAACGGCGTCGCCTATCGCGGCGCGCCGCCCGCCTTGAACGATGTCATGGCCGGCCACGTTGCGCTGATGTTTGCCGATACCGGCACGGTGGTGGCGCAGATCGCGGCGGGCAAGGTGCGGGCCTTGGGAGTCACCTCGACCATGCGCGTGCCGGTGACGCCCGACATCCCGACCATCGCGGAGGCCGGCGTTCCCGGCTTCGACGCCGTCGGCTGGACCCTGATGTGCGTGCGGGCGACCACGCCCAAGCCGATCATCGACCGGTTGCAAGCGGAGCTGGCGGCGGTCGCCGCGATGCCGGACATTCAGGCGCTGATGGTCAGGCTCGGAACCATCCCGGCCCTCAGTCCCCCGCCGGCAGAGCTGCAGAAGTTCCTGGCGTCGGAGATCGACCGCTGGGGCGACATCATCGAACGGGCGGGCGTGGCGAAATCGCAGTAGCACTGGCACAGTTGCGGGAACTACAGACGGGAAGGCGGCTTTCATGAGCGACGAAGCGTTGCTGCGCGCCAAGACCGCGACATTGGCGCGGATATTGAACCTGCAGGGCACGATCGGAATGTTCGGGCACGTCTCGGTCCGCGTTCCCGGCACCACCCGCTGCTTCATCAGCCCGGGGGCGAGCACCGACAAGAGCACGGTGCGGCCGGAAAACATTCACGTCTATGATATCGATGGCACGGTGCTCGAGAATTCCGGCGGCCTCATCCCGGCGGAGTGGCGCATTCACACGCAAATCCATCGCGACCGGCCCGACGCCATGTGTATCGCGCATCTGCATGCGCCGCATGCCCGGGCGTTGGGGATTGCCGGCAGGGAGCTGGTTCCGGTTTTCCTGCACGGCTCGTTTCTCCGCGGCGGCGTGCCGACCTGGAACAACCCTCGCCTTGTGGTCAACGACGAGCAGGCCGCCGACCTGTCGCGCGCGCTCGGCGACAAGATGGCGGTGCAGATGCGCGGGCATGGCTGCGTCGTGGTGGGCGAGACCGCGGAGCAGGCGCTGTTCGCGTGTACGTTCCTCGAGGAGAATGCCGGCATCCAATTGCAGGCCGAGATTTTTGGGGGGGCGATCCCGCTGAGCCCGGACGAGGCGCGCGATTGCGCCGAAGGCACGTTTCATCCGCGGCTGTTTCCTCTGCTTTGGGCCTACTACGAGCGCAAAGTCCGACTTGACGCTTGATCGGAACGAAAGGCCGGGAACCGAGATGCTGGTGCTCGATCGCGTCGGCAAGACCTATCCCAACGGCGTGCGCGCGCTCGACGGCATCACGCTCACCGTCGCGCCCGGGGAGATTCTGGTCGTTATCGGCGGCTCGGGCTGCGGCAAGTCGACCATGCTGCGCGCGATCTCGGGCCTCGACACGCCGACCGAAGGCCGGGTCGTGCTCGACGGCACCACCATCACGGCGCCGCACGAGAAGATCGGCATCATCTTCCAGGAACCGCGGCTGCTGCCGTGGCTGCGCGTCGTCGACAATGTCGGCTTCGGGCTCGAACGGCGCCCGCGCGACGAACGCCGCGCCCGCGTCGCCAGCGCGCTCGCGCGCGTCGGCCTCGACGACAAGGCGCGGATGTGGCCGCGCGAGCTCTCCGGCGGCCAGGCGCAGCGCGTCGCCATCGCGCGCGCGCTGGTGCCGCAGCCCCGGGTGCTGCTGCTCGACGAGCCGTTCTCGGCGCTCGACGCCTTCACGCGCGCCGACCTGCAGGACCATCTGCTGGCGCTGTGGGCGGACCTGCGGCCGACGCTGGTCATCGTCACCCATGACGTCGATGAGGCGATCGTGCTCGGCGACCGCATCATGGTCATGCGGCCGCGGCCGGGGCGCGTCTACGAGGAGATCGGCTGCGACCTGCCGCGCCCGCGCGACCGCCAGTCGGCCGCCTTCGACTTCGTCAAGCGCCGCGTGCTCGCCGCGCTCGACCGCTCGCTCGACCGCGCGGTCATGACCGACGAAGGCGAGACCCGCGCCGCCCCGGGCGGCGGGCTGTGGTGGTGACGCGCTTGGCGGACCGTAACCCCGCGCCGAAAAGTGTTGCGCCAGAAGTCAGGATTTCTCTTTTACTACGATGACCTGCACAGGTTGATCTTTGGCTGTTGCCGCGCTGATGATCGACCATATCCAAACAATGAAGCAGACAGGAAGACCGATGATTGAGCCCACCCCGGTAAAGATGAAAATAAGTCCCAAAATGTACAAGATGATTTGTATAATGCCGGCGCCGATCTTGCCAACGATCAAAGTCCCGACTCCCGGCAAAAATATATTCACGATCACGCCAAGAACTTTCATAGCATTCCTCCCATTTAGCTGATTGCCCGGCTGTAACTATCGATTGATATTACTCTCGTCTGCAACCAAGCTCAAGACGCCGCTACACGCAAAGGTATGAAGATGGACGCCACCGCGCTGCGCGCCATGCAGGCGCCGCTCAAGGAGCAATACAAAGGCGATCCCCAGTCGGCCTTCATCACGCTCAGGGCCAAGGGCACGCTCGACGACGCCCGCATCGCCTGCAAGGTGGAGACCGGCCGCGCGCTCGCGGTCGCGGGCCTGCATCCGGCGACCGGCGGCAGCGGGCTCGAGCTTTGTTCCGGCGACATGCTGCTCGAGGCGCTGGTGGCCTGCGCCGGGGTGACGCTCAAGGCGGTGGCGACCGCGCTCGATATCCCGCTCAGGTCCGGCAAGGTCTCGGCGGAGGGCGACCTCGATTTCCGCGGTACGCTCGGCGTCGACAAGACCGCGCCGGTCGGCTTCGCGCAGATCAGGCTTGCCTTCGACATCGAGACCGACGCGCCGCAGGACAAGCTCGACCAGTTGCTCAAGCTCACCGAACGCTATTGCGTCGTCTACCAGACGCTCAAGAGCGGCCCGCCGATCGAGGTGACGCTCGCCCGGGCGTGAGTCATTGCCGCAAGCTGTAGGGTGGGCAAAGGCGCGTCTTCGCGCCGTGCCCACGCGGCTTTGCAAGGCGCCAGGGTTGACGACGCGTGGGCACGCTTCGCTTTGCCCACCCTACAGACTACAGACCCAAGCTATTCGATCTTCAGCCCCTGCTCGCGGATCACCTTGGCCCAGGTCGCCGTCTCGGACTTGATGTATTGGGCGAATTCCTCCGGCGTCGCCGCCATCGATTCGAACATCTGCGGCGCCATGAAGCGCTGCTGGAACGCCGGATCGCTCAGGATCTTTTTGATCTCGGCGTTGAGCTTCAGCACGATATCGCGCGGCGTTCCGCCGGTGGTGGCGAGGCCGAACCAGGTGCCGGCTTCGTAGCCGGGCACCCCGCTCTCCGACACGGTGGGCGCGTCGGGGATCTGCGTCACGTGCTTGGGGCTGCCGACCGCGAGCACCTTGAGCTTCTTCTCCGCCGCCGGCTGCACCACGAGGCTGAGACTGACCGACATCAGGTTGATGTGGCCGGCCATGATGTCGTTGAGCGCGGGCGCGGCGCCGCGATAGTGAATCGCCTGCAGCTTCACCTTGGCCATGTTCTCGAACTTGATGATGTTCATGTGCGGCGCCGAGCCGACGCCGGCGGTGCCATAGGTGATCTCGCCGGGCTTTTTCTTGGCAAGGTCGAGCAGCTCGCGAATGTTGTTGGCCGCCAGTCCGTTGTTGGCGATGATCGCCTGGTTGATGCGCACCAGCCCGGTGATCGGCGCAATATCTTTCTCGGTGTCGTAGGACAGCTTTTCCTTGGCATAGAGCGTGGGATTGAGCACGAACGTGCCAGCCTCGGCCACCAGCAGCGTGTGGCCGTCGGGTGGCGCCTTGGCCACCATCTGGGCGCCGATGATGTGGGCGCCGCCGCCCTTGTTGTCGATGACGACCTGCTGGCCCCAGGCTTCCGACAGCCGCTGGCCGATGGCGCGCGCCACCACGTCGCTGACGCCGCCGGCGGCGGCGGTCACCACGATGGTGATGGTCTTCGACGGAAACGATTGCGCCTGCGCCTGCGCCGGCTGTGCCGCCAGCAGGCATCCGAACGACAGCAGCGCGCCGATCCATTTGGTCATGGTGTCCATCCCCTTGGCGTACCGCTTGCGCCGCGAGCAGAGCCCCGAGCGCCTCGTCGGTTGGCGCTGTCGATGGCTTCGGCGCCGCGGCAAAAAGCGGCAGGTCCTCGAAACCGCGCGGCGCGGCGCGATCCTCCGCCTCCAGTTTCGCCAACACCACCTTGGCGCGCTCGATCACCGCCGGCGGCAGGCCGGCGAGCTTGGCTACCTGGATGCCGTAGGAACGGTCGGCCGCGCCGGGCACCACCTCGTGCAGAAA
>JAXDOD010000104.1:0-10259 GCA_034669045.1 Alphaproteobacteria bacterium
TGGCGAAGGCCCCGGCGATGCAGTGATGGCCAACAATGCCGATTGGCTCAATACGCTCAATTATATCGATTTCCTGCGCGACGTCGGTCGGCATTTCTCCGTCAACCGGATGCTCTCCTTCGACTCCGTGAAGATGCGTCTCGAGCGGCAGTACGGTGAACAGCTTCAGGAAGCGCGCGACGTCGCCGTCTTCCGTGTTTCGCCAGTATTGCCAGTAGTCGTAGGGACTGACGAGATCAGGGTTGAGCCAGATCGCACCCGCCGCCGTCTTTCCCATCTTGGCGCCTGACGAGGTGGTGATGAGCGGCGAGGTCAGCGCGAACAGTTGGACGTTGCGCATCCGGCGGCCAAGATCAATGCCGTTGACGATATTGCCCCACTGGTCGGAGCCGCCCATCTGCAGCACGCAGCCCAGACGTTTGTTGAGCTCCACGAAATCGTAGGCCTGCAGGACCATGTAGTTGAATTCCAGGAACGACAGTTCCTGCTGGCGCTCGAGGCGCATTTTGACCGAGTCGAAGGACAGCATGCGGTTGACCGAAAAATGCCGCCCGACATCGCGCAGGAAGTCGATGTAGTTGAGCCCGTTCAGCCAATCCGCATTGTTGGCCAGGACGGCGTCGCCGGCGCCCTCGCCGAACTTGAGAAACTTCGAGAAGACCGCCCGGATTCCGACGAGGTTGCGTTCGATATCCTGGCTCGTGAGAATCCTGCGGCTCTCGTCCTTGCCGGACGGGTCGCCCACGCGCGTGGTGCCGCCGCCCATCAACGCGATCGGCCGGTGCCCGGTCTGCTGCATCCAGTAAAGCATCATGATCGGCAGCAGCGAACCCACGTGCAGCGAGGCCGCGGTGCAGTCGAAGCCGATGTAGCCGGTGATGCGCGACGACGTGGCAAGCGCGTCGAGCGCCTCGGGCTCCGACACCTGGTGAATGAACCCGCGGGTGGCGAGCACGTTGAGAAAATCGGACTTGTAGGCGCTCATGGCGTTATCGCCTGTTTCGGGCCGGTGGTGTAACAGGTCCGCTGGCGGATTTAAATGAGAGACTATCAATGTCGCGGCTTGCGGCGATCGGCCTGATGAGCGGCACGTCGTGCGACGGCGTCGACGTGGCGCTGATCGAGACCGATGGCGAGACGGTCGGTCGCGTTGGCCCCACCGGCTACCGGGCCTATGGGGAGGCCGAGCGGGCTTCGCTGCGCCGCGCCATCGCGTCGGCTGCCAACCTCGGCGATCGCGCCGAGCGGCCGGGTCCGCTCGCCGAGGCGGAGGCGCTGGTGACGCGGGCTCACGCCGAGGCGGTCGAGGCGTTCCTGGCGGCAAACGGCATGCCGGCGGGTGCGATCGCGGTCGTCGGCTTCCACGGCCAGACCGTGCTGCACGACGCGGGGCGCCGTCTCACGGTCCAGCTCGGCGACGGGCAGGCCTTGGCGACTCGCATCGGCATACCGGTGGTGCATGACTTCCGCGCCGCCGATGTCGCGGCCGGCGGCGAAGGCGCCCCGATCGTGCCGGTATTTCATCGCGCGCTGGTGCGGATGCTCGAACGTGCGCATCCGGTCGGCGTGCTCAATCTCGGCGGCGTCGCCAACGTCACCTATATCGACGGCGAGCGCGATCTCATCGCCTTCGACACCGGGCCGGGCAATGCGCTGATCGACGATTTCCTGCGGCTGCGGACCGGCAACGCACTGGACGAGAACGGCCGTGCCGCGGCCGCGGGGCGCGTGGACGCCGCCGCAGTCGCGCGCGTGCTCGCGCATCCGTTCTTCGCGCGCCGGCCGCCGAAGTCGCTCGACCGCAACACATTCCATCTCTGGCTGGCGGAAGAAGGCGGCTTCGCCACCAAGAGCACCGAGGACGGCGCCGCGACGCTGACCGCGATCACTGCCGCGGCCGTCGGCCGTGCCATCGCGCTGCTCCCGCGCCCGCCGGCAACCTGGATCGCCGGTGGTGGCGGCACGCGCAATCCAACCTTGATGCGGATGCTGGCGGATCAGCTCGCGCCGGCCGGCATCCAGACCGCGGACGCGGTCGGCTGGTCGGCGGATGCGCTGGAGGCGCAGGCCTTTGCCTATCTGGCGGTGCGCAGCATGAACGGATTGCCGATCACCTTTCCGGGAACGACCGGGGCACCGCTGCCGATGACGGGTGGGGTGGCAGTTCAACCCTGAACTGGCGCAGGATACGGAAGCGGGAACCAGTGTTCCGTTAGATCGTGCTCTATGTAAACACACGCGCGGTTCTGTCGATGCGGGATCGAATTCTAAGCCGCGCTCGGCTTGCGTTCGATCTTGAGGCGCTTGTCGAGATAGGCGCTGATCGCCTGCATCAGCGGCTCGATCTTGCCGTCAAAGAAATGGTTGGCCCCGGGAATGACCTTCTGGTCGATCACGATGCCCTTTTGCGTCTTGAGCTTGTCCACGAGGCCGGTGACGTCCTTGTAGGGCACCACCGCGTCCTTATCGCCGTGGATGATGAGACCGGAGGACGGGCAGGGCGCGAGGAAGGAGAAGTCGTAGAGGTTCGCCGGCGGTGCGATCGAGATGAAGCCCTCGATTTCCGGCCGGCGCATCAGGAGCTGCATGCCGATCCAGGACCCGAAGGAGAAGCCGGAGATCCAGCAGCTCCGCGCTTCCGGGTTGATGGTCTGGGCCCAGTCGAGGGCCGCGGCCGAATCGGAGAGTTCGCCCAGGCCGTGATCGAACGAGCCCTGGCTGCGGCCCACCCCGCGGAAGTTGAACCGCAGCACGGAAAAGCCGCGATGCACGAACTGGTAGTAGAGCTGATAGATGATCTGGTGGTTCATCGTGCCGCCGAACTGGGGATGCGGATGCAGGATGATGGCGATCGATGCGTTCTTCTGCCGTGCCGGATGATACCGGCCTTCGATCCGTCCCGCCGGGCCGGTGAAGATGATCTCGGGCATTTTTCAACCTCTATGACAGTCTGACGCCGTTGCGGCGACGCTTTCAGCGCGTGCTTGACGGCACCGGTAGGCGCACGTAAGTATTTAGAACCACTCTAATATTTGGCAAGGCTGGGCCGACGGACGTTGCGACGGGAGCCATGCCGGGCGGCTACGGCAGGCGACTTCTAGCACGACTGCGGGGACGAAAAGCAAGGGTTTCGAAGGGTGTTAGGTGCGCCGTCCGGCCTGGGCTATAGGTTCGCGGCACCCGGAACGCAGATCATGATCGAACGAGCTTATCTTGACTGGAACGCGACCGCGCCGTTGCGCGCGGAGGCGCGCGCGGCCGTGGCGGCGGCGCAGGAGGTGTGCGGGAACCCGTCCTCCGTACATGCCGAGGGGCGGGCGGCGCGAAGGCTGGTCGAAGACGCGCGGGACAAGGTCGCCGCCCTGGTCGGCGCCGAGCCGCGCAACGTCGTGTTCACCTCCGGCGGGACGGAAGCCAACGTGTTGGCGCTGTCGCCTCGAACCGGAGGGAATAGCGGATGCGGTCGCCTCCTGGTGTCGGCAATCGAGCATCCCTCGGTGCTGGCGGGCGGGCAGTTTTCCGCGGGCGCGGTCGAGAAGCTGCCGGTCTGCGCCGATGGGCGCATCGACCTCGCGCGGCTGGCGGAACGGCTAGGCGTGCTGACGGCAGACGGTGTCCGCCCGCTGGTTTCAGTTTTGCTGGCCAACAATGAAACCGGGGTCATTCAACCTATTTGGGAAGTCGCTCGCCTAGTGCATGAGGCGGGCGGGCTCCTGCACGTCGACGCCGTTCAGGCCTGCGGCCGTATTCCGTGCGATATCAATGACATCCAAGCCGATCTTCTGACGGTTTCGGCGCACAAGATCGGCGGCCCCAAGGGCGTCGGCGCGCTCATCAAGCGGGCGGAGACGATCCGGCTGGGTGCGGTGATCACGGGCGGCGGCCAGGAACGCGGTGCGCGCGCCGGCACCGAGAACGTAGCGGCCATCGCCGGCTTCGGTGCCGTGGCGGCAGCCGCGCGGATGGCGGTGCGCAACGACTGCGTAGAGATGCAGCGCCTGCGCGATGGCCTGGAGGCCCGGCTGACGGCCGTAACCCCGAACGCGGTCGTGTTCGGGGCCGGGGTTGAGCGGCTGCCCAACACGACGTTGTTCTCGGTTCCCGGCATGAAGGCCGAAACCGCCATCATCGCCTTCGATCTCGCCGGGGTCGCGGTGTCCTCGGGGGCGGCCTGTTCCTCGGGCAAGGTCCAGCCCTCGCACGTTCTGGCCGCCCAGGGGGTTGCGCCGGCTCTGGCGCGCGGCGCGGTGCGCGTGAGCCTGGGGCCGACGACGACGGAATCGGACGTAAACCGCTTCCTGGATGCTTGGATTAAGGTGTCCGGGGCATTACTTAACCAGAACAAGTCGCAGGATATCGCCGCCTGAGTAGCGGCATCTTCAAAAGGTGACCTCGAACCCGATACGACCATAACCGACTGGTCCAACCCGCGGTCCTTGAAACCGCAGCGGAGGGAAGAATGCCGGCAGTTCAAGAGACGGTGGACCAGGTCCGCCGTATCGATGTCGATCAGTACAAGTACGGCTTCGTCACCGATATCGAATCCGACAAGGCCCCCAAGGGTCTGTCCGAGGATACCGTTCGCTTCATCTCGGCGAAGAAGAACGAACCGGCCTGGATGCTCAACTGGCGGCTCGAGGCCTACCGGCGCTGGCTCACCATGAGCGAGCCGACCTGGGCGCGGGTAAAGTTCGGCCCGATCGACTACCAGGACCTCTATTACTATTCGGCGCCGAAAAAGAAGGACGGTCCGAAGTCGCTCGACGAGATCGACCCCGAGATCCTCAAGACCTACGACAAGCTCGGCATCCCTTTGCGCGAGCGGGAAGCGCTGCTGGGAATCCAGCGCGAGGACGGCACACGCTCGCGCGTCGCGGTCGACGCGGTGTTCGATTCGGTATCGGTGGCGACCACCTTCCAGGACGAGCTGGCCAAGGCCGGCGTGATCTTCTGCCCGATCTCGGAGGCGCTGCAGAAGCATCCCGACCTGGTGAAGAAATATCTCGGTACGGTGGTGCCGATCTCCGACAACTTCTTCGCGACGCTCAACTCGGCGGTGTTCTCCGACGGCTCGTTCGTCTACGTGCCGCCCGGCGTGCGCTGCCCGATGGAACTGTCCACCTATTTCCGCATCAATGAGAAGAACACCGGGCAGTTCGAGCGCACGCTCATCATCGCCGACAAAGGCTCCTATGTGAGCTACCTCGAAGGCTGCACCGCGCCGACCCGCGACGAGAACCAGCTTCATGCCGCGGTGGTCGAGCTGATCGCGCTCGACGACGCCGAGATCAAGTATTCGACCATCCAGAACTGGTACCCGGGCGACAAGAACGGTAAAGGCGGCATCTACAACTTCGTCACCAAGCGCGGCGACTGCCGCGGCCAGAATTCCAAGATTTCCTGGACCCAGCTCGAGACCGGCTCGGCCATCACCTGGAAATATCCGAGCTGCATCCTGCGCGGCGACAACTCGCGCGGCGAGTTCTACTCGATCGCGATCTCCAACGGCTATCAGCAGGTCGACAGCGGCACCAAGATGCTGCATCTCGGCAAGAACACCACGAGCCGCATCATCTCCAAGGGGATCGCCGCCGGCCACTCCAACAACACCTATCGCGGCCAGGTCATGGCGCACCGCCGCGCCAAGGGCGCGCGCAATTTCACCAACTGCGATTCGCTCCTGATCGGCGACAAATGCGGCGCCCACACCACGCCCTATATCGAGGCGAAGAATGCCTCCACCGTGTTCGAGCACGAGGCGACCACCTCGAAAATCTCCGAGGACGTGCTGTTCTATTGCCGGCAGCGCGGCCTCTCGGCGGAAGATGCGGTGGCGCTCGTCGTCAACGGCTTCGTGAAGGACGTGCTGCAGCAGCTCCCGATGGAGTTCGCGGTCGAGGCGCAGAAGCTGATCTCGATCTCGCTCGAAGGATCGGTTGGATAGCGGAGCTCTTGCATAAGCCCTCATCGTGAGGAGGCCGCGAAGCGGCCGTCTCGAAGGATGGGAGCGGTACAAAGAAACAGTAGCGCCATCGTCCTTCGAGACGCCGCCCTTCGGCGGCTCCTCAGGACGAGGATCGAAGAAACGGATTGTCGGTCAATGCCCCTGCTCGATATCAAAAACCTGCACGTCGAAGTCGACGGCAAGCAAATCCTCAACGGCCTCGACCTCGTGGTCGACAAGGGCACGGTCGCGGCCATCATGGGGCCGAACGGCTCGGGCAAGTCGACGCTTGCCCATGTGCTGGCCGGCAAGGATGCCTACAAGGTCACGCAAGGGCAGGTGCTGTTCGAGGGCGAGGATATCCTGGCGCTGCCGCCCGACGAGCGCGCCGCCAAGGGCATTTTCCTCGCCTTCCAGTATCCGCTCGAAATCCCGGGCGTCGCCACCATGACGTTCCTGCGCACCGCGCTCAACGCGCAGCGCAAGAAGCGCGGGCAGGAGGAGCTGTCCACGCCCGAGTTCATCAAGCGCGTGCGCGAGGTCGCCGGCAAGCTCGGCATCGAGCCGGAGATGCTGCGCCGCGGGGTCAATGTCGGATTTTCCGGTGGCGAGAAGAAGCGCAACGAGATCCTGCAGATGGCGCTGCTGGAGCCGAAGCTGTGCGTGCTCGACGAGACCGATTCCGGGCTCGACATCGATGCTCTCAAGGTCGTCTCCGAGGGCGTCAATCGCCTGCGTTCGCCCGAGCGCGCCTTCGTGGTCATCACGCATTACCAGCGTCTCCTCGACTACATCGTGCCCGACGTGGTGCACGTGCTCTCGAAGGGGCGCATCGTGCGCACCGGCGGCAAGGAATTGGCGCTCGAGCTCGAGGCCAAGGGCTACGCGCAGTATCAAGAAGAGATGGCGTGATGAATCCAGTCACTCTCGTCATTCCGGGGCGCCGCGCAGCGGCGAGCCGCGCGCGCGAGCTTCGCTCGCGTCCCGGAATGGCGAGAGCGAGGATTTCGCCGTGAACGCCGAGGTCCGCCCGCTGAAGACGGCGGCCGAGACCGCCCTGGCGGCGAGTTTCGCTGCGGCGAAACGCGCTTTGCCGGGCACGGGCGAGGTCGCTGCCATGCGCGAGGCCGCCTTCAAGCGCTTCGAGGCTTCGGGCTTGCCGCACCGGCGAATCGAGGAATGGAAATATACCGATCTGCGCGCGCTGATGCGCGATGCCAAGCCGCTCGCGGCCCCGCCCGATGCCATGGCCAAGGCGCGCGCGCGCGAGGCGGGCACGCTGCTGGCCTCGATCGAGGACCGCCGTATCGTCTTCGTCGATGGCGGCTTCGCGCCGGAACTGTCCGATCTCGCCGCGCTCGAGGCCGGCCTTTCGATCCGCTCGCTGGCGCAGGCGCTTGCCGCCGGCGATCCGCAGGTCGCAGGCCGCCTCGGCAAGGTCGTGCCGACGGACGATATCGCGGTTGCGCTCAACACGGCGTTCATGGGCGATGGCGCCGTGATCCAGGTTGCGGCCGGGGCCGAACTGGCGCGGCCGATCCATCTGGTTTTTTTCAATGCGGGCGAGCGGCCGGCCTCGGTCTTCACGCGCTCCCTCGTCCTCATCGAGGACCGCGCGCGCGCGATGCTGGTCGAAAGCCATGTCGGCGCGCCCGCGAGCGAGCACCAGGTGAACACCGCGCTCGAACTTGCGGTCGCCGATGAGGCGCATGTGGATCACGTCAAGATCACGGGGGAGGGCGCCGGCGCGCTTCACGTCTCGACGCTGATGGCGGCGATCGGGGCGCGGGCGCGCTTCAATGAATTCCAGTTCGTCACCGGCGGCGCGGTGGTGCGCAACCAGCTTTTCGTGCGTTTCGCGGGCGAGGGATCATTCGCGGGCATCCGCGGGGCCAGCCTGCTCAAGGGCCGCCGGCACGCGGACCTGACCCTGGTCGATGACCATCTGGTGCCCGCCTGCACCAGCCGCCAGGTATTCAAAGCGGTGATCGACGATGAGGCCCGCAGCATCTTTCAGGGCAAGATCGTCGTGCGGCCCGGTGCGCAACGCACCGATGCGCGTATGGCGACGCACGCGTTGCTGCTGTCGGAGACCGCCGAGGCCGACAACAAGCCGGAGCTGGAGATTTTTGCCGACGACGTCCAATGCGGCCATGGCGCGACCGCGGGCGCGATCAACCAGGATTTGATGTTCTACCTCAAGGCGCGCGGCATTCCGGTGAAGGAAGCGGAGGCGCTGTTGATCCAGGCTTTCATCGGCGAGGCGGTGGAAGGGATCGAGCATGCCGGGTTGCGCGACGCGCTGATGGACGAGGTCGTTGCGTGGCTCATGGCGCGGGGGTGACGATGCATCCCGCCGTCAGCAATGGAGCCTATGACGTCACGAGAATCCGCGAGGATTTCCCGATCCTTGCCATGCCGGTCTACGGCAAGCCGCTGGTCTATCTCGACAACGCCGCATCGGCGCAGAAGCCGCAGGCGGTGCTCGACCGGCTCCACCACGCCTATACGGCCGAATATGCCAACGTGCATCGCGGCCTGCATTATCTCGCCAATGCCGCCACCGAGGCCTACGAGGGCGCGCGCGAGACGGTGCGCGCGTTCCTCAATGCATCCCGGCTGGAGGAGATCGTTTTCACCCGCAATGCCACCGAGGCGATCAATCTCGTCGCCTATACGTTCGCGCGCGAGCGCGTCAAGGCCGGCGACGAGATCGTGCTCTCGATCATGGAGCACCATTCCAACATCGTGCCGTGGCACTTCCTGCGCGAGCGCCAAGGCGCTGTGATCAAATGGGCGCCGGTCGACGATGCGGGCAATTTCCTGATCGACGAGTTCGAGAGCCTGTTGACGGCGCGCACAAAGATGGTTGCCGTCACCCAGATGTCGAACATGCTGGGCACCGCGGTCGCGGTGAAAGAAGTCGTGAAACGGGCGCATGCCCGCGACATCCCGGTGCTGGTCGACGGGGCGCAAGGCGCGGTGCATCTCGACGTCGACCTGCAGGACCTGGACTGCGACTTCTATGTGGCCACCGGCCACAAGCTCTACGGACCCACCGGCATCGGCGTGCTCTACGGCAAGCACGCGCATCTGGCCACCATGCCGCCTTTCAACGGCGGCGGCGAGATGATCCGCGACGTGTTCGAGGACCGCATCACCTATGGCGAGCCGCCGCACAAGTTCGAGGCCGGCACGCCGCCGATCGTGCAGGCGATCGGGCTTGGCGCGGCCATCGATTATATCGCCTCGATCGGCAAGGCGCGCATCCGCGCCCACGAGCAGGAGCTCGTCGCATACGCCCACGATCGTTTGCGCGAGATCAATTCGCTGCGTATCATCGGCCAGGCGCGCGACAAGGGGCCGATCGTCTCGTTCGACATCAGCGGCACGCATCCGCACGACATCGCCACCATCATCGACCGTGCGGGGGTGGCGGTGCGCGCCGGCACCCATTGCGTGATGCCGCTGCTGGCGCGCTTCGGCGTCTCGGCGACCTGCCGGGCGTCGTTTGCGCTCTACAACACCAAATCGGAGGTCGACCGCCTTGCGGAGGCCCTGATCAAGGCGCAACAGTTTTTTACATGAACGAAGCGCTTTTCACGTGAACGATGAGTTCTTCGCATGAACGACGATGCCAAGACGCCGACAGAGACCCCGCTCGCGCCCGAGGCAAGCGCCTCGACGCTGCCGGAAACGGAACTCGCGCGCATGACCGACGACATCGTGACCGCGCTCAAGACCGTCTTCGATCCGGAAATTCCCGCCGACATCTACGAGCTCGGCCTGATCTACAAGATCGATGTTGCCGACGACCGCGCGGTGACGGTCGACATGACGCTGACCACGCCCAACTGCCCCTCGGCGCAGGAGCTGCCGGCCATGGTGGAAAACGCGGTGGCGAGCGTGGCCGGCGTCGGCCCGGTCAAGGTCAACATCGTCTGGGATCCGCCGTGGGACGCCAGCCGCATGTCGGACGAAGCGCGCTCCGTGCTCAACATGTGGTGACCAGTGCCCAAGCTCGACCGCGTTCTTGAGACGTCGATCTATGTGGACGATCTCGAACGCGCCGCGCGTTTCTACGAAGACATCTTGGAGCTGTCGCCGCTTTGGTCGGACTCCCGGTTTCGCGGCTACAATGTCGGCGGCCGGAGCGTTCTGCTGGTTTTCCTTCGCGGTGCGACGCTCGAAACGGTGCGGATGCCGGGCGGCACGATTCCGCCGCATGACGGCCATGGACAGCTGCACATTGCATTTGCGATCGGCGCCGAAGAGCTTGGCCCATGGGAGGAGCGTCTGGCCCGCCATGGTATTC
>JAXDOD010000105.1:0-14796 GCA_034669045.1 Alphaproteobacteria bacterium
ATACCAACCGCACTTTCGATTTTCTCGAGCTCGCCAAGGAAGCCGCACGCTGCACGCTGCCGGCCGACCTCAAGGACGGCGTCGCCATCGTGACCGACAACGAGATGCACGAGCCGGTCTTCCCCAACGGCACTGCCATCTGCGAGGTCGAGATCGATCCCGACACCGGCCAGGTGGACATCACCCGCTACGCGTCGATCGACGACGTCGGCCGCTGCATCAATCCGCTGATCGTCGATGGGCAGACCCACGGCGCCATCGCGCAAGGCGTTGGGCAGGCGATGTGGGAGCAGTGCTACGTCGATCCCGATTCCGGCCAGCCGCTGTGCGGCTCGCTGATGGACTACGGCATGCCGCGTTCGGACAACCTGCCGTCCTTCGTTACCGAGATTGCCGAAGTGCTCTCGCCCACCAACCCGCTCGGCATCAAGGCCGGCGGCGAGGGCGGCACCACCGCCGCGCCCGCCGCGGTGGTGAGCGCGATCGTCGACGCGCTCTCCATCTATGGCGTGCGCAATCTCACGATGCCGGCGACGCCGTTCAACGTGTGGAAGACGATCCAGGAGGCGAAGGGAAGTCCGTAGGGTAGGCAAGGCGCGAAGCGCCGTGCCCACGCGTCTTTCTCTCCATGCCCTTACCTCACGCGTGGGCACCGCGCTCGATCATCGTGCGGCACTGGCGGAATGCTCGGCCCGCGCCTTCGCCCACGGATCGCATGCCGGCGCCGTAGTAAACGTAGGGCGCAATAAGCGGAAGCGCATTGCGCCGTCTGGCCGAGATCGACGTCGAGGCGGCGCAATCAAGCGATTGCGCCCTACGGACTAGGGCAATTGAGCGAGCCGCCAACAAGTCGTACCGTGTCGACGAACTGCGTCACGAGGATCTGACATGCTTGACGTCACCGACAAGTCGCGTGCGACGACCGCCGCCGGCCCGCCCTCCGATTTCCAAAAGCACCTGGCGACGCTGGAGGCGCAGGGCCTGCTGGTGCGTATCGATCGCCCGATCGACAAGAATACCGAGCTGCACCCGCTGGTGCGCTGGCAATTCGCCGGCGGGCTTGCCGAGGACCAGCGCCGGGCCTTCCTGTTCACCAACGTCACCGACGCGAGCGGGCGCAGCTACGACATGCCGGTCGTGGTCGGCGCGCTCGCTGCCTCACGGCGCATCTATTCGTTGGGAATGGGCCGTCCCGCCGAGGAGATCGAGGCCGCCTGGTCGAACGCCATCGCGCATCCGATCCCGCCGGTACGCGTCGCCTCGCCGCCATGCCAGGAAATCGTCATCACCGGCGACGAGCTGCGCGCGCCCGGCAAGGGCCTCGCCGCCTTGCCGGTGCCGATCTCGACCCCGGGCTTCGACGCCGCGCCCTATCTCACCGCGACGCTCGCGGTCACGCGCGATCCGGACACCGGCGTTCAGAACATGGGCACCTACCGCGGCGCGCTGAAGGCGACCGACCGCCTCGGCGTGCGCATGGCCGCGCGCATCGGCGGCGCCGGCGGCTACCAGCACTGGCGCAAGCACAACAAGCTCAAGACCAGGATGCCCTGTGCCTTCGTGATCGGCGCCGCCCCGGTGGTGATGTTCACCGGGCCGATGAAGCTGCCGATCGACTTGGACGAGATGGCGGTCGCGGGCGGGCTCGCCGGCGCGCCGATCCGGACCGCCAAGTGCGTGACCGTCGATCTCGACGTGCCGGCCGACGCCGAGCTGGTGATCGAAGGGCTGATCGATCCCGAGCTGCTCGAGCCCGAAGGCCCGTTTGGCGAAAGCCACGGTCACATCGCGCTCGAGGACTTCAATATGTCCATGCAGGTGACGGCGATCACCCGCAAGCGGTCGGCGGTGTTCGTCTCCATCATCAGCGAGGTGACGCCGAGCGAATCGAGCGTGGTCAAGAAGGTCGCCTACGAGCCGATGTTCCTGGCGCATCTGCGCGACAAGCTTGCGATCCGGGGCGTGCGCCGGGTGTCGCTGCACGAGCCGCTCACCAACCTGCGCAAGGTCATCTTCGTGCAGTTCGCGCAGGGCGTGCCGCGCAGCGAAGTCTGGCGCGGGTTGCACGGTGCCGCGACCTTGCTGGCCGATTGCGGCAAGATCTGCATCGCGGTCAGCGAGGACATCGACCCGGAGAACGCCGACGCGGTGTTCTGGTCGCTCGCCTATCGCTCGAACCCGGTCGACGATGTGCACGTGGTGCCGCATCGCGCCATCGGGCACGGCCCCAAGACCGGCGTGCGCGGCGAGGAATCGACGCTGCTGATCGACGGAACGCTGAAGGCGTCGGCGCCGCCGCTCGCGCTGCCGGCGAAGGAGTTCATGGAACGCGCCCGCGGCATCTGGGAGGAGCTCAAGCTGCCGGCGCTGTCGCCGCAGCCGCCCTGGCACGGCTATTCGCTCGGCGACTGGGCCGACGACTGGGAAAATTTCGCGCGCCGCGCCGTCAAGGGCGAATGGGAGGCCAACGGCCGCGACACCTTTGCCCGTCGCCGCGGTGGGGTGACGCCGGAAACCCCGGTGCGCGACGTGGAGGGGAAGACGTAAGTCCTTGCTTGGAGACGCATCGCACCGCAGCCAAGGGTACGCAGGTTGCGCTTGCGATGGCGATGCTCCTCAGCATGAGGCGGATTGAGACCCCGCGCGTGGAACAAAACAAAAGCGCCGCCCGAAGGCGGCGCCGATTGCGCGTGGACTTGAGCGAGCCGCGCGTCACTGCACGAGCTGGATCACCTTGCCGTCCTTGCCTTTGCCCTGGGCGCGGTACTGGCCGATGTTGCGCAGCAGCGCCTCGTCCGACACCGTGTAGAGCACCGCGTCGTTCTTGCCGGTATTGATGTGTTTGCGCCAGATGAAGTTCGGCACCACCATGATGTCGTTGGCTTCCCAGTCGAAGGTCTGGCCGCCGATCTCCGACTTGCCCTTGCCGTCGATCACCACGATGAAGGTGCCGCAGGTCTCGCGCTTGGGCAGCGTCTCCTCGCCCGGGCGCAGGAGCTGCGCCTTGTAGTCGAGCGTCGCGAACACCGGCTTGCCGGTCACCGGGTTGACGAACCGGAACTGGATGCCCTCATGGGCATCGCCCTTCTGCTTGCGCAGCGCCTCGAGCGTGTGGCGGACCTGCTCGCCGCGGTAGTGGATGAGCGGCGCCGGATCGCGTCCGAAGCCGATCTGGTGCGAGAGGAACGTCGGCAGCATGCCGCCCGAGCCGTAGAGCTTGTTCGAATAGCCGTCCTTGTGGACGGTGTCCTGGCTCTTGGCGTTGCTGCCGGAGCCGGGCTCGAAGTCCTGGTCGACCCAGGCGCAGTCGAGGAACTCCATCAGCGGCCAGTCCAGCATGTCGATCCAGATGACCGGCTGCGTCGCCTCGTTGCCGTGGTCGTGCCAGGTGCCGTTCGGCGTGAGGATCAGGTCGCCGCGCGCGGCGTCGCAGCGCTCGCCCTCGACATTGGTGTAGCCGCCCTTGTCGGACAGGATGGTGCGGCTGGCGTTCGGCGAGTGCACGTGGGCGGGAGCGATGTCGCCTGGGTTGTAGATCGAGATCGCGCAGCGGATCGTGTTGGTCACCTGCAGCCGGCCATTGAGGCCCGGATTGGTCAAGAGGATGCTCTGGCGGTCGGCGAACTCGATCGGCGACACGTCGGCCTTGGCGGCAATGCCGGCGATGCGGTCGAGGAACTGGCTGTATTCCTTCCAGCGCCAGCGGTGGGCGGCGCTCTTCATCTGGTTGGCGGCGACGCGGCCGGTCGCCATCTCGCCGGCGCCGCTCTTGCCGCCGGTGTCGGTGAACCAGGGGCGCTGGGCCGGGGCGTTCATCTGGGTACGCACCCAGACATGGGACTTGCTGGCGTCGGTGTTGAGCTCTTCCATCAGCGCGCGCGCCTTGCTCGACAGCGCGGGACGGGCGTGTTCCTTTTGTTCCTTTTCCTTCGTCGCAACGGCCATGAGAGTCCTCCTCGTCAGTCTTCCAGGGTGCACCGGCGGCTTGCCCTGATCAAGCAGGTATATCGCCACCCAAGCGTTTGCAACGGCGGCCGGGCGGCGCAGAAAGGATCGTCATTCCGGGGCGCCGCGAAGCGGAGTTTGTCCGCGCCCCGGAATGACAGCCATGTCAATCAGCTGGCCTCGAGGAAATCGCCGACCGCGCGCGTGAAGGCCGCCGGCTGCTCCAGGTTGGAGAGATGGCCGGCGCCTTCGAGCCTGACCAGGCCGGAGCCGGGCACGCTGGCATGGATCTGCTCGATGCCGGCGACCGTGGCGTCCTTGGTGCCGACGATGCACAGCACCGGCCGCTGGATGCCGGGCAGGCCGGGCTTGAGGTCGTAGTCCGACAGCGCCGCGGCGCAGCCGGCGAAACCCTTGAGCGGCGTCGCCCTGATCATGCCGCGCACCTTGTCGAGCACCGGTGCCTTGGTGGCGACGAAGTCCGGCGGGAACCAGCGCGGAATGGTGACGTCGGCGAGCGCGTCCATGCCCTTGTCGGCGGCGAGCTCGATGCGTTCCTTCCACTGCTGCGCTCCGGCCGGCGTCGAGGCCGGTCCGCAGTCGGCGGCGATGATGCGGTCGAAGCGCTCGGGATGGCGCTGCGCCAGCAACAGCGCCGTCATGCCGCCCATAGAGATGCCGGCGAAATGTGCGCGCCTGATCGACAGCGCATCCATGAGCGCGACCACGTCGGCGGTGAGGAGGTCGAAGCTGTATTTGCCATCGGGCACCTGCGTGCCGCCGTGGCCGCGCTGGTCGTAGCGCAGGATGCGATAGGACGACTTGAGGTCGGCGACCTGGTCGTCCCACATCGCCAGATTGGTCAATAGCGAATTGGAGAAGATCAGCCAGGGCGCGTTGTCCGGGCCGTCGACCTGAGTGTTGAAGCTGATGCCGTTGGCGTTGATCTGCATGATTGGTCCTCTTGTAGGGTGGGCAAAGGCGCGGCCATCAGGGCGTTCACGCCCGTCTTCGCGGGCTATCGCGCCGTGCCCACGCGTTAAGGTTTCGTACACGCATGGGCAAAGGTGCAACGAGAGGATGAGATTGAGGCGCGGCCGTGCCCGGCACCTTTGCCCCACCCTACGGACCGTCACCTCGGCAAGAATTCATTGAGCAGCTTGAGCAGGGTCTTCGGCCCGGTGGTCGGCAGGAAGTGCCCGGCCTCCTCGATCAGTTCGAACCGCGCGCCCGGAATCTTCTTCGCGAGCTCCTCGGTGCCGGCGGGCGGGCGCACGGTGTCGTGCCTGCCGGCCACGACCAGGGTCGGGACCGTGACCTTGGGCAGCATGTGCAGCATGTTGGTGCGCGCCAGCATCCGGTGCGCGAGCCCGAAGCCGACCGGATCGTTGGCGAGGTAGCGGCCGCGATAGGCCTCGTAGGCGGCGGGCTCGCCGAGCGTCGGCGGATAGGACTTGTCGAGCGTGATGCCCATCACGCCGGCCATGCCTTCCTTCTCGGCGAGGTCGGCGCGCTCGTTCAAGGCGCCGGCGCGGCTGGGGTCGACGCCGGGCGCCGGGTTGCACAGCACGATCGATTTCACCTGCTCGGGATGGCGTTCCAGGAAGCGCAGGACCTGCGTGCTCGCCGCCGCCACGCACACGAAGCTGTAGGGCGGCTTGAGGCCAAGCGTCTTGAGCACGCCTTCGAGGTCGTCGACCGCGTCGTCGTTGGAGAACGGCTTGCGCACCTTCTCCGACAGGCCGGCGCCGCGCTGGTCATAGCGCACGACCTGGAATGTCTCGGCGAGGCCGGGCGCCACCGCGTCCCAGCTATCCAGGGTGCCGCCCATCTCATGCAGCAGCACGACGACGGGGCCGCCCTGGCCGGCGATCTGATAGTGAATGCTCACTCCGTTGACGGTCATCCAAGGCAAGGCGCGTTCCTCCCGGTTTCGGGTCGATTAGCCTGTCCGGGGCACCGGCGCAAGGAACGGTGGTTCATCGTTTCGGAGGCGAGCCGGTTCGCGAAAATCCCGGGATGCGCGCCAGCACGACCTTGAGCGGGTCGCGCACCCAGGCCTCCGTGACGAAATCGAGGTGCTTGACCTCCTCGCCGGTCGGCACGAGCGCGACGGTGCCGGGCGCGAGCTGCCGCGGCAGCGCGGCCTGGAAGCTCACGCCGCGCGCCGTGAGCATGCGCTGCAGCTCGGCATGCTCGGCCTTCGCGGCGCGCGTATAGGCGCTCACCAGGAATGCGTCGCGGTGCCGGGAAATCCAGTCGGCGAACTTGTCGATTTCCGCGAACAGCCCGTCGAGCAGCACGACGCCCCGCACGCGTTCGGTCGCCTTGCCGACTGCGAGCGCGAAGGCCGCCGGGTTATAGCCGCCGCTATAGGCCACGAGAACGACCGGCGCCGCCTGGAACGCCGCCTGCGCGCGGGCATCGCCGTGCAGGCGCGTCAGGCGCCCGACCGTCTCGTCCAGGAATTTCGCGAACACGCCCGGCTCCCAGAACCGGCCGCTCGAGGAATCGAGCGCATCGACGGCGAACTGCGGGGCGACCAGCACCGCGTTGAGCCCCGACTCGGCCACCTGGCGCGGCACCTGCTGGCGGTTCTGCACGTCGCGCGCCAGGGTCGCGCCGTTGCCGTGGAAGAACACCACGATCACGGCGGGACGACGCGCGTCGAAGCCACGCGGGATCGACAGCAGCACGCGCCGGTCGCTGTAGGTCATATCCTCCCAGTAGATGCCCCCGCGCGGCGAGGTGTGGCCGCGGCGCTCGCCGTTGACCACGTCCATGAACGGCAGGTTCTTGTCCGGGATCTCGCCGCGATAGGGGAACGGCGAGATGTCGAACGGCACGAACTGGGTTTTTGCGGCCGGCATCGCGGATTGCGCCAATGCGGGAGTTGCGAACGATAATCCAATGGCAAGGAGCATCAGAAGCTTCGATGGACATCTGCGATGACGGATCGTGTGCATGCGGCGCCGTCCCGGTCAGGCCGCCGCGTAGCGCGTCCGCAACGGCAGCAGCACCGCGAAGAACGCCGGGATCGCCAGCAGATAGGCGAGGCCGGCAGCCACCAGCACCGCGCCGAGCCCGAACGACGTGGCGACGATCGGCACCGCCGCCGCGCCGATGACCGAGAAGCATCCGTTGATGCCCCAGGCCCACAGGAACATGTGGTGCTTGCCGAGCCGGCCGAGCGTGATCATGGCGGTCGGCATCGGGAAACCCATCAGGAACGCCGGCGGGAAGATGAGTGCGAAGCAGAACAGCAGGCGCACGAGATACGGGAAGGTCCCGATCCAGTCGAGCACCCGGTCGAGGAACAGGCCGTAGCCGATCAGGAGCACCGCGATGGCGATGAAGATCTTCGGCATGACGCGGTGCGAACGTTCGATATAGCGCTCCGAGAAGAAGGCGCCGAGGCCCGAGAACACCAGCATGCCGGTGATCAGGATCGAAGCCGACACGGTCGCATTGGAGAGCGCCAGGATGAAATCGGAAATGAGTCCCACCTCGACCATGATGTAGCCCGCGCCGAGACACGCGAAATAGACGATGGTGCGGAACTTGCCCGGGTTGTGGCTGAAGATCGTGCGCCAGCCGAAGATCACCGGCAGGATCACCAGCGACAGCGACGTCGCGCAGGCGATCGCGAGCGTGGCCCAGATCAGCAGGTAGCCCCATTCGTCCTGCAAGAGCTCCAGCCGGTCGGTGACGCGGGTGAGGTCGCCGGGCTTCACATAGGCGGCGAAATAGGGCCGCGTGTTGGTCAGGAGCCGGGTGTCGAAGACATAAGCCTTGGCGATCTCGTCCCAGCCGCCGTTGATCAGCCGGTGCCAGGCCAGTTGCCCCATCGTGGTCGCCGGCACTGCGTTGGTCGGCTTCTCCGGCTCGGGCGCGGGCTCGGCCGCGCCGGCCGCGGGATCGCTGCCGTCGGGCGTCTGCGGCTCCTTGGGATCCTCGTCGAAGAAGATCTGGTTCCTGTAGTTGTCGAGCACCGTCGCGGTCTGCGTGTCGTCGTAGGCGAAACCCTTGGAGTAGATTTCGTCGAACGACATCGCGCGCGTATGCGCGCGCAGCTTTTCGATCTCATCCGGCGTGAAGCCTCCGCGCTTGTAGAGCACGGTCGCGGTCGAGAGGTAGCTCGACGCGACGAAGAAGCTCTCCGCGATGCGCACCGGATCGAGCTCGCGCGCCGCCGCCGCCATGGTAGCGTAGAGCTTGAGCACCGACTTCGGCGGCTCCTCCTTGTTCCACAGCGTCACCGAGAGGATGCCGCCATCCTTGAGCGCGCGCATGTAGTTGAGCATGGCTTGGCGCGTGTAGGAGAATTTCTCCACGATCGCGAAGCCGCCCGGGTTCGACAGGCCGGCGGAATCGGCCAGGCTGAGATCGATGATGTCGTAGCGATTGTCGGTATAGGCGAGATAGAGCCGGCCGTCGTAGTCGATCACGCGGATTTTCGGATGATTGAGGATATCGCCGGTGAAATCGCGCAGCCCCTGGTCGCTGCGGAACGCGCGGAGCACCGCCGGGTTTCCCTCGGCGACCGTGACGCTGCTGGAGTTCTTCAGCGCCACCGACGTCGAGATGCCGCCGCCGAACTGCACCACGAAGGTGTCGGGCTTGTCCTTGACCAGATAGGGATAGACCATCGGCAGGAAACGGTAATACGCGGTCTCGGCCGGCGGCAGGTCGCGGATGATTCCGATCGGACCGTCGCCGTCGATATACATGCCGAGATAGGCGTTGGCCGGCATCGTCGGCAGGTTGAACGCGGCGTTGTCGGACAGTCCGGGCGCGAAGTGCAGATACGAGCTCGAATAGACTTCGAGATAGCCGAACGGCGAGGCGCTCTCGTAGACGCGCTTGGCATCGGGGAATTTGCGCGCATAGGCGACGCCCTTGTAGTCGGAGACCGCAAGCTTGCCGATGTCCAGGACCGCCGGAAGCGTAAAATGCGCGGCGACGGTGACGAGCGCCAGCGTCGCGATCGCCATGATCGCCGTCCGGCTCGGCACCGCGATGAACCAGAACACGCCGCCGGCAAGCCAGAGCAGGAGCGGCACGACGATGAGGTTTTCCGGCACGATCAGATACATCGCCAGCAGGAACAGCAGCCCGCACAGCCCGGCGCCGGTCAGGTCGGCGAAGTAGACCCGCCCGAACACCCTGTGCGCCTTGAGGAAGACGGTGCCGAGGAAGAACGCGCCGGCCAGGAACGGCAGCATGTAGAGCAGGAAGTTGGCGGCAAGCCGCCACTTCTGCATCGGGTCGGAGACGAGGAAGATCGCGTTGAACGGGATTTGTTGCGCCAGGAGATTCGCCGCCACCGTCAGCGGGCCGAACAGCATCAGCGAGGTTGCGGCCACGCCGCGCCAGCGCCGCTCGAAGAAGTCCTTGGCGATGCACATGACCGCGCTGGTGAGGCCGAAGCCCAGCATCGCGAGCGAGACCACGAGCGAACCGAAATGCGCCCAGCTCCCGACCGAGAAGATGCGCATGATGCCGATCTGCAGCGCGATCACGGTGCCGGCGACGAGCCCGACCGACAGATAGAGCGCAAGCGACGGCGCCAGCTCGTCGTGAGCAGGCGCGACCGCGCGCGCGGCGGCGAAGTCGGCAGGATGCAGCGGCGAGGCGTCGTTCACCGCGACGTCCCCGATCGAGTGCGTGCTTGCACGGCTCTTTCCCCGTCATTCCGGGGCTGCGCGCAGCGCGGAGCCCGGAATCCATAACCACAGTACTCTACATAGGGCACTGCCGGGCAATTACGGCAAGTTTAGGCAGTGTCCTAATTTGCCCGGATGATTAGCGTTTTCACGACTTTATCCCCATCGTTCCGGCACCACCACGAATCTTGCATGCCATCGTAACCCGAGTGGTCATGGCGTCCGATGTAGTCCTCTACATACTTCACCGCGTCGGTAGGCTTCTTCATTTATTGGAGGTTCTAGCTGTTCGCTTTCAGCTAGTAGGCCGCGGTCGACCCGGACGAATTGAGAGCCTAGGAGGCCGCGCTGCGCGAGAAATATGGGATGGTAAAATCACTAAGGCATCGGAAGTCCGAACTGTACTGGCGGAGCTGTACATCTCAGACGAAGAGTTTAAGCAGCGATTCCGGACGAAAACTGAGACTGACGGAAAGAAGGCGCGCTATATTCTCACTGTCCTTGAGCGCCAGTCTCTATTGCGCGAAGGGCAAACATATGCCGACGAACTAGGGCGTGTACTCATAAACGCGCAGCAATGTCCGCTTGCGGGGGTAAAGCGGACATCTAAAACAAGGACAGTCACGTCAGCTTTTGACCCATTTCGGACATGCAGGGACTATAATCGGCGTGCCGAAAACGGCTAAGGACTTCCGTATATCTGAATGCATACAAGCAATTGCCCTCCCTCATTATCGATCGCCCTCGCCGCTTCAGCCGAGCTATCGGCGAGATAATTCTGCTCAGTGGCCGTGCGGCAACAGTGTCCGATAGGATTAGGTGTTAAGAAATTCAGGAAAAATCCAAACAACGGGCCTCGTCATGAATAAGCTTTTGCTTGGAAGCATGGCGCTTGCGGCGATGATCGCGGGGCCTGCAACGGCGGCGGACATGCCAGTCAAGGCGCCGGTCTACAAGGCGCCACCTCCGGCACTCTATAGTTGGACAGGGTGCTATCTGGGCGTGAATGCTGGCTACGCGTGGAACCGAGCCGACAGCCGATACACCGACGATCCGAATGCCGCCAATGACCCGCTCTTGGGTGGACGACCTTTACCAATCAACCGGCTAACGCGATCCCAGTGCCGCGCGATCCAAAAGGTCGCGGCGGGCTCGGTGGCGTTCAAGCTGGGTGCAACTGGCAGAAGGATCGGTTCGTTTTCGGCATTGAGGCCGACTGGGACGGCATGAACTTGTCAGGCAGCGCTGGCACGAGCGTTTCGCCGGCAACGTTTATCCTCAATGGACTGGGAACCTTCACTCAAATCAATACAGCAACCGGCACCGCGACCGAACAGGTATCGCAGCGCTGGATCGCAACGTTTCGTGCGCGCGCGGGCTTTGCCGCTACCGATCGGTTTTTGGTCTTTGTGACGGGCGGTCTCGCACACGGCCAAGTCACGAGCACCGGTCGTGTTTTGATAACTCAACCTGCTTTTGGCAATGTAGTCTCATGGGACGGCACGACCTCGACAACGAGGAGCGGCTACGCCGTGGGGGCGGGCGCGGAGTGGGCCATTGGCGACAACTGGTCGCTCAAGGGTGAATATCTGTATTACAATCTTGGCCGCGTTAAGCACCCGCTCAACTTGACTGCTTGCTCGGCCACGGCCGGCTGCTTCCCAACGCTCGGGAACACGACGACACGGATCGATGGAGGTATCGCGCGGGTCGGGTTGAACTACCGGTTCAATGGCCCAATCGTCGACAATTACTGATCACGGGTTTTTCGGGTCTGTTCGAGACCCATTCTCGACGGCGAATTTGCACGCCCGCTTCCAGGTCATCCGGTCAAGAAAGGATTGGGAGCCCTTGCTCGGCATCACGTTTGCCGGTCCGACCATGCCAGTCACGATCGTGACGCCGAAAACATCGACCATTGAGTCCGGTAGGCGAGCGCTTCATCGAATGGGCCTGTCACCTCGACGTGCCGCCGATGCTGCTCGCCCGCGCCGACGAGTTAACCGTGCAACCGCGCAAATGTTTGCTGCAGTGCATGAGTCCGAGTCTGGCCCATCTGCGACAAGCGGCAACGTCTGCTTTACCGCCGCTTTTGGAGTATGAGTGGACCTGTCGGTGCAGGGCGGATGCGCCACGCCTCATAGGGATCGTCAGGCTTGCTCGCCGTATCTCTCGGTCACGGCGTCAGCGACGAACCTCTTACGGCCTTCTCTGCCTGTGCTCGTGTCATGGGCGGCGCACCAGATTGAAAATATGCGTGGATCGATCCTCACGCGCATGACCGGATGTCCATAAGCTTTCAGACCACGCTCCATTTCTTCAGCCATCTTGAGCCACTCGCGCCATGTGTGCGGCAACGTGTTGCCGTCCTCGAAAATTGTCAGAAGCGACGCGTAGTCTTCCTCATCGATCCAATACACGCCAAGCGGTGGAGGCGGCCTGTCCTCTGAGTTGTTGGTCATATCGGTCGTCCTGCGAGTACTCGCGACGCGCCGCGTCTTCACCACGAGCCCTGTTGCCGCTGATAATAGTACCGGCCGTCCTGCCGCTGATCGTAATATTGGCCGCCGCGCCGGCGCGTATTGTCAGATGGGGAATTCCAGTTGCCCCAGCTATTGAAGCCGAACCCACCGTTGTCGTTACGTTGCGCTTCGCGGACGACGGTGGCCCGCCGCGTGATGAGGCCGCCCTGCGGCTGGTTGTTCAGCGCAACGACGAACTCGGTGCGGTAGTTGGTCTCCTTGTGCAACGGCTCGTCCGAAATGATGAGCGAGGAGCGCGGCAATGCGGTTGGCGCGATGCGATCGAGCACCTCCTGCGGGATGGTGATGCGGTCGAGCGCGGCCTTGGCGTCGTCACCGTTATCGATCGTGACCGCACTCCAGCGCAGGCCCCCGCCGGTGCGCGCCATCGCCGTAAACACATGCGTGCCGATCCGCTTCTCGGGATTGCGGATCGTGACCGGAACCTCGATGGTCGAATCGAACACCACGCCGCCCCCGTCAGGTGCCGGCTTATGTGTGTTACGCCGCACATAAAGCTTCTGCGTCGCGCGACTGATGTAGACCGAGACCGGCTCAAGCGCGAGCTTCGCCTCGCTTGTCGCCTTGGCGATGTCGGCCCGTTTGGTCTCAGTCGCCTTGGCGGCGGCCTGCGCCGCTGCTGCCGCATCGAGTTTCGACATTGCGTTGGCTCTGGCGGCGTCGAGCTGCGTCTGCAGCTCCGCGACCTTGGCGGCGGCCTTCTGCTTGCGCTCCTCGGCGCGCGCGCTGGCCTGATCCGTCTTGGCCGCGGCGAGCGCCTTCTCGGCGGCCACGAGCTCGGCATCGGCGCGGGTCTTGAGCCCTTCCAGCCTTTTCAGCGCTGCCGTGAGTGGCGCAGCCTCCTTCGTCGCGGCTGCGGCAGCGTTCTTCGCCTGGAGAGCCTGCGTGGTGGCCTCGTCCGCTTCGCGAGCGAGCGTTTGGGCGCGTGCCGGCGCGGCCGCAATGGCGTCCGCCTTCGGCATGAACAGCGCCGGATGTGAAAAGTCGACCGGCTCCGCATCCTCCGGCGAGATGATGACGCGCGTGCCGAGGTTGACCTTGTTGAACAGCTTCTCCGCAAAGCCAAAGGGCATGCGTATGCAACCGTGCGAGGCCGCATATCCGGGCAGCGGCCCGCCGTGCAATGCGATGCCATTCCAGGTGATGCGCAGCATGTGCGGCATCCAGGCATCGTCATAGAGGCTCGAGCGGTGGTCCTTGTCCTTCTCGACGACGCTGAAGACCCCGGCTGGCGTTTCGCGTCCCGTCGTGCCGGTCGACACCGGCGCGCGCAGGATCCAGCCGTCGGCGTCGTAGAAGGTCACCTTCTGGCTCTTGATCGACACGACCGCCATGATCGGCTCGCCTGCGGCGCGCGGGGCCGCCGCCTCGGTGGTGCGCTCGGAACGCGCCTGACGGGGCGCGGCGTCGGCGGGCGGTGCTGCAGTCAGCGCCGTCAGTGCGGCAGCGGCCGCGAGCATCACAATCGCGGGAGGCCGCCATCGCCGGACTGCTTCGGTGGATTGTGCCGTCGTAAACCGATTTGTCATGCCCTGCCCCGGTTGAAATGCCTCCCCCGGGGCCTGCGCCAGAGGGAAATCAAGAACAAACACTGGGAACTGGTGGATGATCCCTGTTTTTACGGCCCGCGGTCAATAAACACTTTCGCGAGAGCTGCCCGGGGGCGGAAGTCGAAGCCGGCTTACGTCCTGCCGACGATATTATGCGGTGCATGAGTCTGGATGTGGCCCTAAGCGGACGTGCAGGTCGCCGGCATGGAATGTCCGCTTTTGGGAAGAGCGGACGCCGAGTTTTATGAGTCCACGCCCTAATCCCAGGCAGCGTTACGCTCGAACACATATTCCAAGTCGCCGCAAGCATATTGGAAAGATGAAGCTGCGGCGGACCCAAAGCTACCAGAAATGCTGAACCGATTGGGCAACATGTGTTTGTTGCCAGAGGTCAATCGAGCATTGGGGAATAAGGGTTGGGACGAGAAACCAGAGGTATTCAAGAGGTCACGTCTCCGGACTACCAATACAGTAGAACCAACGCAGTATCCCAAATGGGGACGCGATTGAGAAGCGACAAGGCTACATGGCTGAATTGGCGGCCGCAGCGTGGCGCTTCCAATGATTGATGTGGCCCCATAAGAACTCAAACAGGCGGTTGAAGCACAGCATGGCGGTATCGCTACGCTTACCCAATCCGTGCCGGTTAAGGAGACTCGCGCTGGCGCGGTGGTTTGGGATGGCGTCGTTTACGTCTTTGATCTCGCCGGCCATCCTGCAGCCCGTAGAGCCTATACCTGGTCATCCCCAATAGAGGGAAGCGATAGCGAGGTTCTTGCCGTGCTGCATGTGCCACCGATTACGTCGCCTGTGGATGCCGTGAGTGCGGCCATCGTGGCAGAGCATCGGAAATGAAACGGGCGCGCGGACTCGAACCCCAACATCCCGTTTTCAAGACGGGTGCCTCTACCAATTGGGCTACCGCCGCACAGTGAGGCAGCACCGAAGTGCCGCCGCTGATGCCTCTAGAGCATTCCCCGCTGGCGATGAATCGATTGTGATCGGGTTGGGGATTCTCATCTGGTTTCGATTGTGAGTCCATGGCGCTTCTGATTCGGAGGACGCCATGGGACGAAGCCCCTATTCGGATGA